>NZ_CP096514.1:3870000-3921762 GCF_056530405.1 Rhizobium sp. PK7-22
GGCGTCTACACCTGCAGCAACCCCGAGCAGTTGAGTTCCACCGTTGCCTCCGCCTTTTCCGCTATTCTGCACCCGGTCTTCCTGGTCAAGACAGATCCTGCCGATCTTCAGGCGCGCTGCGAGGGCCTGATCGAGCTCGTCAATGCAGCACTGCAAAACCCACTTGCTAAGTGACGGTTATTGATTTACGTCACTTATTAATGACGGGTGCCTTCTCATCGATGGCGCTTTAGACGCCTATTTCGTATGGTGACGGGGATGCCCATGCGGGTTCCGCCACTGCCGTCTGGATGTGGCTGACCATTTCTCTATTGCCGCTGTTGGATGATCTCATGACCGCACGTAAGCTTTGCCTGCCGCTCCTTTTTACTTTGGCGCTGGCCTCCTGCAGCGACTCCGGAGATGGGGCGGCTCCCGCTGCCCAGGCCCAGGAGCGCCCGCCGAGCCCCGTCAGCGTCGTGCTCATGACCGAACAGCAATATCCCATCACGCGGGTCCTGCCCGGCCGCGCCACGGCTTTCCGCACCGCAGAGATCCGGCCGCGCGTCACCGGCGCCATTCGCGAGATCGCCTTCAAGGAAGGCAGCGAAGTCAGGGAGGGCAGCCTGCTCTTCCAGATCGAGGACGACATCTATGAGGCACAGGTCGCCGAAGCCCGTGCCAATGTATCGAGAGCCGAAGCGGGCGTTCCGAGCGCGGAGGCAAACCTTGCCCGCTACGAACGGCTCGTCAACAGCGGCGCTACGCAGATCGAGTATGAGAACGCCCGCGTGACGCTCCTGCAGGCGAAAGCCGACGTCGCACAGGCGAAGGCTGCCCTGCAGACTGCCGAGATCAACCTCGATCTGACCAAGATCCGGGCGCCCTTCGACGGTGTCACCAGCCTCTCCAACGTCGCCATCGGCAATATCGTGACGGCCAATCAGGCGGAGGCGCTGACGACGCTGCGCCAGCTGGACCCCATGTACATCGACCTGACGGAATCGAGCACCAATCTGCTCGAACTGCGTTCGGCCATGGCATCGGGGCGCCTGAGCGGTGATCCGCGCAACGCCGACATCCGCCTGACCCTGGAGGACGGCACGGAATATGCGACGACCGGCAAGCTCGACATGGCGGAAATGGCCGTCAGCGAGAGCACCGGCACCTACCAGATCCGCGCCCTGTTCGAAAATCCGGACGACGTCATCCTACCGGGAATGTACGTGCGGGCGACCGTGATCCTTGGGGAGGAAACCGGCTACCTGATCCCGCAGCGCGCCGCCAACCGCAACGCCCGCGGCGAGCTCTCGGCGAAGTTCGTCACCGCCGACAACAAGGTGGAGACGCGGATCTTCCCCATCAGCCAGGTCTCCGGCAACAACTGGCTGGTCGCGGAAGGCGTGGCAGAAGGTGATCGGCTCATCGTTGACGGCTTCCAGTGGATCGCCGACGGCGCGACCGTCGCCCCGGTGGAATCGACCGTCGACGAAAATGGACTCGTCGTGCAGACACAACAGCCTGAAGCACCAGGCGAACCGGCGCCCAAGCAGTAGACCTTCGTCACTGTCAGCAAGCCAACTCGAAATTACGGCAGGAAATTTGCAATGGCGAAGTTCTTCATTCGGCGCCCAGTGTTCGCCTGGGTCATCGCGATCGTCATCATGCTGGGCGGCGCCCTGGCGATCTCGACCCTGTCGATCTCCCAGTATCCCGACATCGCCCCGACGACCGTTCGGATCGCAGCCGGCTACAATGGCGCGAGCGCTGAAACCGTGGAGAAATCGGTCACCAGCATCATCGAAGACGGCATGACCGGTCTCGACGATCTGACCTATATGACCTCCGCGTCCAGCACCGGCAGCGCCAGTGTGACATTGACCTTCGGCAATACGGTCGATCCGGAAATCGCTCAGGTGCAGGTGCAGAACAAGCTCCAGCTGGTGCAGTCGCAACTGCCCGACGTCGTGCAGCAGGCGGGCATCTCCGTTACCCGGTCGACCTCGAGCATTCTGATGGTCGGCGCCCTGGTGTCGACGGACAGCACGCGCAGCTCCGTCGACCTCGGCGACGTGTTCACCACCAGCATCGAAGACCAGATCAAGCGCCTGGAAGGCGTCGGCAGCATCGACATCTTCGGTACGGGCTATGCGATGCGGATCTGGCTCGATCCCTTGAAGCTGCAGAAATACCAGCTGACCCCGAGCGATGTCACCAGCGCGATCCAGGCCCAGAACACCCAGGTATCGGTCGGTTCGCTCGGCGGACAGCCCGTGGTCGAAGGCCAGCAGCTGACCGTCACCATGACCGCGCAGAGCCAGCTGCGCACCGTCGACGACTTCGAGGCGATCATCCTGAAGGTCGAACCGGATGGCGCAACGGTGCGCCTGAGTGATATCGCCAATGTCGAGATCGGTCAGGAGAGCTACGGCATGAGCTCCCGCCAGAACAGCCTCCCTTCCACGGGCTTTGCCGTCAACCTGGCAACCGGCGCCAATGCTCTCGACACGGCGGCACGGGTCAAGGCTGCCCTGACGGAAATCGGCCCGACACTGCCCGACGGCGTCGAAATCACCTACCCCTATGACACCACGCCATTCGTCCAGCTTTCCATCGAGAAGGTCGTGCACACGCTGATCGAGGCGATCATCCTCGTCTTCGTCGTCCTTCTCATCTTCCTGCAGAACCTGCGGGCGACGCTCATTCCGATGATCGCGGTGCCGGTGGTACTTCTCGGCACCTTCGGCATCCTCGCGGTAAGCGGCTATTCCATCAACACGCTGACGATGTTTGCCATGGTGCTGGCGATCGGCCTTCTCGTGGATGACGCGATCGTCGTCGTGGAGAACGTCGAACGGATCATGGACGAAGAGGGGCTTTCGCCTCTGGAAGCCACCGAGAAGTCGATGGACGAGATCACCGGCGCCATTATCGGCATCGCTCTCGTTCTCACCGCCGTCTTCATCCCGATGGCCTTCTTCGGCGGCTCGACGGGCATCATCTACCGCCAGTTCTCGATCACCATCGTCTCGGCCATGCTCCTGTCGGCGCTGGTCGCGATCGTTCTGACGCCGGCGCTCTGCGCCACGATGCTCAAGCCCATCGACCACCACAAGAAGGGCCGCGGCATCGGCGCCTGGTTCAACCGAGGCTTCGACCGCACCACCGGAGGCTATGTCGGCACCGTCGGCTACCTCCTGAAGCGGCCGTTCCGGGTGATGCTGATGTTCGCGCTCGTCGTTGCCGGCTGCGCATGGCTGTTCACGCGCATGCCGAGCTCCTTCCTTCCGCAGGAAGATCAGGGCGTACTGCTGACCATCGTCCAGACGCCGGCAGGCTCCACCACGGCCCGCACCGATGCGGTCGTGAAGCAGGTCGAGGCCTACTTCATGGAGAACGAGAAGGAGAACGTCGAGACCGTGTTCGGTGTCCTCGGCTTCAGCTTCGGCGGTTCCGGCCAGAACAACGCGATCGTCTTCACCAAGCTCAAGGACTTCGAGGAACGCACCGGACCAGGCCAGTCGGCAGCCGAGATCGTCCAGCGGGCCAGCGGCTACTTCTTCACGTTGCGCGATGCCCAGGTTTTCGCGCTGCTGCCACCCGCGATCCAGGGCCTCGGCACCTCCAGCGGCTTCTCCATGTATCTTGTCGACAGTGGCGGCAACGGCAATGACGCGCTGACCGCTGCCTCGGAGCAACTGGTCCAGACGGCATCGACCAATGCCAACATCAGTTCCCTGCGCAGCAACAGCCTGCGCTCCGAAACCCAGCTCAAGATCCTGCTCGACCAGGAAAAGCTGGGTGCCATGGGGGTCGATCTGTCAGCGGTCAACACCATGCTGACGACGATCTTCGCCGGCCGCGACGTCAACGACTTCACGCTCAACAACGAGCTGAAGCCGGTCTACGTCCAGGGCGACTCGGAGTACCGGATGCAGCCGGACGATCTGAACTTCTGGTACGCCCGCAACAGCGAGGGCGAGATGGTTCCCTTCTCCGCGTTCAGCCGGGTGGAATGGGAGAGCGGCACGCCGCAGCTGGCACGCTTCAACGGCACAAGCGCCATTTCGCTCGAAGGCGCGGCCGGTCCCGGCGTCAGCACCGGCGAGGCCATGAATGAAATGGAGCGGCTGACGGCCGAGCTTCCCGGCGGGTATTCGGTCGCCTGGCAGGGCATTTCCTACCAGGAGCGGCTCTCTGGGTCCCAGGCGCCGGCGCTCTATGCTCTGTCGATCCTGATCGTCTTCCTCTGCCTTGCCGCTCTCTATGAAAGCTGGTCCATCCCCTTCTCGGTCATTCTGGCGGTGCCGGTCGGCGTGCTCGGCGCATTGGCTGCCGCACAATTCTTCGGCCAGTCGAACGACGTCTACTTCAAGGTGGGACTGCTGACGACCATCGGCTTGGCGGCAAAGAACGCGATCCTGATCGTTGAGTTCGCCAAGGACCGCATGGTCAACGGCAAAGGGGTCGTGGAGGCCACTCTCGAAGCGGCGCGACTGCGCTTGCGCCCGATCATCATGACCTCTCTCGCCTTCATCCTCGGCGTCGTGCCGCTGGCGATTGCGACGGGTGCAGGGTCTGCCGCCCAGAACGCTATCGGCATCGGGGTCCTCGGAGGTATGCTTTCTGCAACACTACTCGGAATTTTCTTCGTTCCCTCCTTCTTTGTTGTCGTCAGGAGGTTATCAAACCGTGAAAAACGAGAGAAGACAGCATAACATCTGTTAACGGATGTGATCGCAATATCATCGCGACGAACGATTGAGTCGCGATGTTGATTCGGCCAGGGCGGCCGCAGACATTGCACGCTTTTGTTAGGGCATCGGGACATAGATTATGAAATCCATTTACGTTACGGCACCTCTCGTTCTCGCCCTGTTGTCCGGCTGCGTTTCCGGCCCCGACCACGCGGCCCCCACAATCAGCCTGCCGGGCAAATATGCCGAAGGCGCGACGTCCAGCAACGGCGACGTGTCCATGGCCGCCTGGTGGACAGCCTTTCAGGACAGCCGTCTGAACGGTTACGTCCAGACGGGACTCGACCAGAACCTTGACGTTCTGCAGGCGCTGGAGCGGATCAATCAGGCCGAGGCCAACGTGGTCGTTGCCGGCGCAGGATCCCTTCCGTCGCTGACCGCGACGGGATCGGCCTCACGGTCGGGCGCCGAAGGACTTGACGGCACGCCCAACAGTGCGCCCCAAACCCGCGTGAGCGGCAATTTCGACGCCTCCTGGTTCCTGGATCTCTTCGGCCTCTACAAGCGCTCCCGTGAAGGTGCCTTGGCGTCGCTCGATGCCGCTTACGCCGGCGTCGACGTGGCACGCCTGTCGCTGTTGCAGGCCGTCGTATCCGCCTACATCGACGTTCGCTACTTCCAGGAGCGCATCGCTCTGGCGCGTCAGAACCTGGAGTCCCGGCGCGAAACCCTGGACCTGACCCGCCTCCAGCTCGAGGCGGGTGCGGCCTCGAGACTCGACGTCGTCCAGGCCGAAGGTCTCGTCAATTCGACGATCGCACAGATCCCGGCGCTGGAGACCTCGTTCCGCGGCGCCGCCCACCGGGTCGCCACGCTGCTCGGTCTTCCCGCCTCTTCGCTCCTGCCTGAGCTGCAGAGAGGCGCCCGCCAGCCGGTCGCCCGCTTCAGCGCCAAGGCAGGCGTTCCGGCGGATCTGATCCGCAACCGCCCCGACATTCGGGCCGCAGAACGCCAGCTGGCCGCCGCCGTTGCCCAGATCGGCGTGGCCGAAGCACAGCTTTACCCCGCCATCACCCTCGGCGGCTCCATCACCCCGTCCTATGTCCGTGCCAGCGGCTCCGACGCCAGCCTGCTGAGCTGGTCCTTCGGTCCCGGCATCAGCCTGCCGATCTTCGACGGCGGCCAGTTGAAGGCGAACGTGACGGCGGCGGAATCGACGGCTCGTGAGGCCTATCTCGCCTGGAAGCAGACGGTTCTGGGTGCCGTCGAGGAAGTCGAGAACGCGCTTGCCGCTGTCTCGCGCGACGCCCGGACAGTCAATGCGCTTCGCGATACCGTCCGCTCCTACAATGAGGCTCTCGAACTCGCGACCGCGAGCTACCGCGATGGCGCGTCGTCGCTGCTCGATGTGCTCGACGCCCAGCGGGAGGTCTCCACGGCCCAGTCCAACCTGGCGCAGGCCGTTCAGCAGTCGGCGCAGGACTTCGTGTCGCTCAACGTGGCAATCGGTGGCGGTTACGGGTTCGGCACCGGTTCGACCCAGGTTGCAGCTGCGACGGCCATGGCGACCAAATAAGCTGAAGATCCAGCCTACCTGAACAACGAAACCCTCGAAGCCTCGCTTCGGGGGTTTTTCATTTTGAGCCTTGGCTTCGCTCGCAATCAGGTGGATTCCGCCCTTGGCGATCTGGATCTTTTCAGTTCGGCCGGGACACGTCGTGTGCCTCGAATGAAATTTTTATATGTGACACGCGACGTGCCCCGTTCGGTGTTCTTTGCCAACGCAACTCCGGTTCCTCTGCTTCCGCCCCGTTGCCGAGACCGGTTTGTGTGCGACACACGCACGCCCCGCCGTTTGCAGGCGAGAGGGGAGCCACTTTCTGCGCAGCCCTGCAGGACGTGCTTGCATCACGACAAGCCCTGCAGGCACCGGCTCCGCTTCGCCGGCAATGCGGGCCGGTGTAGCCGAAGCGGAACGGCACCAGTCTAGGCGCAGGTCATGGGGGTGTGGACGACGGTGGATGAAATTTCGTGCAAGCGGTTGATTAGGCTCAAGCCCGCTCGGCGAACCGTCCCCGGGGAAAGTGGCTTGTTCACTGAAAGTCAGCTGCGGCTTGCAGCCCCGGCTGGCGCCGCGCAGCGGATGATCGACAAAACTGCCTCCGCTTTGTCTCGATCGTCCGGTGGATCGACGGCGCGCATGAGCGCGCCGTGTGTCTTCAAAGGTCTTGGCCTCGACAGGCGTAACTCAGTCCTTGGCGCGCTCGACGTAGGAATTGTCTTCCGTGGCGATGACGACGCGGATGCCCGCGTTGACGTGCGGCGGCACCATGGTGCGCACGCCGTTCGACAGCATGGCCGGCTTGTAGGACGACGACGCCGTCTGGCCCTTGACGACCGGCTCGGTCTCGGTGATCTCGAGCGTCACGTGGCGTGGCAGCTGCAGCGCAAGCGCGATGCCTTCGTGCATGGACAGGATGCAGGTCATGCCTTCCTGCAGATAGGCCTTCTGGTCGCCCATGGTTTCCACATCGACCACGACCTGATCGTAGTTTTCCGGGTTCATGAAGTGGAAGCCTTCGCCGTCCTCGTAGAGGAACTGGTGGTTGACGTCCTCGACGAAAGCGCGCTCGACCTGCTCGGTGGTGCGCCAGCGTTCCGACACCTTCACGCCGTCGACGATGCGACGCATGTTGACCTGGGTGACCGGCGTGCCCTTGCCCGGATGGAAGTTTTCAGCCGTGAGGATGACGTAGAGCTTGCCGTCGACGTCGATGACATTGCCCTTGCGGACGGAGGACGCGATAACCTTGACCATGGATAATCCCTTACTACCTGCCGGCTTGTGTCTGCCGGGGATGCGTCGTAGAGGAACGGGAGACCGGTCCGCCAGACGGATGAATGCTTTCCCGGCGCAACTAGCTTAAAATCGGGCAAATAGGAAGCCTCGCGGGATCAAGCGCCCCAAAAAGCTGACCATCAGGATCATCGCATGTCCCATTCGGGGTTCACATCCAGTCCTTCCCCCTGGTGGCGCCCGCAAACCCATGCGGACCGCCGGCCGTTTCTCCTGGGCCGCAACCGCATCCAGGCGCGGATGCGCGGCTGGTTTGTGGAGCGGGACTTCGTGGAGGTGGACCCGTCGGCCCTCCAGACCTCTCCCGGCAACGAAGCCCATCTGCATGCCTTTGCCACCGAGGCCCTGACGACGGATGGACGGCCGATGCCGCTCTATCTCCACACCTCGCCGGAATTTGCCTGCAAGAAGCTGCTGGCGGCGGGCGAGCCGAGGATCGTCGCCTTCGCGCATGTGTATCGCAACCGCGAGCGCGGCCCCCTGCACCACCCCGAGTTCACCATGCTGGAGTGGTACCGCACCGGCGAGGGATATGAAGCACTGATGGGCGACTGCGCAGAGCTTTTGGCGCTCGCGGCCGAAACCGCCAAGAGCAAGCGCTTCGGCTACCGCGGCATCGAGATGGACCCATTCGCCGAGCCAGAGCGACTGACGCTGGCGCAGGCCTTCGACCGCTTCGCCGGCATCGACCTGCTGGCCTCCGTCTCCGCCACCGGCGAGACCGACCGCGATCGCCTTGCAGAAGGGCTGCACGACGGTGGCATCCGTTTCGCCGAGGACGACACCTGGGCCGATCTCTTCAGCCGCGTCCTGGTCGAAAAGATCGAGCCGCACCTCGGACAGGGCCGGCCGACCATCCTCTGCGAGTACCCGGTTTCGGAGGCGGCCCTTGCCCGCCCCTCGCCTTCCGATCCCCGGGTCGCCGAACGCTTCGAGCTCTACGCCTGTGGTGTGGAACTGGCCAATGCCTTTGGCGAACTGACCGATCCCAAGGAACAGCGCCGGCGGTTCGAGATCGAGATGGCCGAGAAGAGCCGTGTCTACGGCGAAACCTATCCCATCGACGAGGATTTCCTGGACGCGCTTCGCATGATGCCGGAGGCAAGCGGCGCGGCACTCGGTTTCGATCGTCTGGCGATGCTGGCGACGGGGGCGCAGCGGATCGAGCAGGTGCTCTGGGCGCCCGTGCCGGAGGTTTCCGGATGACGGCAAGACGCACGCTGAAGACCGCCGACGACCTGCTTGCCGCCGGACTGCTCGGCGAAAGCCGGCTCGGCCCTGCCCGCGCCGTGGCGGAACGCTATGCCATTGCCGTCAGTCCCGCGGTCGCTGCCCTGATCGACAGAGACGACCCCGACGACCCGATCGCCCGCCAGTTCGTTCCGACGGCGGACGAACTGGTGACCACGCCCGAGGAGCGCGGGGATCCGATCGGCGACGCCGCCCATTCCCCCGTCAAGGGCATCGTCCACCGCTATCCCGACCGCGTGCTGCTGAAGGCGGTGCATGTCTGCCCGGTCTACTGCCGCTTCTGCTTCCGGCGGGAAACGGTCGGGCCGCAGGGCGACGGCACATTGTCGGCCGACGAGCTTGAGGCGGCGATCGCCTATATCCGGGAGCAGCCGGCGATCTGGGAGGTCATCCTGACCGGCGGCGATCCGCTGGTGCTGTCGCCACGCCGCCTGTCGCAGATCATGGAGATGCTGGCAGCTATCCCGCATGTGAAGATCGTGCGTTTTCACACCCGCGTGCCGGTCGTCGATCCGGATGCCGTAAACGACGCGCTGATCGCGGCACTGAAGGCGAGCGGCAAGACCACCTATGTGGCGCTCCATGCCAATCATCCCCGGGAGCTGAGCGAAGCGGCGCGCGCCGCCTGCGCCCGCCTGGTGGACGCCGGCATCGTCCTGGTCAGCCAGACCGTGCTCCTGCGCGGCGTCAACGACGATCCCGCCGTGCTGGCCGAGCTGATGAAGGCCTTCGTCGAGAACCGCATCACGCCCTATTACCTGCACCATCCCGACCTTGCGCCCGGCACCAGCCACTTCCGGCTGGAGATCGCCGAAGGACAGCGGATCGTGGCCGATTTGCGGGGCCGGATCTCCGGGCTCTGCCAGCCGACCTACGTCCTCGACATTCCCGGTGGACACGGGAAGGCCGTCATCGGCGAGAGCGAGATCCGCCACAACGAGGGTGGCTACACCGTCCGCGACTTCCGCGGCGGGGAGCATGCCTACCCGCCGAGAGGATAGGACAACCCCTGACCATGCATACATCGGCATGCGAACAGCCACCTAAGAACGCTGCCTTGGTCGTGAACCAATGGTCGCTGCCGGCTGAAGCCCCGGCGGTCAATCCCGTTCGGGGACGGCGTGAAAGCGCTTGCCGAGGACGCAATGGGAACGGCGCCTGCGTCATAACCCCCTAAATTCGTATCGAAGAAAACGGTCATGCCGGGTAGGCACCCTTCACCTCGCCCGAAAGCCCGATTAGGGTAGCGTGCCGGAGGCTGGCACCGCCGGAACCAAGACAGTGGACGGGGATAGTGGCCCGCGTCCACTTCATGTATACATGGCCAAAATATTGGCGGAGGAAGACACCGATGATGAGCTACGTCCTGACCGTGACCTGCAACTCGACCCGCGGCATCGTCGCGGCCATCTCGGGCTATCTCGCGGAAAAGGGTTGCAACATCGTCGACTCCTCGCAGTTCGACGATCTCGACACCGGCAAGTTCTTCATGCGCATCTCCTTCATCTCCGAGGAAGGTGCCACGCGGCCGCAGCTTCTTGAGGGCTTCAAGCCGATCGCCGACACCTTCGGCATGACCTGGGAGATCCATGACGGCAACGAGCGGATGAAGGTCCTGCTGATGGTCTCCCGCTTCGGCCACTGCCTCAACGACCTTCTATACCGCTGGAAGATCGGCGCCCTGCCGATCGACATCGTCGGCGTCGTCTCCAACCACTTCGACTACCAGAAGGTGGTGGTGAACCATGACATCCCCTTCCACCACATCAAGGTGACGAAGGACAACAAGGCGAAGGCCGAGGCGCAGCTGATGGACCTCGTCGAGCAGACGGGAACGGACCTGATCGTTCTAGCCCGCTACATGCAGGTGCTGTCGGACCCCTTGTGCCGCAGCATGTCCGGCAAGATCATCAACATCCACCACTCCTTCCTGCCGAGCTTCAAGGGCGCCAATCCCTACAAGCAGGCCTATCAGCGCGGCGTGAAGCTGATCGGGGCGACCGCTCATTACGTCACGGCCGATCTCGACGAGGGTCCGATCATCGAGCAGGACACGGTGCGCGTCACCCATGGGCAGAGCCCCGACGACTATGTCTCGCTGGGGCGCGATGTGGAAAGCCAGGTGCTGGCCCGCGCCATTCACGCGCATATCCATCGCCGCGTCCTCCTGAACGGCAACCGCACAATCGTCTTCCCGCCGAGCCCCGGCAGCTACGCCTCCGAGCGGATGGGCTGACACGCTCTTCCGACTCTTCCGCAGGCGGCCACAGCCGGTGCTTTTGCATTGCTGATCGCAGGGCCTATTGCTTTTCGGCACCCTCGCCACCACCTCTGAATCCCAGAGATAGGCAGCGAGGAATTCACATTTTTGCCCTCTTCCTGTCATCTCGTCGAAGAATATCCCGCGTAAGGGGTACCCTGTTGCTGATGGACATGGTCCCACCGGTGCTTTGCCGGCGGCCCATGAGAATTATGCGACGCAACGCAACCAGCGGAGGAGAGTGACATGTCCGACATCACGCGCGTCGCCGCCTTCTGCCTGGAAGCGTCGAGGCTGGAAAGCACGGAGCGTGTCTCCCTGACGTCCTGTCGAATGTAACGACCGGTTTCAATTCATCCCGACATTCCATTCGACGAAGCTGTCTTCGACAGCCAAGGGAGCATGTGTCATGCAGAAGCAAGTCATCGAATATGCCGGCGAGCCAGTGGGCATCGTCGTCCCGGACGCCGACCGGCTGAAGTTCATCGCCGTGAAATTCCACGTCATTGATCTGGACGAGCAACGGTTCGGATCCGCCGAGGAGGTGCGTATAGCGATCCGCAATCTGGTGCGTCAGCGCAGTGCCGCCAACGCGTCTGGGCCGGTGCAATATCCGACGGAAGAACCGCCGGGGTACCGTCAGCCTAGCTTCAGAACGCGGTGAATGTTAGCGTTGTCAGCGACCGTTCGATGCCGGGGATGGCCGCGATCTTCTCGTTGACGAAGCGGCCGATTTCGTCCTCATCCTTGATGTAGATCTTCAGGAGCAGGTCCCAGTCGCCGCTGGTGGAGTAGAGCTCCGAGACCAGCTCCGTCTGGTAGATGGCATCGGCCACCTCGTAGGTCTTCCCGGGAGTGCAGCGCAGCTGCACGAAGATCGGCTTCATGGGTCCATTCCTGTCTGTTTTCGCATGGCGCGGCATGTCGTGTCCGTCGTCAACTATTGGCCGATGGGTCCGGTGACTGCAAGCCCGTCGGCGCAACCTCGCCCGCCTGCGCCTCGGCGATCAGCCATCGCTTGAAGGCCGAAAACGGTGGATAGCCGTTCCGGTCGGCCGGATTGGCGAGATAATAGGCGCCGGCCTGAAGCGGCATCCCCGGCACTGCCGGTTCCAATGCGCCGCTCGATAGTTCCCGCTCGATCAGGAAAGCCGGCAGAAGGGCTGCGCCAAGCCCCGAGATGGCCGCTTCCGTAATCGCCATGAACTGGTCGAACAGCATGCCGTGCAGGCTCTCGAAACGCACGCCGTTGGCAAAGAACCAGTTCTCCCAGGCGTCAGGGCGGGAATTGAGGTGGATCAGCGGCACCTGCAGAAGGTCCTTCGGTTCCTGCAGCGGAAACCGGCGCCGGAAATCCGGACTGCAGACGGCGACCATCTCTTCCTGCATCAGCGGCGTCAGCTCCGCGCCGGGCCACCGCGCGACACCGAAATGGATGGCGGCGTCGATCGGATCGAAACGGAAATCGAAGGGCTCCAGCCGGCTGACGACATTGACCGCCACCCCGGGATTGGCCTCCAGGAACCGCCCGAGCCGCGGTGCGAGCCAGCGGGCCCCGAACATTGGCAGCACGGCCACCGTGATGGCGCCGCCCTGCGGATGGGCCCGCAGGCTGAGCGAGGCGTTGGAGATCCGCCGCAGCGCCTCGCGGATTTCCCGCGCATAGCCGTCGCCAGCAAGCGTCAGCCGGATGGTCTGCCGCTCGCGCAGGAACAGCGGCACGCCGAGCTGTTTCTCGAGCGCCGAAATCTGCCGGCTGACGGCGCTCTGGGTGAGCCCGAGTTCATTGGCCGCGGCGGTGACGCTGCCGTTACGGGCTGCCGCTTCGAAGGCGGCAAGAAGAGAGAAGGACGGTAGAAAGCGCCGGGGAGGCAGCATGTCATTCCTCCATCGAATGACCTATTGAGAAACTGTCGATATTCACTCGCAGTTGTGCTCTGTAAAGTCCACGACAGTCTTCCTTGCGGAACCCAACGACATGCTCAACGACCCGCGCTCCCACGGCCTGTGGGAAAGAACGGCACCACCTGCCCCGGAGACCAAGTCTCTGCGCGAAACCCTGTCCGCGGATGTCGTGATCGTCGGCGGCGGCTACACCGGACTGTCGGCGGCGCTGCATCTGGCCGAAGCGGGCACCCGGGTGGTCCTCCTCGAGGCGCATGAGATCGGTTTCGGCGGCGCCGGCCGCAATGTCGGCCTCATCAACGCGGGCATGTGGGTCATGCCGGATGATTTCCCGAAAGAGCTTGGCCCGCACTACGGCGAAAGGCTGCTGGAGCTTCTGGGCAACGGCCCGGCGCTGGTGCGCGAGGTGATCGACCGGCACGCCATCGCCTGCGAGCTGGAGCGCAATGGTACGCTGCATTGCGCCACAGATGTAGCCGGCCTGAAGGAACTCGAGGAGCGGGCACGCCAGTGGCAGGCACGCGGCGCAGCGGTGACCTTGCTGGACGCGGCGGAAACCGAGCGACGCGTCGGCACCCGTGCCTATGCCGGCGCCCTCCTCGACAGCCGCGCCGGCACGCTCCAGCCGCTCGCCTATGCCCGCGGCCTGGCCCATGCGGCGACACGCGACGGAGCCTCGCTGTTTACCGACAGCGCCGTGGTGGCCCATGAGAGGCAAGGCGGGCGGCATGTGGTGAGGACCGCTGGCGGCGAAGTTTCCGCCGACTGGGTCGTGGTCGCAACCGACGCCTACAGCAAGGGCCCCTGGGCAGTGATGCGCCAGGAGCAGGTTCATCTGCCCTATTTCAACCTGGCGACGGCGCCGCTCTCCAGCAACCTGCGCAAATCCATCCTTCCCGGCCGCGAAGGATGCTGGGATACGAAGGAAATTCTCTCCTCGTTCCGGATGGATCACTCCGGTCGGCTCGTCTTCGGCAGCGTCGGGGCGCTGCGCGGCACCGGCACCGCCATCCACAAGAACTGGGCAAGGCGGTCGTTGCGGCGGCTTTTCCCGCAGCTGGACGCCGTCGACTTCGAGGCCGAATGGCACGGCCGCATCGGCATGACCGACAACGCCCTGCCGCGCCTGCACAAATTTGCCGACAAGGTCGTTGCCTTCTGCGGCTATAACGGACGCGGCATCGCGCCGGGAACCACCTTCGGCAAGATCCTGGCGCAGCATATCCTGGGGCAGATTACGGAAGAGGATCTTCCGCTGCCCTTCACCGACCCGAAGCTGCCCCCCTTGCGGCCGCTGAAGGAAGCCTATTACGAGGCGGGCGCACAGATTGCCCACCTCACCGCGGAACGCTTCTGATTGCGTAACCGCTGCCGATTTGTACATTGACGAACTGACACCGGAAGGACTGACATGACGCTTGCCACCCTCGATCTCGCAGCCGACGTAAAGACAATCCTCGGCGACCTCGGCGTGAGCCCTGAGCGCTACACCGGCGGCACGCTCGCCGTCCGCTCGCCGATCACTGGCTTGGAAATCGGCAGGCTTCCGGAAGACAGTCGCGAAAGCGCCGCCAAGGCGATCGACGCCGCCCATCAGGCCTTTCTCGAGTGGCGCCTCGTGCCTGCGCCCAAGCGCGGCGAGCTCATCCGTCTTCTCGGCGAGGAACTGCGCGCCGCCAAGACGGCGCTCGGCCGTCTCGTCTCCATCGAAGTCGGCAAGATCACCTCGGAGGGCCTCGGCGAAGTCCAGGAGATGATCGACATCTGCGATTTCGCCGTCGGCCTCTCGCGCCAGCTCTACGGCCTCACCATCGCGACGGAACGCGCCGACCACCGGATGATGGAAACCTGGCACCCGCTCGGCGCCATCGGCATCATCTCCGCCTTTAACTTCCCGGTCGCCGTCTGGTCCTGGAACGCAGCCCTTGCCATCGTCTGCGGCAACTCCACGGTCTGGAAGCCGTCGGAAAAGACCCCGCTGACGGCACTCGCGACCCAGGCGATCTTCGAAAAGGCGCTGTCGCGCTACATCGCCGAAGGCAATACTGCGCCGAAGAACCTCTCGACGCTGCTGATCGGCGGCCGCGACGTCGGTGAAGTTCTCGTCGACCACGAGAAGATCCCGCTCGTCTCCGCCACCGGCTCCACGGCCATGGGCCGCACGGTCGGCCCCCGGCTTGCGCAACGTTTTGCCCGGTCGCTGCTGGAACTCGGCGGCAACAATGCCGCGATCGTCGGCCCCACCGCCGACCTCGACCTCACGCTGCGCGGCGTCGCCTTCTCGGCCATGGGCACGGCCGGCCAGCGCTGCACCACCCTGCGGCGCCTCTTCGTGCACGACAGCGTCTACGACACGCTCGTTCCGCGGCTTGCCAAGGCCTACCAGTCGGTCACCGTCGGCAGCCCGCTCGAGACCGGCAACCTGGTCGGCCCGCTGATCGACAAGGGCGCCTTTGACAAGATGCAGGCATCGCTCGAGGCCGCCAAAGCAGCCAGCGGCAAGGTCACCGGCGGCGAGCGCATCGAGCAGGACGGCGCGGCGGAGGCCTATTACGTTCGCCCGGCCATCGTCGAAATGCCGGAGCAGACCGGCCCCGTGAAGGAAGAAACCTTCGCGCCGATCCTCTACGTCATGAAGTACAGCGACTTCGACGAGGTGCTGCGCCTGCACAACGACGTGCCGCAGGGCCTGTCGTCGTCAATCTTCACCAATGACATGCGCGAAGCCGAAATCTTCGTCTCCGACCGGGGCTCCGATTGCGGCATCGCTAATGTCAATATCGGCCCGTCCGGTGCGGAAATCGGCGGCGCCTTCGGGGGCGAGAAGGAAACCGGCGGTGGCCGCGAATCCGGCTCCGACGCCTGGAGGGCCTACATGCGCCGCCAGACCAACACGATGAACTACGGCCGCACCCTGCCGCTCGCCCAGGGCGTCAAGTTCGACGTGATCTGACGCCATGAGCGCACCGCTCAACCTCCTGACCGACATCGAGGGCGTGGCTGTCGGCCACGCCACCGATCTGGTGCTCGGCTCCGGGGTGACGGCGGTGATCTTTGACAGGCCGGCCGTCGCCTCCGGCAGCGTGCTGGGCGGCGCGCCGGGCGGGCGCGAGACGGCACTGCTCGATCCCTCGATGACAGTCGAAGCCGTAGATGCCTTCGTGCTCTCGGGCGGCTCCGCCTTCGGTCTCGATGCTGCCGGCGGCGTGCAGTCGGGACTGCGGCAGATCGGCCGCGGCTTTGCGGTCGGCCCCGCCCGCGTTCCGATCGTGCCACAGGCGATCCTGATGGATCTCCTGAACGGCGGCGACAAGGACTGGGGCCTGCATTCGCCCTACCGCGAGATGGGCTATCAGGCATTTCTGTCAGCGCAAACCGGGCCCTTTGAACTGGGAACTGTCGGCGCCGGCACCGGCGCGACGACCGCGACCGTCAAGGGCGGGATCGGATCGGCAAGTGCCGTCACGCGGTCGGGCCATACGGTTGCCGCGCTGATGGCGGTCAACGCCATGGGCACGGCCACCATCGGCGAGGGTCCGCATTTCTGGGCAGCGCCCTTCGAGCTCGCCGGCGAGTTCGGCGGTCTCGGGATGCCGGGGGATTTCGATACCGCCATGCGCCTCAAGGGCATGACCATCCCGGCGACCACCATCGGCGTCGTCGTCACCGATGCGGTTCTGACGAAGGCGCAGGCGCACCGGCTTTCGATCGCCGGCCACGACGGCCTCGCCCGAGCGGTCATTCCGGCGCATCTGCCCTTCGATGGCGATACGATCTTCTCAGCCGCCACCGGTGCGCGACCCGTTGCCGATCCGGCAGCACTGATGGAGATCTTTCATCTGGCGGCGCTGGTGACGGCACGCGCCGTGGCGCGCGGTGTCTACGAGGCAACAGCCCTGCCCCATGCCGGTGCCCAGCCGGACTGGCGAGATCGTTTTTCCGCCATCTCTAAAGCCTGAGCGCCCTCAAAGCCGCTTCCAGACGCTCCCATTCGTGATCGCCCGGCAGGCCGAAACGCAGGAAGTTAGACCGTTCCTCGAAACTCCGGACCAGAATGCCGGCTTCCCCGAGCGCCGCATGGAGTGCCGCCGCCCGCTCGTGGCGGACATAGCGAAAAAGCGAAGTACCGCCGACGACGGGGATGGCACATTCTTCCAGGAGCGAGTCGAGGCGTGCCGCCTTGAGCTTCAGCGTCTGTTGCATGGCCTGCCGCCAGTCCCGGTCCGCCAGCGCCTCCAGCGCGACATGCAGCGCCGGGCCTGAGACGGACCACGGCCCCAGCTGTCCCTCCAGTCGCGCCGCCACATCCGCCGAGGCAATGGCAAAACCCAGCCGGACGCCCGCCATGCCGTAGAACTTGCCGAAGGAACGCAGCACGAGGAGGTCACCGTCGCCCACGGCATCCGCCACGCTTTCGGTCTCCGAGACATCCTGAAAGGCCTCGTCGACGACCAGCAGGCCACCCTTCGAGCGCATGTGCGCGGCGAGCGCGAGCAGGTCGCCGCGGGCGGTCGTGCGTCCCGTCGGATTGTTCGGATTGACGACGACAGCGAGGGCGGCATCGCCCAGGCTGGCGAAATCTTCGGTCTCCGTCACCGAATAGCCGGCCAGCCGGGCCGCACGGGCGTGCTCCGCATAGGTCGGCGACAGGACGGCGGCATGGGCTCGGACTTGCGGCAGCGCCGCAATCATCGGCAGAAGGATCTGCGTGCCGGGCGCTGCAACGACATGCGCCGCCGAGGGCGCGGCGTAAGCCTGCGCGGCCAGCACCTTCAGCCGCTCGGCAAGCGCTGGCTCGGGCAGGCGCGAGAAAGCATTGGCTGGCACGGCGGAATGCGGATACGAATAGGGATTGATGCCGGTGGAGAGATCGATCCACGGCTCGGGCGCCTGCGGGAACTGCAGCCGCGCCCGTGCCAGATTGCCTCCATGCTGGATTGTCCCGTCAGCTCCAGATGCCATACCCTGCATGTACCTCCTGCTCGCCTTCCTTGCCCTGCTGACCGAACGGCTGATCGGCTATCCGCAATGGCTATACCGCCTGATCGGCCATCCCGTCACCTGGATCGGCCGGCTGATCTCCGGTCTCGACAGCAACTGGAATCGCGAGAGCCAGACCTTTGGGCGCCGCAAGGCCTGGGGCATTGCAGCACTCGTCGTCCTCATCGGCGTGACCGTCGCCATCTCGTTTATCCTCGAGCGTCTTCTTGCCGGAAGCCAGTTCGGCTTCGTTCTGCTGGTGCTCATCGCGGCCATGCTGCCGGCGCAGAAGAGCCTGGAAAGCCACGTCGAGGCGGTCGCCACAGCACTGGAGACCGGAGGCATCGAGGCCGGCCGCAAGGCGGTCTCGATGATCGTCGGCCGCGATCCGGAGCAACTGGACCAGGCGGGCGTCTGCCGGGCGGCGGTCGAAAGCCTGGCGGAGAATTTTTCCGACGGCATCGTCGCGCCCGCCTTCTGGCTGGGAGTGGCCGGCCTTGGCGGTGGCGCCGCCTACAAGGCCGCCAATACCGCCGACAGCATGATCGGCCACCGCTCTGCCCGCCACGAGGCCTTCGGCTGGGCGGCCGCCCGCTTCGACGACCTGATCAACCTGCCGGCCTCGCGCCTGAGCGGTGGCCTGTTCGTGGCGGCCGCCTGCCTTCTTCCCGGCGCCTCGCCTAAGGCTGCCGTGGCCGCCATCCGGCGCGATGCGCAGCATCACCGGTCGCCAAACGCCGGCTGGCCTGAAGCCGCCATGGCGGGTGCGCTCGGCATCGCGCTCGCCGGTCCGCGCAGCTACGGCGGAGAGATGATAGAGGCACAGTTCATGGGGTCGGGTGGCCGCGCCGAGCTGACGGCTGCGGACATCCGCCGCGCGCTGACGCTGGCGCGCATCGCCGACGCCCTGCTGATCGGCCTCTTCGGCCTGGGAGCGCTGGCTATCTGGCAAGTCTGAGCAATCCGTCGAGATCGAGGTGGCTCTCCACATGCGCGGCCAGACGGTCGAGCACCGCATCCACATCCGCCTCGTAGTTCAGATCCGACGGCGCGCCGCCCAGCCTCTTCAGCCAGGCGCCGCGCTGGCGATCGTTGCCGAAGAGGCCGTGAAGATAGGTGCCGACCACCTGTCCGCTGTCCGAGATGGCGCCCTCCGCCGCGCCGGACACGGTCGCGAACGGACGGGCGCAATCGGGTCCGCCGGTGCGACCGATATGCATTTCATAGCCGCTGAGGGGCTCGCCGTCGAAGCTCTTGCCCGAGACGGCTTCCAGCCGCTTGTCGCCCGACAACACGGTGTCGACGTCGAGCAGTCCCAGTCCGGCAAACGTTCCCGGCTTTCCCTCGAGACCTTCGGGATCGGCAAGCGTTCGGCCCAACATCTGGTAGCCGCCACAGAGCCCGAGAACCCGTCCGCCGCGGCGCACATGCGCGGCGATGTCGACGTCGAGCCCGCTCGCCTTCAGCACCTGCAGGTCGGAGATCGTCGCCTTCGAGCCGACGAGCAGAACGAGGTCGCAATCGCCCGAGATGACCTCGCCGGAGCGCACCCGGATCAGGTCGACATCCGGCTCCGCGGCCAGCGGGTCGAGGTCGTCGAAATTGGAGATATGCGGCAGGATCGGCACCGCGATGCGCAGCCGGGCGCCGGCCTTGCGCTCGATCTTGTCGCTCAGCCCCAGCGCATCCTCCGCCGGCAGTCGCACCGCTTCCCGGAAGAAGGGCAGAAGCCCGATCGACTGCCAGCCGGTCAGCGCGGCGATGGCCCGCATGCCGTCGTCGAAGAGAGCGGGATCACCCCGGAAGCGATTGACAATGAAGCCGCGGATCATCGCCGCGTCTTCCGGATCGAGGACGAGTTTCGTGCCGGCGAGGCTGGCGATGACGCCGCCGCGATCGATATCGCCGATCAGCACCACCGGCACGTCGGCAGCGCGCGCAAAGCCCATGTTGGCGATGTCGTTCTGGCGCAGGTTGATCTCCGAGGCACTGCCCGCACCTTCCACCAGCACCAGATCCGCCTGCGCCTGGAGAAGCGAGAAGCTCTCCAGCACCCGCGGCATCAGCTGCGGCTTGAGGCCCTGGTATTCGGCGGCCCTGGCATTGCCGAAGACCCGCCCCTGCACTACCACCTGCGCGCCAACCTCGCTTTGCGGCTTCAGCAGCACCGGGTTCATGTGGACGCTGAGCGCCGCACCGGCGGCGCGGGCCTGCAGCGCCTGGGCCCGGCCGATCTCGCCGCCATCGGCGGTCACCGCGGCATTGTTCGACATGTTCTGCGGCTTGAACGGCAGGACCTTCAGGCCGCGCAGGGTGAAGGCGCGCGCCAGGGCGGCGACGACAAGCGACTTGCCGACGTCCGATCCCGTGCCCTGGAACATGAGGGACCGGGCTGCCATGATCTAGAACTCGATGCCGGACTGGGCCTTCACGCCGGCCTTGAAGTGGTGCTTCACCAGCGTCATTTCGGTCACCAGGTCGGCGGCGTCGATGAGGGCCGGCTTCGCGTTGCGGCCGGTGACGACCACATGCAGATCCGGCCGGCGGGCCTGCAACTTGGCGACGACCTTGTCGAGGTCGAGATATTCGTAGCGGAGCGCGATATTCAGTTCGTCGAGGACGACGAGGGCGATCGTCTCGTCCGCCATCAGCTCGAGCGCCTTCTCCCAGGCCCGCTCGGCGGCAGCGACATCGCGCTTCAGATCCTGGGTTTCCCAGGTGAAGCCTTCGCCCATCGTGTGCCAGACGACGCGATCGCCGAAGACGGCCAGCGCCGGCTGCTCGCCGGTGGACCAGCCGCCCTTGATAAACTGCACGATGCCGACGCGGCGATTGGTGCCGAGCATGCGCAGCGCCAGCCCGAAGGCTGCCGTCGACTTGCCCTTGCCGGAACCGGTATGGACCATGAGAAGACCCTTTTCCGCGGTCTTCTCGGCCACTTCCGCGTCCTGCACCGCCTTGCGGTTGGCCATCTTGGCGCGATGCCGTTCCTCGGCTGTGTCGGTGATGTCCCTCAACGGACAGGCTCTGCAGTGCCGGCCGAATAGACCTCTTCGCCGCTGCGAAGCCGTGTCCGGACCAGACCGGAGACCGCGCCGAGCAGCGCCCAGAAGACGAGGCTTGTCGCCAGCACCGCCGCCACGAAGCGGGCGTGCAGTTCCGCCGGCACCGCCGTCTCGTGGCTAACCGGATGCGGCGCGCCGAGAATATGCGGCAGCACGAGCAGGACGATGGCAACAACGGCCAGCACAGGCGTGCGGGTATAGGCGAGGAGTCCGAGGCCGACGGCCGTGCAACCGGCGGTCGCGACCCACCACAGCTGCCGCGCGCCGAGTTCGGCAGCCGGCATGCCGGGAAGCTCCGGCGGCAGGCCAAGTCCGGGGGCAAGGCTGAAGGCGAGGAAGCCGGCAAGGCCGAACATCAGGCCGCCGCGCCAGTCCTTCAGACCGCCCAGCGCTTCGGCGGCGGTCACGAGAAGGAGCGCAAAGCCGATCCCGGCCAGCATGTTGGCGGCAGCGGTATAGAGGAAGCGCTCGGCGCCGTCGGCCGGCATCCAGGCTTCCGCATCGTGGTGATGATCCGCGGGCGCCGCCGCGTCATGGGAATGGGCCTGGTCGTGCGAATGACCCGCTTCGGCGCCGGCACCTTCGAAGGTTTCAGCCTGGACAATCAGCGGGACGGTGGCGAAGCTCTGCATCACGGTGAGCACGAGCCCGGACAACAGGCCCGCGATCACCGCCGCGAGGACGATGTTGCGAAACAAGGACATGTCAGAAATCCTCAGTGGCAGGGAAACGCGAGCGAATGGCGCGAGTCATGCGCCGCGTTGTGCACGACGTCCATCTGGGAGAAGCCGACAAAGCCGACGAAGAAGAGGCCGAGCATCGCCGTCATGCCGAGGGGGATGATCCTGGAGGTGGAAGCGCCGATTGCGCCGGCTGCGGTCTTGGTCGTCATAGCTGTATCCTTTCGTCCTCCACCCGAGGACATTCGATCTTCACAAGGCCACCGGCAGGTCTCCTGGCTCGCAGATCAGACGCTCTCTCCCGCCTTCCCGGATCGCTCCAGTGGCATGATGGGATCAAGCTCTCCGCTTACAGTTGCGGGGGCAGCCGCGGATTTGACGAACCCGTCTCACCGCATTCCCTCTGGTCCCTCTCGGGCACCGATGACAAGGGCACTATAACTCAAATGAACCGAGCGGCAATCGCCTTTGCGACGCATTGACACGAACGGGCGACCGGGCTTACTGAAAGCCTGACGGTTCTTTTCCGGCAACGGAGAGGACGAAAAGGGAATGCGGTGCGATCCGGTAACGGATCAATGCCGCGGCTGCCCCCGCAACTGTAAGCGGAGAGCTTCTGCCAATAAGCCACTGGGGTGATCCCGGGAAGGTGGGCAGCAAGCGACGACCCGCGAGCCAGGAGACCTGCCGTCGCCATGTCTATGCTTTTCCGGGCGGGGTGCTCCGGAGGAAGCCCTTGATCACCAAGGCGAGACTGCCAGCGGCAGTCCGTCGCGCGCCCCATATCGATCGAGCTGGAACGCGGCCTTGAGTGACGAAGCCATCAGAGACACCGACGTCACGATCTTCGTGTGCACGAACTGCCGCTGCGCGTCTAACTCGGAACTGCGCCCCGGCGTGGCGCTGATCGAGGCCTTGCGCGACGCGACCGCCGATCTGCCGCTCGCCGTCAAGCCCGTCACCTGCCTTGCCAACTGCCAGAAGAGCCCGAGTGCTGCCTTTTCCCACCGCAGCGGCTGGTCCTATGTCTTCGGCCATCTCTCGCTGGAGAACGTGCCCGACATCGTCACCGGCGCCATGATGCTGGCCGATGACGAGCGCGGCTTCCTGCCCCTGCGCGGACGTCCGACCTGCCTTCGCGGCAACGGCATGTCCGCCCGCATTCCCCCCTTCAACCACCACGAGGACATGCCCACATGAGCGTCACCTTCGACCGTATCCCCTGCACCGTCGTCACAGGCTTCCTGGGCGCCGGCAAGACGACGCTGATCCGCAACCTCATCGAAAAGCTCGACGGCAAGCGGCTGGCGATCATCGTCAACGAGTTCGGCGATGTCGGCATCGATGGCGAGGTCCTGAAGGGCTGCGGCATCGAGAGCTGCCCGGACGACAACATCATCGAGCTCGCCAACGGCTGCATCTGCTGCACCGTCGCCGACGACTTCGTGCCCGCGATCGACCAGATCCTGGCACGCGAGCCGCGGGTCGACCACATCCTCATCGAGACCTCCGGTCTGGCGCTGCCCAAGCCCCTCGTGCAGGCCTTCCAGTGGCCGGCCGTCAAGGCGCGGGTGACCGTCGATGCCGTCATTGCCGTCGTCGATGGCCTCGCGCTTGCCGAAGGCAGGGTGGCCCATGACCATGCCGCCCTGGAGGAACAGCGCCTGTCCGACGACAGCATCGACCATGACGATCCGGTCGAGGAAGTCTTCGACGACCAGATCGCCTGCGCCGACATGATCGTGCTGACCAAGACCGACCTCATCGACGCCGACGGCCTGGCGCTGGCCAGGGAGCGGATTGCCGCCCATCTGCCGCGGGCGGTGAAGATCATCGCGGCGGCGAACGGCCAGGTCGACCCGGCCGTGCTGATCGGCCTCGGCCTTGCGGTCGAAGACGACATCGAGAACCGCAAGACCCATCACGACGACGAGCTCGATCACGACCACGACGATTTCGACAGCTTCGTCATCGACCTGCCCGCCGTCGACAATGCCGACGAACTGGCGCAGCGGATTTCCGCAACGGCCGAGGCCGAGAACGTGCTGCGCATCAAGGGCTTCGTGGACGTCGCGAACAAGCCGATGCGCCTGCAGGTCCAGGCGGTAGGCTCACGCGTCAACCATTACTTCGACCGTGCCTGGGAGCCCGGCGAAACCCGCCAGAGCCGCCTCGTCGTCATCGGCGAAAAAGGGCTTGATCGCGACGCGATAGAAAGGATGCTGGCCGCTTAGGCTCTGCAACGGACATGCATATTCTGGCCACCACATCGTCATCTCTCGACGACCTCATCGAGCCGGTCGACCTGAACCAGGCCCCGGCTGATGTGGTGGTTTTGTCGTTTTCCGGCAGCGACCTGAACGGCATCGCCGCTGGCTGGCCGACCGACGGCGGCCTCTCGCTGGCGACAGCCAATCTCAGCGACCTGCGGCATCCGATGTCGGTGGACCTCTGGCTGGAGAAGACCGCCTCCCAGGCGAAGCTGATCCTGGTGCGGATCCTGGGCGGTTACGACCGCTGGCAGTACGGCACGGAAGAACTGGCACGGATGGCACGCGCCAAGGGGACCAGGCTCGTCATGCTGCCCGGCGAATGCAGCGTCCGGGACGATCGCCTTGCCGCGGCCTCGACGGTCGACGAGTCGGAACTGCTGGCAATTCTGACCTGCCTGCGCGAAGGCGGGCCGCAGAACATGCGACTGCTGGCCTCCGGTCTGGCCGCCGTCGCGCGCGGCGAACAGCTGGAGCTGGAACCGGCGCAGGTCATGCCCAAGGCCGGCTTCTATGAGCCCGGGACAGGTCCCGTTGCGCTCGAGCACCTGCTTGCCTCCTTCCCGGCCGAGGCGCCGAGGCTGCCGATCCTCTTCTACCGCTCCATGCTGCTGGCCAATGACGCAGCCCCCATCGACGCGCTCTTCGAAGCGCTCGCCCGTCGCGGCTACGCCCCGGTGCCGATCTTCGTCGGCAGCCTGAAGGACGAACACAGTCTGGCATTCGTCGAGCAGGCGCTCGCCGATCTCTCTCCCGCCGCGATCCTTGCAACGACGGCCTTCGCCGCCGGTGCCGATGCGGACGGCGAAACCCTCTTCGATCGCGCCGGCGTCACTGTCTTCCAGGTGGTCATCGCGACGACGCAGCGCGATGCCTGGCGGCAGAACCGCCGCGGCCTCGGCCCCTCCGACCTCGCCATGCATGTCGTGCTGCCGGAACTTGACGGTCGGCTGCTGGCCGGCCCGATCTCCTTCAAGCAGGGCAGCACCGCATCCAGCCTCGTCAACCAGCCGGAACCGGACCGGGTCGAGCAGGTCGCCGAGCGCATCACGCGCTTCCTGCACATGAGGGCAACGCCCCGGGCCGAGCGCAAGGTTGTCATCCTGCTGCCGGACTATCCGAATGCGCCGGGCCGCACCGGTTATGCCGTCGGCCTCGACGTGCCGCAGAGCGTCCTCGGCATGCTGAAAGCGCTTTCGACAGCCGGCTATGCAGTGGATGATATTCCCTCGACGCCGCGCGCGCTTCTCGATCTCTTGACCGAACGGCAGGCGGCGCTGCCTGTCGCTGCTTATCGTGCCTTCTTCCAGAACCTGCCCGAAGCCTCACGCGCCGCCGCCACCGCCGCATGGGGCGCGGCCGAGGACGATCCGGAGGTCGAAGGCGAAGCATTCCGCTTCCGGGCCGCCCGCTTCGGCAACATCACCGTGGCGCTGGCACCGGATCGCGGCCGCGGTGGCGACCGACGCGCCGACTACCACGATCCCGACCTGCCGCCGCGCCATGCGCTGCTGGCCTTCGGCGCCTGGATGCAAGACACGATCGAGGCCCATGCCATCGTGCATGTCGGCGCCCATGGCACGCTGGAGTGGCTGCCGGGCAAGACCGCTGCGCTCTCGCGTGAATGCTTCCCGGAAATCGTCCTCGGCGGCCTGCCCGTCATCTATCCCTTCATCGTCTCCAACCCGGGCGAGGCCGCCGTCGCCAAGCGGCGCATTGCGGCCCTCACCATCGGCCACCTTCCCCCAGTTTTGGCTGGCGCCGGACTGTCGGAAAGCCAGACACGGCTCGAGCTGTTGGTCGACGAATATGCACAGGCCGACGGACTGGATCGGCGGCGTCGCGACCGGCTGGCCAAGCTGATCGTCGACACCGCCCATGAGCTAGGGCTCGCCGACGAAGCCGGCGTCTCGCGCGACGACGACCCGGATACGGCGCTGACCCGCATCGACGCCTTTCTCTGCGACCTGAAGGACTTTTCGATCAAGGACGGCCAGCATGTCTATGGCGTGGTGGCCGTCAACGACGACGACCCGGCGCGGATGGCCTGCGCGGAGGCCGAACGCGACGCACTGCTCGGCGCCCTCGACGGACGCCATGTCCGTCCCGGCCCCTCCGGAGCACCGGCCCGCGGTCGCCTGGACGTCATGCCGACCGGCCGCAATCTCTTTGCCAGCGATCCGCGCACGCTGCCGACGCCGACCGCCTTCGAGCTGGGCCGCAAGGCGGCCGATGAGGTGCTGCGCCGATACCTGCAGGACCACGGCGACTGGCCGACAAGTCTCGTCTTCGATCTTTGGGGCAGCGCCTCGCTGCGCAGCGGCGGCGAGGAAGTGGCACAGGTTCTGGCGCTGATGGGCGCCCGCCCCGTCCATGATCCGATGACCGGGCGCGTCACCGGCATCGAGGTCCTGCCGCCGGCATCGCTCGGTCGTCCGCGCATCGACGTGACGCTGCGCATCTCCGGCCTGTTCCGCGACATGTTCCCCGCGCTGATCGCGCTGCTGGATGCCGCCACCCGCGCCATTGCCGTCCGTGACGAGGCTCCGGGCGACAATCCGCTCGCCGAAGAGGCGAAGGAGCGGGGCAGCATCCCCTCGCGCATCTTCGGATCGGCACCCGGCACCTATGGCGCCGGCATCGAGGACCAGCTGGCCGACGGCAGCTGGGATGAGCGCGAAGAGCTCGGCCGCATCTATCTCGACGCCACCAGCCATTCCTTTTCCGGCGCGCAAGGCGATGCCGCCGAGGCCCGCGGACAGTTTGCGGAGCGCATCCGGGCGGCGGATCTGCTCGTTCACACGGGCGACGACCCGGGCCGCGATCTGCTCGACGGATCGGCAGACGTCGCCTTCATCGGCGGTTTCTCCGCCGCCGTCGCGGCTCTCGGCGGCAAGGCAGATGTCATCGCGCTCGACACCACCGACCCGAACAACCCGAGAGCCCGCTCGATCTCAGAAGCCATCACCCGGGTGGTGCGGGCGCGCGCCGTCAACCCGCGCTTCATTGCCGGCCAGATGCGCCACGGGCCACGGGGTGCTGCCGAACTGGTGGAGACGGTCGACCGGCTGATCGGCTTTGCCGAGACCACGCACGCCATTCCGCATGCGCTGATCGAGGCGACCTACGAGGCCTATGTGGTGGACGAGGTTGTCCGCGACTTCCTGCTCGCAGAGAACCCGGAAGGCGCACGCTACATGGGCGAACGTTTCCGCTCCGCCCTTCGCCGCGGCCTCTGGCATCCCCGCCGCAATGCCGTGGACCAGGAGCTGGAGATGCTGTTCGGGGAGAAGGCGGCATGACGGCGCTTTCGCTCGACACCGACATGCTCGACAGGCGCCGCGGCGCCTGCCCGGCCCTCTCCGCCCCGATGCAGACCGGCGACGGCTTGCTGGCGCGCATCGCACTGACGGGTGCGCTCCATCCCTCGCAGCTTGCGTCCCTCTGCCAGCTGGCGCGCCGCCACGGCAACGGCATCCTCGACATTTCCGCGCGCGGCAACCTGCAGGTTCGCGGTCTCACGGAATTCTCCGCGCCGCAGCTCGATGCCGATGTTCGCCTTCTTCAGCTGCCGTTGCGGGACGGTCTGGCGGTGGAAGTGCCGCCGCTGGCTGGACTGGATGCCGACGAAACCACCGATCCCCGCCCCCTGGCCGCAGCGATCCTTGAGGGCGCCGCCGAGATCCAGGGCCTGGCGCCGAAGATGAGCGTCGTCGTCGACGGCGGCGGGCGCCTGCGCCTATCGGATCTGCTCGCCGACGTCCGCCTGGTGGCGGAACCGCACCACGATGGCATCGGCTGGAAGCTGCTGCTTGGCGGCACGGAAGACGCTGGCGGGGTCCATGGTATCTTCAGCGAGGCAGAGGCTACCGCGGCAACGCTCGCCCTGCTTCGCCAGATGGCGGCAACCGGCATGAAAGCGCGGGGTCGCGACCTGGCAGCCGGCCTGCCGCGCCATATGGCAGCGACGCAGCCTGTTTCGCCCTTTGGCCTGCACCCGCTGGCACCCGGTTTCGCAGCGGCCGGTGCCGGCCCCGCCTTCGGCCAGATCGAGGCCGAACGGCTTGCCGCACTCTGCGGGCAGGCGGTGGATTTGGGCCTGGATGCGGTGAAGCCGGCGTTCGATCACTCGCTCATCTTCTTCGGCCGGCCCGACGCCTGCCACGGACTGCTCGCCTTCGCAGACTTCAACGGCTTCATCACCTCCGCCGATGATCCCCGCAGTTCCATTGCCGCCTGCCCCGGTCGACCCGCCTGCGCATCGGGAGAGGTCGAGACGCACGCCCTCGGCGCTCTGGCTGCGCGCGAATGCGGCGACCTGCTGGATGGCTCCTTCAAGCTGCACGTCTCCGGCTGCGCCAAGGGCTGTGCCCATCCGCAGCCATCCCCGATCACGCTCTGCGGCACGCCGGCCGGACTGGCCTGGATTGCTGGTCGCGCAGCCGATCCGGCGCTCGCGGTGATCGACCCGCACAATATCGCTACCGCGCTTGGCCGTGTCTCCGCCCTCGTCAGGAGCGAACGCCGCGATGGCGAACACTCTGCAGCCTGCCTGTCCCGGCTCGGGCCGGACCGCATTTCTGCCCATCTCATGTCAGGACAACCATGACCTCTTACGACTACATCCGCGAGGGCGATGCCATCTACGAGAAATCCTTCGCGATCATCCGCGAAGAGGCAGACCTTTCGACCTTTACCGCCGAACAGGCCGATGTCGCCATCCGCATGATCCATGCCTGCGGCCTCGTCGAGGCGGCCGAGCATTTCCGGTTCTCCGACGACTTCGTCTCGGCAGCCCGCGGCGCCCTTCAGGCCGGCAAGCCGATCTTCTGCGACGCGGAAATGGTGGCGCAGGGCGTCACCCGCGCCCGTCTCGCCGCCGGCAACCCGGTGATCTGCACCCTGCGCGACAGCCGCACCATCGAACTGGCGCGCACCATCGGCAACACCCGCTCGGCAGCGGCGCTCGACCTCTGGGACGAGATGGAGGGGGCGGTGGTCGCGATCGGCAATGCCCCGACCGCCCTCTTCCGCCTGCTTGAACTTCTCGATGCCGGCGCGCCACGGCCGGCGGCCATCATCGGCATGCCGGTCGGCTTCGTCGGCGCAGCCGAATCCAAGGAAGCGCTGATGGAAAGCCCGCTCGGCATTCCCTATGCGGTGGTGCGCGGACGCATGGGCGGATCGGCGATGACGGCAGCCGCCGTCAACGCTCTGGCGAGGGCCGGCCTGTGACAGCCGCCGCCAAGGGCAGACTCACCGGCGTCGGCACCGGGCCGGGCGATCCGGAACTTCTGACGCTGAAGGCGGTGCGGGCGCTATCCGAGGCCGACGTCGTCGCCTTCTTCTGCAAGAAAGGCAGCGCCGGTAATGGCCGAACGATCGTCGCGGCTCACATCAGGCCGGGAACGGTGGAACTGCCGCTCGTCTACCCGGTGACGGTGGAGACGCACAAGGACGAGGCCGATTATCGCGGCCCGATCGCCGACTTCTTCGATCGCTCGGCACGCGAGATCGCCGTCCATCTCGACGAGGGGCGAAATGTTGCGGTGCTGAGCGAGGGCGATCCGCTTTTCTACGGCTCCTACATGCATCTGCACGTGCGCCTTGCGCCGAACTACGAGGCCGAGGTGGTGGCCGGCGTTACCGCCATGTCCGGCTGCTGGTCCATGGCCGGCCTGCCGCTGGTGCAGGGCGACGACATCCTGAGCGTGCTGCCCGGCACCCTGTCGGAGGAAAAGCTGACGGAGCGCCTGTCGGATACGGATGGCGCCGTGATCATGAAGGTCGGTCGCAACCTGCCGAAGATCCGCCGCGCCCTGCAGGCCGTCGGCAAGCTGTCGGAAGCACTCTACGTGGAGCGTGGCACGATGAGCAACGGCTCGGCGCAACGGCTCGCCGACCGCGACGAAAGCTCGGCACCCTATTTCTCGCTGGTCCTCGTCCCCGGCTGGAAGGCGCGGCCATGACGAAGTCTGCTGCCGGTTCACTCGTGGTCGTCGGGCTGGGCCCGGGTAGCCCGGACCAGATGACGCCGGAGGCGGCGGCAGCTGTCGCGAGCTCGGAAGATTTCTTCGGCTATTTCCCCTATATCGACCGGCTGTCGCTGCGCCCCGACCAGCGCCGGCACGCCTCCGACAACCGCGAGGAACTGGCGCGCGCGAAGGCGGCGCTGGCGATGGCGGCAGAGGGAGGCAAAGTTTGCGTCGTCTCCGGCGGCGATCCCGGCGTCTTTGCCATGGCGGCCGCCGTCTGCGAGGCGATCGAGGACGGACCGGCAGAGTGGCGGGATATCGACGTCTCGGTGATCCCGGGGGTAACGGCCATGCTGGCGGTGGCGGCACGCGCCGGCGCGCCGCTCGGCCACGATTTCTGCGCCATTTCGCTGTCCAACAACCTGAAGCCCTGGGAGATCATCGCGAAGCGCCTCGTGGCGGCTGCCGAGGCAGGCTTCGTGATGGCCTTCTACAATCCCATCAGCAAGGCGCGGCCGCATCAGCTGGACGCCGCCTTCGACCTCCTGCGCAAGCATCTGCCCGCGGACGTGCCGGTGATCTTCGGACGGGCGGCGGGCCGCCCCGACGAGATCATCCGAACCGTCGCGCTGAAGGATGCCGCAGGAAACATGGCAGACATGGCGACCTGCGTCATCGTCGGTTCGCCCGAGACCCGGATCATCCCCCGCGACGGCAGGCCGCCGCTCGTCTATTCACCGCGCAGCTACCGGGGCGGCAGCGCATGACCGAGGCGATCTATCATCTCGTCGACAGAGCCGACCGCGTCGACATCGGGGAGTTCCGGCCGCTGGATCAGCACGACGTCGATGCCGAGCGCCCGGGCGGCCGCGATCTTGCCGTAGCTGGCCGGTCCGCCGCTGTTCTTGGCGACGATGACCTCGATGCCGTGAGCGGACAGAAGCGCCGCCTCATGCCCCTCCTCGAAGGGTCCACGGTCGGTGATGTATGCGGCATGCGGGACGTCGAGCGGCGGCTCGACCGGATCGACGCTGCGGATCAGGTAGTGATGCTGCGGAGCCGCCTCGAAGGGCAGGAGCTCCTGGCGTCCGAGCGTCAGGAAGACCCGGCGCGGCGTTTCGCCCAAAGCGGTCACAGAGTCCGCGACGCTTTCCACCAAGCGCCAGCGATCACCCTGCTGATGCTGCCAGGGCGCGCGGCGCAGCGCCAGCAGCGGCACGCCCGAGAGACGCGAGGCCGCCGCGGCATTGGCGGAGATCTGCGCCGCATAGGGGTGCGTCGCATCGATCAGCATCGCGATCCGGTTCACGCGCAGGTATTCCGCCAGGCCCTCGGCACCACCGAAGCCGCCTATGCGCAGCGGCACCGCATGTTCGGCCGGCACCAGCGTGCGCCCGGCGAGCGACAGCTCCAGGCGATAGCGAGGATCGCCCGACAGTCGTTCGGCCAGCTTGCGAGCTTCCGCCGTGCCGCCGAGAATGAGGATGGAGTATTTCACGATGCCTCCTGAGTCGCGCGCCGACCATGCAACGGCAGACCGCTGGCTGTCCATCGTCGGCATCGGCGAGGACGGCATTGCCGGACTGGCCGAGAATGCGAGACATGCGATCGGCGCCGCCACCACCGTCTTCGGCGGGAGGCGGCATCTGGAGCTGGCGCAGGCGCTGATCCGTGGCGAGGCGAGACCCTGGGCCACTCCCTTCGACCCGCAGATGCGCGACGTGCTGGCCCTGCGCGGTACGTCCGTCTGCGTGCTCGCCTCCGGCGACCCCTTCCTCTTTGGCGTCGGCGTCACCCTGTCGCGGCATCTCGATGCACAGGAATACATTACCTATCCGTCGCCCTCCGCTTTTTCGCTTGCTGCATCGCGCCTCGGCTGGGCGCTGCAGGATGTCGAGACGGTCTCGCTGCATGGCCGGCCGGTGGACTTGATCCGCCCCCTCCTCCACCCCGGCCGCCGCCTGCTGGCGCTGACCTCTGATAGCCGTGGCCCGGCAGATGTTGCGCGGCTGCTGTTCGAGACAGGATTCGGAAATTCAAGCTTGACCGTCCTCGAAGCGTTGGGCGGCGAGAGCGAGCGGATTCGGACAACGGACGCCTCGGCCTTTGCCCTGGAGGACATCAACGAGCTCAACCTTATCGCCCTGGAAGTCCGCGCCGACGGACCGGCACGGGTCCTGCCACTGGCGACCGGGCTTGAGGATCATCTCTTCGAGCACGACGGCCAGATGACCAAGCGGGAGATCCGCGCCGTCACCCTGTCGGCGCTGGCGCCGCGCCGGGGAGAACTGCTCTGGGACATCGGCGCCGGATCGGGCTCTATCGGCATCGAATGGATGCTCCGGCATACCTCCATGCGCGCCATCGGTATCGAGGCCGATCCGGTTCGCGCCGCCAGGGGGCGTCGCAATGCGCAGGCCTTCGGCGTGCCGGGGCTGACCATCGTCGAAGGTAGCGCCCCTGCGGCGCTTGTCGGGCTGCAACCACCCGACGCGATCTTCATCGGCGGTGGCGGCAGCGAGCCGGGCGTGCTGGAGACGGCGATGCAATGCCTGAAGCCGGAGGGCCGCCTGATCGCCAATGCCGTGACGCTCGAGATGGAGGCCGTCCTGCTGGCAGCGCAGGCTCGCTTCGGCGGTCATCTCATCCGCCTGCAGGTGAGCCGCGCGGAATCTGTGGGCAGTATGCAGGGCTGGCGGTCCGCCATGCCGGTCACACAATGGACATGGCAGAAGAATGGAACAGACGAATGATCGTCGCGGGTCTTGGCTGCCGTCGAGGGACCTCGGCAGACGGGGTGGAAGCGGCCTTGCGATTGGCCTGCGAGGAGGCTCGCATCGACCCTAATGCCGTGACAGCACTGGCGACCGGAACGATCAAGGAAGACGAGCCGGGTATCCTCGACCTGGCGGCCCGTCTCGGCCTGCCGCTTCACATCGTTACCGACGAAGATCTGACGGCCGCCGAGCCGCGGACGCGGACGGTCTCGCAGCACAGTCTTGCCAGAACCGTCTCGCCCAGCCTGTCGGAAGCGGCAGCGCTGGCCTTGGCCGGTCCGGCGTCCGAACTGATCGTGGCCCGTGTGATCGCCGAGGGCGCCACCTGCGCGCTCGCCCGCTCCGGAGAAACCTCATGACCGTCCATTTCATCGGCGCGGGTCCCGGCGCCGCCGACCTCATCACCGTGCGCGGCCGCGACATCCTCGCCCGCTCCCCCGTCTGCCTCTATGCCGGCTCCATCATGCCACGCGAGCTCCTCGACTACTGCCCGGCGGATGCCCGCATCGTCGACACCGGCTCGCTTTCGCTGGACGACATCGAGGCTGAATACCTAGCAGCGCATCGCGACGGCAAGGACGTGGCGCGCCTGCATTCCGGAGACCTGTCTGTGTGGAGTGCGGTCGCCGAACAGATCCGGCGGCTCGAGAAGCACGGCATCGACTATACGCTGACGCCCGGCGTCCCCTCCTTCGCCGCCGCTGCCGCCGCGCTGAGACGCGAGCTGACGATCCCGGAAGTCGCCCAGAGCCTGGTGCTGACCCGCATCTCCGGCCGCGCGTCCAAGATGCCGGACCGCGAAACGTTGGCCGGCTTCGGTGCGACAGGTGCAACGCTGGCGATCCATCTCGCCATCCACGTCATCGACCGTGTGGTGGCTGAGCTTCTGCCCTTCTACGGCAAGGACTGCCCCGTCGCGATCGTCGTCCGTGCATCCTGGCCGGAGGAGCGCATCATCCGCGGAACGCTGCTCGACATTGAAGCCAAGCTTGCCGCCGAACCGGTGGAGCGGACGGCCATCATCTTCGTCGGCCGTGGCCTCGGTGCCTCGGATTTTGTGGAAAGCCAGCTATACAATGCCGACTATGTGCGGCGCTTTCGACCCGGCTGGCCTCAGAACGACACGGGTTCGGAATGATCGCTGGGGGTGAAATCAGCCCGTCCCCTGAGGCGGCCGTTGCGATCAAACACCAGGATCTCGAGCGAGATCTCGGATTGCTTGAGGACTTTCGCGGCCGTCGTCCAGGCCCGTGCGGCAATCCGGTTGCCGATCTCGACGCCCGCTTCGGAGGCGAGGTCGAACGCTTCGGCGACCGTGTTGGCGCCGGCAATCCGAGCAGAAAGTTCTTCGCCTGCCCCGCAGTCCCGCGCCACCTGCGCCAGCGCCTCGAGATCAGGCAGGCCGCGCTTGGAGTGGACGTCGAGCATCCCCTGGCCGAGCTTCGTCATCTTGGCGACGCCCCCGGCGACGGTGATGCGAGGGACCGGATGATCGCGCAGATACTTCAGCATGCCGCCGACGAAATCGCCCATGTCGATCAGGGCGACGTCGGGCAGGCCGTGATGGGCGGCAACGGCCATTTCGGAGGCATTGCCGGTGGAACCCGCCACATGGGTGAGGCCGGCGGCGCGCGCGACGTCGATACCGCGCCAGATCGAATGGATCCAGGCGGAGCAGGAAAACGGAATGACGATGCCGGTCGTGCCGAGAATGGACAGCCCGCCGACGATCCCGAGACGCCCGTTGAGCGTCTTTTCGGCCAGCTTCTCGCCGTCGACGACGGAGATTTCCACAGCAAGATCGGCGTCCCCGCCCATTACCTCGGCAATCGCCGCGGCGATCATCTTTCGCGGAACCGGGTTGATGGCCGGCTCCCCCGGCGGCAGCGGCAGGCCGGCGCGGGTGATCATGCCGACGCCCTTGCCGGCGTGAAAGGTAATGCCGGCACCCGGCTGTCCGCGCCGCACGGTGCTGACGATCAGCGCGCCATGGGTGACGTCCGGGTCGTCGCCGGCATCCTTCACAATGCCCGCCCGAGCGAAATCGCCGCCGATTTCCTCCTGCGCGACGGCAAAGGCCGGTCGTTGGCCGCCCGGCAGCGTGACCTCGACCATCGACGGAAAGCGACCTTCGAGCATCCCCATGCAGGCCGCCTTGGTGGCGGCAGCCGCGCAGGTGCCCGTGGTCCAGCCCCGGCGAAGGTTCTTGTCGTTGGTCTCCATGGGCGTTCTATATCCTTGCGGTCGAGCGCCGTCATCGGCAAAAGGTTGTCGCATGAGTCTGAATGATGCCATCGCCGCCATTTCTGCTGCAGCGCCCCGGTTCGAGCCGGGCCATGTCTGGCTTGCCGGCGCAGGTCCCGGCCATCCCCGCTACCTGACGCTCCAAGTGGCCGATGCCCTGTCGAAGGCCGACTGCATCGTCTACGATGCGCTCGTCTCGCCGGAGGTTCTGGCGTTTGCCACCGCGGCTGAACTGCATTTTGCCGGCAAGCGCGGCGGCAAGCCGTCCGCGACGCAGGACAACATCACCGCTTCCCTGATCGAGCTGGCGCAAGCCGGCAAGAAGGTGCTGCGGCTGAAGGGCGGCGACCCCTTCATCTTCGGGCGCGGCGGCGAGGAAGCCGAAGCCCTGGTGAAGGCCGGCATCCCCTTTCGCATCCTGCCGGGAATGACGTCGTCGCTGGCAGCACTCGCCTCGGCGCGCATTCCGGCCACCATGCGCGGCATCAGCCGCTCGATCACGCTCGCCACCGGCCACGCTGCAGGCACCGAGGACGACCTCGACTGGCGCGCGCTGGCCAAGCTCGGCGAGCCGATCATCGTCTACATGGGCCTCAAGATGATCGGCGAGATCAGCCGCCTGCTGATCGAGGGAGGTCTCTCGCCTTCAACGCCGACGGCGGTGCTGATGGCCGCCACCACGCCTGACGAGCGGCTGCTGGTCGCGACGCTGGACACCGTGGAGCGGGAAGTGGATCGGCAGGACTTCTCGGCCCCAGCGCTGATCGTCATCGGCGACATCGTCACGATGCGCGACGTGCTGACCCAGGAGCCGGCCACGTGAGCGCCCGTGCGCTGATCATCGGCGCCCCCCGGTCGGGCTCCGGCAAGACAAGCGTCACCATCGGCCTGCTGCGGGCCTTTGCCCGGCGCGGCGTGAAGGTGCGCGGCGCCAAGACCGGGCCGGATTTCATCGACCCAGGCTTCCATGAGGCGGCAACCGGCCTGCCAGGCCTCAATTTCGACAGTTGGGCCATGGAGCCGGGGCTGCTTCGCCATCTGGCACGCGCGCAGGCGGAGGACGCGGAACTGCTGCTGATCGAAAGCGCCATGGGCCTCTTCGACGGCATCCGCAGCGACCGCAACCGGACGGGTGCGGCCTCCGACCTGGCGCGCCAGTTCGGCGTGCCCGTGCTGCTGGTGCTCGACATCTCGGGGCAATCGCAGACGGCCGCCGCAGTCGCCTACGGTTTTGCCCATTACGATCCTGAGGTGAAGATCGCCGGCTGCGTGCTGAACCGGGCCGGCAGCGAGCGCCACCGCAGCCTCTGCAGCGAGGCCATAGCCGATATAGGCCTGCCGGTGCTCGGCACCGTGCTGCGTGATCCGACCCTTGTTCTGCCGGAGCGGCATCTGGGGCTGGTGCAGGCGAGCGAGCATCCGGAGATGAATGCGCATATCGACCGTCTTGCCGACGCGATGGAAGCGGTGCTCGACCTTGACGCGATCTTTGCCGCTGCCCGGCCTTTCGATGTTGCGGCAGGGGCGACGGATCACGCATTGTCCCCACCCGGCCAGCGGATCGCACTGGCGCAGGACGCCGCCTTCACCTTTCTCTATCCCCACCTTGGCCGCCACTGGCAGGACGCCGGCGCGGAACTCGTACCCTTCTCGCCGCTCGCCAACGAAAGCCCGCCTGAGGACTGCGACGTCTGCTGGCTTCCGGGAGGCTATCCCGAACTGCACGCCGGTGCCTTGGCCGCGGCAGAGACCTTCCGGAGCGGCATTCAGCGCTTTGCGGAGAAGAAGCCCGTCCACGGCGAATGCGGCGGCTACATGGTACTCGGCGAAGCGTTGGAGGATGCCGAGGGCGAGATGCACCGGATGACCGGCCTGCTCTCGCACCAGACGAGCTTTGCCAAGCGCAAGATGAACCTCGGCTACCGCCAGGCCACGCTTCTGGCCGACAGTCCGCTGGGGCGCAAAGGCGAGACGATCCGCGGCCATGAATTCCATTATGCCCGTGTCATCTCCCCCGGCACGGATGAACCGCTGGCGACCATCGCCGATGGCCTCGGCAAGGAGATCGGCTTTTCCGGCGGGCGCCGGGGACATGTCAGCGGCAGCTTCTTCCACGCCATCGCCCGAGGGTAGGCTCGGCTACTGCCGCAGCAGGCCCGGCGCCTCCTGGCCCGTGCGCTCCACATATTCGGTGTAGCCGCCGCCATACTGGTGGATGCCGTCTTCCGCCAGCTCCAGCACCCGGTTGGACAGAGCCGAGAGGAAGCGGCGATCGTGCGAGACGAACAGCATGGTGCCTTCATAGGCCGACAGCGCCTTGATCAGCATTTCCTTGGTGTCGAGGTCGAGGTGGTTGGTCGGCTCGTCGAGGACGAGGAAGTTCGGCGGGTCAAACAGCATGGCCGCCATCACCAGCCGCGCCTTTTCGCCACCCGACAGAACCCGGCAGCGCTTCTCCACGTCGTCGCCCGAGAAGCCGAAGCAGCCGGACAGCGCGCGTAGCGGCGCCTGCCCTGCCTTGGGAAACTGCTCCTCCAGCCATTGCAGGACTGTGCTTTCGCCGTCCAGCACGTCCATCGCATGCTGGGCGAAATAGCCGAGCTTGACACTGGCCCCGAGCGAGACTCGGCCTTCGTCCGGATCGGTGGCGCCGGTGACGAGCTTCAGGAGCGTCGACTTGCCCGCACCGTTGACGCCCATGATGCACCAGCGCTCGCGGCGGCGGACCATGAAGTCCAGCCCTTCGTAGATGGTCCGGCTGCCATAGGCCTTGTGGACGTTTTTCAGGTTGACGACATCCTCTCCCGAGCGCGGTGCCGGCAGGAAGTCGAATGCCACCGTCTGGCGCCGCCGAGGCGGCTCGACGCGATCGATCTTGTCGAGCTTCTTGACCCGGCTCTGGACCTGCGTGGCATGCGAGGCGCGCGCCTTGAAGCGCTCGATGAACTTCATCTCCTTGGCCAGCATCGCCTGCTGCCGTTCGAACTGTGCCTGCTGGTTCTTCTCGTTGAGCGCCCGCTGCTCCTCGTAAAACCCGTAGTCGCCGGAATAGCTGTTGAGCGAACCGGCATCGATCTCGATGATCTTGGTGACGATGCGGTTCATGAATTCGCGGTCGTGGGAGGTCATCAGCAGCGCGCCGTCATAGCCGCGCAGAAACTCCTCCAGCCAGATCAGGCTTTCAAGATCGAGGTGGTTGCTCGGCTCATCGAGCAGCATGACGTCCGGCCGCATCAGCAGGATCCGGGCGAGCGCCACCCGCATCTTCCAGCCGCCCGACAACTTGCCGACATCGCCGTCCATCATCTCCTGCGAGAAGCTGAGACCCGCCAGCACTTCGCGCGCCCGGCCCTCCAGCGCATAGCCGTCGAGTTCCTCGTAGCGCGCCTGGACCTCGCCATAGCGCTCGATGATCTGGTCCATCTCGTCCATGCGATCCGGATCCGACATCGCTGCCTCGAGCAACCGCAGTTCTGCTGCGACCTCGCTCACAGGCCCCGCCCCTTCCATGACCTCGGCCACGGCGCTGCGCCCTTCCATTTCGCCGACATCCTGATTGAAGTAGCCGATCGAGACATTCTTCTCGGCGGCGACCTGGCCGTCGTCCGGCTGCTCCTCGCCGGTGATCATCCTAAAGAGCGTCGTCTTGCCGGCGCCGTTCGGCCCGACGAGGCCGATTTTCTCGCCCTTGTTCAAGGCTGCCGAGGCCTCGATGAAGAGAAGGCGGTGGCTGTTCTGCTTGCTGATGTTCTCGATGCGGATCATGTTTTTGGCCCAGGCGTCACGTTGCGGCGCCCTTATGGCATGCTCGATCCCGATGTGTAAGGTTTTTGGCGGCAGCCGTCAGATGTTGCGCACGAGCATCTCATAAACATGGGTCGAATTCGGCACCGTTACCCGCGGTCCCAATCCTGCAAACGGCGCAGGCGTCAGCCATGGAGACGCCAGGCCAGCCTCGACCGGATTGTCGATCTTGTTGCTGTTCCAGCCGACCAGCAACCGCCCTCCCGGATTGAGGATCCTTGCCAGCGCTGAAAAGGTCTTGACCTGGTCCTCCCGAGCGTTGACGCCAAACCCCAGCACGCCGTTCAACAGGATGGAATCAAACCTTACATCCGCGAAAAGTTGATCCGCGACGCGGATATCGCCCGCGCGGTGTCGTTCCGGGTGCCCCCAGCCGGCAGCGTCAGGATCGATGTCCGTCGACCAGACGCGCCCCCCGTCCTGTTCCAGCACCTCGAGATACTTCGCCGTATACTCCTGGCAGCCGACCCACAGGATGTTACCGACCTCCGCTGCGAAGGCAGGGAGGTAGCTGTTGAGCATCACCTGCCGGTCGGGCAGTCTTTCGATTTTCCTGGCGCGCAGGGCAGAATGGATCTTCCCACCGCGAACGTTTCCGAAGACAAGTTTCAGAAACAACCTTTTGCCACCCATGCAATGCCATCAATCATCTAAATGGAAACTGGGGATGATCTATAGCTGAGTGAGACACGTTGGCGAGAGGCTCATTGGCATTTTTTTCTCTCCATTCCGGAATAAAGGATGAACACGCGACTTGCGGACAAAGGTCAAAGTAAAGTTTTCCATCAGCGCCGGGGCGTTGAGTTTGCTTGAACTGGTCCAGCGGCATCCGGACAAGACTTCAATTCCAGATAGAAATTGCCGAAACATCGAAAATGTGATCTGCGATTTACCTGCGCCACGGTTGTTTGGCGGCAAACCATCTATGAGGATAACCTTCGGTGTTGCAGCGATTCCGCATTCTTCACGTGCTGTTCACATCGCGCATAGCGGGTTCAGAACGATATTGTGTCGACCTCGCCAATGAGCAGGCTGCATTGGGCCATGAGGTCCATGTTGCAGGAAATGCTGGGTCTCCCCTCGGCGGCCTCTTGTCCGAGAATGTCACCTTTCACGGCTTCAGGACACCATTTCTCCGCAGCCTGAAACTGCGCCGCCTGATTGCCGCCGACGCGATCGACATATGCCACGCCCACCTCAGCCCCGCCTGCAAGGCCGTGGCGAAGGCACCGAATACCGTAGCCAAGATCGCAACTCTGCATGTCGGCTTTAAGCCGAAACAACACGCAAGGCTCGACGGCCTGATCTGCGTGAACGGTTCGCAACTCACGCGCCTGAACGGCTACGCCGGGCAGGCCCGTGTGATTTCGAACTGGCTGCCTGCGAGGACCCATAGCGAGACGACCGACCTGCGGGCCGAGCTCGATTTGCCCGCAGAGACCAGGCTTGTGGGGGCTGTCGGGCGGCTGCATCCCAGCAAGGGCCAGGACGTTCTGATCTCTGCCTTTCTGCGATCGGCTCCCCATGATGCAGCTCTGGTGATGCTTGGCGAAGGCCCGCAGCGCGCGGAACTAACGAAGCTGATCGCAGGCGATCCGCGAATTCACCTGCTCGGGCATCGAGACAACGTCTCTGGATTCCTGCAAAACCTCGACCTCTTCATATCGCCTTCACGAGAAGAAACCTTCGGTCTGGCGATACTGGAGGCCATGCAGGAGGGCCTTTCGATCATAGCCACCGCAACCGAGGGGCCCGCGGAGTATCTACGTAACTATCCGGTGACGCTTGTTCGTCCGGGATCTGTCGATGACCTGAGTGAAGCGCTATCCATTGCGCTTCGATCCGACCGTGTTGTGAGCTCCCAGAGGATAGACTACGATCTAGGTCCTTTCTCTCGATCGACCGGAGTTGCCAATGTCCTGGAGTTCTATGCTCAGGTTGCCGACAGGCTCCAGCAGCGCAGCGAGCCAATGCCCCACATCTCCGGCTTGTCATTGACCGATGTTTCCAAAACCTAAGAGCGACTTCTGGCGGGTCGGCATCGTCCCTGCGCCAGCCCATGAGCTGCTGGTCCCGGCTGCGCTGGCGCGCCTGTCTCCCCGCATAACATGGCTGCCCGAGCCCGGCCCTTGGCGGTATCTGGCCGATCCCTTCGGCATCCAGCGCGATGGCACCATGCATGTCTTCGTGGAAGCCTTCGATTACCGGACGAAGCATGCGGTAATCGAGCGCCATGAGCTCGGGCCTGATTTGCAGTGGCAGGGCAGCGAGGTCGCCTTGGCGCGTCCCTTCCATCTGTCCTATCCCTTCATGATCGAGAACGACGGAGACGTGTTCATGGTGCCGGAGAGCCACAGGGCAGGAGAGATTGCTCTCTATCGCGCCCGCGCCTTTCCCCACGACTGGGTGCGCGAAACGGCCCTGTTGCCGGATACCGCCGGCGCCGAGGCTTCGCTGATCTACACGGATCGGATGTGGTGGATGTTCTATACCATCGTCGGTCCCGGGGCCCGCGATCAGCGCGAGCTTCACATCGCCTTCTCCGACACCCTGACCGGCCCTTGGAAGACGCATCCGCAAAATCCGGTGATGGTAGATCGCGCCGGCGCACGGCCGGGGGGAACGCCTTTTGTCGGCGCCGATGGTGCTGTCATCCTCCCCGTGCAGGACTGCAGCCGGACCTATGGTGGCAGCCTGCGCTTTCTTCGCTTCGACGCTCTGACGCCGGAGCACGTGGCGATGCGGCATCTGGAGGTTGATCTGACGGGCGATCTCGCGTCGGTGGATCACCCGGATGGCATCCACACCTTTGCCATGTGCGGAGACTTCACGTTTATCGATGTCAAACGCATCGAACGCTCGCATGCGCGACATCTTGTGAACCTGCGAAGGCGGTTGCGGAAACTGCACGAGAAGCGTTAGTCTCTTCCACCTCCAATCGGCCCCAAAATCGCCTCTGGATGAACCCAATCGTACGGGCTCGGCAGTGTTCTCATGACGTCATGATGAACTTGTGCGCCGGTCTAAGAAAATGATAGCGAACGGGGAAGGCATGATGCAGGCTCCCCGGGCGGGGGAGGAATACGGCAGGCAATGAATATTAGGATCTATGCAATCAACCTTGATCGGTCGACCGAGCGCTGGGACGCCCTATCGGCGCAAGCTGCCGGTATGGGCCTCGATCTTGTTCGCATCCCCGGCATCGATGGCACGGTAATGGCTGCCGGCGAACGTGTCGATTACGATGAAGGCGCCTTCAGGCGCAAGAACGGGCGAACCCTCCTGGCTGGCGAATACGGCTGCTACCGAAGCCATCTCAAGGCGCTTTCTGCATTCCTCGAGACAGGAGAGGCGGTCGGGATCATCGTCGAAGACGACCTGGTATTGAGCGAGGATCTCTGTCGACGGACGGCTGCCGCGTTCCAAGCCTGCCGCGGCGCCGACGTCATCAAGCTTTTCAACCACCGCGTGGTCTGGTTCCGACACTATTGCACCTCTTCGCTCGGCGATGAAATCGGTCGTGCAGCGCATGGACCTCAGGGCTCGGCGGCATGTTATGCCGTCAGCCGTGCCGGTGCGGCAAAACTGGTCGAGAAATTGCGAAGAATGGCATATCCTTGGGATGTCGCTCTCGAACGCGGCTGGGATACGGGGATCGAAATCTATACAATGCGCACTGACGTGGCGAGGACGACCGAAGAGGACACGACGATCGCATCGCGAGAGACCTATCGAGCCACAAAATTTGCCTGGTGGAAGCGCCTGAACACCTACGGGCTGCGATTCATCGATGATGCAAAAAGGCTCGGCTATGCGCTTCGCGGCTAAGCCTTTGGACCGAGTTGACCATGCGGGCTGAGGGGACCAAATCGTTGATCAGCCTGGAGAAGACAAGAGCGATCCTCTTCCCCGTGCTGTGGGCGCTGATGGCTTCGGCCATGGTGAAGGAAAGCGATGTCTACCGCTATGTAACGATCGGCTTCGTCATCTTCGTTCTCGTCCGCCACGACGCGGACGTCAGACAGATATCGAAAGATTGGCTGGCCCGTCTTTGCTATGCCTGGTCTGCTTACGTCGTCCTGCGCTTCGGCGCCGGGATCATCCTCTATGACCAAAAAGGATCGTCGGAATGGCTCTATGCCTTCCCCGCGTTCTTTCCTCTCGTCGGCGTCGCGCTCTACGCTACCAGGAGGCATCTGTTCACCGCGGCGACGCTGCTGCTGGCGGCCGGGGCGATCGGGCTCATCGCCACTTTGGACATTCCGGCCATCATGAGCGGCGAGCGGTTCGAGCCGCTGTTCCACAACAACCCGATCCACGCCGGCGTCGCAAGCGCCATGCTCTTCATATCGAGCCTGTTCTGGCTGCTGTATGCCAAGGAGAAGGGCCACCTGGCGACGCAGTTCAAGTGGGCCTATCTCGCTCTGGGTGGGACAACTGCCGCTCTCAGCCTTACCGGCGTGCTCGGTGCGCAGTCCAAGGGAGCCTGGCTTGCGCTTGCCGCAACCCTTTGCTTGATGGCGCTCCTGGCCGTCTACTACCTGGCGGGACGGCATCGTATCTACCTCCTCGCTGCCATTGCTCTCCTGGCGGCAACCAGCGCAACGATCATCTCGCCTTACGTGCTCAAGGTGGCCGGAACGACCATGGACGCCTCGGCCCGATTGACGCAAGGCACTCTCGCCAGCGACAACCCGATGAACGCCATGCAGGTCGCTATCAACGACCCGAACACGCCGGGAGCCATGCGGGAACGTCTCATGCTCTGGACGAACGCCCTGGAACTCATCGAGGGATCCCCGCTGACCGGCTGGGGAAATCTATGGCTGCGGGAGTGGCGCCAGACGAGCTATGCCGACGTCGGCTACAACCTGCTCCATAACGGCTACCTCGAGATCCTCGTCCGGCACGGGCTGCTGGGGCTCGTTTTCTTGCTGGTTTTCGCCGCAGCCGCCATGCGACGGATCCACAGGGCTCACGCAAGCGGGCTCTTGCCGACGAGCACGACGAATTACCTCTACACCCTCAGTTTCTTCTTCTTCTGCACGATCGCATCCAACTCCAACAATCGGCTGGCCATCGGCGAAAGCTTTTTCATCCTGGCGGGTTCGGCCGTGTTCGCCGTCACGCTTTTGGAGCACGCGAAGCTGGCGCGGAGAAGATAGCGTGCACAGCATAGTCGGGCAGCAGGAGGTGTTGCAGCCGTGTCCCATTCCGTCTAGGTCCCTGAGACAATTGACGTGCACCTTGCATGTTAGAACCACTTGATTGGATGGACTGTTTCCCAGATGTCCTCAAAGCGCGCATTTGACATCTTCGTCGCGGCGGGCGCGGCAGTGCTGTTTGCACTGCCGATGGCCCTCGTGCTGCTGGCGGTGCGTGCGACGTCTCCGGGGCCTGCGCTCTACTGGTCGAAGCGGATCGGACGGGACAACCATGTCTTTCTGATGCCGAAATTTCGGACCATGCGCACGGACACGCCAGTCGTTGCGACACATCTCCTGACGGATCCGGCGCGGCATCTGACGCCGGTCGGCGGCTTCCTGCGCAAGACGAGCCTCGATGAACTGCCGCAGCTCTGGTGCATCCTGAAGGGGGACATGAGCCTTGTTGGCCCTCGTCCTGCCCTCTTCAATCAGGATGATCTGATCGCTGCACGGACGCAAGAGCAGGTGCACAGGCTGCTGCCCGGATTGACCGGCTGGGCTCAGGTGAATGGTCGGGATGAACTGGCCATACCCGAAAAAGTCGCGCTGGATGCGGAATATCTGAGGAGACGGAGCATGCTTTTCGATTTGCGCATCCTGTTCATGACGGCCATAAAGGTCGCCCGCGCGGCAGGCGTAAAACACTGATAGGCTCCATGACTGCCTTGACGGCGGCGACAACGACAACCTTGGACTTGCGTAAGCACACATGATGTCTTCGACGACTATGACCGATCATCCGCTGGTCCGGCGCATCAGGGACCAGATCGTCCGCACGCCACGGGTCTGGAAGCGCATCCTCATGATCGGCCTGGATACCCTGGCGCTGATGGTCGCCCTGTGGGGCAGCTACGCGATCCGGCTGTCGGAATGGACGCCGGATATCACCTCGGAACGTCTGATCCTGGCCGCCTTCGCACCGGTGGTCGCCATTCCGGTCTTCATTCGTCTCGGCCTCTATCGTTCGGTGATCCGCTATCTGCCTGAAGCAGCCATCTGGACCATCATCAGAGCCATGCTGATCGCCACGATGAGCTGGGTCATCATCATCTTCCTGATGGAGATGGCCGGCCAGGGCATCGTGCCCCGCTCCGTCCCCTTCTTCTACTTCATCCTCGGGACACTGCTGATCGGCGGCATGCGGTTCGGGGCAAAGTGGATCCTCAACACCGGCACCGGTCTTCGCCGCGACGAAGAACCCATCTTCATCTATGGCGCCGGTCCCTCTGCCGCCCAGCTCGCGCAAGCCCTGAGGGGACATGGCAATCGCTACGTCATGGGCGTGATCGATGACGATCCCTCCAATCACGGGCGCGATATTGCCGGCTACCGGGTCTTTCCCGCCAGCGAACTCCCCACCTTGATCGACCGTTACGGGATCAAGGAAATCGTGCTCAGCATGTCCTCCATCCGTGCCGACAAGCGCCAGAGCGTGATCGCCACGGTCACCGGTCTAGGCGTGCGGGTACGGACGCTTCCCGACATCACCGACCTCGTCGACGGCAAATATATCGTCAACCAGATCCGCGAGATCGACATCGACGAACTTCTCGGCCGCTCCTTTGTCCCGCCGGACAAGGAGCTCCTGGGCCGGGCGCTCACCAACAAGGTCGTCATGGTGACGGGCGCCGGCGGCTCCATCGGTTCCGAACTCTGTCGGTTGATCATCCGCTGGAACCCGAGCAAGCTCGTTCTTCTCGAAGCGAGCGAATATGCGCTCTATCAGATCGAGCAGGAGCTACGCTCCACGGGAGACCATCAGATCGTTCCTGTGCTGGGTTCGGTGACCGAGGAAGCGACCATTCGCCGGGCGCTGCGCAACCATGGCGTCCAGGTGGTCTACCATGCCGCCGCCCACAAGCATGTACCGCTCGTCGAGGCAAACGTTCTGGAGGGCGTCCGCAACAACGTCTTCGGCACCCTGACGGTCGCCACCGTCGCCGGGGAGGAAAATGTCGAGAGCTTCGTGCTGATCTCTTCCGACAAGGCGGTGAGGCCGACCAACGTCATGGGCGCCACCAAACGCTGGGCGGAACTGATCGTGCGCCAGAAAGCGATGGAAGCACGCTCCCGAGCCGGCAGCCAGGTCTTCTGCGCCGTCCGTTTCGGCAATGTCATCGGCTCGAACGGCTCGGTCGTGCCGCTCTTCAAGCAGCAGATCGCCAAGGGCGGACCCGTCACGGTAACCGATCCCGACATGACGCGCTACTTCATGTCGATCCCGGAGGCGGCCGAACTGATCGTGCAGGCCGGCGCCCTTTCCGGCGGCGGCGATGTCTTCCTGCTCGACATGGGCGAACCGGTGCGCATCGGCGACCTGGTGGAGAACATGATCCGGCTGGCCGGCTTCCAGGTGCGCGACACCCGCAACCCGGAAAGCGGCATCGCCATCGAGGTGATCGGCAAGCGGCCAGGCGAAAAGCTCTTCGAGGAACTGTTCTACGACCGCAACAACGCCGAGCCTACCCGTCACCCGAAGATCCAGCGCGCCGATTCCGCGGCGATCACCCGTTACGACATGGCCGTCTGGCTGGAGCAGTTGAAGGAAGCCGTGATCGCCGAGGACGAGGAGCGGGCACGGCAGTTGCTGTTCAGCCTGATCGCGGCCGAAATCGTTGAGGAACCAAAGGCATCCCTCGGCTGAGGCTGAGCGCAAAGGCGAGCTCATGGACACGACACTGGTCACCGGCGCTTCCGGCTTCGTTGGCACGCATCTGATGCGCGAGCTCGAGCGACGCGGCCTGCCGGCACGCGGCGTGAGCCGCCAGGCCTTGCCCGGACTGATCCACGTTCCCTCCTACGGGCCAGACTGCGATTGGCGGGAGCATCTGAAGGGCATCCGGACGGTCGTCCATCTGGCGGCGCGTGTGCATGTCATGCACGAAACGGCAGACGATCCTCTCTCGCAGTTTCGTGAGGCCAATGTCGAAGCGACGGCCAACCTTGCCCGGCAAGCGGCCGCGGCCGGCGTGAAACGCTTCGTCTTCCTGAGCTCGATCAAGGTGAACGGGGAGCGGACGGAACCCGGCAGGCCCTTCACGGCCGATGATCCGCCAGATCCGCAGGATCCCTACGCGGTCTCGAAAGCCGAGGCCGAAGCCGCCTTGCGGGAGATTGGCCGGGAAACCGGCCTTGAGATCGTGATCATCCGCCCTCCCCTCGTCTACGGACAAGGCGTCGGCGGCAATTTCCGCAGCCTGATAAAATGGGCCGAAAGCGGCGCACCATCGATCTTCTCGAAGGTCAGGAACCGGCGGTCGCTCGTCTATGTCGGAAACCTCTGCGATCTCGTGATCAGCACCCTCGATCACCCGAACGCCGCCAACCGGACGTTTCTGGTCAGCGATGGCGAAGCACTCTCCACCCACGAACTTCTGTCCAGCCTCACCTCGGCGTTTGGCCGGAAGCCGAGAAGCATTCCGGTGTCTCCTGCAGCGCTGAGACGGCTGGGCTCGCTGGCGGGGCGGAGGCCCGTGGTCGAACGGTTGCTGGACAGTCTCGAGGTGGACACGAGAACGACGCGCGAGACACTCTCGTGGCAGCCACCCTTCACCGGCTCGACCGGATTGGCCGCCACGGTGGCTCCGCTGTCAGGCGTAGCGCCTCAGCATGGGTATCAGCGGTAGCCTGACGCCCACGTTCATGCACATCAGCGCGGTGCCGCTGATCTTGCGCTGCAGGAACATCTTGTCGGGAGATGGCAGGCTCCAGCCGGTCCGGTCGGCAAGGATCGGGGCTGCCCGATCGCGGACATGCGCCAGCGGGCCGCGATCAGAGAAATCAACCATGCCGTCGGGATCCGCGTGAACATGATCGAGCACGATGCGGATCATCGCGTCGATTTCCGCGCCGTGTCGCTGCACCTGCGTGCGCGAAAGATAATCCATCGCCAGCAGTGCATTCCTTATCTCGTCGACGTTGCCGTTCAATCCCGCACGCAGGAGGCGGCGATAGTCCGATGCGCTCTCCGGTGAAACGGCACGCGTTGCTCCGAAGTCGAGAAGCACGATGCGTTCGCTGTCGCCCTGCCACAGGAAGTTCGCGAAATTCGGGTCCGTCTGCATCAGGCCGAATTCGAACAGCTCCCGCAGCACGAGCTCCACGATCGCCGACAATGCCGCGTTCCGCTGCGGCTCCGGTGCTGCCGCCAGCGTTTCGATGGCAGAACCGGGCAGAAAGTCCATTGGCAGGATGGTCGGACGCAAAAGCGCGTCGACGGGTTCTGGAAGCACGAAGCGTGGATCATCGGCAAGAAGCGCACGGTAGCGGCGCATCTGGTCGGCTTCGCGCAGGTAATCCGCCTCCTCGTGAAGCTGCCGTTTCGCCTCCGCCAGATGCGCCTTGATATCCAGGTTGGAGGGCAAGAGACCGGACATCCGCAGAAGTGTCGCGACATTGTCGATATCTGCATCGATGCTGGCCACCACGCCGGGATACTGCACCTTCACGGCGAGCTCCTGGCCAGATACCAGCACGGCCCGGTGGACCTGACCAATGGAGGCGGCGGCGATCGGCACCATGTCGAACCGGGAAAAACGGCTTCGCCAGTCGGGGCCCCAGGCCGACGCCAGGGCTGCCTGAAGCTGGGTGTCCGGCATGAAATGGGCAGTATCCCGCAACTGCCCGAGGATGGCGGTCAGTTCGGCCGGCAGGACGTCACCGGGATCGAGTGAGAGCATCTGACCAAGCTTCATGGCCGCTCCGCGCAGGCGCGACAGCTGGTCGGTGACACGGCGCGCGTTGGTGGGCGTCAGCAGCAGGTCGCGAAGATGCGGCCGTTCGCCCTGCGCCAGCCGCGTCAGACCCTCAGACAGAGCACCGGAAGCGATCCCGCCGGCAAGTTGTCCGAAGGCTGCAAGCCGTCCCAGGCGGCTCTGGGGAACCGGGCGATAGCGGTCCTTGCTCATCGCATCAGCCTCTGCAGGCGTGGCCGCACCCGCAGGAAGCGGCGATAGCCTGCCTCAAAGACTGGCGTCAGAGGACGCCAGCCGGCCAGCAGCCCGAGCGGCCGCAGAAGCGGGATGGCGCGCCACATGGCGGCAAACGCGGCAGCGCCCGACAGCAGCTTTCCGCCTTCCTCCGCATGGAAGCGGGCCAGTATTGCGTCCCTGTCCACCGGACAGGTGGCATTCGCATCGCCGGCGTCGACGAAATGGATCGCGCCACGCCGGTCTAGCCGTCGCATCAGCGCGATCTCGCGCCGGCAGAGCGGACAACTGCTGTCAAACCAGACAGTGACCTGCTTCGTCTCAATCATGCTGCGCCTCTGGCCATGGGACATGGTCGCGCACGTCGACCTGGGGAGTGTGTCATGGCCTCTATACGCTCCCCCGGTCATGCCGGATCAGAAGGACCCACCTGCCGGAAGCGCGTGCAGCCATGATGGCAAAGCGAGTTTCTTCCTGAGAACGGCACGTTGGCTGTCCGATAGGCGGTGTCCTTTATGGGATCAGCCGGTCGGCGCGCAGTTCCTCAAAGAGCGCAAGGAAGGCGTCGTCCGTCGGCTGGTAATCAAGGAACCCCAGGCGACGGCTTTTCGACATGTCGGTAATGACCTCGATAGGCCGTCCGAGATCCGCGTCCGTGTGCCAGGGCGACACCAGCCGGGTCATGTCCGGTTCCGCCAGATCGTATTGCCTCGCGATCTCGCTCCATGTCACTGCGTCGTCCGCCATCTGCTCTTCGAGCGGTCGCACGGTGCCGTCGAAGGGCGCAGCTTCGATGCCGAACCATTCGGCGATACGCCCCCACATCCACTTCCAGCGGAAGACATCGCCATTGGCGACGTTGAAGTCCTCGTTGGCAGCAGCCGGAGTCGTGGAGGCCCAGAGGAGATGCCTGCCAAGCAGCGTGGCATCGGTCATGTCGGTCAGGGCCTCCCACTGCATCTCGACACCAGGAAAGCGGAACGGCCGCCCGGTGTGCTTGCAGATCGATGCATAGACGGCCAGCGTCGTGCCCATGTTCATGGCGTTGCCGACCGCCTTGCCGACAACCGTATGCGGGCGATGGACACTCCAGGTGAAGCCGTCGCGATCCGCAGCAGCGAAGACCTCGTCTTCCTGGGCGTAATAGAAGTTGTCCACGTCGAGGCGACCCTGTTCCTCGCGGAACGGGGTCTGCGGCAGCAGCCCTTTTCCATAGTTCTCGAACGGCCCCAGATAATGCTTGAGGCCCGTCACCAGCGCGACATGCTTCACCGATTTGGCCGGCGAAAGCGCGTTAAGAAGATTGCGCACCATGGCGGAATTCACGCGGATGTTGTCCGCTTCCGTCGCCTGCCGCAGCCAGCTCGAGATGAAGACATGCGACGGGTCGAAACCGGATAGCGCCGAGGCGAGCGCGGCAGGATCGAGAAGATCGGCCGCCACCGGCGTCACTTTCGCCTGCTCTCGCGGCGTACGGGCCAGGCCCCAGACCTGCCAGCCCTCATCGCCCAGAACCTTTGCCGTCGCGCTGCCGACGATGCCGCTCGCGCCCACGATCAATGCTTTATGTGTCATCCATGCTCCTATCGTACTGCGGCCTATCTAGGGGCTGCGGGCCAGGCCGCAAGTGGGCGGGAGCGTTCGAGATCGGACGCGACACCGGCAACCGGATCATCTATGGATCAGACCGAATGCAAGACGATCAGGCGATCGCGAAGCGGGTGTGGCAGATCACGGGAACAGCAACGGCAGCAGGCCGTTCACGCTGAACGGTTCAGAAATTCGGGAGAACTGTCTTGAGCATAGGACTGCTGGGTCTGCTGGACGACGTCGCCGGACTGGCGAAAGTCGCCGCCGCCTCACTTGATGACGTGACGGGAATGGCCGTGAAGGCAGGCGCCAAGGCCACTGGCGCCGTCATCGACGATGCGGCGGTGACACCCCGCTACGTCCAGGGGTTTGCTGCCGACCGCGAACTGCCCATCGTTTTCAAGATCGCGAAGGGGTCGATCAAGAACAAGCTCCTGTTCCTCCTGCCCGCCGCCCTTGCTCTGGGCTACCTTCTGCCGTGGGCAATCACGCCCCTGCTGATGTTTGGCGGCGCCTATCTTTGCTACGAAGGCGCAGAAAAGATCTACCACCTCCTGGCTCCGAGCCAGGCGCACGAGCACGAAGCGCATCTGGATTCAGTCGCCGTAGCCCCCACGACACTGGAGGACCAGAAAGTCGCGGGCGCGATCAAGACCGACTTTATCCTGTCGGCCGAGATCATGGCGATCGCGCTTGCCGAACTGCCGGATGAAAACCTTCTGTCGCAAGCAATCATCCTGGTGCTTGTGGCCTTCGGCATGACGCTTGCCGTCTATGGCACCGTGGCCTTGCTCGTGAAGGCGGATGACTTCGGCCTGTCGCTTGCCACCAACAGGGCGGGAATAGCCCGCGCCTTTGGCCGCGGACTGGTCAAGGGCATGCCGGTCGTTATGTCCACTCTCAGCGTCGTCGGCACTGCCGCAATGATCTGGGTCGGTGGCGGCATCATCGTCCATGGGCTCGAGGCGTTCGGACTGCCCCAGCCTGGAAACATCATCCATCATTGGGCCGAAGCAGCAGCACATATCCTGCCAGGTCTTTCCGGTGTGCTTTCCTGGATCGTCGAATCCGCCGGTTATGGAGTGGCGGGACTGGTGATCGGCGCTGCATTGATCCCCATGACCGGCTATGTGATTTCACCGGCCTGGCGGATGCTCAAATCTTCTTGGTCTCGGAAGGGAGCGAACGGCGCGCATTAGGTCGGCGAGCTCCGCTTATTGAGAAAACGACGCTCTCGCCGTGAGCCTTGGACTTCCGAGGCCGGCAAGGTACGAAGACCGATGGCAGTAAAGA
>NZ_CP096513.1:0-960683 GCF_056530405.1 Rhizobium sp. PK7-22
ACCTGCGACTCAGATTACATTGAGTCTTTTTGCATCCAAGATCTTGCTTTGCTCGAGAGTGTTGGTTTCCACCGGAGCTTCAAAGCCAGCAGTTGTTTCTCCCCGCTTCAATATCAAAGGCATTGAGGCTCTACAAAGCTCGGTGAATCCTCGTGGCATAGCCTGGCAGCCTTGCTGTGGCACGATACATCCATCACCCGATCTATCTGGCATTGGCCGCGGACCAATCCCCCGTCGGCTTCGACTATGACCGTCTCGTGCTTCTCCTGCCACCCGTCCACGCCACCGGGGAAGCAAGCCATCGTGACTAGAGCCGAAAAGCTCCAGCTTCCGGCGCTCCAAAGTTTGGTCCCAGAGCAGAAACCCCAAGACTCGCCGGAAAAATGGAGGGAAAGTGGATCTCAGGTCATTCGAAAGACCGCATTCCGCCAGCCTGACGTCGGCGGGTAATGCCATGCGCCAAGATTACAACGATAATAGTTTGACTGGTTCAGATTTTTGTATGGGGTGGGTCGCCACTTCGTGCATTTGAGCCCCGGAACCGACTGCAGGGTCTGAATGGCGTGGTCGATGCGCTGGTGTCTGCGGCGGCCATCTGGTTCTAGAGCATTCGAGACATCAGCACGACAATCCAATGTCGATCGAAAAGGCTCCCTATCAATCCCATAGTTGTTCTGACGGATTGTGGCCGGTGTGAGAAGGTCTCTGCAAGCCAATACAACTTCTAGCATCTGTGTTTTCTTGTCCTTGGAAGGTAGACAGGTTCCCAAACAAGGAGCCTTCAATTGTCCCTACCAGTCTCTGAAACCGAAGATCTTCTCATGCTCACCAGTGAAGTTGTCACGGCTTATCTGCATAAGAATGTGGTGCCAGCAGACAGTCTGGCTTATCTTATCAACACTGTGCACGGTTCGCTTGCTGGCCTTAGTTTCAAAACCGAAGAGATGAAGGCGACAACGTTGGTGCCGGCTGTGCCAGTGAAAAAGTCCCTCAAGGCCGACGCCATCACGTGTCTTGAGTGCGGCGTGCAATACAAGTCCTTGAAGCGGCACCTGATCAGCAGACATCAACAGACCGATGATCAATATCGTGAGAGGTGGGGACTGCCATCCGATTATCCGATGGTGGCTCCAGACTATGCGCAAGCGCGCTCGAACCTAGCCAAGCAAACGGGGCTGGGTAAGAATAGATCGAAGGGTGCGAGAGCAAAAGTAGCGCCTGGTACTTGAGATCGTGGAGGTGAGCAGACAGTGAATCTTACCTGTGATTGATCCTAACAACTAAACAGCCCGCTCTTTGAACTGCGCTTAATGGGCAGAAGGTATTTATGGCGGCGGTCACGCATCGATAGCTGCGGTTCCAAGGCGTGCGAAGGTCATCTTCGCGAGGCCGTTGCCGCGCCCGTCGCGGCTTGCGGTCGAGAGCGCTTTTCAAGCTGAACCGGATGGACCGCCGGCCGTCATGCAAGCCCAACCTCGACACGATGCCGACCAGGACACTTGTCGTAGAGGATGGAGCTCTCCTGCTGATGCTGGCCTGCGACGTCGTGCGGGAGCTTGGCTTCGATGTCTTGGAGGCCACCAACGCCGATGCAATCGGATTGCTTCAGAACTCTGCGTAGTTTGCGACTGCGCGCGCCTGCATGTTTTGGCACGATGAACGGCTAAGGTGCCTGCTGAGCCGTGTTGATTGAGGCAACGAAGCGGCGGGTCCGCTCCTGCTCCGCCGCGCCGAAGACCTTGTCGGCAGGGCCTTGCTCGACAATCCTGCCTGCCTCGAGGAAAACCACGTCGCTCGCCACCCGCGAGGCGAGGCGCAAGTCATGGGTCGCAATGATCATGGTCGTACCTTCAGCCGCAAGCTTGCTCAGGACTTCCACCACTTCGGATGCCAGTTCGGGATCGAGCGCAGACGTTGGTTCATCGCAAAGCAGCACGCGCGGTGACATCGCGAGCGCGCGAGCGATTGCGACGCGTTGCTGCTGTCCCCCCGAAAGCGTAGCCGGCCAGGCATCCACCTTGTCTTCCATGTTGACCTTGGCAAGAAGCAGGCGCGCGTGCAGTTGCGCTTTCTCTCGCGGCCATTTCAGCACCGTCAACAGGCCTTCCATGACGTTTTCCACGGCCGTCAGGTGCGGAAACAGCTGAAAATTTTGGAAGACCATGCCGGTCTGGCGGCGAATCTTCTGGATCTCCGTCCAGCCAAGCTTCTGCGCAGGGCGGAACTCCACCGCGGCGTTGCCAATGCGGATCGTGCCGGTGCTTGGGATCTCCAGCAGGTTGATGCAACGAAGCAGCGTGCTCTTGCCGCCGCCGGAGGGGCCGACGAGCGCGGTGACGCGGCCTTCGGCAACTTCCAGACTGACGTCATCGAGCACCAGCGTCTCGCCAAAGCTTTTGGAAATATGGGAAAGAGCAATCATCGGCCGGCCTCCAAGACACCGCCATAGCGGGAGAAGCGGCGCTCCAGCCAAGCCTGCAGATTGGACAAGATGGAGCTCAGCGCAAGATAGAGCAGCGCCGCCTCGATATAGAGGATGAGCGGCTCGTAGGTGGTGGCGACGATGCGTTGTGCCGACTGGAAGAGTTCAGGGACGGTAATGGCAGCAGCAAGCGAGGTATCTTTGACCAGCGAAATGAAGGTGTTTGAAAGCGGTGGCACGGCAACGCGCGCCGCCTGCGGCAGGATGGTGCGCCGCATGGCCTGCCGCCACGTCATGCCGATCGAATAAGCAGCCTCCCATTGTCCTCTCGCAACCGAGGCGATGACGGCGCGGATGATCTCGGAGGAATAAGCACCCACGTTGAGCGTAAAGCCGATCAGGGCGGCGGGGAAAGCATCCAGCAGGATGCCGACGCTCGGCAGACCGTAGAAAATCACGAAAAGCTGGACCAGGAGCGGCGTCCCGCGGATCACCCAGACGTAAAAGCGGGCAAGCATCGCAAGTGGCTTCGGCGCAAAAAGGCGGGTGATCGCGGTGACAAGGCCGAGTGTGAGGCCGAAGGCGAAGGAGAAGATCGTCAATGGCACGGTGAACCGGATGCCGGCCCAAAGGAGCGTCGGCAGCGAGTCGATCATGAGTTGAAGCCAATGCGGCACAGGCTCACCCTCTGCTGTTAATCTTGCGATGCTTTTTCAAACAAGCACGCCCGGCGCTGAGCGCCGGACTGTCCTTGGCCCGGGGGTATGCCCGGCACGGCGCCACGCAACCTATTTCGAGACATCTTGTCCAAAGTATTTGTTGGAGATCGCCTGATAGGTGCCGTCTGCCTTGACCGCTTCCAGCGCCCTGTTCACCTCTGCGACAAGCTCGTCGTCGCCCTGGCGCAGCAGGATGCCGGAATAGCTGGCGTCCGCCTCTTCAGCGACAATCTTGACCGGCGCATCGGGCTTCTGCTTCTTGAAATCGAGGAAGGAGAGGCTGTCGTTGAGGGTCGCATCGGCGCGCCCCGTCAGTACGAGCTGGATCGACTGGTCGAATCCCTCCGTGCCGACCAGTTCGGCGCCTGCGTCTTCGGCCATCTTGCCGTAATTGCTCGTGAGCGACTGAGCAGCCTTTTTGCCCTCAAGATCTGCGAAATCTTTGATGTCTTCATTGTCGTCGCGCACAACCAGCACGGCCTTTGACGCGATATACGGCTCCGAAAATGCGTATTTCTGCTGGCGCGCCTCGGTAATGCCGACCTGATTGATCACTGCATCGTAGCGGTTGGCATCAAGGCCGGCAATCAAGCCATCCCACTTGCCCTCGATGAACTCGGCCGTGACGCCGAGTTTGTCGGCCACCGCCTCACCGATTTCCACGTCGAAACCGACGAGTTTGCCGGAGGCATCATGGAAGGTGAAGGGCGCATAGGTGCCCTCCGTGCCGATACGGATCGTCCCGGCGGACTTTATCTTGTCGAGGTTGTCGCCTGCAGTTGCCGGCAAGGTGGCCACGGCTTGCACGAGAACGGCGGCGACAACGAGCGAGAGCGAGGTCTTGAAGAGGTTCATCTATGGTGTCCTTACAGCGGTTCGGGTGACCTTAATCGCAGAAAGTAGGTGCTAAGGGAGGAAAGGAAACTGCGGCAGGACGTGGCAAAGGCGAATATTTTTGCTCTGACGCAGTGCCGGTCTGAGCCAAACACTGCTGGTCTTGCCTGCCAAAATCATGGACTTGCGTCGGCGAGGCAACATCTCTTGCCTGCTCTTGAGCTCGGAGCAAAGAACAGGCTGCCGTCGCAAATACATCATAGATTTAACGATGACCATCGCACTTCTTGACGAACGTCAATGTTGAACCTCCGGTGTCGATTTGCGTTGTGAGCCAAAGAAGGAGTCACACAATGCTCAGCACGAACACTTGGCTAACGATCATATGCAGCTTCATGGTCAACGCGGTTCTATTTGGCGCAGGCGCAATACTTGTTCTCTCGGTCCCGTCCCTAGAAGCATAGGCGAAGTACCTGATCCCCGCGGTCATTGTCCTTAGCTTCGCTTTTACCTACTTGATTACATCACGCATCGCACCGCGTATGCGCCTGCGCCACTGGGGACAGCGTCGCTGGAAGAAAGGCGACAAGATCTCTGGCTAAGACGTTGCTATGATGTTCGAGTGCAGACCAAGCCGGCCTATCAACAAGCCGGCCTGTCAATTCGGGTGCAATCGCGTTGATCAAGTTCGGTCGAGCTTTCGCCGCCGCCATATGCTGGTGCACCGCCGCAAGGTCCGTGGCGGAGCATATCCACAGCCGACAGCTGCACCGCGATCACATTGGTGTTCGCTGGATCCAGTTTAGGGTATGAGAAATTTTGACCTAGATCTGCAGGCATATGGAAACGTCGCTTTATCTTCCTGTCAAAACCTATCTTGAATCGGCAGGCTACACTGTGAAGGGCGAAGTAGGCGGTTGTGACCTCGTCGGCTTGAGCGATGCGGATCCGCCTGTGGTGATCATCTGCGAGCTCAAACTTAATTTCAACCTGGAGCTCATCCTTCAGGCGGTCGATCGCGCGGCTGTTGCAGACGAAGTCTGGATCGCCGGGCGTCTATCAGCCCGAGGCAAAGGCCGCGAGAGTGACAAACGCTACCGTGATCTCTGCCGCAGGCTCGGGATCGGCATGCTCGGCGTCTCCGATGCAGGCGAAGTGAGTGTCATCGTCAGCTCGATATCACCAATGCCGCGGACCAATCCGAAACGCCGTTCTCGTCTGACGCGTGAACACCAGAAACGACGCGGCGACCCGGCATCCGGTGGCAGCACCCGTACGCCAATCATGACCGCCTACCGCCAGCAAGCGCTCGGCTGCGCTTTCGCGCTGACAGCGGGACCACGGCGCGTGCGTGACATCAGGGCTACTGCACCGGATGCTGGCAAGATCCTGCTTGCCAATGTCTACGGCTGGTTTGAGCGGCTCGAGAGAGGCGTCTATGACTTGACCCCTGCCGGACGGGAAGCGCTGCGAAGATGGCCGCAGCAGGATAAGCCAGCAGCAACCGCCGGCCCAGCCTGAACTCGTTGTGCCTTGAACCGCTGCGGAAGGATCACTGCGTGGGTGGCGGTGCCGATTGTCCCTGGTCGATAGCGCTGGATCGCTTTGGCCAGCACCGCGTTAAGAGCACATGGACTTACTCGCGCCTGAACATCGGTTCGTCAACGTTGGCAGTGTCCGGCTTCATGTGGTTCAGTTCGGCCCCCCCGACGGGCGGCCGGTCATGCTCCTGCACGGATTTCCAGACTTCTGGATGGGCTGGAGACGGCAGGCCGACGCGCTGGCATCTGCGGGGTATCGGGTCATTATTCCCGACCAAAGAGGTTACAACAGCAGCGACAAGCCGCGGGGCATTGAGGAGTATACTCTCCATAAGCTGGTCGGTGACGTCGTCGCTCTTGCCGACGCGCTCGGCCATGCAAGGTTTCACCTGGTCGGCCACGACTGGGGCGGCATTGTCGCATGGGCGACCGCGGCGATCGCGCCGCATCGCCTCGACAAGCTCGTCATCTTGAATGCACCCCATCCGGGAGTGCTGCTGGCTCACTCTTTGCAGTCGCCGACGCAGTTTCTACGCAGCAGCTATGTGGCGTTCTTCCAGATCCCCTTGCTGCCGGAAGCCGCCCTGGGCGCTCATCGGTCGGCCTTGCTGGTGCGAGCCCTCAGGGGCTCCAGCCGACAGGGCGCCTTCGATGACAAGGACATTGCCGCATATCGGCAAGCTTGGGAGCAACCGGAGGCTCTCACCGCGATGCTCAACTGGTACCGGGCCTTACGCTTTCAGCCGAGCCTCAAGCAAAGGGTCTCGACAGCGACCCTCGTGATCTGGGGACAACAGGATCAAGCGCTGGAGTTCGGGCTGGCCAAACGAAGTCTTGACCTGTGTGACAACGGTCAGCTGCGCGTTTTCGAGAACGCAACCCATTGGGTCCAGCGGGAAGAAAGCAGCGCCGTGAACGCCGCGATCCTGACCTTCTTCGACGGCTGAGGGCAGCGGCAGCGCAATCGATCTTGTCTCGCACGCCAATCTCGACCGCGGCGGGTGGCGCATCAGCGATGATGCTGGCATGGCGCCCGGGTGTTGCGTCAAACGCAGCAATCCTCTCCGTTCCTCGACCTTATCCATGGCCGATTAGTCGCTTCTAAAAAACCTCTGCCCTGTCGACTTGACTCTTTTCGATCGGAGGAACAGAAGAGGAACATCGAGAGTTTGAAACAGCACGTTCTGTGCAACGCGAGCCTGAGGAGGTCCGTGAACGATGTCGCGTGTCCGCACTGCTCGGGTGATTGATGAACTGAAAGTCCAGATCGCACATCTGGAGGGGCGCGCAACGAGGAAGACTGCCGTCTTGCCGTTCGGCATCGCTGGCATCGATGAGCGATTGCCGGGTGGTGGCCTCGCCTATGGTGCCCTGCACGAGGTAGCAGGCGGCGGCACGGGTACGGTGGACGGAGCGGCGGCAGCATTGTTTGCGGCAGGGATAGCGGCGAGGGCAAACGGCAAGGTGCTGTGGTGCCTGACCAGGCCCGACCTATTTGCGCCTGCGCTGTCGCAGGCAGGTCTTCATCCCGACCGCGTGATCTATTGCGAGGCAGACAGGGAGGAAGACGTTCTGGCATCCATGGAAGAAGGGCTGTCATTCGGCGGTTTGGGCGCCGTCGTCGGCGAGCTTGTTCGTCTGCCCATGACGGCGTCGCGTCGCCTCCAGCTCGCGGCCGAGAAAACCGGGACCATCGCGCTGGTTGTACGACGGTGGCGGCGACAGACCGAGGCCTCCGACTACGGCAATCCCACGGCCTCCACCACCCGGTGGAGGGTGAGCGTGCTGCCCTCGGAGCCATTACCGGTGGCGGGCGTGGGCAGGGCGCGGTGGCTTGCCGAGTTGATGCGCGTGAAGGCAGGTGAGTGTGCCGAGTACGAAGTTGGAGCCTGTGATGCCAAGGGTCGTGTGTGTTTACTTCCCCTATCTGCCGACAGATCGGATCAGACGTCTTGGAGAGGGAACCGTACCGGCTGAGCAACCGCTCGTCGTCATCTCACGGTCGGGGGCCAAGCGCTGGCTGTCTGCCGTCGACAGGGCCGGCCGCGACGTCGGGCTGCGGCTGGGCATGCCCGCCAGCAAGGCGCAGGCGAGCATCGCCGGCCTTGCCATGATGGACGCCGACCCGACTGCGGATGCAGCGGCTCTGGAGAGGCTTGCGCTGTGGGCGCTGCGGCAATACAGCCCGATTGTCGCCGTGGACGGCCCCGATGGCATTGTGATGGACACGCAAGGCGCCGACCACCTGCGTGGCGGCGAGTCGATGATGGTCTCCGGCCTTGTGAATGCGCTTCGTGGTCGCGGACTGACAGCGCGGGCAGCAATCGCAGATACCTGGGGAGCCGCCCATGCGCTGACCCGCCTCACGGCTGCCGAAGCCACGGTCGTTCCCGTGGGTGAGGTCGTCAAAGCCGTCGCCGGACTGCCCATCCACGGACTGCGCCTGCCAGTCGATACGATTCGGGATCTAGGGCTCCTTGGTGTCGAAACTGTCGGCGAACTGTCGGCGATGCCGCGCGCGCCCTTGACCTTGCGATTTGGCCCTGAGGTCGCAAGACGGCTCGACCAGCTGTTCGGCCGGGTGGCCGAGCCGATCGAGCCGATCCGGACGCCCGAGCTTGTCGAGGTCGCAAGATGTTTTCAGGAACCGATCGGTGCCGCTGAGACCATTCGCAAATATATATGCCGGCTGGTCTCCCAGCTGAGTGCAGAGCTCGAAGGGCGTGGCCTGGGTGTCCGCCGTTCTGACTTGATCATCCATCGCGTCGACAACAGCCGGCAGTATCTGCGAGCCGGACTTGCCAAGCCTGTTCGCGACCCCGTCCGTCTCTCCAGGCTCCTGTGCGATCGAATAGAGCAGATCGATCCCGGATTTGGCATCGAGAAGATGGTGCTTGTTGCCGTCATCACGGAGCCGTTGGAAGAGCGACAGGTCGCGTCATCTTTGATTGAGGAACAGGTTGTCGACGTGACGCCTTTGATCGACATCCTGGTCAACCGGGGGCAGCGGCTCTATCGCCTCACACCGGTTGCCTCGGATGTTCCGGAGCGGTCAGTGGCCCGCATCGCGCCGACGGCGCAGGAGACCGGAACCAACTGGGCAGCAAGATGGCAGCGTCCGCCCCGTTTGATGGCCAAGCCGGAAGCAATCGAGGTTACCGCATTGCTTCCTGACCAGCCACCGGCCGTGTTTACCTGGCGCGGCAAGCGACGCCGCGTCAAGAGGGCCGACGGTCCCGAACGCATCTTCGGCGAATGGTGGACCCGCCCTTCTGAGATGCAGGCCGTGCGTGATTATTTCGTCGTCGAAGACGAGCTGGGCGAACGCTACTGGCTCTTTCGTGCCGGCGACGGCGTCGATTTGGAGACCGGTTCGCATCGCTGGTTCATACACGGAGTGTTCGGATGAGGTATGGCGAACTTCAGGTGACGACCCACTTCAGCTTTCTGCGGGGCGCAAGTTCGGCCGCGGAACTGTTTGCCACGGCAAAGGCACTGGGAGTCGACGCGTTGGGCGTCGTCGACAGGAATTCGCTGGCCGGGATCGTGCGTGCCTGGGAAGCAGCCAAGACCACGGGCGTTCGCCTTGTCGTCGGTTGCCGACTTGATCTCACTGACGGCATGTCAATTCTGGTCTATCCGATTGACCGCCCGGGATACTCCCGGCTCACCCGGCTGTTGTCCCTTGGCAAGAGCAGGGGGGGCAAGGGAAAGTGCATTCTACACATCAGCGACCTTGAAACCTACAGCGACGGCCTGATCGCGGTCCTGGTCCCGGACGAGGCCGACGACGTTTGTGCGAGCCATCTCAGGAAGCTTTCGGTCATCTTCGGTGACAGGGCCTACGTCAGCCTATGCCTGCGTCGCCGCCCCAACGACAGGTTGCGCTTGCATAACCTGTCGAACATGGCCACCAAGCACAAGGTTAGAGCGGTCGTTACCAATGATGTCCTGTTCCATGATCCAGGACGCCGACAGCTTCAGGACATTGTCACCTGCATCCGAAATCGCACCACGATCGACAGCGTCGGCTTTGACCGGGAGCGGCATGCGGACCGTTTCCTCAAGGCGCCCGACGAGATGCACCGGCTGTTTGCCGACTATCCGGAGGCGCTGGCGCGGACGCGGGAGATTGTCGAACGCTGCCGCTTTAACATGAGCGAGCTGCAGTACCAGTACCCGCAAGAAGCTATCGTTCCTGGCCTGGACGCCCAGCAGTCCCTGACAAAATTCGTCTGGGAGGGCGCCGCAGATCGATATCCCGAAGGCGTCCCGGACAAGGTTTGCAAGTCCATCTTGCACGAGCTCGATCTGATCAGGAAGATGTCCTATGCTGCCTATTTCTTGACGGTCTACTCGATCGTCAGGTTTGCACGGTCAAGCAACATCCTGTGCCAGGGGCGCGGCTCGGCTGCCAATTCCGCTGTCTGCTATTGCCTGGGGATCACGAGCATCAACCCTGAGACCTCGGACCTGCTCTTCGAGCGCTTTGTCTCCATGGAGCGCAATGAGCCGCCCGATATCGACGTCGATTTCGAACACTCCCGCCGCGAGGAGGTTATCCAGTGGATCTACGAGACCTACGGGCGCAGCCGGTCGGCGCTATGTTCGACCGTCACACGATATCGCACGAAAGGCGCCTTGCGCGATGTGGGCAAGGCGCTGGGCCTGCCAGACGATCTCATTGCGCAACTCTCTTCGGGAGTATGGGGATGGTCAAAGGACGGGATCGGTGAGAAGCAGCTGAAAGAAAACAACATCAATACCTCTGACTACCGCCTTCGCCTGGCGCTGGACCTTGCAGATCAGCTGATGGGCGCCCCACGCCATCTTGGCCAGCACCCGGGCGGTTTCGTTTTGACGCAGGACAGGCTCGACGACCTGGTTCCAATCGAGCCGGCGACGATGAACGACAGGCAGGTTGTCGAGTGGGACAAAGACGATATCGAGGCCCTCAAATTCATGAAGGTGGACGTACTCGCCCTGGGCATGCTCTCGTGCATGGCGCGTTCGTTCGAGCTCCTGGCCGAACACAAGAACGAGCCGATGAACCTTGCCGAGGTGCCTCAGGAGGATCAGAAGACCTATGCGATGATCCGGCGTGCCGACACATTGGGGACGTTCCAGATCGAAAGCCGTGCGCAGATGGCAATGTTGCCGCGTCTAAAGCCGAGGACGTTTTACGATCTGGTCGTCCAGGTCGCGATTGTGCGTCCCGGCCCGATTCAGGGCGACATGGTGCATCCCTATCTTCGCCGCCGCGAAGGCAAGGAAAAGGTCGAATACCCGACGCCTGAACTGGAGGCGGTGCTGGGCAAGACGCTCGGGGTGCCGCTGTTTCAAGAATCTGCAATGAAGGTTGCCATGGTCTGCGCCGGTTTCAGCGCAGGCGAAGCCGATCAACTGCGGCGGGCCATGGCCACCTTCAAGTTCACGGGCGGAGTCAGCAAGTTTAAGGACAAACTGGTCAACGGGATGGTGACCAATGGCTACTCTGCTGAATTTGCCGAACGAACCTTCACGCAGCTGGAAGGCTTTGGGTCTTACGGCTTTCCTGAAAGCCACGCCGCCAGCTTTGCGCTTATCGCCTATGCCTCGTCGTGGATGAAATGCCATCACCCCGAGATCTTCTGCGCCGCGCTGATCAACAGCCAGCCCATGGGGTTTTACTCTGTGGCCCAGATCGTCACCGACGCGCGGCAGCATGAGGTCGAGGTCAGACCGGTCTGCGTGAACGCCTCAAGATGGGATTGCACTCTTGAGCGTGTCGCCAACTCGCACCGTTGGGCCGTCCGCCTCGGCATGCGCGTCATCCGCGGCCTGGCTGTCAACGATGCCGCTCGCATTGTGATGGCCAGGGCAGGGCAGCCGTTCCACAGCGCCGACGACATGTGGCGACGTTCAGGGGTTTCCACTGCCTGCCTTGTCAAGCTCGCCAATGCTGACGCCTTCCTGCCGTCTTTGGGACTGGAGCGGCGAGCAGCACTCTGGGACATCAAGGCTTTACGCGATGAACCTCTCGAGCTTTGGGTTGCCGCCGCCCAGCGCGAAGCAGGGACGATCGTGGAGATACAGGAGCCGGACGTCAGACTGAAGTCGATGACGGAGGGCAGGGAAGTGGTCGAGGACTATACCAACACCGGGTTGACCTTGCGAGCACATCCAGTTTCTTTCCTGAGGCAGGATCTGAGAAGGAAGCGGATCGTCACCTGTGCCGAGGCGATGGGCGAGCGTGACGGCCGGTGGCTTTGGACGGCAGGGCTGGTTCTCGTGAGACAGCGGCCTGGATCAGCCAAGGGCGTCATGTTCCTCACGCTGGAAGACGAAACGGGCATCGTCAACGCAGTTGTCTGGCCGAGCCTGTTTGAAAAGCAGAGGCGCATCCTGATGACGGCAAGCATGTTGGGCGTTCACGGTCGCATTCAACGAGAAGGCGAAGTTGTCCATCTCGTCGCCCAGCGCCTGTTCGACTTCACAGCTGACCTGTCCAGCCTTGGTCAACGAGAGGGGGCGTTTCCTTTGCCGCAGGGTCGGGGCGATCAGGTCAAGCATGGTGGAGGTCCGGATCCTCGCGACAAGGTGAAGCCAGTGGTACAGGTGCGAGACATCTACATCCCGGATCTTCACATCGACACGCTGAAAACGAAACCGAGGAACTTTCACTAGCGTTTAGCGCCCCGCGACACCTTTGCAGTCGATATCGACGCCGCGTCTCTTCCCCCAATCGCCGTTGCGGCCATCGGGTTGTTACTTGTCACTCAGATGATCGCGGGTCGCCATTTTTTATGGCTGTCGAAATCCATCTCGCGGCGCCGCTTGTCGACAAACAAGCTGTGGGCCTCGTTCTGACGCTGTTCATGTCGCTGACGGACTGCTGGTCGCAATATCCGTCCGGCTACTCGCCATCGCTCCTGCCGTTGCCTGGTCCTTCGGATTGGGCGGCCCAGTGGGCACGGCCGACGTTTGCCAACGGGAACTCCTGAAACCTTGGCCGTCGAGGGATGTTCGTCCCTTCGGGATCAATGGATCGGGAGCACACCGTCTCCCGACCGCCGACAGGAGGGAACTAACGACAGTGACCGAAGAGCCGAACCAAGAGAAGAAGACTGAAGCGCGAAAGGACGCCGATCGATCCATGCGTCTGGGCGGGCGCGGCAAGTCGAAGATCGATGACAACATCGCCGACATCCGAAAGTGGCAAGCCGATGCTCCGGAAGCGGGTGCATTCTGGATGGGCCAGATCCGGCCCCTTGATAAGGAGCGGCGCAAGCAGGTCGAGTTCTTCCTGCCGAGCATCAACATCCCATGAACTGCGACTGCTGCAGTATCGGAGCGAGAACATGAAGGTCGATTTGAAGAATGCGGTGGTCGTGATCACCGGAGCCTCCAGCGGAATAGGTGAAGCGACTGCCTTGGCATTCGCTCGGCAAGGCAGTCGGCTAGTGCTTGCGGCACGTGATCTGGATGCTCTCAACGCCGTTGCCGTGCACTGCCAGCGTCTGGGAAGCGAAGCCATCGCTGTGGAAACGGATGTTATCGATGCAGCCGCTGTAAGGCGGCTTGCCGAGCGGGCAATGGGCTTCGGCAGGATTGACGTGTGGGTCAGCAATGTTGGCGTTGGCGCTGTCGGACGGTTCCACGAGACACCTATCGAGGCGCACGAACAGATTATCCGAGCCAATCTGATCGGACATATGAACGACGCTCACGCGGTGCTGCCGATCTTTCTCAGGCAGCGGTACGGCGTCTTCGTCAACATGATCTCGCTTGGAGGATTTGCGGCTGCCCCGTTCGCCACTGCCTACAGCGCGAGCAAGTATGGGCTGCGGGGGTTCTCGGAGGCGCTGCGCGCTGAATTGGCGGACCAGTCCAATATCCACATCTGTGACATCTACCCGGCCTTCGTGGATACCCCTGGCATCAGCCACGGCGCGAACTATGTCGGGCGAAAGCTGACTGCGCCGCCGCCGCTTGTTGATCCCCGGGATGTAGCAGACGCCATTGTCAACGTTTCCCAGGCACCCAGGGCCACAACCACCGTGGGATCGGTCACCAACGCGGTGCGGCTTGCTCATCTTTTGGCACCGAACCTATCGGCCCGGATCCTCGGGCGGTTCATGGCCTCATACTTCCAAAGGGCAGATCGCGTTGCAAAGAGCAGCGGCAATGTATTTCTGCCGCCGCCCGAACCTGGCGGGATTGACGGAAGGATGCGATCTGGCGACCGATTCATCAGTCACCCAATGATGTTCGCGGTGCTTGCGATTGCAGCCATGGCAGGTGGGGCAGCAGCGGCAGACGCATTCAGACGTCATAGATGAACGCCATCAACAGGTGGGATGCAACACCGATGACGTCCCTAGATATTGCTCCCGACGAGGCGGCGACTTTCTACGCCGGTTGTGCCCGTGCTGGAGCTCAGGGCGACGACGACTGCTGGCTGTAGGAAGCCCCGATTTCGGGAACAACCGAGGCGGGGCACGGAAGTTTCCGAGGTTTCGGCATCGTTCAGCTGCGCGACAAAATCGTCAACCTCCTGGTGTCGATGGATTGGCAGGCGCAAGCGCCGGACCGGCCGGGGCGGGATCATCGAAACTTAGAGGAGTCGTCGTCGAAGAGGTCGTCGGGTTGTCGGGGGAACCGCCGACCTGCGCCCATAGAAGCACCGCCACAAAGACGACCAGTATGCCTGCAATCCAGGCGCCCATGGATGATCGCCGGCGAAGGACGTGAGGGTTGTCAGCGGAGTTTTGTATTTCATGTCTGGGTTTTGCCATTCGGGTCGCTTCCGTTGCGCGCCGCGTTGATCGGCGAATTCTCGGAAGTCGTCTTCTGCCCTGACGTATTCGAGACAGCCCTTTGCAACTCAGCTACCGTGAGAGGTACGTCGGATCTGAGGATGACGGTTCCATCGCGATCGACCAAAAAGAGCTCGAACTTGCCACCATCAGCCTGCAGTTCGCGCCGTAGATCAGCGACTGGCAGTGCTTGAGGCTGACCGTTGACCATCGACGGCTCGCCGTCGGTGGCAAGGCATAGAACAGCAATATCCAGATCACGCAAGGCATCTTGATCGATCTTCAGCAACTCTGTCTGCCATTTGCGAACAGGTGCAAGACTGTCTTCGAAGATCACCAGCGCCCGCTTGTCGGGAACGAGACGAGCTACTGCTCCCACTTGCGGCGCGGGGACTGCGCCAAAAATTTCTGCCAACAGGGACTGTAACATTTGTGGTTCCTCCTGTGGCTCTAACACCATTCATCAGCCGCAGTTCCGTCGTCTGAAAAGCCTCGCCATCCATGACGAATTCTGCTCTTGAGCCGCACCTCTGCGCCCGTTAAAGCTGCCGATGCGCCTCTCCCGCGGTTCTTTCGATGCGGCCGGTCGAGACACGATCGAGAGCGATCCTGCACTTAGCAACGCCCTCCTGCCGATGCTGCAGGCCAGGCAGATGCGGTTTGCACCCGTTTCATGGGCATACCAGGTGTCGGTGAGATCACGGCACTGAGCTTCAAGGCTGCTGTTGACGATCCCACTCGCTTCAAGAGATCGCGTACCGTGGGTGCACACTTCGGTTCTGATGCGATCTTTAATGACCGGTTCGGGCCGACCTCGGTCGTGGTCCTGATGCGCCACAAGCGGCCGTTTCATGAACGGATCTTAACGCTCTCTTGAGGCGGCGATGCAACTAGTTTGCAACTAGCGGATCAGGAGCTGAAAGATGCCGGGAAACCACCAGGACATAAGAAGCTTGTACATCTTGAGCGGCCGATCACGTCACGTTCTTTGGATGGTTGTGGTTGTGTGCCTCCTGGCATTCTCGTGGTTCATCTTCTACCTCTAAGCGTTGGGGGGCAGGTTGCTAGCTACGTGGGCAATATATGCTTGGTCCGTTGCGTTGGCAGGCTTTCTGGTCTGGAAAGACAATTACCGGTCACCCTTCTGCAACATCGATGTTCGGACGAGATTTGGTTGGCAACTGACAACCGCTGCCGTAGCTCCGATTGTCGCTGTATTAGTGCCGTTCAACTTTGTGACCCCGTTTGCGAACGCGAGCCTTATGGGACTCCAGTGGGCGCTGCTTCCGGCAATGCTTCTAGCGCCTGATTCTCTGTCGATGGTACGTGACTGGATTGCCAGGTAATCAGCCGTCCATCCTAGCGTCAGCTTAGGGCCGACTTCGGACTAACAAGACAGGATCGGTGGGTCGATTGCCATCAACTGCCAAACGATCATGAAATGGCTAACAACCGCTTAGTCCGGATTTTCAGCGCGAGGCCACCTCAGATCGACCCATTGGAACTATACGCCGAACAGGATGGCGCCATAATCAGTGGCGCCATGGAGGATATGGATGATGACTACCTTTTCGAATTCCACGCGGTAGAAGATCAGGTAGTTGCCGTGAACACGCCGACGGATACCATGGTGCTCGAAGCGGGGAACGGAGGCGAAGCTGTTGCGAGCATCGAGGAGAGCCTCGCACTTGCTCCGCAACTCCCAGACGAATGACACGGCGCGACGGGGATCGTCTTGAGCGATATAGTCGGCAATCTGCTCAAGGTCGTTTTCCGCCTCACTGGAAAACTCAACATGCAGATTATTCGGCCTTGTCCGTCATCGCACGGTATTTGGCGTCGAGACGATCGAATACATCGCGCGCCGGCTTCGTTCGTCCAGCGTCCGCATCTGCAATGCCGCGCATGATGGAAGCATCCAGCGCGACAAGCCGGGTCTCACGGTCCTGGACCAGTCGCACACCTTCACGTAGGACTTCGCTCTTCGAGCCATAGCGTCCTGTATCGACGAGTTGTTGGATGTAGCTTTCGAGCTGCTTTCCAAGATCGGCACTGATCATGCGGTCCTCCATCTGACATGATGGAGACAAAATAGGCTCGTTATCAACTATTATCAAGAACGATCCCGCTCTGTGCGGGCGGGTTGGATGTTCTTCCGATACACCGTAAGGTAGCTGCCGAGAATGCAAGATGCGCACTGGCTGGAGGGTCTTGCAGGACGCCGTTCGCCAATGTCACCGGCGTATCAAGACGTATGACTGGCGCCGGTACGGCAATATGCCTACTTTATGGGCGGCGCGATTAGGGCTACCTCTCTATTATCCATGGGCTTGCTGGATTGGGACTGTTCGCGAACGCTCATCTGGAAGCTGATCTTCTGCTGCCGGTATCAATGCTGTAGTTAGTCCCCTTTCTTGCTTGAGGCATCGATAGGGGTCCCGTCGCATGGTGGATGTCATCTTACTCCACCAAAGAGGACACAGAGAATGCTGCAGGAGATCCGCGCGAGGACTGATCGACATCAGGAGATGGCGTAGCCGCCGTCGACAGGAATGACAGTGCCCGTTATGAATGCTGCGTGGGGGCTTGTCAGGAAAAGCGCGATGCCCTGCAGGTCCTTCGGCGTACCCCAGCGGGCCAGCGGCGTTCGTGCCAGGATCGGTCCGGCGCGGGCCGGATCCTCCTGCAGCGCCCGGGTCAGCGGCGTTGCGATCCAGCCCGGCGCGATGGCGTTGACCCTGACGCCCCGTGGAGCGTAGGCGATCGCCAGGGACTTGGTGAGTTGGGCGATGCCGCCCTTGGAGGCCGAATAGCCCGGCACGAGGCCGCCACCGAAGAAGCTCAGCATGGAGGCGATATTGATGATGCAGCCGCCGTTGATAGCCAACCGGTCAAGCGAGGCCTCGCAGACGCGCATCGTGCCGTTCAGATTGATGTCGACCACGGTGTCGAAGACATCCGGATCACGCTCCTGCCCCCGGCGGATGATGCCGGCACAGTTGACCACGACGTCGAGCTCTCCGAGCGTCGCGATGAAGGCGCGGACAGCATCGTTGGACCGGACATCCAGAACGCCGTAACGGATCGAACCGGATGCGTCGCTGCCTCGTGCCTCCTTACATTCGGCGTCCGTTGCCCCAGTGGCGTGGACCGTTGCGCCGGCGTCACGGAAGCACTGCGCAATGGCCCCGCCGATTCCCCCCGTTCCCCCGGTGACGAGGACCGTGCGGCCTTCCATCCAGCCACGGGCCCATGCGGCGGTGTCAGCGGACAAACTGGTCGACATAGTCCGCCCCCAATCCGACCTCTTCGTAATGGGCACGACACATGTCGATCTTGGTGAAGACGTCCTCGTAGCCGATCTGCTTGTTGTCCTTGTCGAGATAGACCATGCAGCCGGAGATGTTGAAGAAGGTGATCATCTCGTCGCAGTCCTCGGGGACGTTCAGCGTGTGGATCTCGCCGGGCGGCTCGAAGACGAAAGAGCCTTCCTCCGCCACCCAGTCGTGCTCGAAGTAGTGCCATCTGCCCTTCATCACCATGCCGAAGACCGGAGCGGGGTGCACATGCCGGGACAGGATGCCGGAGCGAGTCACCTTCAGGAGGTTGCACCACTGCCCTGTCAGCGTGTTGAGAAACAGCGGCCGGAAGAAGACGTCCGGAGCCTGGGGCACCCAGACGCGCGGATCGTCCGGTATGGCCTTGATCGCGATCTCTACCGAGGCCAGTTCGTGGGTCGAACCCTTCATGGACGTGTACATAGCTGCCTTTCTGCGCTCACCGGCCGACTGTCGACGATGGCACCATTGCTCAGGTCTGGATCCTACAGGGGAGCGGAGCGGTTTTTGGGCCTGATCCAAGAGACGATGATGGAGACCCAGATCACGCAGAGGATCATGAATATGACGAAGGCGATCGGCCTATTGATGAAGTCCACTAGATTGCCCTGCGATTTGATCAGCGTGGAAATCAGGTTCTTCTCGAGGATCGGCCCGATGACAATGCCGAGGACGCAGGGCGCGATTGGCACCCCGTTTTCCTCCATCAGGTAACCGACGACCCCGAAGATGAGCATGATCGTCACGCCGTAGACGGCATTGTTGGAGGCGAAGGCGCCGACGATGCAGAAGATCAGGATCAACGGCATCAGCACCGCCTTGGAGACCAGCAGGATGTTTTTCGAGAACTTGATCAGGCCCCAGCCCAGCGGGATCATGATCAGGTTCGCCAGAATGAAGATCAGGAAGACGGCATAGATCGTCTGCGGGTTGAAGATGAACAGCGTCGGACCGGGATTTAGGCCTTTGACGTAGAGCACGCCGATGACGATCGCCGTCATCGTATCGCCGGGAATGCCGAAGACGAGTGCCGGCACCCAGGCGCTTGCGAGCGAGGCGTTGTTGGCCGCGGATGCTTCCACGACGCCCTCGACGTGGCCTGTCCCGTATTTTTCCGGCGTCTTCGAAAAGCGGCGGCTGATGGCATAACTGACGTAAGCCGCAACATCGGCTCCGGCGCCGGGGAGGATGCCGACGGCAGTGCCCGTGATATTGCCGCGGATGAGCTGCCGCCAGTAGGTCTTGAGCATGCCGCCCCAGTCCCGGAAGATGTTGCCGACCTCTTTCGGAGCCTGGTCCCAGTTCTTGCCGCCGCTCAGTATTGTCCGGATGACCTCGGAGATGGCAAAGATGCCGATCATGACCGGTATGAAGTCGATGCCCGCCAGCATTTCGGTCGAGCCGAAGGTGAGGCGCGGAACACCTGCCGGGTTGTTGAGGCCGACGGACGCAATGGTCAGGCCGATGAAGAGGCTGAGCAATCCCTTGACGGGGCTGGATGCTCCCATGAAGACGGCGCATGTCAGTCCAAGCAGCGCGATCCAGAAGTATTCCTGAGAGGAGAACTTGATCGCGAATTCGGCTAGCGACGGGGCCGCAAAAATTAGGACGATTGTTCCGAAGAGGCCACCTAGCGCCGAGAAGAGAACGCAGGCTCCGAGGCCGAGCTCGGCCTGGCCCTTCTGCGTCAGCTTGTAGGTATCGTCGACATAGGCCGCCGAGGCGGGCGTTCCCGGGATGCGCAGCAAAGCGCCTGGGATGTCGCCTGCAAAGATCGCCATGGCCGAACATGCAACGATGGCGCCCACGGCGGCAACCGGCTCCATGAAGAAGGTGAGGGGAACAAGCATGGCCGTGGCCATGGTTGCTGTCAGTCCCGGGACTGCTCCGACAAAAAGGCCGAACATCGATGCGGCGATGACGGTCAGCAAGACATTCCAGTTTGCCACCAGACCGAACGCTTGAATTATGACGTCCATGTCAGTCTCCTACCACGGCAGCCGCGGGACGATGCCAAACGGCAAGGGCACGAGCAGCATTGTTCTGAAAATGAAGTCGCATGCGAAGGCGGCGATGGTCGCGATCATGGCTGCCTTGGCGGGATGAACCTTCAGGATCAGAAACATCACGAAGGTGATGATGAACGCCGTCGGGATGAACCCGAGGATGCGGTCGAAAAAGATGTAGAAGACAACGAGAGCCAGCATGGCAGCGACGCCGGCCAGCGCCCGCGGGCTCTTGACCTCGTCTGCCAGAAACACCCATGGCTCGCCGCCATTTCGGATGCCGGAGTAGAGAAGGCGGGCGGAACAACCGATTAATCCCACCGCCACCATGAGAGGGAAGGTGGCTGCACCGTAATCCTGACCTGGGATGACGGGCAGTCCGTAGGAGTACCAAGCGAGAGACACTCCCAGCAGAAGGAAGATCGCCCCGATCGTGGCGTCATTGAATCGCATTAGGCTGGACCTTGGCTGATTGCGGGCAGCGGACAGGCCGGTCGTGCGACAGGCCTGTCCTTGTTCTGGCAAAAGCCGGCTACTGGGCCAGACCGATGGCCTTCATGGTTTCACCGAAGTTCACGTCGTTTGTCGCCATGAATTTTCCGAACTCTTCCCCCGGAAGGAAAGTCGCGCCAAATCCCTGCGCCCCCATGAACTTGTGGTAGTCTTCGCTCTTGAAGACGCTGTCGAGCGCCGAGATCAGGCGATCACGAATGTCGTCAGGAAGGCCTTGAGGCGCCACGATGCCGCGCCAGGCGCCGAACTCCCAGTCCGAGCCGGTTTCTTCCTTGAGCGTCGGCACGTCTGGAAAGAGTGCTGAGCGTTCGCTGCTCATGTAAGCGAGCGACTTCACCCGGCCTGCCTCGATCAGGGCACGGGCTTCGACGAGCGAGGACGGAACGATCTCCGTGCCACCTGCGAGAAGCTCCTGAAGGCCGCTGGCGGCACCATCGCTCGGCACCCAGGTCACAAGCGATGCGTCGATGCCCTCGGCGTTGAGCATGCCGGCGATCGCGACATGCCAGCTCGATCCCTGGCCGCTGCCGGTTGCCCGGAAGGTGGCGGGCGGTGACGTCTTGATGGCCTCGAGCAACTCGCCGAGGTTCTGGTATTTGGAGTCGACGGAAACCTGCACGCCGGCGGGGTCCTGGTTCATAAGCGCGAGGGGCGTGTAGACCTTGTAGTCCAGGTCCGTCAGTCCGAGCCAGTGCATCAGGTTTACTTCGGTGGTCGCGAGACCGATGGTATAACCGTCGGGTTCGGCGTCCGCGATGGCGGAATGGCCGACGACGCCTGAGCCGCCGGTGCGATTGACCACGTTGACCGGCTGTCCCAGTTCTTTTTCGAGGCCGACGGCGATCACACGCGCCACGGCATCTGTGCCGCCGCCGGCGCCCCAAGCGAGATACAGCGTGATCGGGCGGTCGGGGTAGTCAGCCCACGCAGGAAATACTGTCGTGGACAGCAGGATGGCTGCGATCAGACCTTTTGAAATGTTCATGTTGTTTCCTCCCAGTTTCAGTTGAAGCGATGTTTTCTTGATCCTCATTTCCTTCAGTGGTTCGTTTCCTCCTCTTAAATCACTGCCACCGTGTCGATACGGCGCTCGGCTACAGGCCTCCCGCCACAGTGATGACGGTGCCGGTCACAAAGCCGGATCCCGGGGACGCGAGCCAAAGGGCCGCCTGCGCAATGTCCTCTGGCTCGGCAATACGACCCATGGGCGTCATGGCAGCAATTATCGCCGGCCGCTGCGGGTTTCCTCCCTTGGCATGGATGCGGGTGTTGGTGGTGCCGACGCGAATGGCATTCACCCGGATGCCGTCGGCCGCCAGTTCCTTGCCTGCGCCCACCGTGATGGATTCGACCGCCCCCTTGGATGCCGCGTAGTGAACGTATTCGTTCGGGCTGCCCAGCATGGCCGCGAGAGAGGACATGTTGACGATCGTTCCGCCCTTGCCGCCGTTGCGGACCGACATTCTTTTGGCGGCTTCCTGGATGCAGTAGACGACGCCATAGGTGTTGACGGCAAAGGTCCGCTCCAGTTCCTCCGGCAGAAGGTCTTCCATCCTGCAGGCCCGGCCAATGATCCCGGCATTGTTCACGAGGCAGGACAGGCGTCCGAACGCTTCGTCACAGGCCTGAAACACCCGCATGACGTCGTCGCGATCGCCGACGTTGCCGGGGACTGCGATGGCGGTGGCGCCCGCTGCCTCGCAATCGGCCACCACGGCGGCGGCAGCCTCATGATCGCTCAGGTAATTGATGCAGAGGTCGTAACCCTCTGCCGCGAGAAGCCGTGCGGTCGCGGCGCCGATGCCGTGGCTGGCACCGGTGACAATGGCGACAGGTCTGTCGCTTTCGGCAGGCTTCTTCAGTCTGGAGGCGCTGCGCATCACATCACGCTTTCGAGAATGTCGGCGTAGTCCTGTTGGCTAAGGACGCGCGGATTTGTCTGGTGGCTGTGATCCGCCAAGGCGCGCTCGCAGGTCCAGGCAAAGACATCGCGGGTGACACCAAGGTCGGACAGTTTCGCCGGCACGCCGAGCTTCAGGTTCAACGCATCCAGCGCATCAGCCAGCGGCGCGTCTTCGATCCCGGCAATGGCTTCGAGCCGCTTGATCTTGTCGGCGGCAGCGGGCACCGCCGCGTTCACCCGCAGCACCGGCGGCATCAGGATTGCATTCAACGTGCCATGGTGAAGCTTGAGGTCGCTCAGACCGCCGAGGGCGTGGCTGAGGGCATGAACAGCGCCGAGCCCCTTCTGAAACGTCAAGCCGCCCTGCAAGGCACCCATCATCACCTCCGAGCGGGCTGAAAGATCTGACCCGTTGGCGAAGGCCTTCGGCAGCGCGTCCCAGAGGCGCGCGAAGCCATCAACGGCAATCGCTTCGGCCGGCGGATTGAACCGCGGTGAGAGATAGGTCTCGATGCAGTGCGACAGGGCGTCGAGACCTGTCGCCGCGGTGAGAAAAGGAGGCAGGCCGAGGGTGAGTTCCGGATCGCAGATGGCGCGGCGCGGGATGAGATACGGGCTGATGAAGCCGAGCTTACGGCCGTCCTGCAGCGTGATCAGTGCGGCCCGCCCCACTTCGGACCCTGTGCCGGCCGTGGTCGGCACCGCGACCAAGGGCGCCACCGCGCTGGTGATCTTCGGAATGCCGCCCAGAATTGCTGCATATTGTTCCAGGTCGCCGCCGTGCGTGGCCAGCAGCGCCACGCCCTTGGCCAAGTCGATGGGCGAGCCTCCGCCGATTGCGACGACGCCATCGCAGCTGTGCTGGCGGTACAAAACCAGCGCTTCCCTGACGGCGCCCTCGGTCGGATTGGTTGGGACATCGAGAAATGCCGGGGCCGAACCCAGGAACTGCATTGCCTGACTATCCAAGAGACCGACAGCCTTCACGCCGCGGTCGCTGATCACGAGCGGCTTCGAAACGCCAAGATCCCGCAGCGTCTCCGCGAGCGAGGCGATGGCGCCCGCCCCAAAATGAATGGTGGTCAGATAATTGATGATGTTCATTTCCGCTCCGGGATCAGGATTGTTTCGGCACTGGGCATGGGGAAACGCGGCCGTCGACAGACGGCTTGAACCCGCGCGCGTCCAGACCGGCACGCGGATTGCAGCGGACCTCGGACGCTCGCGTGCGCCCGTGACCACGTTCATTGATGCATCCGTATCGAGCTTGTTATCTTGACGTTCATTGATGCCTCCCAGCATACTCACATCATCGGCAGGTCGTCCTCCAAACCGATCCGCCGGCGTTGTCCACATTATGGACAGTGTGCCCATATCTATGGTCGCCGAGGTCGCAGTCTTTGTCAACGTCATTGAGGTCTCAAATCTGGCGGAGCTACGGGGAAACTCGCAGGCTTCTACCAATGGCGGAGTTGCGCTCCATTCGGTTGAGGGTCACCCTGCAGCGGTGTTATGGAGTATGAAGGACGGCGGCGCCGAGCGGTCAGCACCGTCTCACGCACGATGAAGCTTGCAGTCAGGAGCCGGTAATCGCCTCGAATACCGCCGACCAACGGAACCGGAACGAAATCTCCGCCAGACATGGTTGGAGAGGATGAGCAATCAACGATGAACAAGCACAGTCCCGTGTCCAACGGAAACCCACTTCCACAGTCGGTGCAGGGGACCGCCTCGTTTTCGAAATTCATGACAGTCCTGCAAGCCATCGCCGACAGTCCAGGCAAGCTCGATATCGCAAAGCTGACAGTGATGACGCAGTTTCCGCGCGCTACGACGCATCGCATCGTGGCGGGACTGGTGGCGGAAGGGCTTGCCATTCAGGACCACAGCGGAACCTATTCGCTGGGATTCCGGCTGATCCAGTTTGCCTCGCGAAGCTGGGAGAGCTCCGATCTTCGCACCACCGCGCGTCCCTTCATCGAGGCGCTGCGCAATGCCACGAATGAAACCGTCCACCTTGCCGTGCCGAGCGGCAATGGCATGGCCTATATCGATAAGCTAGAAAGCCCGAACGCAGTGCGCATGACGACGAGGATTGGCGCCCGGGTGGAGTTTCATTCGACCTCGGTGGGAAAGGCCTATCTCGCGGCACTTCCTGAAGAGCGGGCGCACCAGATCATCGCCACGCTGGACCTGCCGCGCTTCACGAAGTTCACCATTACCGATCCCATCGCCTTCACCGAGGAGATTCGCAAGACGCGGCAGCGCGGCTATTCCTACGATCATGAAGAGAACGAACTCGACATCCGCTGTTTCGGCAGCATGATCTACGACCGATCCGGCGAGCCCGTCGCGGGGGTGAGCATCAGCATTCCCCTCTATCGGTACAATGAGGAGGATCATGCAAACTATGCTCGAAAGATCAGGGAAACGGCTGCTGCAATCTCCCAAGGACTGGCGATGGTTGTGAAATAAACCGATGCAGGTGAACACTCGCGAGCAATCGGCTGTATGCACCCCATCGACGTCTCAAACGGTGGCTTACGTCACGTGGGCTAGCGGCTATTAGGTCTCGCCCGAATGTTCAACGCAATATATATAATGTTGATCATAGGAGGTTCTGATGTCTACACGAATAAGGGCTGCCGCAGAAAGCGAAGCAAAGGTCGCGTCGGCGCGCAATAAACTCGTTCTTGACCAGGCGAAAGCTGCCGGGCTCCTCGGCGCAGCCAAGAATACGCGTCTTTCAGGGCGAGTGTCCTCTGATTTGATCGAGGCGGCTAAGAAGCGCGCTCATGTCACATCCGACACGGAGCTGTTGGAACTGGCGTTGTCGCGTCTGGCCATCGAGGATGACTTCGGCGCCCATCTGGTTGGCCGAAAGGGCAGTATTCCGGCGGATATAGATCTTGCGATTTGATCTGGGGCACGCTCCGATCACTAAAGCCCCAAAGGCATTCGAGAACACTCAAACGCCGCGCCGATGAGGATCTTCCGTGGGTTGCTGACGAACCCGCAATCGGCGGGGCGCTGTTTCTGGATACCACCGTCTACCTTGACGTGCTGCAAGGAAGATCGACGGATGAGGTCGATAGGTTGCTTTCCTATCGTCTGTGCCACCATTCCTCGGTCTGCTTGTCTGAACTGACCCATGCCTTCGGTCGACTCGATCCAAAGCATGGATCGACGAAGGCCGTCCTCGAAACGCTCGAGGCGACGGTGGAGGACGTACCACAGCACCGTCTTCATGCACCCGACGCTGCTGTCTGGGGGAAGGCCGGCGTGTTGGCGGGCCTCCTGTTTCGACTAAGCAATCTACCAAAGGGGGAAGGGCACGAGCGTCGATTCATCAATGATGCGCTTGTGTTTCTGCAGGCGCGTCAATTGGGAGTGAGCGTGCTGACGGGCAATGTGCGGGATTACGATTTTCTATCCCAGATCATGCCAACCGGGCGATCATCCTCTATCGAACTTCGCAATCACCATGAGTGTCGTGGTCAATCTGTGGATTTCCACTGAGAGCTCTCAGTGGAAATCAACAGATTGACAGTGAGAACTAAACCGAAGGGCGACGTTGCGACGGTGATAGCGAGCAGTGACTAGGAGCCGATCCGCCTCCTGAGGGAAAGAACTCGAACCCTTTCAGCCGATAAACCGGTTGGCTACTTCAGGCAGCCTCTTCCTCTATTGCCAGCTCTCTCAGCAGCGAATGGATATCGTCGCCACTGAGCCGGGACGGGTCAAAGCCGCTGGAGGAAGCGATGCCGGCGAAGCGCTTCGCATCGACGTCGGACCTTCCGATAAAGCCCATGGCCCAGTTCGGGAAAGACAGCTGCTCGATAGGGTCGAGAGCCAGCAGGGACACGTCACCATGGCGCTCGTCCTGCTGGATCCGCTCGAACACAGCTTCGAGTTTGTCGAGAGGGCCTTCCAGGACCTGGGCAAAGCACCCGGCGTTGAACAGCAGCGCCCCGGTAATCTCGTCGCGCAGGTTATTGACCCGACTTGCGGCGAGGATCTCCTCGACATCGGAGGCAAACAAGGCCTCATCGCCAGCAACTTGGTTGCGGCTGTAATACACCAGCCGATGCAGTCGGTTGCCCATGCTCATACCTTGTCTTTCTCCAAATCACTAAGCGCCAGGAACACAGGGACCTGATCCGTGCTCATAGGTCGTCCGGTAAAATAGCCCTGCACATGCGTGCATCGCTCGTCGCGGATCCGAGCAAGTTGTTCAGCCGTCTCGACACCTTCAGCTGTGATCGCCATCCCAAGACTGGTGCCAAGGCTTGCGATGGATCGTAGGATCGCTTCGCTGTCTGCATCGTCGCGAGCGACGAATGAGCGATCGATCTTGATCTTGCTGAAGGGAAACCTCTGCAGGTAGCTCAAGGACGAGTAGCCGGTTCCGAAATCGTCCATAGAGATCTTTACGCCCAGCTCGCGCAGAGCATTCAGCGTCTCAATTACGTTGTCTGTATCATCGAGAAGCGCTCCTTCGGTGATCTCGATCTCCAGCCGGTGCGCCGGTAGTCCCGAGCGCTGGAGCGCCGATGAGACTGTGTCGAGCAATGTGTCTGCCTTAAATTGAAGCGGTGACACATTGACTGCCACGATAATCTCGCCTGGCCAGGAGGCCGCTTCCGTGCAAGCTGTGCGCATTACCCACTCACCAATCTTGACGATCAGACCATTTCCTCGGCCAGTGGAATGAACGACAGTGGCGGGATGTTGCCTTTGACTGGATGCTCCCAGCGCAGAAGAGCCTCGAAACCATCGACCTTGCCCGTGGTTACATCGATGAACGGTTGGTAATTCAGCTTGAACTGTTTCAAGGCCAACGCGCGGCGGAGATCGATCTCTACTTCACGGCGGCCAAGAAGGAGAGCGTCCATCCCGTTCTCGAAGATGCGATAGCGACCGCGCCCGGCCTTCTTGGCCTCATAAAGGGCAAGATCGCCGTTACGAAGCAGGTCGCGCGCCTGGACACCCTGGCCGCCGAACGCCACGCCGACGCTGACGCCGATGTTGATGGTGTGGCCGTTGAGGACGTAGGTGCGACCGACAAGGTCGACGACACGCGAAGCCAGTTTCTCGGCAGCAGCCTGGTCATCAACGTTACGCTGCAGGATGATAAACTCGTCTCCGCCAAGACGGGCAACGATGTCGCCCTTGCGGCAGGCCGCTGTCAGGCGCGCTGCAACCTTTTTCAAAAGCAGGTCACCGACCGCATGTCCAAGTGTGTCGTTTACCATCTTGAAACGATCCAAGTCGAGGCAGTGCACGGCGATCGATGAAGCCAGCGTGTGATCTTCAAGAGCGGCAAACAGGTGTGACAGCAAGGCCGTGCGTCTGGTGAGGCCGGTCAGTTCGTCCAGCGCATTGGCCACTGGCGCTGTTGACCCATCGACGCGGGCGCGCAGATCAATCAGAAAGTGTCCGTCACCAAATGACGCAACGGCGGCGTCGAAGTCCTCGCCATTCCTTGAGGCGATAACGCTGGACGCGATGCCAGTGACGCTGGCAAGCGCCGATGTGAAACCTGGAAAGAGTACGTGGACGTCAGTGCCAACGACAGATCCCAGAGGCGCTTGGCAGGCCCTGTTGGCTTGGATGACAATACCGTCAGGCGCAATGACCAAGACAGGATGCGGTAAGAGTTCAAGAACCTGCTCCGCACCGGGAAATGCTGCAGGATTTTGGTCGGGTTCGTGTAGGAGGGACGTTACAAAGCTCATGCCAGCCTGCCGTTACAAGATCCATCAAAAGATAGTCGGCAGAAGTTAGCCAGCAGCAAACGCTAGCTTGGCGGAGCGCTGCTTTTTCGCCAAATAGTTACCAGTTGCTGAAGACGGATGAGCTGGCGGGCGATCTCTTACGGGATAGGCTTGCTGAAGGGATCGGCCGGCGTCGGCAACAGGGCCGAGGCCGTCAGCCAGCAGGCTTCTCTGCCGGTCGAAGACAGCTGTCCGTGGTGATGCTACCTGTCGTCCTCGGAGGTAGACAGAAATTCGTGCTCGTACCATCGGGAAGTAGATACCGCGCGATCTCGGCGGCCGATATCACGTGGCCCTCGACGATCAGCGGCTTCGCGCCCCCACCGGCCATTGCAGGATTGTTACGAGGTGATCAAAGGCGACTTGTGCCTCCAGTCTTGAGAGGTCACCTGATCCACCACGAAGGTTGCAACATCTGCGCGCGAGATCGAGCCACCGTGGAAGGTGTCTAGGTCAGTAAGCGTCCGGATCGTGTTACCCCCGGGTTTGTTGTTGAGAATAGATGGACGGACAATCGTCCAGTCGAGCTCGCTGGCCCTGATGATGGCCTCCTGTCGGTTCTTGTCGGCGTACACCTTTCGCAGGAGCAACGGGAAGATCAGCTTATTGAAGAGGAAGCCGCCGTGTCCCTGGCTGTCGCCGGCGCCGATCCCGGTGATGGTGACAAGACGAAAGACGCTTTCCGCCTTCATGGCGTTGAGGAGGGCTCTCGTCGCAGTGGAAAGAAGGGTGACTTCACGCAACGGACTTGCAGGCGTGCCAAGTGCGCTGATCACGGCATCACGTCTTTTAATTGCCTGGCGCAACGCTCTGCGGCTTTTTCCGGTGATCGCACCAGGGCAGTGACATCAAAGCCGCGGCTCAAAGCCTGGCTGACGATATGGCGGCCGGTCGGACCGGTCGCACCGAGAACGACGATCTTCGGTGCAGCGGCTGAACGTGCTTCAGTGTTGGACGTGGTCATGGCATATGTCCTCTGGTAGGCGGGGCGCCTCCTTAGGAGGCCGCCCCGTTCGGCTGTTGACGGTGATATCAGAGCCTGCCCTCTGCGAGCAGTTCTCGGGTGCGCTTGAGTGTCGACAGCAAAGCAGATTTGTACCCCTTGTCGCTGTCGAATTGCGCCTGCTCTGCCTGCTCTTCAGGTCCGTTCGGCCCCTTATCGCGAAGGCCGATGTAGCAGTAGAATTTCAGCTGCAACGCGCCTGCTTCATCCTCGAACAGCTCGTTGATGATGGCACCTTCGCGGGGACCGGTCGCCTGGAAGAAGGTGACCTTGCTCTGCGGCTCGAGAGTGATAATTTCCCTGATGTCAGAGCCAGCGATGGTGGCCTCGCGCACGAAATGTGTGGCGCTTTCCTCCACGACATCGCAGCGGGTGCAAAGGCCGGGTGGGAGAAACAGGCGCGCGTCGCGCGCCTTCAGTTCCAGGCCTTTCCAGACCTGCTCCCGGGTGAGCTTTGTTTCGCCTGCCGGATTCACCGGGACGGTTGCGGTCGAATAGATCATGAATGATGGTCCTTGTCTGGAAGGCTGATGGCTGCGATGAGTGCCGGTTGTTGTTTCAAGCCGATGCAGCCGTCTCGGAAGCGAAGGCGCGGTAGGAGCGTAAGGGACGGCCGAGGATTCTGGTCGGGCGCTCCACGTCGCCGCCTTCGGGAAGCATCCCGTCGCTCAGGAAGCGTTCACCCATCGTCCGCATGTCGTAAGCCATCCAAGACGGCATGAACTGCTTGAGGTTCTGCTCGAAGGCTGCAGTATCTTCACCGCCATAGTTGATCTGGCGGCCAAGAACGTTTGACCAGATGGCTGCGATATCCGTTCCGGTGAGTGTTTCGGGACCCACCAGGTTGATGCGGTCGAGCGGAAGGAGCTGTGTCGCCTGTTCGCGACGAAGCAGTTCGAGGGCAGCGATCTCTGCGATATCGCGCACGTCGATCATGGCCAGGCCCTTGTCGCCGACGGGCATCGGGTAGACCCCGTAGCCGGTGATCGCATCCTTGATCATCAGATCGTTCTGCATGAAGTAGGCCGGGCGCAGGATCGTTGCGTTCATCCCCATGTGTTCGATCATCCGCTCAACACCAAACTTGCCGGCAAAGTGGGGCACGTTCACATAGACGTCTGGGTGGATGACTGACAGGTACACGATCCGTTCGATGCCGGCTGAGCGGGCGACATTGAGCGCGATTAAGGCTTGGGTGAATTCGTCGGGCACGACTGCGTTGAGAAGGAACAATGTCGACACGCCGGACATGGCCGCCCGCAGCGAGTCGACATCGAGAAAGTCACCTTTCACCACGGCGACCCCGGCCGGAAAGTTTGCCTTCGATGGATCGCGGACGAGAGCGCGGACATCAACGCCGCTGTTTACAAGGTGTTCGATGACTTGGCTGCCGATATTGCCGGTGGCGCCTGTTACGAGAACGGTCATGGGATTTTTCTCCGGGTTGGTTTGCTTGACAACCCCAATATGGAGGGATCAGTATTGATCCGATAGACCTTCAATCAAGACGGTACGTCTCACTGATGGAACACTGATGGATCTCCTTGCGCTCGCTGATTTCAACCTGGTTGCGCGTCACGAAGGCTTTGGGAAAGCCGCTAGGGCGTCCGGTCGACCCAAGGCCACGCTGTCTCGACGAGTAGGGGAGCTGGAAGCGAGTCTGGATATTCGTTTGTTTGAACGAGGCGCACGCAATCTCAAGCTCACCGAGGAAGGACGTGCTCTTCATAAGCGCACAGCCGCGCTGCTGAGTGAACTGGACGAAACAGCCGCCGCAATCGCTTCCGGCTCCGAAAACCCGCGTGGCAGACTGCGCATCAGCGCGCCGCTGCTCTTGTCGCAAACAGCCATGGGCAAGATCGCGGCAGGTTTCGCGATCACGTATCCGGAGGTGCGACTTGAGATCACAACAGAGGACCGAGCCGTCGACATGGTCGAGGAAGGCTATGATCTGGTTATCAGGGTCAATCCGAATCCGGATGAAAGTCTTGTTGGTCGCGCCTTTCTGCGTGATCGTCTAGTCGTTGTGGCAAGGCCGGACCTTTCCCACCCTGCCGGTGACTTACCAGCCCCGGGCGTGGTGCGCGGGACGAGTGATCAACAGACCTGGGATGTCATGACTTCGAACGGCTCTGTGAAAATCAAGATCGAGCCGGTCCTCACTCTGTCGTCGCTCATTATGGTCAGGGACGCCGTGCGAGCTGGTGTCGGTGCTGCACGCCTGCCGATATCGTTGGTGGGCCACGATTTGGCAGCCGGCACTTTGGTTCTTTGGGGAAATGTCGAAGGTTCCGAGATTGCGCTGTGGGCTCTCTACCCATCGCGGCGTCTGCTCAGCGCTCGCGTGTCGGCCTTCCTGGATTACCTGAAGAAAGCCTTTCCGAACGGAACACCCGATGAACTGGCAGCCTACATCGGCAAGTAGCTTCTATCAAACGCTGCCTGACCCTTATGCGGGTCGCGCTCGGCGCGCTGTGTAAATCTATGACGCATGCGTAGGTTAGGCGCGGGCTTCCCGAATGATGTCGTCAATCGACTTTTCGAAGACGGGGCTATCAAAGCCCTCGTCAATGGCGGCCTGGATGGCTTTGCGTTTCTCGACGGGCGAAAGCGCGTCGAACCATCCACGCTGCTCCTTGGTCGGAGCAGCCCACGGATAGACGTCGATGCTGATGGTTGCGAGCATGCTCATGACATCATGCATAGCCCAACCCGTCCGGAATTGCCAGAAAATCGGCCGCGCCGGAGCCGTTCTGAACGCGGTCGTCCGCGCAAAGAACGGTTGATCGCCCGTTTTGGCGTCCATGGCGCTATGCCATGTTCGGCAGCGATCTGGGCCGGTTTGGCTGCCCAAGCGGCGATCCGGCGACGGCCTCCGACAATTGGGCAAGCGTCAACTTGTGCGCACGGCCCAGCGCACGCCGCGCCTTCGTGCCGCCGCCACCCCCTGTTTGGTTCGGCATGTGAGCATCCGTTACTCTAACTCGGCAAGGCACCGCGCTGAGCTTTGGGATCCATCGAGCGGCGAAACCACGGCTTCTGCTCCGGTCCTTCCCATCCTGCCTCATCCGGGGCACCGGCAGTATTGCTTTGCCCCTAGCAGAACGTGCTTGCTCGCTCACTGGCATCGAACTCTCGCGATCCATAGTGGCACAGCTTAGGAAGAAAGACCCACTAGGTTCTAACGAAGTTCACATTGGCGACATGACCACGACCCGAGTGGGCGAAGGATTCTCTCCTACAGCGCCTCGATTAAAACGGCGACCGTCACCTCAAGGGCGGCTACCGTTACGGCAGGGCGCCCCGACCACGATCATAGCTAAGAACTGCCAGAAGCAGACGTTGCGATTTCCAAACGCTCTGGCGGCTATGACAGGTCGTGAAGGTCCTTTCCCAGGGCCGGCCCAAGATGCCATTCACCAAATCGTACCTCCAGGCCTGCACGTTCGGGAGTGCAACACATGGGGCCGACCAGATAGCGATCCGCTTTTGGGAACGGGCAGAGGCGGACCAGTGGCCAAGTCTTCCCATCGTCTGACGCTTGTATCCTCAAGACGCCGCTCTGGACGGTCACCCTTATCCAGAAATCCGAGGGATCGCCGTCGTATCGCCCCGTGGCCCAATCGGAGGCTTCATCCGTCAGAACACTGCCCAGCAGGCCATATCCGTCCGAGAACTCGATCCCGGTCTTGACCCACCGTCTTTCGTCGAGCCTGACCATAAGGCCAGCCTGATCGTAGAGATGTTCGAAATGTGCTCGGACACGAACCTGGGCGGTGAAATCGCCCTCGGCCTGGAACGCGTAGAAGTGGCCGTTGTCGCGGACGAAGCCATAGTGGGTCTCCCGCCAAAAATCGGTCTTCGCGTCAGTTACTAAATACAGCTCATCGTCCGACGCTTTTGCTTTCGTGGGCTCGTTGAGCCAAGATCCGTTTTTGAGAGTCTGCAACAGCGGCTCCTATGACAGCTAGCGAATTTGCCTACCCGCATCTTTCGTCGGGTGCTTAATCGTAGAGCCCACTAATTGCCAATAAACAAGCGCTGACCAAGGTCTCCCCCTTCGCGCCACAGGCAGACGTCCTTGACGACGGAACCCTTGGAAGCTAGTTTTCTCTCGTCTAAAACAGGTTAGGCTCGGGAAGGTTGGCCCGGCCCCCACTAAAGTGGGTCCTTCCGCTATAATCTAGCGGCCCGAGACTACGATGGCATGTGCATGGTGCGCGCGCCAACTGTAGGAGTATGGGCATGAAAGCTAGAATATCAGTCGTGACGCTGGGCGTTGCCGATCTCGAAAGAGCTGTTTCTTTCTACCGCGATGGGCTTGGCCTTCCAACGGAAGGTATCATAGGCCGAGAGTTCGAGCACGGTCAGGTCGCGTTCTTTGATCTAGATGGTGGTCTAAAGCTTGCGCTCTGGTCGCAGAGCGACCTTGCTCACGACACTGGATTGCCTTTGCAACCTATAAGCCCCACGTCTTTCACTATCGGCCACAATGTCTCGGCGAGGGAAGAGGTGGATGCGGTTATGGACGCCGCAAAACGAGCTGGAGCCCAGATCGTTAAATCCCCGGCTACTACCTTCTACGGCGGCTATGCTGGTTATTTCCATGATCCGGACGGGCATCTGTGGGATGTGGTCTGGAACCCTCATCTGCTCCCTCCAGCCGACTGAGCTTCCCGAGCATCGTCAAAGCTCCCGACCTATACGATGCTGGTCGACAATTTTTAGTTGAACTGGAGACTGAATGACGAATTCACCTGAGGGGCCGAGCGCCCCCGCATTGTGTTGCATCGCTCCTGGCAAGCAGGACCATATCGGTGAAAGCGTAAAGCTCGAGCCGCTTGGTGATCACCATGGCGAGGACTTGTGGAATGCAGCTCAGGGCGCTGATGAAAGCTGGACCTACCTGGGATACGGTCCGTTCGCGTCCCTTCAGGATTTCCGACGCCACATAGCAAAGCTAGCAGCTCTCGCCGATCAACACTTCTTCGTGGTGATCCCGAAAGCTGGGGCCGCTAGCGGCTGGTTGTCATATTGCGATATCGAACCTCATAATGCTGCAATTGAGATCGGTAGCATCTGGTTTTCACCTCGTTTGCAACGGACACGAGCTGCGACGGAAGCCATATACATTCTGCTTGATCATGCCTTCGAACAGGGCTTCAACCGCGTAGCCTGGCGCTGCAATGCTTTGAACCAGCCGTCACAGCGGGCCGCCGAAAGGTTTGGATTTACCTCCGAGGGAACGTGGCGAAGAGCTCAGATTATCAAGGGAAAGTGGCGGGATACAAGCTGGTATTCGCAATTGGCCGAGGAATGGCCTCTCAGCAAAGCAGCTTTCACTCGATGGCTCGCGAATGCTAATTTTGATGAGAATGATTATCAGCGCTCTCCATTGCGGCGGTGAGCAATACCTTCTTGTTCAGCTCCTTGTGCCATCAACTATCGGTTTCTTCGTTTCGCAGACGGGCCCAGAACTCCGACACCGATCTCATGAGCTATGAGAGGCGAACCGATGCCCATCCATCAACGTGGCGAGCGGGTGGCTTATCGTCAGCCACGCCTGTTAAACTCAAACCTTGTTGGTCCATCAGGTCAGCATTTCGTTCTCAGTTCATCACCACTGAGAATGTGCCAGTCAAATAGTCCTGTCCGCCTTTGATGCCGTAGCTTGTCCGCTAAGCGCCGTCAGACGTCATGGCGCCTGACGGCGAGGGTGACTTGTAGAGGTTCACTAAGCAGCACCTCCCGTTTGAGATCGCTCGATGCACACGCAACTCGCTACTACAGGAGAGGCAGCGCGGCGCAAGCTGCTGATCCTGATGGTCAAGCTGATGCAGGCGAAAGCAAGGAAGATGCCGGCTGGGATATCGACGAGGTAGTGGCTGCCGTGGGTAATTGCCGAGATGGCCATGCCTATGTTGATCAGCAGCACTGGGTAACGAAGGTGGCGGACGCTCCAGGCTGCCCAGGTGCATAGAGCAGCCACCGCAGCGTGGACGGATGGAAATGTGATGATGCCAGCCACATCCTGCATGGACAACGTGAACTGAGGGTCACTTCTGACGGCATCAAACTGATTGAGGAAAAAGTATCCGAAGTGGATGTTTATATTGTCGAGCTGATCTGGAACTACTTTGTAGAACGGAAAGGCACCTACAGCTGGGAACCAGACGGAGATCAAGCTGGCAGAGAGGCCGATCAGGGCGTATGCGGTTATAAGCCGATATGCTCGCGCTACCTGCCCAACGACAACCAACAGCAAGGGCAGCACCACTAACTGAACCGCGAATGACTGGTATGCCAGCCCAAGTACCTGAGCGAGCCATGGCAATGCGTCCACTGCACGTACGAAGCCATGCCAGTTGAACCCGATCGCTCGGTCGACCCGCCCGAGATGTTCATCAACGAGAGGCAGGGCGGGCAGTGCAGCGAGATACGTGGAAACGACGACCAGGGTGGTCAGGAGAAAGCCGAGTCCGATCGCCTCTACCAAATGGCAGATCGCAGTCATCCTCCGCCACGAGCAGTAGGCGCTGATCAAGAGCATTGCGACGCCCCAAATCAACAACGGCTCTAAGGAATCATAGTCGAGGCGCAATCGACTGGATAAAACTGACCCCAATACGACAACCGACGCAGCCATCGCCGTAAGAATAAGAACCAAACGTGCGCGGCTTACTTCCTCCGCCATCCTCGTACCCTTCGCGGCTCAATTGCAGGAACAATGGCTCGCAAAGGTTAAGAATACCGGGACGCTGAGCCTCCTTTTCTTCAAGCAGCCGTAGGCCTTGCAGGACCCGGCACTGCCGATTTACGCCTAGCCGCGTCTGACGGCAGCCGTCTTCCGCTTCGCGCCAAAGGGGTTGAGAGCTTTGCACTGATTTCGGACTTGCGCAGATCGATCCGTGTCGGCGGGGTTTGAGCCGATGGCCGCCATGGCGCAAAAGCGCCATCGCAACGTTCATCGCCAGCCTATCGCCGGATTGCGTCGATCCGGGTCATCGTTGGAGACCAGTGATCTCTCTTCCGCGCGGGGCGGTCCTTCTCTTGAGGAACGGTTTGTCGAGGCGGATCATCCGGCTACGGAGCCGCCAAGAGGGCTCAGTTGCTCCATCATGATGGATGCGGCGTTGTAGCAGTGAAACGAGATCACCTTGCCCTCCCTCATATGGAAGACATCACAGCAAGGAACATCGATGGCTTTTCCAGTCGCGGGCACGGTTCCTTCGGGCGTCACAAGCGGCCTTTATGCGTGCCGCGAATTGCCAGCTCTACAACGATCACGTCGGTCATCGCGTATATATCGAAGATCTCCCGATGAATATCCGGAAACGCGTCGGCCATGCCGCTCGCAACATGGGCGATATCCTGGCCGTGAAATTCAGCCCCTGCCGGCACATTTCGAACATACGCATCCGCAGAAAAGAAGGAGAGGAACGTCTCCAGATCAAGCGAATGCCCCTCGGCTGCGGCGTAGAGATCTCTGATCGTTTGGATGTTGTCGCTCATAATCAGACCTCTACTTTCTGTTTTCGGTAGCTGAGACATTGTCGAGCCTCAGATGAGCGGTTACATAAGCTAGCCATTACCAAGAAGGTAGAACCTACAAAAAGGTAAGTGTTGAATTTATGGAGAAAACTCAAACGCCATGTGGCCTCGACGTTTCGCTGATGTTCATCGGCGGCAAGTGGAAGCCATTGATCCTCTACCATGTTCAGGGCGACCCGACACGTTTCTCGGAACTGAAGAGGCGGGTCGGCGGTATCAGCGAGAAGGTGTTGATCCAGCAGTTGCGCGATCTGGTTGGAATGGGCGTCCTCGTACGCCGAGATCACCAATGCGTACCGCCCGTGGTTGATTATGAACTGACGCCGTTCGGGGAAACGCTCGTCACGGCGTTGATCCCCTTGTGTGAATGGGGCAACGACAATCGCATCAAAGTGCAGAACCTGCTGAAGCAGTCGTCGCAAGAGATTGCCGAATGAGGACAGCCGAGCGTGGTGCCAGCAGAACACGTTTGTGCGAACCCTTAGAATGTCCACTTCTGCCAACAGCGCATCTTCTCACCTCACCCTTCCTCCCAACCTTCGCTCCAGGCTCTTACTCCGCGTAATATAGAGCGAGCTTGTGGAAATAGCTTAGCCGTCGCGGAACCAAAAGTCTGGAGGCGTGTTGACATCATGTTGTCTTATTGATCGCAGGTTGTCATGATTGCCACGGACGCACAGAAGACTGTTCGGGACTTCGTCCTCGCTGTGTTCGAGACGAATGGGCTCTTGGTCGATGCGGGCAACGCGCTCGTCCAGCCATTAGGGCTGACCACCGCATGGTGGCAGGTGCTTGGTGCGCTCGGCTACTCTCCGGTGCCTCTGCCCGTTGCGCACATCGCCCGCAACATGGGACTGACGCGGCAGGCAGTTCAGCGTGTCGCTGACCTACTTGTCGAACGGGGCTTTGTCCGGTTTGAGCAGAATCCGCATCACCGACGCGCAAAGCTTGTCGTCTTGACCCCTGCCGGTCGCGCGGCCCTCAGCCAGGCTGAAGCTGAAGTGCTTCCCCTTGATCGCCAGATCCTCGATCGGATCGGCAGCGAGCGACTCGCTGCCGCCATGGCGGTCCTTAGGGACCTGAACGATGTCATCGATGAAACCTTGGGTGCGGCGGCGGCCGACCTTTCCCGTACGCAGGAAGAGGAACGAAATGACCATGCCACCTAAGTCTGACCGTTTCGACACGGACGTCATCATCATCGGCGCTGGACCAATCGGGCTCACCACAGCCTGTGCACTTGCCCATCACGGCATCGGATTCCGCATATTCGAGCAGAGGCGCCACCCCAAGCCATACTCGCGTGCCAACAATCTGTGGGCGCGCCCGCGGGAGCTGCTGGCAAGCATTGGCATCCGCGATGCGCTCGCCGAGAAGTCATACCGCATCACCCAGGTGAACACGCTTCTGAACGGACGCCCGGTGAACCCGGTGGTGATCGCCGACGTGCCGAGCCCCTATGGACCGGTTCTCTACAGCGGCCAGGATGTGATCGAGACAACGCTGTCGGAACAGATTGAGAGTGCAGGGGGTCAGGTCGAGCGCGGCCGCAAGGTCGTTGCCTTCGAGCAGGACGCGGAAGGCGTTCTTGTGACGATCGCGACTGTCAGCGAAGACGATGACCATCATATGGAGGGGCCGACCGAGCAATTGCGAAGTCGCTACCTGATCGGCGCCGATGGCCATTCAGGTTTTGTCCGCAAGGAATTGGGCCTCGATTTTGAGCTTGAGAAGTTACCTCATGTGATCAACCGGCAGCTCGATGCCAAGCTCAATTGGCGCCGCTCGACAGACTTCGACCACCTGTGGTTCTTCTACTATCACCGCGGCTTTTGCGGCGTGCTGCCCGTCTGGGAGGGCTATCACCGTCTATTCTTCCTGTCCGACGACACGGATATTCCCGACCGCGATCCGACGCTCGAGGAGATGCAGGCGATTGCGCGGGAGGTGACGGGAGACGCGTCTCTGACGTTGACCGATCCGATCTGGCTGACCCACAGCCGTTTCCAGCATGGCGCCACAGCGCATTATTCCAAGGACCGGGTGTTTCTCGTCGGCGACGCCGGCCACGAATCGCTGCCGGCCGGCGGGCAGGGCATGAATTCCGGCCTTCACGATGCTGTGGGGCTCGCCTGGCGGCTGGCCATGGCGCTGAACGGCAGTGCGGCGCCGATCCTGCTGGACTCTTACGGTGCCGAACGCGGTGGCGAGCATCGCAGGCTCGACGGTCAGCAGGTCCGCGGCTTCGAAAACAGTGTTTATCGCGGAGCCGTCAAGGACGCAGCCTTTGATCTGGCTGCGCGCTTTCTGCCGGACATAGGCGCGTTGATCCAGGGCAGTGCCGATCTTCAACAATTGTCCGTGGCCTATCCGGAGAGCCCGCTTAACGAGGACGATCTGACTGGCCTTGCGGATCTGGTTGGGCAAGGCGCGCCGAAGGCGGGTGACCGGGCACCGGACGCCAAGGTCATCGCATCAGATGGGACCTCAACGACCATGTTCCAGTATCTCTACAATCCCGACGGCCACAGTTGGGGCTGGACGCTTTTCGCCTTCGATGGGCGAGACACAGATGCTGTCGCGTCACTGCAAGCTGCTTGTGCTGAGGTGCGAGACTGGAGCTTCGTACGGCCCAGGCTCGTTCTCGGAGCGGGTTCTGCGACCGAGCATGCCCTCGTTTTCCTATCGGATCTTGATAACGAAGCACATTCCGCCTACGGCCTCCGCTCTGCCGCGCTGGTTCTCATTCGGCCGGATGGGCATATAGCCTATCGCGGGACTGCAGATCGACCGGACAAGCTGCGCATCTATTGTGAGAAGGTATTCGGCTCAGTGGCGGCATCTGCGCGGTGACTTGGGATTGGTTTTGGTTGGTCGGTGTGGTTACCGTCTCACTGGATAGGCCGGCTGCCCACGTCAGAGTTGATACCGTTGTGCGCACTGGTGGTTGGCTGCGTAATCCCGTCGCATTTACGCATCCCGACGCGCCGTATCAGAAAGGCGCATCGGTACCGGATTCTGCCAAAGGTCGTCGCATCTCATTGAGATGGGCTCGCTCGCAGGTTCCGCGCTTGGTCACCTCTCCGACTTGACGGCCTCAAGGATGACGTCGGCCGTCTCCTGCGGATGCGACATGTAGACCATGTGGCTGGACTTGATCTCCTTTATCTTCGTCGACGTGCGGCCATACATCCATCGCAGAAACTCGGGAGAAAGGACCTTGTCTTCGGTTGTCACGATGCCGAACGACGGCTTGTCATGCCATGCGGCATTCTTAAACCGTATCTGGAAGGTATCCACCCTCATAGGCTTGGCCGACGCTGCCATGAAATCGGTGACGTCGACGGGAAGATCGGCGCCGATCATCTCATGATAGCTCGCGCGATTGGGAACGAACCGCTTGTCGTCGAGCATTTTCGAATCGATGCCCATCGGAAAGCGGCTGCTGATCTCAGCCAGACTTTCGCCCTTGTCGGGTTGAAGGGCCGCGACGTAGACCAATGCCTTGACGTTGGGTGCCATGCCAGCCTCGGTGATGACGGCGCCGCCATAGCTGTGGCCAACCAGAACGGTGGGGCCGTTTTGTGAAGCAACAGCCAGTTTCGCTGCTGCAATGTCGTCTTGGAGGCTTGTATGCGGCAATTGAACGATGGTGACCGTCAGCCCCTTCGCCCGCAAGATTTCGAAGACATCCTTCCATCCCGAGCCATCCGTCGTCCCACCATGCACGAGCACGACGTTGCTTGCGGGGGCTGTGGCCGGTGCGACCCCTTTGTTAGAGACTTGAGCGTCGGTAGGCCCCTCGGCGTAGGCTGGACCTGCAAGTGACAGCGCCAGCAGGGCGGCAGACAAGGTTCTCATCAAAGACATTTCATTACCCTCCAAATACTTCCGGAGCACCAAAGGTCGCTCCACCACTTCTAGGAAATCCCTGCGGGCTTAAACTGCTGCGACCCCGCCATCGACGAAGAGCTCATGGCCGGCGACGAAGCTGCTTTCGTCTGACGCCAGGAACAGCACAGCATTGGCGATTTCCTCGAGGTGTCCCAAGCGTCCGAGCGGAACCCCCTTGACCACCTCTTCCTCAGCGCCAGGTGCCGCATCAAAGTAGCTGCGCATCAGCCGGGTCTCGGTCGCGCCGGGAGAGACGACGTTGACGCGGATGCCGCTCTCTTTTAGGTCGATGGTCCAGCTTCTTGCGAGGGAGCGGACTGCCGCCTTGCTTGCGTTGTAAAGTGACTGTCCTGGGTAGGCCTTTGACCCGGCGATCGAGCCGTTGAGAACGATCACGCCCCCTTGCGTCATCAGTGGGAGTGCCTTCTGCACCGTGAAAATCACTCCCTTCACGTTGAGGCCGAACGTCGAATCGAAGTGTGCTTCCCCGATCGCTTCAAGTGGAACGGGTTGGTGCATGCCGGCATTGGCAAAGACGACATCGACCTTGCCGTGGTCACGCTCGACGCGCGAGTAGAGCGACGTCAGCTCAGCAAGGTCGGTGACGTCGCCTTGCACGCCGACCGCACCATGGCCGATTTGGCGGACTGCCAGATCGAGCAAATCCTGCCGCCGCGCGGTGATGTAGACCTGGGCGCCTTCTTCTGCGAAGCGCTGCGCAGATGCCAACCCTATGCCGTCACTGCCACCAGTAATAACCACAACCTTGCCTTCGAACCGATTAGGCATCATAACTTCCCTTGTCTAAGTGGATACGTTCTCCACTTACGATATGGAGACATTCTCCACTTTGCAAGCCGGGGAGAAAAAATGTCCGAAATTGGTCTACGCGCCGATGCGGAACGAAACCGTCAACGCATTCTCGTCGCTGCGGAAAAGCTGTTCCTGGAACGGGGGGCGACGGTCTCGCTGGACGAAGTCGCCAAGCGAGCTAAGGTCGGGGCGGGCACTCTGTACCGCCGTTTTCCGACGAGAGAAGCCCTCTTAGCCGCCACCAGCAACGAACGCTTCACGTCGGTTGCAGAGGCGAGCCGCGCGCGAGATGCGGATCATCAGCCCGAGGACGCGCTACGCCAGTTTCTTGAGGAGCTCGCACTGAACACCAGCGTCTACCAAAGCCTCGCGGCTTCGCTCGGGACTGTCATTCAACACGGAACGCCGGGCTGCAACGCGATCACCGAGGAAGGGCACAGATTGCTCCGGCGCGCGAAGGAGACCGGAATTGTGCGGCAAGACGCCAGCTTCGACGACATCATCTGTGTTGTGAGCGCGATCTCGATCGCGGTCGAAAAGGACAGCGAACCTGGACCGCGCGTGGCCCATCTCGTGGACCTGCTCTTCAATGGTATGCGCGTGCGGTGAGATATCTGAAGACCTGTTCGGCCGATATTGCGGGTTTCGCGCATAGGCACGGCGTCTCGAGCAATGAGGCAGCCGAGTTTGCGCTACGTTGTCCCCTTCTCAGGCGGAGGCACCCAGTCCTGCAATAACAGCTAACGAATCACGGCTCTTCACAAGTCAGTACTCTGCTGGGGGCTACGGTCTACGCACTGACGACCTTACCAGGATCGCGCACCTCGAATAGACTGGGCTGCGCGGTTCAGCGGCAATTGCCCGGCAGGGGGTGCAGGGCTGTTCCCATTATGTGGCGGTAATATTCCTCCGGCTTGCCGTAGGCATCGCCCGCGAACTCCTCCATGGCCTTGCGGTCACGCATGGTTATCACGCCGCGCTCGGACCGAATGAAACGGTTTCCTTCCAGGACATGCAGCGCCGTCGTGACGCTTGGACGGCGGACGGCCAACATCAGGGCGATGTACTCGTGGGTCAGGCGCAGCTCGCCTGCCTGGATACGGTCATCACACATGAGCAGCCAACGCGCCAAACGCTCTTCGACGCTGTGAAGCGCGTTCGATGCTGCAGTGTAGGATAGTTGCACACTGAAGGCGGCAACAGAACGGTGGACCAACGCGCGCAAGTTCTGAATATCTGTGATAACCTCCTGGAAGGCGTCGAATGTCATCCGAAAGCCATCCGCCTCAACCTGGATGACAACCTCATGCGGGCTTAGCCTGACCCCCGCAGCCACATGGGCCGGAACATAGCCCTCAGCGCCGAAGAGACCCGCTTCCACGCGGCGACCTTCAGTTGTCACCACGAGAACCGAGCCCAAGCCGCTTGCCAGGAAGTATATGTGATCGACTGGTTCATCTGGCCTTGCGACAACCGACCCCTTGGGTAATTCGACGTACTCCAGACGAGGAGCGACAGCTTCGAAATCTGCAGACGGAAGCGCTGCAAGGAGTTTGTTTGCCATCTGTGCCTGCTTCAGAACAACCATGCCTTACCATTCAACAGGAAGAGCAGAGGTCCTTGCCACCGTCTACTCCGAGCCTTTCGGGGTTAGGGAGAAGAGTAGCGCGCTGCCGCCAGACCGCAACAAAAGGGTGCGGAACCGCACCGAGCGTCTAGTCCTCACGCGTGAGTGTGCCTGCGAAAGGTACCGTCAGCAGGACGCTTCCCTGTTCGTCAGTGATCTGGATGCTTCGTGAGGAAATGTCCCGCCCTTCCCGGATCGCGTCGCTCATCAGGCTGCGGGCGTCCATGATTGCCTCGGTTCTGGCATGTTCCAGGTCCGGCAGATCAGTGCCCTCGACGTCACGAACAAGACCCGCCTTCGTGACTTGGTGGAAAAAGTACCTCGGCATGCTCCCGTCACTCCACGCGCGTTATAGGATGGGTGGCATGCGCAACAGCGGCCATCAATCTTGAATCAGAACAAATAGGAGCAGCAGGCGGGAAAGGCTAGGCTGTGCTCTGGCGTTGTACGGATTGACGAAGAGAGGGCTGCCCCTTCCACGTGGCGCGGAGAGACGCCAACGGCGCGTTGCTTCTATCCAATGCCTGGCTGAAAGGCGTCGGCCTTGTTTACGCCTGCATTGGATGCAATGGATGATCTGATTGCCCGCTACGACATCAGGCGCGGACGGCTGAGAGACCGCCTTTGCTCTTGCCTGAACAGGAGCAGCTGACACATGACGCGGTATTTCTTCAATCTTCATGACGGCATTTCTCTCCCGGACACGGTAGGGTCAGAACATCCTGATCTTGCCAGCGTACGTAGCGAGGCAGTCGAGACCACCGCTGAGCCCCTCAAGGGAAGTCTGCTGAAAGAGGCCGATATCTCGTCCTGGCTGATGAACGTTACCGATGAACACGGGTTTACCCTTATGGTCCTGTCGTTTTCGGCCGCTGTACAGATCATCGATCAGCCTTCGCTCGCAGCGGCAAGGGCGGCCGCAGAATAGAAATGTCAAAACCGTACACAACGCCTCTGGCTCTTGGCCGATCAAGCCAGTTTGACGCATAAGCTTATCATTGCTGACGCCTCGCCACACGTCGCATGAGACCGGGCTCGTTCCCGCCGGAGGCTGGAAGATGTCTGACCTTCTTCAAGAGAATACTTCAAATCTTCTTCTGCGTGCGCTCTCTCCTGAAGCTTACGCGCTTCTGCAACCTTCGATGCAGCGTGTCGAACTACCATTGAAGTTCGCTCTTATCACCGCCAATGTGGCCACCGACCTCGTCTACTTCCTGGAGCGGGGTTTGGGATCACTTGTGGCGACCAACTCGGACGACAAATCCGTCGAGGTCGGCCATATGGGCTACGAAGGCATGGCGGCTTCACATATCCTCCTGAGAGTCGAGCAGACGCCGAACAAGGCCTTCATGCAGGTCGAGGGGAGCGGGATTTCGGTGCCAACGGCAGTGCTGTTGTCGATGGTCGATCAGGTACCGGCCGCCAACGATCTCCTACTGAGATATATTCATTGTTGCGACCTGCAGCTTGCGCATTCCGCGCTTTCCAATGCTCGATACAACATGCATGAGCGCCTGGCTCGCTGGCTGCTGATGTGCCATGATCGCCTGCGGGATGATGACCTGCGTCTGACCCACGAGTTCCTCTCGCTCATGCTTGGCGTGCGCCGATCAGGTGTTACCAACGAAATTCATATCCTGGAAAGCGCTCACGCCATCAAGGCCACGCGGGGTAACATCAGGATAGTGAACAGGCAGAAGCTGGAGGAGATCGCTGGCGGCTCCTATGGCATCCCCGAGCAAGAATACGAGCGTCACATAGGGTTCCCCATCAGACGGTCTTGAACTTCCGAAGCCACGAGATGTCAAAGACCAAGGCTTCAGCGCCTGCTCAAAATGTGTCGGATGCGCGCAATTGACCATGTGGTAAGCGGGCGTGCGCCGGTCGCCTCCTCGGTCGCCTCGATCGCGGCCCTGAGCGCGGTTCCGTCCGCCAGCCTTCCATCGGTCTCCACCGTGAAGGAGATGACGCAGGGCATTTTGGCCGTCTTGGCTGCGCGGGCGATACCCACCGCCTCGTTCACTTTGTTCATCGTCACGGCAGAGACCATATCCGCACTGGATCCGGCGAATATCTCAACCTGAAAGGCGTGATACTCCTCGGCCTCGGCAGCTTCCATGCGGCCGGCCTTGTACCCGTCGCCACGTGGGCCGATGACGCCGTTGAGTACGATCGGCGTCGACGGCGTCTCCCAGGTGTTGCGCAACGCGGCGACGAGCTCCACCGCTGCGACGTTGATGGCCTTCAGGCGGTCGGCATCTAAGCCGATCAGCCGGCCTCAGTCGAGGCTTGCCCGCCACGTGGCGGTGTCAAGCACAAACCCCAGGCCGCTCTGCTGCGCGATTGGCAGGAATTGTCGTAGTACTTCACCAGTTCTGACCGACCCTTTTCGTCGTTGAGCAGGACGAAAGCGGCGAACTGCGGCAGGTCGAGACCCTGCAGGAAAATCAGCGCAGTTTCCTTCCGCGACAAGAACGAACTGGCGCGCGCCATGCTGCGCCGGCACGTCGATGTCGACGAGCGCATCTTCGACGACATCTTCGGCCGCGCAGGCCAATAGGTAGAGTTCCTTCCGGTGACGCGCCGGATTGGCATTTCATGCCGGGCGGCGCTATCCTCGTCGCTCTTCGGGGATGCGAGATGACCATGCCCAATGGCAACGACGGGGCAGACCCTGTGCAGGACGCCGGGCCGGCGCCGCTGCATGTCAGTCTCGTCGCCCTGCCGGAGGCGGTGGTCTCGACGCTGAGCGGCATTTTCGACGTGATGAACGCCTTCTCGATTGTGCCTCAAGCCAGGGGTCTACCCCGACCCCCACCCTTTCGGGTGGAGATCGTCGGCGAGCAGGTGGGGCCTCTGATGCTGGCCAGCAAGGTGCCGGTGCAGGTGGCAGTGGGAGAGATCGAGCGGACGGACATCGTCATCGTTCCCTCGGTGCTGCTCGGCCCCAACGGCTGGATCACCGGGCGCTGTCCGGAGCTGGTGGCGTGGAGCCGCGCGATGCACGACAGGGGCGCCCTGATCTGCTCGGCCTGCTCCGGGCTCTTCCTGCTGGCGGAAGGAGGCATGTTCGACGGCGCGATGCGACCGTCCATTTCGGCTACGCGCGGGCCTTCCAGGCCGTCCACCCGCAGGTGCCGATCCATCCGGAACAGGTGCTCGTGGCGTGCGGCAAGCGCGACGAGCTGATCACCTCCGGCGCCTCCATGACCCGGCACGACCTGGTGCTCTACCTGATCGCCCGCCATGCAGGCGCCACGGCGGCGCAGACGATCGCGCGGGCCTTCGCCCTGCAGTGGCATCAGGACGGACTTGCGCCCTACATGGTCTTCGAGGGCAGGCGCGATCACGGCCACGCGGCGGTCCAGGCGGCGCAGGACTGGCTCGCGGATCATTTTTCCGGCGCCAATCCGCTGGAGGAGATGATCCGGCGGGCGGGTCTGGCGGAGCGGACGTTCAAGCGGCGCTTCACCCAGGGGACCGGCCTCAGCCCTATCGCCTATGTGCAGCGCCTGCGCGTCGAGGAGGCAAAGCGCCGGCTGGAGCGGACCGAGACATCCGTGGACGAAATTAGCTGGCTGGTTGGCTACGAGGAGCCGGCCTTCTTCCGGCGCTTGTTTAGGAGGGTAACCGGCTTGCCCCCGAGCAACTATCGCCGCCGCTTTCAGATGCCGAACTATGCCAAGCCGTCTTTGCAACGCGACCAGCACCAGTTGCTGGTGAGGGCGAAAATCGTGGCGGAAGAAGTCCCGGAAGTAGGTGGGCCAATGATGGTGGCTAGAGCGGCCATCTTCCGCGACGACGGCGGGAGCCACCGAGTGGCTTTGGATCATCTTATTCAAATGCCAGCTCGACCAGGGGCCAACGAAGGAAGAGGCTAATTTGATGCAGTATGTTCCTTGGAGACTGCGGCGCAATGGGGTAGAATGGTAGAAGATTGGTGAATTAGGTAGAATAGGTACACTCACATGAGCCTCAACGTGAAAGACCCTGAAGCGCACCGCCTCGCTCAGGCGATTGCTCATGCGACCGGGCAGAGTATGAGCCGCGTCGTGACCGATGCGCTGCGTGAGCGATATGCGCAAATTGAAAAACAGAGAGGCAAGGCGTCTGTTGAAGAACTTCTAGCGATCGCCGACAGGGCCGCAGCCCATCTGACGCGACCTTGCTCCGATCACGCCGAGCTTCTCTATGACGAGAACGGCCTGCCGAAATGATTATCGACACGTCCGCCATGGTTGCAATTCTCTATGGTGAGCCGGAGGCTGCTGCCTTCACGCGAATGATCCACGGTTCCGGAACCAGCCGGATCAGCGTGGCAAGCTATTTGGAATTGTCCATGGTGATCGAAAAGCAGCTCGGATCGGAAGGTATGAGGCAGGCCGATGCCTTCGTCCGCCGCGCAGCGATCGACATCGAGCCAGTAACCGTGGAGCAGGGCCATCTGGCCCGACAGGCATTCCTCGACTTTGGGAAGGGGAGACACAAAGCTGGACTGAATTTCGGTGACTGTTTTGCCTACGCTCTCGCCAGGGATTTTGACGAACCATTGCTGTTCAAGGGAAACGATTTCACAGAGACAGACATTCGATCGGCAGCATGACGCACGAACTGGTATGATGAGTAGAAGGCTAACGTGCTGACTGGTGTCTTGGTGCCCGGAAGGGGCTCCGCTTTCGGCTCGTTCGTTTCGCGGATCGCTGAGCAGATTGAACTGTAGGTTCGTGACCATCGGCGGATTGCCGATGGTCCTCTCGCGCCAACAGGACACATCAAAGCTTTGTCTTGGTAAGCCGGATTTGGTTGCCCTTGGCCTCGCGCTCGTTGCCCCAGCCGAGACGCCTGTAGAAGCACACCGCTCGGCTGTCTCTTTCCGTTTCAAGCCAAATCTCTGAGTGGCGCTTGGATAGCTCGCTCTCCGCTACAAGCACGAGTTGGGTGCCCAACCTCTTTCCCTCGTGTGCTGGGAGAACGAACGCGGCAAAAAGAGAGCGTTAACCAGGTCAATCATTGAGAAGCCAACGATTTCATCTCTCAAGACAGCGACCCAAGCGCATGGCGAAGCGGAAATCATCTCAGAGACTGAAGTGTCGGTAACGCCTAATTCAGCAAGACGCTCTCGGCATATGTGGTTCTCCCGCACCGAAGTCCGAATATGAAATAGGATTGCAACATCACTAGGTTCAGCAAGCCTGATCTCTACTGTCATGGCGTTCCCTGCATTTTCTGCGAATGGTCCCACTGAAATCACCTACATCCTAAACAATTGACGGGTCATCGGCATGTCGCCCAGGGCCGGCAGGCGATTCGGCCAGATCGCGCCATCTGCAGTCATGGACATGAAGTCTTCTCTGTATAACATGGCAGTTTTCAAGTCCGGATGGGTGCGCATGAGTAACGTGATCTCGAATGGGGAAAGCATCACACCTCAGTGGCTGAGCGACGTGCTTCAAAAAGAAGTCACCTATTTGAAAATGAAGATCGAGAGCAGCAATTGGTCGAGCCAAGTGCCGCTGACTGTGAAGTTTCGCGACGGGAAGACGGCATCGCTTCGGGTCAAAATATGTGTAGGATCATCATTCGGCCGTTCGGAGGTTGATTATTACACGCGCGACTATGTCACGATGGCTGATGCGCCTCTTGTGAAATGCTGGAATGCCGAATTTGACGGTCAGGTCGGCTATCATTTGTTGCTGGATGATCTGGCGGAAACTCATAGCAACCGTCGAGACGTGCTGCCCAGCCGTACTTACGGTGTTGCGGTGGCAAAAGCGCTGGGTCGTTTACATAAACATCACTGGGAGGCTCTTCCTGTACCTGATCAAAAGGCTCTGGACCGATATTTCCATGAAGTCCGCCCTGGAATTGCCGCGCTAAAGTACATTTCGGGTCATGACCTCTACAACGAAGCAACAGCACTTGAGGTGCAATTGCGGGATCGACTGATGGACCGTCGTGGAATGAGCCTACTTCATGGCGACCTCAACTCAATGAATATTTTGACGCCGAGAGGCAACGACAGCCCGGTTTTCTTCATTGATCGTCAGCCGTTTGATTGGTCTCTGACTTACGCATTAGCCATACACGATCTCGCCTACTTTCTCGTATTGTGGTGGCCGGAAGATCTCAGAATTGCACACGAAGCAGAGATCGTCCGCTGTTGGCACAGCGAGGTAGACGATCCTTCCTATCCCTGGGCACAGGCTCTGATCGATTGGAAGACTGCCGTGCGCCAATGTTTGCATGTCCCGCTTGAATGGTGTTCTAAACCCGAAACGGCAGAGAAGATGCGCTGGTTGTGGGAATTGCAACTGAGTCGGGTTTTATCTGCCGTGGCGAGTGCCGACGAAATCTAGGGATTAATAAGCCGATAGGAGTCTTCCGCTTCGCGCCGATACCGTTGAAAAACTCACCTTGATCAAGGGATCACTTGCAGGAGTAGAGTAGGTGAGCTGAGGAAAATGCCAACCACGAGGCCGACGAAACCCGAGGCAATCGCACCGACAATTCCGTGGGATTCCCAGCCGATCACCGCGCCTAGTCCGGTGGACCCAATGATAATCGACACTGTCCAGATCACCTTGATGATGGACCAAATGCGTTTTCCAGCTGTGGGTTGTTCAGGTGGCATAATAGCTCGCTGCAGTGCTCGGCTAGCTCGATATAATATTGGATTTGCATTCCACGATAGGCATGATTCAATCGTCGTACCGATTTGCGGAGGATTGAGCGATGATGGGATGTCAGACGGCTCCGGCGGAGCTCTTCTACGACTTCTGCCTCGATGATCACGTCCCCACAGACCACCTGCTGCGCGGGATCGACCGCCATCTAGAACTCGATAGCATTCGAGCGCAGTTGAAGCCTTTTTACAGCAACACGGGTCGCCCTTCGATTGATCCCGAGCTGATGATGCGAATGCTGATCATCGGCTATTCCATGGGTATCCGCTCGGAGCGGCGACTGTGCGAGGAGGTTCATCTTAACCTCGCCTATCGCTGGTTCTGCCGCCTCGGACTGGACGGAAAGGTGCCCGATCACTCCAGCTTCTCGAAGAACCGCCATGGCCGGTTCCGGCAGAGCGACATTCTGCGACATATGTTTGAGACGGTCGTGGAGCGCTGTCTTGCGCAAGGGCTGGTCGGTGCGGAAGGATTTGCCGTCGATGCCAGCCTGATTGCAGCAGATGCCAACAAACAGCGCTCGGTACCGGGTACGGAATGGGAAGCCAAAGAGGACGCTGGCCGCTCAGTTCAAGAGTATCTGGCGGTTCTCGATGATGCGGCTTTTGGTGCTGCCTCGCCAGTGACGCCGAAGTTCATCTCTTCATCCGATCCGGCCGCTCAATGGACCGGTGCCCACAAAGGCCATGCCTTCTTTGCCTATGCCACCAACTATCTGATCGATACAGACCACGGCGTCATTCTGGACGTGGAGGCGACACGTGCAATTCGCCAGGCTGAGGTCGGTGCATCGCGCACGATGCTCGACAGGACAGAGAGTCGGTTCGGCCTACGGCCGGATTATCTTGCTGCTGACAGTGCCTATGGTTCCGCAGACAATCTCGCATGGTTGGTCAAGGAGAGGAAGATCGCGCCGCACATTCCGGTCTTCGATAAGTCGAAGAGGACGGACGGCACCTTCTCCCGCTCGGACTTCTCATGGGAGGCCGAGAATGACCGCTACATCTGCCCGGCGGGTAAGGAGCTGAAGCAGTTCCATCGAACCTATGCTACACCCAGATCAGGGATCACGGCCGAAGGGACGCGGCTTTACCGTGCCAGCAAGAGGGATTGTGATCGCTGCGAACTAAAACCTCGCTGCTGCCCGAACATGCCGATGCGCAAGGTGCCTCGTGATCTGAATGAGGATGCCCGTGATGTCGCCCGCGCGATTGCCACGACGCCGGAATACGTGCAGTCGCGCCATCGCCGGAAGAAGGTTGAGATGCTCTTTGCTCACCTCAAGCGCATTCTACGGATGGCACGATTAAGACTGAGAGGGCCGTGTGGTGCGCGAGACGAATTCCTCCTTGCCGCAACCGCCCAAAACCTGAGGAGATTAGCCAAACTGAGGCCGACGCGTAGCATCAATGCCGCTTAATAGCGGCATTGATCGATGTCCTGCGCTAGAGCGCGGGGGCATATGCTACGTCTATCTCGTTCCGAGATCAGATTTGAGCGGCTCAACGGCAAGTCCAGCGAGTTTTTCAACGATATCCGCCAGAAGCGGTCATGGTGGCTGCCTCAAAAACAACTATTCTGTGACTTCACAAAAGTCAGAAAAACAAGTGTTGCTTTAATTCGGGTTATTGCAGCAACCCTACAAATGAAAAGACAGAAACCGCTCAGGCGAGCCATGGAAAAATGACGGGATGACCTGACAAGTGCAAGGCAGCAGGGAACGTCTTTCCTCATTCCGGGTCAGGCACGCCGTAGTGGACGGAGTGGATGCCGTCGAGGCCAACACGGCGCTGGCCTACGGCCGCCATATGCACGATCAATTCGGGATCGGCTTGATCAACAGGGGCGCCCAAGTTTCGCTCAGCGGTCGGGGTATGGTCGAAGCAGAAGCGGGCGACGTCATCACCGTCAATCCAGGCGAGGTGCATGACGGCGCACCCATCGGTGATGGCGGCCGGGCTTGGCAGATGCTGTATTTCGAGCCGTATACCGTCTCAGGCTTTTTTTACGACATGACGGAAGGACGAACAGGAGCCTTCGAACTGCCCGATCCGGTCATCCGGGATAGGGGCGTTGCGAATCGCTACCGCTCGCTTTTTGCCGCCATGACTGTGTGCTCCGGTACTGCACAAAACATGCAGGCCGAGGAGCTCCTGTTTCTCATGCTTGAGCAACTTGTCGAGAACAGGAAAGCAGTCAAGGAGGCACGATCCGTCCCGAAGGCGATTGCGGCGGCCATAGCGAAAATCGATGATGAGCCGGACGCGCCTCTCTCTCTGTACGATCTCGCGCAACTTTGCGGGATCAGCCGCTTCCAGTTGCTGCGTGGGTTTGCCCGTGCGACCGCGTTGACGCCCCACGCCTATATGATCCAGCGCCGGCTACAGATGACGAAAAGGATGATCGCGCGCGGGAATGATCTGGCGGAGGCTGCCGTATCCAGCGGCTTTGCGGATCAAAGTCATATGACGCGGCTGTTCGTGCGCACCTACGGCATGTCGCCGGGGTACTATGCGGCGGCAAGGCGATAGGCTCAGACTGCAATTTCGTTCAAGACGATGGGGCGCCGCAGGAGGACAACGGCTCAAAATCTTAGTGAGCCAGCCACATGCCTATAGACTTTCAAAATACCGTTACGACGCTGTTTGAATTCCCGGAGCTCGCAACGCGCACCCTCCACCTTCAATCCATCCATCCCAACGCCGATGGTTCTGATGCTATCGCCCGTTTCTATGCAGTTGCCATCACCCGGCTTTCCGCATCATCCGAGGGCGAGTTACCAGAGATACAGGCGTGGCGACGTGCTTTCGCCAAGATGGGCCTGAAGCCGACACAATACCGGTGCGCCTCGGAAGCGCTGTTGCGCCGGTTTCGCAAGGAAAGGCGCCTGCCGCGCCTTCGTACGCTCATTGACCTATGCAACGCCGTTTCGCTGGCCTACGCGGTCCCGATCGCGGTCTGCGACGCAGAAAGGATCGGCGGCGGGCTGGAAGTCCGGCCCGCAACCGGCGCGAAAATGTACGAGACGTTTTCCGGCGAGATAGAAAACCCGGAGCTTGGCGAAGTCATTTTCGCGCGTAGGAGCGGCCGAGCGCGCGCGACGCTGGACGAACGGGAAAGCGGGTACTCCGCCGTTCACAGCAAAACGATCACCGCCTTCATCGTTGCAGAGGCATTGCATCCGACCGCAGCGCAAGACCTTGCCAACCTTATGGCGGCACTGAAAGCCGCCCTGCTTCAATCATGGTCTGCATGCAAGGTGGCAGCGGCATGAGCATCGAGTTTTTGCTGACGACGCTCGTGATCGTCGCCTCTCCCGGCACGGGGGCCATATACACGCTTGCCGCCGGCCTGTCGGGCGGAGTGCGGGCCAGCCTTGTCGCCGCATTCGGCTGCACACTTGGAATTGTGCCACATATGATTGCCGCGATCAGCGGCCTTGCGGCGTTGCTCCATACGAGCGCCGCCGCCTTCCATATCCTAAAAGGGCTCGGCGTGGCGTATCTGCTCTATATGGCATGGTCCATGTTCCGTGAGCGAGGTGTCCTGCGCATCGACGGCGCTCCGATCGTCAAAAGCAACCGGCAGGTGATCGCTTCAGCGATCCTCATCAACCTGCTCAACCCGAAGCTCTCGATTTTCTTTTTTGCCTTCCTGCCGCAGTTCGTAGCGGTTGGTGTGGCCAGCCCGATCATGCTGATGCTGCATCTCAGCCTTGTGTTCATGGCGCTGACCTTCATTATCTTTGCGGCGTACGGCGTGTTCGCCGCTTATCTGCGCCGCCACATCGTCTCGAATCCGATCGTTCAACGTTGGATGCGGCGCGGCTTCGCGGCTGCGTTTGGAGCGCTTGCCGCTCAGCTCGCATTGGCGACCAAATGACGAGCTCAGTCCTAATTCTTGTCGCGAAAGTCCTATCAGTCGGGCTTGATGCCAGCGCATATAGCACCCACTCAATGAGGAGAACTAAGGCAGCACATTTACAAGAAGACGGGCAATCTTCGGGCGGTCCAGATTCTGCTCGGTCACACGAAGCTCGAAAGCACCGTCCGATACCTCGGCGTAGAGATAGACGATGCTTTCAGAATTGCGGAGCAAATTGAGCTTTAGGTTCTTGACCATCGGCGACAGCCGGTGGTCTCGCTCGCGCCCGGAGCTGACATTCTCTACGACGGTGGTAAGTTTATTTTTCTCAAACTCGGGGAATCACAATGGGTACAGCGAAACTGTTGTCGGGTGGCAACCCACAAATTCCTAAAGGCGAAGGTGATGGTCCGGTTCAGGCATATATCGAGGCAATGCCAGGTTGGAAGAATGGGATAGGAAGGCAACTTGACGACCTGATCAGTGCTGTCGTTCCCGATGCCCAAAAGGCAGTGAAATGGAACACCCCCTTCTACGGTATCCCTGACAACGGTTGGTTCGTGGCCTTTCACTGTTTCGAAAGGTACGTCAAGGTGACCTTCTTCAAGGGTGCATCGCTGTCTCCGCCGCCGCCAGTTGTCTCTAAACAGGATGAGGTACGCTACGTGCACCTTCATGAAGATGAAACAATTAATGAGGAGTTGCTGAGGAGTTGGCTTACTCAAGCAGCTAATTTGCCAGGCGCTAAGCTTTAGAATGAAACAGTCTATTTTGCGCCATTGTCCGTCATCTAATCGAGCGTCGTGTCTGGCTGCACTCCGTCGCATTTGGAACCCCATCTTCGATTGGCCGGACCCCACCCCGTGATAAAAATCCAGTGTCTCCCGCTTATTCGAGCCCGTCATGAGCACTGTTTTGTAACAATCGGCCTCTCAGGCTAGATCAACGGCCTGCAGAAGAACCTGTTTGCCGAAGCCTCTGTTTCGAAAATTGCGGTGCGTGACGACATTTTCGATGAGCCCGTATGGCCTTCCGCCACGCGTGAGATTCGGAACAACAATCAAAGTGCAAGAGGCCACCAAGGCACCCGCCACTTGCCCCACTATGATCGCGCTGCCTTGTAAGCTTTTAGCCACTCAAAGACTTCCTCCGCCGAATCTAGGCTCGGTCGCTCGTCCCCCTCCGCCAGATGCTGATAAAGTTCAAGCAGGGCTGAAAGTCGTCGCGACTGGCTTCTCGGGTCATAAAAACTGCGGTGCTCATGCCTGTTTTTTGCATCATGTAAGGGCTTACGCAATGGCGGCTTTGGGCCGACTGCCGTCATGGCTCAGAAGCGAACTTTGCAGTCATCGAAATGCAGCGGGAGTCTAGTAGGCAGAAGCTGACGGAAGGTGAGGATGCTGATTATCCTGGGTGGACTGCCGGGTTCGGGGAAGAGTACGGTTGCCCAGGCGCTGGCTCGGCGAATAGGCGCGTGTTACCTGCGGGTCGATACTATAGAACAAGCCATCACCTCTTGTGACCTGGCGGACGGACAGGATGTCGGACCAGCAGGATACGTTACCCTTTATCGGTTAGCGGCAGATAATTTGCGGCTGGGTCAGACCGTCATCGCCGATTCCGTTAATCCGGTCGAAATCACCCGCGCTGCATTCAGAAATGTCGCGATCGAAACGGGCAGTAAGTTCATTGAGGTAGAAGTCTTCTGCTCCGACGTCACGACACATCGCCATCGGGCCGAGACGCGATCACCTGCCATAGAGGGTCGAGCCAATCCAACTTGGGTCCAAATACAGGAACGACAGTACGAGCCGTGGTCCCCCGATCTACGTCTGGACACGTTCCTCCTTTCTGTTGAAGAAAGCGTGTCACAAGTGGTAAAACTGCTCTGAACAACCTCAAGGCGAGCCAACCGCTGATGGCGCTGAAGCGCCAGTACCGGACGTCTCTCCCCGACGGAGGAATCCATGATACCCACTCTTGTGACGGACCATATAACGCTTCGTCCCATGATGATCGAGGACCTTGCTGCCTACGAGAACTTTCTAGCTTCCGAACGGTCAGCAGCCATGGGTGGCCCCTTTGATAGGGCAGCGGCCTGGGGACTTTTCTGTGGGGACATCGCGATGTGGCACCTCTTTGGCCACGGCTCGCTTATGTTGGAGCTGACCGATACTAAGGAGTGCGTCGGCCAAGTCAGCATCAACGCTGGCCCGAACTTCCCCGAAACGGAACTGGGATGGTTTCTTTACGAAGGCTACGAGGGCCGTGGATATGCCACGAAGGCCGCTAGGGTAATGCGAGATTGGGGCTTTGTGGAACTAAAGCTATCGACTTTAGTGAGCTACACCTCCCCTCAGAACTTCAAATCCATGTCCGTAGCAAGTCGTTTAGGCGGCATTCTCGATCCGACCGCCCCGAGGCTTGATCGCCACGATATCGTTTTTCGCTATTCTAGACCGTGAGCGTTAGCCCCTGGGTGACATGTTTTGTCCGAGAGGCGTTTTCTGCTTCGCGCCGATACCGTTGAAAAACTCTGCAAAGTGACAGTATCAAGTTCCAGCCAGTGCGGTGTACGGTGCCGTCGGCGGTCCGATATTTATCGAGCGGCAGTTTTTGGAACGTGAGCTGGTCTGGTAGTCAGCAGTGCAGAGTTGGAATTAACGAATGAGGGCTTGGGGAAGATGGCTGCTAGTAGCTCACGCGCTGGTTTGGATCGCTTTGGCTTTCGCAGCCTACACAACTGGCGGACCATACACGCTTGCCAGTTGTTGGAAGGTCATTCCGACCTATTCCCCGCCCGCAGCCTTACTACTCGCGGCGACGGCCTTAGGCAGCTTGGTGGTGTTGTTGATTTCCATTTTCCGGCCCGCACTACGACAGAGTTGGGGATTCGTTGGCGCGGCGCATGGCATGACCGTTACGGTTGGCTTGGTCGCCAGTACCCTTGCGGCGGATGTTGCTGCCGGTCAGGTAAATTGCCTCTAACGCGACGCAGGAAGAATTTGAACCCGCATTGCGCACGCTAGACGGCCGTGATTCAATCGCCGCATGGATTTGCGGAGGATTGAGTGATGATGGGATGTCAGACGGCTCCGGCGGAGCTCTTCTACGACTTCTGCCTCGATGATCACGTCCCCACAGACCACCTGCTGCGCGGGATCGACCGCCATCTAGAACTCGATAGCATTCGAGCGCAGTTGAAGCCTTTTTACAGCAACACGGGTCGCCCTTCGATTGATCCCGAGCTGATGATGCGAATGCTGATCATCGGCTATTCCATGGGTATCCGCTCGGAGCGGCGACTGTGCGAGGAGGTTCATCTTAACCTCGCCTATCGCTGGTTCTGCCGCCTCGGACTGGACGGAAAGGTGCCCGATCACTCCAGCTTCTCGAAGAACCGCCATGGCCGGTTCCGGCAGAGCGACATCCTGCGACATATGTTTGAGACGGTCGTGGAGCGCTGTCTTGCGCAAGGGCTGGTCGGTGCGGAAGGATTTGCCGTCGATGCCAGCCTGATTGCAGCAGATGCCAACAAACAGCGATCGGTACCGGGTACGGAATGGGAAGCCAAAGAGGACGCTGGCCGCTCAGTTCAAGAGTATCTGGCGGTTCTCGATGATGCGGCTTTTGGTGCTGCCTCGCCAGTGACGCCGAAGTTCATCTCTTCATCCGATCCGGCCGCTCAATGGACCGGTGCCCACAAAGGCCATGCCTTCTTTGCCTATGCCACCAACTATCTGATCGATACAGACCACGGCGTCATTCTGGACGTGGAGGCGACACGTGCAATTCGCCAGGCTGAGGTCGGTGCATCGCGCACGATGCTCGACAGGACAGAGAGTCGGTTCGGCCTACGGCCGGATTATCTTGCTGCTGACAGTGCCTATGGTTCCGCAGACAATCTCGCATGGTTGGTCAAGGAGAGGAAGATCGCGCCGCACATTCCGGTCTTCGATAAGTCGAAGAGGACGGACGGCACCTTCTCCCGCTCGGACTTCTCATGGGAGGCCGAGAATGACCGCTACATCTGCCCGGCGGGTAAGGAGCTGAAGCAGTTCCATCGAACCTATGCTACACCCAGATCAGGGATCACGGCCGAAGGGACGCGGCTTTACCGTGCCAGCAAGAGGGACTGTGACCGCTGCGAACTGAAGCCTCGCTGCTGTCCGAACATGCCGATGCGCAAGGTGCCGCGCGATCTCAACAGTGCTGACGCCTGCTCGCTTAGAGCATCCGTGGGTTGGCTCAGTGAACGCCACGAAGGCCGCGAGTATGACGGTGGCTCGAAACATGCAGCAACCCAACAGTCGTTCGGGATAGATGACTTAGTAGGGCCAGCACGCCCTGTCAGCAAGGGCGGCTTTGGGCCGATCGCCTCCATGTTGCTGATGCGCCACAAGCGGTCATCACCTCACCAGGTGATCCCCTCCTTTTTGCGGTTAGGGTTCGATGCTGAAATTCTTCAGCAGTGGACGACCCATCCAACACTCACGACGAGAGCCAGAGCGGCTCCCACGGAGATCTGGAACGCTGAAAATGCCATCTTATCGCCTCGCCGCGTTGTCGGGTTCGAGTGGAAGCGTAAAGAGTGGGGGATCCGAGACATCAACGTGCTTCCCATCGCTCCTCCTACCTTCTGAGAAGTTGAGGCACGGCCCCAGCAAGCCAAGGCCGTGCTGATGTCGTTTTATAGCTAATCCAGTTTCGCTTGGTCAGTCACCGTACTGCTCGTCAGAAACCAGTTCCATCCACTCGGCGTTCTTGCCGTCCTGGATGTAGGTGATGGCGTAGTGGCTCATGGCGTTCTGCGCAGTCGCACCATGCCAGTGCTTTATACCTGCTGGAATCCAAACAGACTCGCCCTGTCGAATCTCCTGGCGCTCTTGGCCTTCTTGCTGCACCCAGCCCTTGCCGGCTGTGACGATCAGCATCTGTCCAAGTGGGTGGCTGTGCCACGCAGTCCGAGAGCCGGGTGCGAAGATGACAAGTCCGGACGAAGCTGGCGTTGAAAGTGAACTAGGCAGCAGCATGTCTACAACCACATTGCCTGTGAAGTTCTTCGGATCGGCGATGACCGATGCTGCAGCGCCGACGGGGTTAATCGTGATGCCTTCGGATCTAGCCGCAGGCGCGTCAGCCAAGGCCATCGTAGAAAGAGTAGCGGCGAGGAGGGTTTTCTTCATAAGAGTTCAGTCCTTCTTGCTTGTCGGTTACTGCTGGCGCTTCTTGAGCACTTCGGCGACGACAGGCCCCGCCGAGAAGGCGTTTGGCCAACCGGCATAGAAGGCGATCTGGGTGACGACCTCGCCTGCCTGCTCCGCCGTCAGGCCGTTGTCGAGCGCCCTATTGAGGTGGCCTGCGAGCTGAGCGACCTGTCCATTGGCCATCAAAGACGTGATGGTCACGAGACTGCGATCACGAGGCGAGAGATCCGGCCGCAGCCAGACATCCTTGAACAGCGGATCCGTCGTGAAATCCGCCAGCCCAGGCGAGGCATCGCCCAGCAGGCCGTGGACCGCCTTTTGACGTGCAGCCTCACCCTCCTGGTCTAGCGGCATGAGAGCCGGAGAAGCGTCAGGCAACTGATCCGCACCTATGTTTCGCTCGGCGAATATATGGTGAGCGACTGAGACTGCAGACGTGGCATTCGTCCAGCCCGCATAAAAAGCGAGATGAGTGATGATCTCGGAAAGCTCCTTCGGCATGACGCCGTTGTCGAGCGCGAGGTTCATGTAGTGTGGAAGATCGGCGGTCTGGCTGCGGGCGACGAGGATGGCGACGGTGACGACGCTGCGGTCACGGATCGAAAGCTGCTGACGGGCCCAAAGGCCCTCAACGGCGTCCTCCTTCTCGTATCGGCCGAGAGCGGGGGAGACGCTCCGGATGTCGGCCGAAGATACGCTTGATGATCTGGTCATGGTCGAACTCTGCTGGGAGAACGCTTGTGAAGATGCGATGGTCGCAAGTGTGAGGGTGGCGGCGGCCAGGATTTTCACGGTCGTCATCCTTTCTTTGATGGGCTTGCCATCTTGAGATAGTTCCAAGGAAATGCAGGATTAGAATGCCGTTTCTGATAGGGTCTATCCGATCTCGACATCAAACCTCGGCGACATAGCAATTACGAAGAGCGCCGAGGGGCTGACCTTTGGCCGTCTTGGCTCGGCTCAGATAACCGGTGCGGGCGGGGAATCCTTGGGTTACAGTTCCTGCGCCGTCGGGCGGAACAGGATCTCGTTCACGGCGACATCAGTGGGCTCACTGATCGCGAAGGCGACCATCCTGGCGAACGTGTCGGCAGGTACGCCGACCTGTCCTACGTAATCCTGGTTCGCCTGCTGCATGTCCTTCTCGCTGATGTGGTCCAGCAGCTCCGTCTTGACGGCTCCGGGTGAGATGATCGTCGTGCGGATGTTGTACGGAGCCATCTCCTGCCGCAGTCCCTCCGACAAAGCTCTCACTGCGAATTTGGTCGCCGAATACACAGCCGACCCCGCGAAGAGCTTGTGTCCGGCCACGGAGGACAGGTTGATGATGTGGCCCGACTTCTGCTCTTTCATGTGGGGGAGCGCTGCAGCTATACCGTAGAGCACGCCTTTGACATTCACGTCGATCATCTGGTCCCACTCGTCGATCTTGAGCCTCTCCATGGGCGACAGCGGCATGACCCCCGCGTTGTTGATGAGCACATCGATCCGCCCGTAGGATTCGACTGCGGTGTCGACCAGCCTCCGCAGATCCTCCTGACTGGTCACGTCCGTCACGACGGCCGTGGCCTTGTGGCCCGCCGCATTGAGTTCTCGGGCGAGAGCCTCGATGCGATCGAAGCGGCGTGCCCCCAGAACGACGTTGGCTCCCTTCGCCGCGAGATGTCTGGCGGCTGCGGCACCCATGCCGCTTGATGCGCCCGTGATGAGGATGGTCTTGCCAGTGATGTTGTCCGTCATTTCATGTCTCCTGAAGCGAGCGGCGACGCGACCAGAAGGTCACCTCGCCGCCTCTGGTTGGTTCTAGGGAGTAGTCGGCTTATGCGAGATGCTGGCCGAAGAACTGGGCCATCCGGTCGAACGGGATCTTGTCCATGCGGTCGTAAAGGTCCGTGTGACTTGCGCCAGGAATGATCATCAGTTCCTTCGGCTCCGCGGCGGCTGCAAAGGCCGTCTCGCTGAAGTAGCGCGAATGAGCCTTCTCGCCGTGGATGAGCAGCACGGGACGCGGCGAGATCTCCGCGATGTAGGTCAGGATCGGCATGTTCATGAACGAGATCGGTGTCGTCTGCGACCAGGCGTTCCCGGAATTGACCGCCCGCTTGTGGTAGCCGCGTGGCGTTGAATAGTAGTCGTGGTAGTCGATCATGAACTGCGGGGAGTCCGGGCTGACTTCGGCGTTGTACGCCGGCTGGTAGGCGGGCGTGCCCTTTTCCGCATCGACCCATCGCTGACGGCTCAACTGCTCCAGGGTCTTGGTGCGCTGTTCCAGCGTGACGGTGTCGTTGTAGCCTTTCGACATGACACGGGTCATGTCGTACATGGTGCTGGCGACGACAGCCTTGACGCGCTTGTCGACCGCTACGGCATTCAACGCCATGCCACCCCAGCCGCAGACGCCAATTACGCCGATCCGCTCGCGATCGACTTCTGGCCGCAGGCCCATGAAGTCCACCGCGGCACTGAAGTCCTCGGTGTTGATGTCTGGCGAGGCGATGTTACGAGGTTCGCCGCCGCTCTCTCCGGTATAGGATGGGTCGAAGGCAATCGTTGCGAATCCGCGTTCTGCCATCGTCTGGGCGTAGAGCCCGGACGACTGCTCCTTCACCGCGCCGAACGGCCCGCTGACAACGATGGCGGCGAGCGTGCCGTTGCCTCGCTCCTTGGGAAGGTAGAGGTCTCCCGCCAGAGTGATGCCGTACCGGTTCTTGAACGAGACCTTCTGATGGTCGGCCTTGTCGCTCTTGGGGAAGGTCTTGTCCCAGTCCGTGGTTTGGGCCAGCGTCTGGGCCGCCGCAGCCGCCGGAATCAGGCTCATGGCTGCGACGGCGACCCCGGTCGCTTTCATCAGGCCACGCCTGCTCGAATTGAAGCCGTCCTGCGATTCAGTGTGCTTGCTCATCTGGAATCTCCTGTCCGAGTGGGTCGAGTGTTATTGGATGCGCTCGATGCGCAGCGGGAATTCCCCGGGTACGTGAAGCGCCTCGAATCCATCGTCGAAGCGACCGAGGCGGACGAGGTCCGTGTGCCTGTAGTCGGCGTGGAACATCGCGAGATTTCCCCAGGGCATGTAGTAGCAGAGGTCGTAGGGCTGTTCGTTCGAGAAGGGCCCGCTCCCCTCCGTCTTCAGCTTCCGCGGCAGGTAGGCAATCTTCTCGTTCGACCCGTAGTCCTTGATCGTAAGGTCGAGCGGAAGCATGGAGGCGAAGTCGCGGGCCGACGGATTGTCGTAGAGCGTCGCCGTCATCGTCCGGTCGCTGAAGGTTAGCTTGATCTTCACGTCGGTCGGTTCCTGGTTGTTGGAATCAATCTGGCTGAGACCCGTACCCGGCAGGGCAAGGACGTTAGCCCAGGTGCAAGCAAGGTGCGGCGCGTCATCAGATGCGGTTAAATCCTCATGATGGTCTCCGAGTTGTCCGCCAGGCGGCGATCGACGCGAGAGACGATCCGACAAGCAACACTGCACTGAGGGCAAAGGCGGACCACCAGCCCACGGCGTCGAAGAGAATTCCACCAATGGATGCTCCTGCCGTGATCGCGAGTTGGATGACCGCGACCTGAAGTCCTCCTCCCGCCTCGGCGTCATCGGCGAGGTATCGGCTAAGCCAGGTTCCCCAACCGACAGGAGCGGCAGTTCCGAAGAGGCCCCACCCAATGAGTGCGGCGAAGACAGGAAGCTCCCTGTCTCCGAATGCGATCAGGAACAACGCCAGGCCCGCCATCACCAAAGGTATGACAACAAGGATACTGAACAGACGCTGCCTCAGCAGTCTGCCGATCAACCAGGTGCCACCGGCCCCAGCGAGGCCCATCATGAGCAGGCTGAGCGACAGCGTCTCAATGTCGAGATGAGTTACCTGCTCCAGGAAGGGACGAAGATAGGTAAAGAGCGCGAACTGTCCCATGAACAGGAGCAGGATCGCCATCATCCCTGCGATGACCGCGGGACGCCGGAGCAACCTGAACACGTTCGGCGAAGATCGGCCGGCTCGGACAGGCAGCGAAGGAAGGCTGATAAACTGCCAGAGGATCGCGAGAAGGCTAACCGGAACCACTAGGAAGAACGCGCCTCTCCAGCCGATGTGTGCACCCAGGAGACTGCCGACCGGAGCTGAAATGGTCGCGGCGATCGCATTCCCCGCGTTGAGCAAGGCTAGCGCCGCAGGCACCTGGCTTCCTGATACAAGCCGCATGACGATCGCGGTCGACATCGACCAGAAGCCGCCGATCGAGATGCCAAGCAGTGCCCGGCCGATCATGAGGACTGAATAGTTAGGTGCAATCGTCACGACGATGCCGGAGACCGTCAGAAGAGCGGTCAGTCCAAGAACCACGATCCTGCGGTCGAGCCGACGGGTGATCGTCGCGATGAAGAGGCTCGTGATGACCGCAAAGACGCCTGAGATCGAGATAGCCTGTCCCGCCTGTCCCTCTGAGATGCTGAGCCCCGACGCGATTGGCGTCAGAAGGCTGACCGGCATGAACTCGGAGGCGATCAGGACGAAGACGCACAGCGTCATGGAGAAGACTGCTCCCCAAGCGGCCTTCTGGCTCCCGATGCCATCTTCCACGGTTATGCTCATGTCATGGATCCTTGCGTGCTCGCGTTTCGCGACTTGCAGGGGAAAGATATTGGGAGGGGACTCTGCCGACAATCCGTGCTAATCCGCATGAAGTTATCGATATGGAACATCAATAGGAGCCTGGACGGCCATGCTGCGGGAGGATGTGAAGGATCTGTTGTGGTTCATCGAGGTGGCAAGGGAGCAGAGCTTCACCAAGGCCGCAGCCACGCTCGGCACCTCCCAGTCGACCCTGAGCCATACGATCAAGCAGTTGGAGGCGCGGCTGGGAGTCCGCCTGCTGACGCGGACCACTCGCAGCGTCGCGACAACGGAGGCGGGCGAACGCCTGCTGCAGTCGCTTGCTCCAAGGTTTGAGGGGATCAAGGCAGATCTTGCGGATCTGGTGGCTTTCCGGGAGAAGCCGTCGGGCACTGTGCGCCTGACGCTTTCAGATCATGCTCTTCAGACGACGGTGTGGCCGAAGCTCAGCCGCGTCCTGTCCGACAATCCCGACGTCAAAGTCGAGCTCTACAGCGACAACGGGATGCGCAACATTGTTGAGGAGCGCTTCGACGCCGGCGTCCGGCTGGGCGAGAGCGTCGACAAGGACATGATCGCCGTGCGCATCGGCCCTGATTGGCGGCTGCGGGCCATCGCATCCCCGGAATATCTTGCCAAGCATGGGGTCCCACGGACTCCGCAGGACCTCGTCAGCCATGTCTGCATCAACACGCGCCAGGCCACCTGGGGCGGGTTCTATGCCTGGGAGTTCGAGAAGGACGGGAGGGAGCTACGGGTCCGGGTCGAAGGGCAGCTCAGCTTCAACTCGTCCATCCCCCAGGTTGATGCCGCCGTCAAAGGATACGGGATCGCCTATGTTCCGGAGGATCTCGTGGAAGAACACATACAGGCGGGAAAGCTGCAAGCTGTTCTCGACGACTGGAGCGAGCCGTTCACCGGATACCATCTCTACTATCCCAGCCGACGGCAGATGTCGCCTGCGATGGCGCTGGTGGTTGATGTGCTCAGGCACCGAAGCTGAAGACGTCCAGATTGTCAATGTGTTCCCTGACGCAGGAATGCCTTCAACCTCGCTCAGACCAGAAATCAGGTATAGGCCAACAGGCGGCCAGCGAAGATGATGCCCGTCCACGCGCAGAGAGACACGGCGGCCCCGATGCGGGCGACCACAGGAGTCACGGCGAGACCCTTCCAGCGGTCGACACTGCGGTAGGCTCCACCGTGGAAAACTGCGACGTTGATCCCGGCAAGGATCAGTAGGCCGAGCTTCCAGGGTGCTGCGCCGGTGTTCGCAATCACAGTTGCCTGTGCACTGAGCAGCGCGATTCCCGTGGCGGCAGTGACGGCAAAGCCCAAGTGGGAGACGGGAAGCAGATAGCGCCCTGCTGTGGTCACGGAGACGATCCTTTGGCCGAAGCCCAGCACGCGGAAGTCGAAGGTGAACGCAGGCCCGACAAGGAGCGCGATGCCCAGGATATGGACCGCCTCGAGGATGGGATAGACGAAGCTTGCGTTTCGGACGAACTCGCCGAGCGGCGAGCCCTGCAACATCATGAGAACAAAGTTCAGCAGATCAAGCATATCCGTTCATTCCATTTCGAGGGAGACGGCGGAGGCGAAGGATCTACTGACCCCTCCTCAGAGGACGACGAGGAGGATACCTCCAGCCATCGATCCGCGAAGCGCGGTAGGTTTTGGGATCGTACTGGCGGAAGCTACTTTGGGAGGGGAGCTCGTACCGGAAGCGTATTGCCCAGCACCTGGTTCACCGGCACATTGTCGTCGCCGTACCAGAACACGACCGGGCGAAACAGCCCATTGTCCGTACGATTGATGTAGCCGACCGCTTGGAAGCGCTCGCCGATCTTCAACGCACGGTCCAGGCCCCATCTGCCGGACCACGCGGGAGGAGCGATGATAATCTCCAGCTCCTTGTGGGGCCCTTTGTATGACTGAGCAGCATTGACTCGGCTGCTGTCCTCAGGATCTTGCAGCTCCTCAGGTATCCTCAGATCAGGAGTGTCGGCAGCCATGCTGCTGTCCAGCGTGACGGCAAACTGGGAGTGCGGGTTCCCCCAGACGCCGTCCGAAGAAACCTTTCCCGAGATATAAATGAGGCGATTGGTCTCGAAGCCGGGCCAGCCGTGATGCGCGGAAGCGGGAGACACTGGACCCAGGAGGGCTCCAAGCGCGATCAGGGCAGCAATGCCTGACGTAGCTAGCCGCCGCAGGCTGCCAATGGCGCTAGGCGTGTTCACGATCGTGCTGTTCATGGCGTACCTTTCTTAGCGATCGCGCCACATTGCGCACCATCGAATTCCAAGAAGATATCAATGCCTTGAGCGCTTGATTAGACGCCCCCGATAGCATGCGCTTATCGGAAGGGGACATGAATATCAGATAGTTCGGCGTAGCTGTTGCTTGCCCGTTCAAGAGCTAGTCGATCAGCAATGGATGCTTCCGTCGGCCGGGCAAGATGATGCAGTCTCGGATCGACATGGCGGCGCGAAGCTGCGTTTGCGATGTGATCCTAAGTCTGCAATGGGCCGACTACCGTCAAGGCTTAGAAGCGCCAAAGGCAGTCATGAGCCGGCATGACGATGATCCCGATTGTCGCCCCCTTTTCAGCATCATTCACACTTGCCCGATAGCTTCCGAAGACAACCATCGGGCAAGCGCTTTTTGTTTAGATACTCAAGCTCTCGCCATCCGCCGGGATCAGGAGGCTTGATGCGAATCCTTCGCGCTCCGAGAATGCGCGCAGGTCCGCACGGCTGAGGATGCAGTGGTTGATAGCCTCCATGTGGCTGGCGACGAGAGTCGCCTTCGGCGCGGCCTTATGGACGGCCAGAACGTCCGCCTCGCCCATGATGATGGGCGCGAACCCGGTCATGACAGCTTTGCCAGCATTCAACACGATGACATCCGGCTTGTGCGTCGCGATAGCGTCCTCGACGTGTCGGTTCCAGATCGTGTCTCCCGCCACATAAAGGGTCTTCGCTGAGGGATGACTGAAGGCGATCCCACACACCTGTCCGAGACTCGGCATAGCCTTGAGGGCTTCGTCCGTGCCATGTTGGCCCGCTGTCTTGGCTAGCCGGACGCCGTTGAACTCCGTGGTCTCGGCGAGAACCCGCACGTCGGTAAAGCCCTGCTGCTTGATCTGCGCGGCATCCTCTTCGTTCTGCGCAAAGATGACCATTGACTTCCTAAGCCCCGTCTTCGCCGCATCGTCCCAATGGTCCGAATGCAGATGGGTAACAATTACAGCGTCAACGTCGACGATCCTCTCGACAGGCATGGGGAGCGACACGAGGGGGTTGCGCAACTCGCTATTGGCCGATCCCTCAAAGCCTGGATACGCACCCTTGTCGGCCAGCAACGGGTCAATGAGGAAACGCACTCCCTCGTAGTCCACCCGAAGCGTCGCATTGCGCACCTGAGTGAGCGTGTTCACGCTGTCGGCGGCCATCGCGCGGCCTGTTGGAAGCCCAACAGCCGCCGTCATCGAAGCGGCAAGCGCTCCTGCGCCGAGGGCGAGGACCTGACGCCGGTTCATCTGGCCAGTACCGTGGTTTCTGTCGATCATGCTTATATCCTTTGAATGTTCTGTCTTTGGAAGACCGCTGGCGAGGTCAGCGAGGGAGAAGCTCGTCCACTGACACAACCTGGCCGTAGCCCCATCCAAGCGCCGACATGTAGGCAGCATGTACGTCGGCCGCCTGAACCGTCTTGCTCCCGAACTGGACGTCGCGGGTCGCGCAGGCGTCGTGGACCACTGTCACCGTGTAGCCAAAGTCCGCCGCAGCTCGGCTCGTCGCGTCGATGCACATGTGGCTCATGGCACCAATCACGACGACCTCTTCAACGCCCTTGTCGTCGAGCATTGCCTTGAGGCCCGTGTCCCGGAACGCATTAGGATACTGCTTCACGATAACCATCTCGTCGTCATTGGGGGAAACAGCCGCGATGATCTTCACGTTTTCCGAACCGGTAGCGAAGAATGGCGCATCGGCCGTTGGGCTCTCGTGACGCACGTGGATGAGGAGGTCGCCGCGCGTACGCGCCGAGTCGATGACTCGTGCGGCGTTAGTGACGGCGCTTTCGATGCCAACGAGGGGCAACTTGCCGGAGGAGAGGTACTCGTTCTGGAGGTCGACGACGATGATCGCGCGCTTGGTCATGTGATGTGATCCAATGTTTGGTGATAACGATGCCTTAGTTACGCCGCCTGAGACATGCCAGGAAGTGGCGCAGACGACAAACTTAGGGGTGATTTCGACATGGTGGACGGAGTGGCGGAAATCGGTATCGTTAACTTTCCGGGTGCGCAGATGGCAGCCGTGTTGGGAATGACCGACCTCTTCATGACCGCTGAGCAGCTTGCCCGGCGCGCTGGCGAACCGCCTAAGGGACCGCGTCTCCGAGTCAGCCGATGGGAGTGGTTGTCCGGCGACGACTCTCCCGTGCGCGTCTTCGACACGGGTCCAAATGGTGAGGGATCGCCCGACGTGCTCGTGCTCCCGCCGGGGCTCGGTGAACCGGTTAAACGTGAAGATGCGATGCTTTATGCCGAGTGGCTGCGCGGCAGGCACGCGTCGGGAACGGCCCTCGGCTCCATCTGCAAGGGGGCGTTCCTTCTTGGGGAAACGGGCCTCCTGTCGGGAAGGACGGTAACGACCCACTGGACCTATGAGGAGGAGTTCCAAACGCGCTTCCCGGAGGTTCTCGTCGATGTTGACCGACTCTTAATCGACGACGGCGACATCCTCACCGCGGGAGGAGTGATGGCTTGGACCGACCTTGCGTTGCGGCTCGTGGACCGGTTCCTCGGTTCGGCGGCTATGCTCGACACGGCGCGAGCGTTCCTGATCGACCCGCCCGGAAGGGAGCAGAGCTATTACAGCGCCTTCTCGCCACGACTCAACCATGGTGATGCGTCAATCCTGAAGGTACAGCGTTGGATGGAGGACGCCCGAAACTTTGACCTGGCGGCCCTGGTCGAGCAGTCGGGGCTGGAAGAGCGCACTTTCCTCAGGCGGTTTCAGAAGGCGACGCGCCTTACCACGACAGAGTACGTGCAGAGGCTGCGCGTCGGCCGGGCAAGGGAGTTGCTGCAGCGGGGGGGGCTCACCGGGGACCAGGTAGCATGGGAGGTCGGTTACACTGATCCTGGAGCCTTCCGCAAGGTGTTCACTAGAATCGTGGGCTTGACTCCTGCGGACTATCGCAAACGTTTCCGAATGCATCCCTGACCAACAATGCGGTCAGGTTTTTGATCATTGTTCGGAAGGCTGTCTGGCTCGCCGCGGGCGGTTACTAATGCTAAGCCCACGGTCAGCAACCCATCCTGTTAGCCCGTCTAGGACGCTCCCGAAATGGCTGCTTAGGGCCGAAAGCGGAAATGATTTCCGTTTCGCGCCCCCAACTCGGCCATAACGGCCGTTATAGCGCCTGCCTGGAAGCAGACATCGCCCCCGCCGCCTCACGTCGCCTGTGCGCCCCAAAAGCAGCCACTGGCGCGCATTAGGTATATTGCCTATGGTGACATGTAGTTGATTTGGTCGCTTGCCCTATCGAGTGTCCACGACAAGATACGGCTGCGCAGCAATGTCGCCAATTGAAAGCAAGCAGGCGTGAATTCGCGAATGCCTTCGACAGCAGGACTCCGGGTCCTCATCGCACTGGCTGAACGAGGGTCGACGGTCGCAGCGGCCGATGCGGTGAACCTGTCCCAGAGCGCGGTCAGCAAGCAGTTGTCGAAGCTGGAGGCCTCAGTGGGCCAGAGCCTCTTCGTCCGGCACACGTCAGGTCTACAGTTGAGCGAAGCCGGGCAGATCTATCTGGAACAGGCCAAGATCGCCTTGAAGGCGCTGGAGGACGCCGCACTTCGGGTGGCGCGGCTCTCGAGCGATCCCGATGTCCTGCGCCTCCATCTGTTGCCCATCCTGGGAGATCGCTGGCTGCTGCCGCGATTTGCACGATTTGCCGAGCGATATCCGACGATCGATGTCCAGTTCACGAGCTTCGAGACGCCCGGACAGGCCGAACCCGATGCGGCCTTTCGCTATGGTTCGCCTCCGTGGCGCGGGCAGGCGGCTGATTATCTTTTTGGCGCCGATGTCGCTTTGGTGGGGGCGCCCGAGTATATCTGTAGGGTGGGCGGGCTGGAGGTTCTGGAGGACATCGGGCGCTTCACGCTTCTGGAGCATCCGCAGACGCCGAACTGCTGGCAGAACCTGCGCGCCGCCTTGGCGTTGGCACCAGACGCTCCCGAACCTCGCCACTATGTGCGCTTCGGTTTCTATACGCTGGTCATCCGCGCGGCGATCGCGGGGCAGGGACTGGCGCTCATCCCGCGCGAACTGATCGTCCGGGAGCTCGCTTCGGGTGATCTGGTTAATCCCGGCGGACTCGGGTTCGAGAGCCCCAACTGCTACTGGTTCACCCGCCCTGAGGACCGGACGCCCCGCCGTGCACTCAACCTTTTTCATGACTGGTTGATGGAAGAGATCACGCGGCGGGACTAGAGACCGAGCGGCCGGACCGGCATGACCTGGTGTCACGCCGATCCGGCACAGTCTGGTCTATTCCCCCTGGTTGAGGGCGATCGCGTCGATCTCGTTGGCGGCGAGGCCATGTTCCGCGAAGATTTCGGCGTAGCGACCGCTTTCCTTCAGTCTTTCGAGCGCACCCTGTACCGCCTCGCGGATCTGAACGCCTTCCTCGGTCTTGAGGAAGGGAATGCCGGCGAGCGAACGCGTGAAGGGCTCTCCCAGCAGCACGTAGGTGTCGGGCTCCAGGTTCTGGAAGTAGGGGAGCGTCTCGTTACCCTGCACGGCCGCGTCGAGGCGCTGGCTCTTCAGCTGCGTGCGGGCGTCGACCGAACCTTCGGTGCCGACGACTTCGATCGGCGCCAGGCCCTTCGCCTCGCAGTTTTCCTGGCTCCATTCGGCGATGTCCTTCGGCCAGTTCGTGTTGCGCGAGGCGCCGACGCGCTTGCCGCACAGGTCGGCGGTGCCGGTGATGTTTTCCGACAGCGCCTTCAGGGTGTAGAACTGGGCACCGGAGACCATGTAGTCGACGAAGTCGACGGTTTCGCGGCGGGACGGGAGGTCGGACATGCCGGCCATGGCCATGTCGACGCGGCCCGTCTGCAGCGAGGGCAGCATCTGCACGAATTCGGTTTCCTGCCATTCGACCTTGACACCGAGCTCTTCGGCAATGGCTTCGCCAAGGGCGATGTCGAGGCCCTGGAGCGTGTTCGTCGCCGGATCCTTGTAGACGATCGGCGCGTAGTTCGGGTTCGTCGCGGCAATGATGGTTCCGGCGTCGCGGATACGCTGCGGCAATTCCTGGGCGCCTGCGAAGGTGGCCGTGGCCGCAAGCGCAGTGCTGGCGATCAGAAGTGTTCTCAATGACATTTTCAGTTCCTCTCTTGTTATAGGCCGGGCGTTACGACAGCACGGCCGCTATGAAGTCTCTTGTTCGCTGTTCCGAAGGTTCTCCCAGGACCCGATCCGGAGCGCCGGTCTCGACGATGCGACCGGCGTCCATGAAGATGACGCGATCGGCCACTTCGCGCGCAAAGCCGAGCTCGTGGGTCACGACGATCATGGTCATGCCGCTGGCAGCAAGGTCGCGCATGACGGTCAGCACCTCGCCGACAAGTTCGGGATCGAGCGCCGATGTCGGCTCGTCGAACAGCATCAGCTTCGGCTTCATGGCAAGCGCGCGGGCGATTGCCACGCGCTGCTGCTGGCCGCCCGACAACTGCGAGGGATAGGCATCGTGCTTGTCCGACAGGCCGACCCTCTTGAGCAGCGCGATGGCTTCCTGGCGCACCTCCTGCCGAGGCCGCTTCAGAACGGTCACGGGTCCTTCCATGACGTTCTGCAAGGCGGTCATGTGGTTGAACAGGTTGAAGCGCTGGAACACCATGCCGCAGGCGAGGCGCTGGCGCGCGATGGCGCGATCGTCCAGTTCGTAGAGCGTGTCTCCGTCCTGACGGTGGCCGATCAGTTCCTCGTCGATCCAGATAGCCCCGCGATCGAAGCGCTCAATCTGGTTCAGGCAGCGGAGCAAGGTCGACTTGCCCGAGCCCGAGGGGCCGATGATGCACAGGACTTCGCCGCGCATAACATCGAGATCAACCGCATCGAGTGCCGTGAGGCTTCCGAAGGCCTTGGTGACCTTTCGCGCAGACAGCAGCGTCTGCGCAGATTGCCTTGGGTCCAAGCTCATTGCCCGCGCCCCCTGTTTGCCTGTCCGCGCGAGAAGCGGCGTTCCAGGAAGTGTTGTCCGAACGACATCACCGAAACGACGGCGATGTACCAGATGGCTGCGACGATCAGGAGCTCGATGACACGGCCATTGGCGAAATAGATCGTCTGCGCGTTGCGCAGGATCTCGGAGAACTGGATGACCGAGGCCAGCGACGTCAGCTTGACCATGCTGATGAATTCGTTGCCGACCGGCGGGATGATGACGCGCATGGCCTGCGGCAAGACGATGCGGCGCATGATCGTCGGGCGGGCCATGCCGATCGACTGGGCGGCTTCCGTCTGGCCCTGGTCCACCGAGAGGATGCCGGCACGAACGACTTCAGCGGTGTAGGCGCCCTGGTTGATCCCCAGCCCCAGGAGCGTCGCCATGAAGGGGGTGATCACATCCACTGTGCGAAACTCGAAGAGACCCGGAATCCCGAGCGTCGGGAACACCAGCGCCAGATTGAACCAGAGCAGCAGTTGCAGGATCAGCGGCGTGCCGCGGAAGAACCAGATATAGCCCTTGGCCGAGTAGTGCAGCACTGGGTTCGGTGACATCACCATCACGGCGAAGAGGACGCCGAGGGTGATGCCGAGCGCCATGGCGGCGAATGCCATGATGATGGTGTTGACCAGGCCAAAGAGTATGGCCGGCGCGGTCAGGAATTGTCCGACCACCGACCATTCAATCTGGCCAAGCGCAAACGCCCTGACGATGCCGCCGATGGCAAGCAGGATGAGGGCCGTCGCCAGCCATCGTCCGTAGTGACGGCGCTTCATGATGGTGAAGGCGGTCGGATCCGGTCTCACCGGCGTGCGATCCGCCTCAAAGCCGGCGGCAGTGGTCATCGCATACCCTCCTCTGCCCAGGCGCGAAATGGCTCCAGGGTCAGGCCGAGGCGGCCGATCTGGCGCTGGACGGCTTCAGGCGCCGTTCCCCCTTGCGCGGAGCGTGCAGCAAGTGCTGCGTCCACCGAGATGTGCTCCATGATCGAAGGCTCGAGCGCCGGATCGATCTCGGCCAGCATCTCGGGTGTGAGCTCTTCCAGCGTGAGGCCCTGATCCTCGCAGTAGCGTACTGCCCTGCCGGTGATTTCATGGGCATGCGAGAAGGGCACGCCGCGCAGCGCAAGCCAATCGGCCATTTCGGTTGCGAGGGTAAAGCCCTGGGTCGCGGCTGCGCGCATGCGGGCCGTGTCGAACTGCAGCGTCCGCACGAGACCGCTCATCGCAGGCAGCGCCATATGCAGTGTGTCGACCGCTTCGAAGGCGGCCTTCTTGTCCTCGATCAGGTCCCGGTTGTAGGCGAAGGGCAGGCCCTTGAGGGTGGCCATGATGCTCGACAGGCAGCCGATCAGCCGCGCGCTTCGCCCTCGTGTCAGTTCGGCAATATCCGGGTTCTTCTTCTGAGGCATGATCGAGGAGCCGGTCGAGAAGGCATCGTCCAGCTTCGCCCAGGAGAAGGACTGGGAGCACCAGAGGATGATTTCCTCGGAAAGTCGGGAGAGGTCGATGCCGATCATGGCCGTAACGAAGATGAATTCGGCAACGTGGTCGCGGCTTCCGACCGCATCGATCGAGTTCTCGAACGAGCCTTCGTAGCCGAGTTCCAGCGCAGTCTCATGCGGGTAACGGGCGATCGCGCTGCCGGCGAGGGCCGCGGCTCCCAGTGGCGAGCGGTTGCTGCGCCGATGCCAGTCGCGCATGCGGTCGAGATTGCGCGACAAGGCTTGTGCGTGGGCCATCAACTGGTGGCCGAAGACGATCGGCTGGGCAGCCTGAAGATGGGTAAACCCCGGTGCCGGGCTGTTCAGGTGGGAAGTAGCCTGGCCGATCAGGGCATCGATCAGCGCCAGAAGTTCCTGCGAGACAGCCTTGGCCTCCTCCCGCAGATAAAGCTTGAGGTCGTTGGCGGCCTGGTCATTGCGCGAGCGGCCTGCGCGCAGCTTGCCGCCGAGGTCGCCGAGGCGCTCCATCAGATGACGCTCGATAAAGGTGTGAATATCTTCATCGCCAGCGACCGGCGTGATCTCTCCGCTTGCGGCTTCCGCGGCAATCGCCTCAAGGGTCGCCAGGATTGCCTTGCACTCACTATCATCAAGAATGCCGGCACGCACCAGTTCAAGGGCATGAGCGCGCGACCCGGCAACGTCGAAGCCGACGAGGCGGATGTGACTTGCATCGGAGCGCGAGTAACGGGTCAGCGCGGGGTCGGGCGCTGACCGGAAACGACCGCCCCAAAGGGCCTTGGTTGAGCTCATGACTTTTCTCCGCATTCGAGGGGCCATAGTCGCTTTGGTCTTCAAGCCGGCAAAATGAAAAGATTTCCGGTCGGTATTCCATTTGGGAATTGGATGCGGCTGGGGAGTGGCGCCGAGGTACGCGGGAGGAAGCCCTCCGCGCATGTTTGGCCCAGATCGGGGGCGGGGGCAGACGCTTGGATATGACAGGTCTGCGCCAACCGCAGAGATGTGCTTCTCCTAACGCACTGCCCGATTAGGGGCAGGTAGGGGGCAATCCGATCTTAGGGTGCCGAATGGCGCGAACGGTGCCCCTGCGTCGCCACCGCCTGCCTTCACTGTTTGCTTTGCCAGGGGGGCTGATTCTGTGGCTCAAATGGCAGGAGCGGACGGTCCAGTTTCGGCCCCGTTTGCGGTCATTGCTCGCGGGGCTGATCTCTCTGGCATCCCTCAACACGGCGGACGTACGCAAGAAATCGAGTTGAGGTCGCTCAAGCTCTTGAGAAGACGGTCCTTTGGTCAAGGAATGTCGGTCTTAGATAGCTCGCCTAGGAGACTCGGATTATCATAGGGATCCAATGATTTGGCTGCGAATTGGAACCCTCTCAGTTTGTTCGGAACCCCGCGATGGAACCCGAAGCCTGGTTGGGGCGAGCTGTCGAAGTAGAAGGCTTCACTGGTCTCGATCAGCAGGGTGCCGCCATCATGCGGATGGTGAAATGACTGCGCAGCGCATGCGGGGCCTGAGATTAAGATGCCGTGGGCGAAGAGCATGGGAGTGCACTCCCTCTGGGGGCGTCGGCGCCCCGACGGGTCGGAGCGCCGACAGGATTCAGCGGAACGTCGTGTTGCTGATTTTGCTCCGCAGTGGCGCGGCCCTTGCGGCAGGCATCGCCCCGCCTTGTTGTCGCATGCCGTCAGCGAAGATGTCGTTGGCGATCCCGAGACCGAGCGGCACGCCGCCGACAGGAAGCTGATCGCCGGGGTTACGCCTTTCAGTCCAGACGTGCGAACAGCGCACATCAGCCGGGTCCTTGTAGGTGTCGTAACCGTCGGCGTCCGGGCCATTTCCGACATCCATGTAGTCGAAGGCGTCGAAGCGACAATGCACGCCCAACCAGATGCGGCTGAAGGCATTTTCCCAGATTGCATGCCAGAGTGAGGGGAACTTGCGCTTGACATAGGTGCGCACCAAGCCAGGCTGGTCTTCGATTGGGGATGACGGATCGTGCGGCTGATGCAGATCGCGGCTGACGCCGTTCATCTCTTCGGACACGAAACTGAAGGCGATGTCGTCCGCGCCGTTCGGAGCGTCTACAGAAGTCTTGCCGTAGAACAGGCGCACCATCTGGAAACAGGCGGCACCGACGGTCGCATGGCCCGAGGGATAGGCAGGGAACGGCGGCTTGAAGCTGAGCCTGTTGGAGTTCGTTTCCGGGGCGCCCAGGGCAAGCCAGAATGGATCGGCCGGTGTGGCGAAAGCTGGGCTTCCCGGGCCACCCTTGTCGGCATCACGGTCGTGCCGGCGGATGCCAGACAAAGGACGCCAGAGATCGTGGCGGTATTTTTCGGTCCAAGCAAACTTGCCCCCGTCAGCCATCGCGACGTTGCAAAGCGCGAAGAGCCTAACGAATTCCTTGCTTCTGTTGAGTTCGGTGTCCGTCTGGTCGCTCTTGGCCCAGGCTATCTGCCGCAGAATTTGGTTGTAAAGGCGCGGTGGCGTACCGATGAGGTTCGCACCATCATATGCCCAGTAATAGGCGGCGACGGTCTGGTCCGCGGTCCGCGCGGTGGTATTCAGCGATGCCGCGCCACCGACGCGGTGCACTTCCTTCAGCGCGGCCTCGTACTCGGGATCTGGCGGCTCTGGCCAGTCTGCGATGCGGTGGCCACCCGGATCCGTGACCGCGAAGGATTCCACCGTCGTGCCATAGAAGGGGCCATGATAAACCCGCTGCGCCTTTTTTCCTTCGCTCGGATCGTTGGGGTCGATGTCCATGAGGCGGACGGGATTGAGCGGCTCGTCGTCGAAGTGGTAGCGGCCTCCGTGGGGCTTGTGGTTCCCCTGATCGGCCCCCGGCTCGTTCGGCAACACCGCAAGCGCCGAATGGACCTTCTCAGCAATTTCGACACCGTAGCGATAGGCCTTGAAATTGGTGTCGACGCGCTCGCCGTAGCCGTTCTTCAGGTCCCGCAGGGCGGTCCTCAGAGTCCTGGCCGCCTCATTGGAAATGTCGCCCGGAGCGCCGTAGAGCCGCTCGAGCATCGTAATCGCGGCGCCAGTTAGTGCTGCATTGGCAGTCGTAAGGTTCGCCGCGAGACCGGCGGGCAGAGCGGGACGATTGACATCCTTCAGCCAGGTCCGGGGAGCCGATTGCTCGTCGTGGCCTAAAACCCCGAAGAAGGCATCGTGCATGGCAAGATGCAGAAGTCCCAGGGCGCGGGAGCTCATCGTCGGACCGCCCTGCGGGCCGCCTAGCGAATGAGTGATCCGGTTCATCTGCAGCCCGGCATGGTTCCAGTACAGGACCGGAAAGGCATTCAGCCCCGGGGGCTCGTCGATATCGGGTAGAACAAGCATTGGTTCCTCCATGGGTTGGTGATCAGTTGCGCGAGTGGACGACGAAATATTGCGGTGCACCCCGCCCTCTCACCCTCCCCAACCCACGGCCGGTCTTCGGCCGCGAAGTGCCAGTTGAGGGCGCCTTCGGCGTTGGGTGCGGGATGCGGGATGTCTTGGAGGACGGCCCGGCCATCAATGGAGCCACGGCTGTTCGCATACCGGCCGACTGCGGCGAGGCTGTTCACCGTCCTTGCCCAGTGAGCAAATGCCCTCTGCCGGAGAAAAGAAACCGGGGACTGTAGTGGTCGCCGGCAAATGATGTACCATCCGAAACTGAAGCGCGACGGCGCGGTCTTCGGCGAGTTTCGCCACGATCGAGTTTTGCCTGCTTTGATCATCTGGCGCCAACGTTGCATCGGCATCCATCAGGATGGCCCGGTCCGAGATCATCAGAAAGACGCCGCCCGGACCGCTTAGGGCCGCCATGAGCCATTCCTGCACGGGTGGGTTGGTCAGGTGCGGGGTATCGTATGACCCGACGCAGCGCATTGAGCATCGCGGCGCGGAAGGTTTCTGGATGCATCGGCAGCCTCCTGTGTTGCTGCCGGGACTCTTCAGTTCGCCCGTCCGCCAGTTCGAAGAACGACATGATGCGGCACCGGGTGTGCCAGCCATGGCAACCAAATTAGATCAGAAAGCTTCGGGCGCACCTAGTCAGCAATAAGCGGTAGGAAGCGCCGGTTTGGGTGGTGCCGCGCCGTATGCTTTCATCCTCTGGTCGGAAGCATTCATTGCTCGCTGCAGGCCGATCACCTCAATCCGATGACCTCATTCCATGCATCATCACACCACCGCTCTACATCTCGCGGGAGATGAAGGAACTCTCATCATCCGGGAGGTGGTGATAGGCCTTGAAGGCTAATTCCGAGACCGACGACGCGGACAACCAGCTGCATGGGGAATTGCTATCACCGTGCTGGTTTGCCTGCTTTGTGCCTGCACGCGCATTCAAAAACGAAGGGTCATCAACGACTGATCCCGGTGGCAGCATGACACATGGGTTGAATGTTGTGATATCCCTCGTCGCAGCCGGAAACAATGGCTCTACACCTTCGACAGCCCGACCGAACTGGGGAACGACTGCGCCGCAATGCACCGGTCCGGTGCGATGGATTGTCGGTCCATTTATAGAAAGTCGGAAAGAAGCAGGGCAGCACAAACCTGCCAACAACACTGACCCCGGTCGGGCAAAAGCCGTTTTCGGACTCGGAATAGCACAGGCATTGGGAGCGATGGTGTTGGGCGCGACTGTCGCCCGCCGGTCGTACGGCTTGCCACTAAACGGCTGTTGCCCGTAGGGAGCGAGAGGCGTGCCGGGTGGGCAGGGGTTAGCGCCGTAGGCGTCATGATGAAGCCTGACAGGTTGGGATTTCTGAAGACCGGCGAGACACCGTCCTTGTCGTCGACGCCATGGCGTGTTCTCGTACACTCTGTGAACAGAGTAAGCGCATCTTCAATGGGAGATCACGCCGGTAAAAACGGCAGTTCACGGGCAGATCGGTACAAGGCTGCGATATTGGAGGCAGCGACAGTCACCTGCCGCCGACGATAAAGGTCATTGAACTGAGACTGATCTGGAAGACGGAAAATGCGGATTGAATGATCTTCTAACTCTACCCACCGGTGCCAGCCACCGCTGCTGCGGGGCTAGCGACTATCGCCTGATCCATCGGGATCCCGTTTGGTGACTGCGTCGCTGGGATCGCGCTGTGCGTTGTATTCCGACCGGCACCCTTAGCTCCGTAGAGAAGCTTGTCCGCTCGTTCATACAATGTCGCAAAGCGTTCATCGCCGGAGATCGGTGTCATGCCCATGCTCGCAGTCACGAACCCTACGAGCCCCGGAACCGCATTGGCGACGGTCGCAGGGATTGCCTGGCGGCGAAACTCGGCCTGTGCATCCACGTCGTGACCGCGCAGGAGAAGCAGGAACTCTTCGCCACCAAGGCGGTAGGAGCGCACGTTCGGGCCCGCCTTCAGTGCGACGGCGACAGCCTTGAGCACCTCATCGCCGACGCTATGCCCGTAGCCGTCATTGATGGCCTTGAAATGATCAAGGTCGATGACCGCCAGCGCGGTAAAACCCTCCTCCAGAAGCCGCTCGAACTGCCGCTCTATTGCCCGCCTGTTGAGCAACCCGGTGAGTGGATCGGTTTCAGATAGGCGCTCAAGCAGATCGGCCTCGTTGCGAGCGCCGTCTCGCTCTCGCTTGATGGACATGAAGCGGTCCGCCACCCCAAGCGTTGTGAAAAGGACTTCAAACATGCATCCGAAATAAAACAGGAGCATGGCGTCGGCGCTATTCAGCCAGGGAGCCACGCCAGTCACGATTCGTATCGATCCGACCAGGACCAATGGCGTGTATCCGATGGCCTGGAACCGCGCGGCGCGGCTTCCCCGACGCAATGAATCGATCATTGAGAAAACAAAGACAGCAAGAACCGGTGCAAACGCTGCCGTATAAGCTGTCGACTGGATCGAGCGTGCAACGAAGGGAAAGGTCGCATGGAAGACGCTGAGAAAGAGCGCCCACGCAGCACTATAGGGTAGGATGCGCCGCAGCAGGGGATGCATCTTGCCCGGCTCGATGAAGCTGTAGGTGAACATCGCGCCTGAGCTGATCGTAATCCCGAAGACCAGTGTCGTCATCCAACTGAGCGCCATAGCCGGAGGATCGAAAAACACCACCGAGAGGCCCGATGTAACGAGGATCGTGATCAGCAGTGACAAGGTGAGGACTGAGTGCCAGAGAACGAACGGCTCACGCAGGGCTCGGTAGAATGCCGCATTGAAGATGAGCGGCATGACGAGCATGCCGGCGAGCCCTCCGATGATCAGCAGGAGCCGTAGATCGTCAACGCTAGAGCCCGCATCAACAGGTGAAAGATATGCTTTTTCCAACGTCATCCGGTGGCTCGGCAGGTCCACGACAGCAACGATCTGCCGGGTCGTTGGAGTTACCTCTGGTAGGTCTGCCTTGAAGTATCCGCCGGCCATTGAGCTGTGCAAGGCGGCGGCAGGGAAAACCGTCTGCCGAACCGCCCCGTCTTGGTCGATGGCCACGAGATGCACCGCTTCAAGCGCGCTGCGCCTTGTCAGCAGGTATCGAGGAGGTTGCTGACTGGGTGTGATGTCGAAGCGGAGGAGCACTCTTTCGGCATCGATGGAGAACCGTTGATCTGCGCCAGAGCAGGTCCATCTGGCCTCATCGCGAGCCACTGCGACGATGTCTTCTGAAAGCGTGGCGGCGGCCCAGCATGATGTTCTAACGCGGGTGGAATCATTTGCGCTGGCGATGGTGGCACCCGCTTGTGCGAGCATCACCAGAAGCAGATATACCGGTAGATCTCTAAAAAAACCGCACGACATCATGGGCTTTGGAAATAGCCCAAAATGCTTTTAATGCCGTTAAGGGCAGCAACGTGAGCATGTGTGACTCCTTTGGTGGCTGGCCGAAAGGACACAGCGCGGTGCAAAGAAGGTACTTCAGACAACGTTGAATGGTTGGTCCGATGTCGGCGGCGATTGCTATGCTGGCGTGAGGACCCCTCTGCTCATTTAGCTTTTGCGAAAGATGCCCGCCTCCAAGGCAGCCGACACAAAGGCTTCGCGCGCTTCTTCGCAGCGGGCACGTTTTCGCAGTACCGCGAGACATTTCCCTCTGGCCGCGTCAAAGTGCTGGCCGGCGTCGCTGGGCCAGCGATAGGTCAGGCAGTTCAACGCGTCCTCGGGCCCTAGTACCTCCTCTTCGGTGCCGCCCGCGGTCCGCACCGAAACGGGCACCTGCCACCGCACCCAGAACGGGGTCTGTATGATCTCATTCATCGGCAATCCTCCCAGTTCAACCAAACACGGTATGAGGCCCAAGAGTTTCCCAATGGTCCGCTTGCGGACAAACCCGCGGTCACGGAAACCCCGCTCGTCATGTTTCAGTTGGGCGTGTCCGAGAGACCACGGCAATGACCACGATGATAAACACCAAAACGCCCCAGCAGCATGACAATGTCGACCAAGACTGCTTCACTGCCACGGACCCAGGCCATCACGAATGCCCCTCGGGAACCCAGCTTCCTCTTCGGCTGCAAATCCATCGTCAAAGCCAGGGGCCCATGCCAGAACCTGCGGTCAGCAGACCTGGCGACAAAATTATCAAGCTGGCCCACTTTCGGCAGAGCATCACCACCGGCATCGCAATCGGTGTAACCGTCGCAACGCCGCCGAGACCGCTAAGAGACGGAGAGGCCTGCATCACCTACGACTATACCGGGACGGCTGAGGCTGCCATTCTGACACTCCCTGGGATCCGGCTGGTGCGAGACGGCAGGCATTATCGCTCGTTTCGGTGCTGTGGTTGCGGTCCCGCAGGAACGCTGATCAAGATTTGGAACGTTGTAGAAGAGGCGACCGGCGTCGACTCGTTCGGCAACCCGCTTTGGAAGCCGGTCCACCGGTTCATTTCAGATCTTGCAGAGCTGGAAGCGCGCCTGAAGGAGATTGATGCTCAGCTGAGCCGATGCAGCATGCTAAGGAAACCGTCACGAGGATCGACAGCACCGGCACGCTTCAGGTGAATGTGCTGGAGACTGAGGCTAGATGCTATATCCGCCGCGCCTCTCCGGTCCTTGTCGCGGGCGCGATCCAGAGATGTTTCCAGTCGCTGACGTCGCCGTCGAAGACGTCTGGACTGCGTTTCACCGTCCCATTCCGGCACTCTGACGAGGGCGTTCTGGCATGGTGTCGATTTGCGTCTTTCGTCGGGCGGGTCAGCGCCTCTGGCGCCTCTTTTGCGCAGACTGCAGATGGCTTCTTGCAAGCCAGTTTCGTCGCATGGCGCCAAAAAATTGCCTTTTGGGAGCCTTCAGCTATTCCACACAGCAGGAACACGAGCAGTCACCCACGACGCCAGTCTTGATGCTTGATGAACTCGACCAGATGCGTAGCTTCCATGGGTTTGGCCAAGGCGTAGCCCTGCAGGATGTCACATCCCAGTTCTCGCAGAATGCGAACGTGCGCGCGGGTTTCAACGCCCTCCGCCACGACGCAGATGCCCAGGGAATGGCCGATCTCAATGATGGAGCGCAACAACTCCTGCTGCTCGCGTGAGTCGACGATACCCTTGACCAATTCGCGGTCGATCTTCAGCGCGTCCGGTGCCGTTCGCAAAAGACTGACGATGGACGCATGGCCCGACCCGAAATCGTCGATTTCCAAGGCAATGCCGAGACCCCGCAGGTCGGCCAGCCGTTGCAGGATCTGTTCGTCGCACTGGTCGAGAAAGATCGATTCGAGCAACTCGAATGACAGGGTGCCCGGCGCGAAGTCGGCAGCTTGCAGGTTTGCCATCAGGGCGGGATCGGACAATCGCCGGTAGGAGACATTGACGGAAACCTTCGGGATCTCAAGATTGAGCTGTTGCCAGCGGCTGAAGTCATCAAGCGCCGCTTTGAGCATCAAGGCGTCGATCTTCGCCATCACGCCGAGCTCTTCTGCCACCGACAAGAAGGCGTCCGGTGCCAGAAGCCGGCCGTCGGATGTTCTCCAGCGCGCGAGGGTCTCGACTCCTGCGACCTCCAGCGAATCGGCCCGGAACTGCAGCTGGTAGAACGGGATAAATTCGTTCTGCTCAAGCGCGCTTAGAATTTCGTCGGCGGTCTTCTTGTTGCTGATGATCTCGCGATAGGATTGTGCGGAAAAGAACTCGTGCCGGCTGCGGCCGTTCTTTTTGGCACGGTAGAGGGCAATATCGGCATTGAGGAGAAGCTGTGCTGCATCGGTTTCTTCCGCCTCACGGCAGGCAATGCCGATGCTGGCGCCAATGCGGCACAGGTTACCGTTGCGCACCACCGGTTTGCTGAGTTCGGCAATGATCCGCCTGGCGAGCGCGACAAGCTCGCCGGCGGCTCCATGGATCTGGCGGACAATGACGAACTCGTCGCCACCGACGCGGGCGACGAAATCGTCAGAACGTGTGCTTTGACGCAGGATTTGAGCGACGTGGGTCAGAAGGCTGTCACCGGTCGCGTGGCCGAGTGTATCATTGATGTGCTTGAACCTGTCGAGGTCGACGTGAAGTATCGCCAGGGTGCCGTTCTTGTCGCCAGGTTCGCTCATGCGCCGAAGCGCCTCGTCGAGGTAGCGCCGGTTGGGCAAATCCGTCAGATAGTCGTGCAGCGCGCTGTATTCGATTTCCTGGCGGGCCGCCTCGAGCGCGGTGTTCCTGGCCTCGGCCAGATCCTTTGCGCGTTCCAGCTCTCGCCGCAGCAGGACCTCGTCGGTGACGTCCCAATTGGCGCCCACCATCCTCGACTGCCCGTCAGGATCGACAAAACGCTTGCTGTAGCTTTTGATGATACGCTCGCTGCCATCGTCAAGCAGGATGCGATACTCGTCTGCGAAAGGCATGCTGCTGCCGGCCTGGTCTGCAACCTTTTGAGTGGCACGAGGCAGATCATCGGGATGGACCATGCTTTCCCACAGGCCGCCGATGGCCACCTCGCTGCCGCCCTTTAGCCCATAGATGGAGAACATCCGTTCGTCCCACTCGGATTCTCCCGTGGTGAAATTGGCGTCGAACACCCCGATACCGGAGATGTCGAGCGCCATTTCCAGCCGCCGCGCGCTGCGGGTGGCTGCTTCCTCGGAGGCTTTCCGCTCGGTGACATCGGTGTCGGTGCCGACGACACGGGTCGCACGCCCCTCAGCGTCCCATTCGATGCTGGCGCCCCGGCATTCGATCCAGACCCAGTGACCGTCTTTGTGCCGTTCGCGGTAGTCGAACATTGCAAAGGCGGGATCGCCCGCCGCCTGGCCCTCCATCGCAACCATGACCTTTTCGCGGTCATGCGGGTGGACCTTCTGGAGCCATTCGCTCGTGCTCGATGGTAGGGGATCCGTCGGCTCCAGCCCGCGCATCTTGTACCAGGTGGGGGAGTAATACTTGCGGCCCTTGCCCCAGTTGTGATCCCACACTCCCAGCTCGGAGGAAATCAATGCCTGGTTCCATCGGCTTTCGCGGTAGGCAAGCTCTTCCACGCCGCCACTTCCTCGATCGATGTGCTGGCACAGCAGCAGCACTGATGCCGCGCCGGCGATGCCGGGCGGCACGAAAGAGGCGGTGATGTGCACGCGGCGCCGCCCGCATGTCACCTGGAGGCGATGATTGTTACCCTCCGCACTGGCCGCTGCAACGTGACGAATGAGGGCCAGTACGCGCTGGGTATCGTCATTGTCGACCATGTCGAGGAAAGACGGCTTCGACGCCGGCTCAGACCAGGCGCAACAAAAGGCGTGATTGACAGCGACTGTATCTCCATCCGCCGTGACCATAGCCAAGGGCAGAGGAAAAGCGTTCAAGAACGCAAGTACATCCTGGCTGCCGGCCGTTGCAGGCTGAACAGTCGAGGGGATCGGAGGCCGAGCTTGCATGGCAGCATTCCGCGTGGACAGATCCACATCTTAGGTGGCGCTAATTAAGGGTGACTTAACTGCAGCTGCCGCCATCCAACAGCACCAGTGTCCGGCGCCCCGAGGCATCGGTGCCACTCGTCCTCAAGACAGCCGGCCATCACGCATGCGGCAGATTTTGGTGACATGGCCCCGCAGATGGAGGCATGATGTCCGAAACGAGTGCGACCGTGCTGGCGCCACCTGGTCGTGATCTGACGCCACTTGGCGGTCTTGCACCAGCAGGACTGAACGACCCTGCCAGATGCTAGATCACAGGAAGACTATGCGGCCCTTGCAAATGACTTGGGCGAGGCGGGGTGCGCCGCGACAAAGGTTTGCTGCCTGGACCCTTGCCTAGGTGGGCAATGCCTTCGACGACAGGAACGCACAATGGAGGAGAAGGTGGTCTCTCTCATCCGGTCCATCGTCTTACCTCATCGTAACGTTCGTTAATATGATGACATCCCGCCAAAGCCAACCGCCGCTACGGTGGCATCTGGATCATCCGGGGGCTGCAACGCACTGTCGGATCAAACGGAGGGTTGTTGTCCTATGGGTGAGATATCCCGCTCTATCGTATCGCAGGTTCGTCCAGTCATCGCCGCCGTGTTACTGCTCGGGCCGACGCTCTCTTCTGCCGCACAGGCGCAGGAGCAATTGCCAGTTACCGTCGTTGTTGCCCAGGCGCGTGACCTCACCGAACGCATTCCAGTCGTGGGATCCCTGATGGCCAGGGAGGAAGTCGAGGTTCATCCCCTCATCCAGGGACAGGTGATCGAGACGATCCTGGTTGAGGCCGGAGACCGCGTCGAGAAAGACCAGGCGTTGGCTGTCCTCGATACAACGGATGCCCGTATGCTGCTCGACAAGAACTCCGTCCATATCGTACGGGCGCAGGCCGCCGTATCGGTTGCGGCAAGCCGACTGGATGTCGCTCACGTGACCGAGTCTGAAGCCAACAACACGCTGGAACGCAGCCGCGCTCTGCAGCCCAAGGGAGCCGTGTCGCAGCAGCTTCTGGACGAACATCAAAACGCCTATGCCCGTGCGCTGGCAGAACTGGGACTGGCACGCCAGTCGCTGGCGCTTGCCGAGGCTGATGCGCAGATCGTCGAACGCGAGCGCCGGGAAATCGAGCTGACGATTGCGCGCAGCACCATACGTGCACCCGAGGCGGGGCTAGTGCTCAGGAGAGCCGCCCGCATTGGCGCTATGACCTCAGACGCACAGGCGCCAGTTTTCGTCATCGCCAAGGACGCCGTCATCGAATTTGCGGCGCAGGTTCCAGAAACGGGCTTCATCCGGCTTCGGCACGGCATGGGCGCGCAGATCGAGCTACCCGGCCGCGATCGTCCGCCGCGATCGGGTCTGAGACCGGGCGGTAACAGGCTCCACAGATCGGGGTTCCACTCTCGCTGCGTGACCAGATGGCGACGTCTTCTGACCATGTCGATAAAGGGCGCCAGAGAATGTTGAACGATGACATCCAGGTCCAGGAACAGCACAATCTCGTCAGGGGGAAACAAGCCGGGCGCAAAGACTGCAAGTTTTGGCCAGCAACCTTCCGTCCATGCCCGTTCCGGCAGATCGAGTTCTGGGATCGGACGGACGTTGATGTTGTCCGCCAGATCGCACGCGTCGTCTGTCAGACAGACAAACGCAAACACCTCCTCCATATGGCGCAAGACACCCGCATAGAGGGCGTTGACATGCCAAGCTGAAAACCGGCTTCCCCATTTCATGCATACGACCGTCACCATTTCGCGTCTCCACAACCACTGCACTGACGCAATAGACTTGTTGCCATGGATCAGGGATTAACTCATGTTGCGCAATGTTACCGGAATCCGGTCGCCGGGAGATGGAGGGGGCATTTCGCCCTATGACATCACTCGATCGCCGAAATTGCTATTTCTGGGCGGGCGACCGCTCTTGAAGGAAAGAAACCTCGACAATGAAGTTTACCGCAAAAGCGGCTTCGCCCGTCATCTTGCTTGCAAGCGTTCTGGCTGTCATATCCGGCTGCACTGCACCCGCAGCCACTACCCCACCCGCCGCTGCACGCTGCAATCCAGAAGCTGCACAACGGCTGGTCGGCCAGAACAAGCCGAGCGATGCAGATGCGGCGCGCCTGACGGGCGCCAGGACTGTTCGCCAGATCGAGCCTGGGCAGATGGTTACCCAGGACTACAGGGAAGACCGGGTGACGATCGAGACGGATCCTGCGTCCGCACGGGTTGTCGTCGCCAGCTGCGGCTGAGGCATAGAAGCAGCAGGGGCAATTAAAGGACCGGCAAGACCCACCCTGCACGCATAGCGTCTCCCCTCCAGAGGGGCACAGATGGAGCCGCGAACCGGATGGGTGTCCGCTTCATCCCAGCCCGGAGCACTATCGTCCAGGACGAGTCGTACCGCGCGCGGCCCCAGTCAGCTTGCCTGCCTTCAGCAAGCAGGTGAGTGAGCGTCCCGGCGATCTGGCAACCCGGAACGCTTTTCCGCCTCGGCGAGGCGGTGAAGCAGGGCCGCGAGACGACCATCGGCTGCAAGCGGCTGATATTGCGGATTGGAGGCCAGCGCCCTGCGCACCATTTCGCTCGAGGCGAGGTCCACGAACAGATTGAGACTGTCGGTCATAAGCGCTCCACCAATGTCCCCGTCGAACGTCTGACTGCTGCTGGTGTTCCGCCGGTCACGCTTCAAGTCGTGGTATGGCTAGCAGAATTCGACGACACTCCATGAGGTTTCAGTCGCCCTTGCGGCACCGAAAGGAGCAGCCAGTCACCGGAGAGACCAGCCCTGGAGTGGTCACCCGCTTTCGATGCTCGAAACGGATGCGGCTGTTGCCGAGGAGCGGGTCAGATGTCCTGCCGACCACGCAGCGCCTGCGCAGCCTCAGTGCCTATCTCTTGAGGTCGCCCAAGCCTCCGGTTGACGAAGATCACAAACGGCGGACAATGCTTGTGCGTAATGCATTTCTCAAGGACTCTACGATCCGTCGAGAGAGAGGAACGACATGGCTTCACTCGCGGTGACGGGAAAAGGCCAGGTCACGTTAAAACGGGATCTGCTGCAACATCTCGGTATCAAGCCGGACGAACGGATCGACTTTGACAAACTTCCAGGCGGCGAAGTCCGCTTGAGGGCTTCCAAGTCGATCGGAACCATCGACAGCTTCATCGGGCGGCACGCGGGGAAGGTCAAAAACCCGTTGACGATCGAAGAAATGAATGAGATCGCCGCCTCTGGCTGGGCGTGTGAAGAGTGAAAATTTTGGTCGATACGAATGTTCTTGCGCGCGCTGTTTTGCAAGACGATGTGAAACAGGGCCGTGCTGCCGAAAAGCCTCTGAGGGAGGCTTCGCTGATCGCGGTCTTTTCGCCGTGCCTTTGCCAGTTGGTTTGGATCCTGCGCCATAGCGCAGCTCCTTTGGTAAAAACTCGTGCTGTCTGCTTCGTCACCAGTTGCCCCTGCTTTCTCGAAAGCCACCCGGCCTCACACTCGGTGCACGATACCACGTCTCGGCGGTGTTCAGCTTGCGTTGCGGAGCCACGCGGCCGGCGCGGGCGGTCCAACAGGCGCCGCTCTCGACCGCTGGAATGGGTCACCCTTCCCGGCCTGGCACCATCCCTTGTCATCGAAACCGACACAGGGGCGAAGCGTGCTTCGCTCCCATGCACTCGACGTCTGAGTTCTTGCGATCAAGCGACCGCACGAGATCTTTCTTCGGAAGTGCGTGTGCGTTGCTCCATGTCCTCCAGCATGCTTACCAGCTGTTGCGCTTCGGTGTGATGCGGCATGTGACCGACACCAACCAGCCTGTGGACCGCAAGGTTTTGAAAGCGCGCCGCCAGAAAATCAATGTGCCAATCAGGATCGATTACGCGGTCTGCATCTCCAAATAGCACCGACACAGGGATTTCTGAGCCAACGGCGGGGAGCTCACGCATATCAGCATTGAACGCCCTTAGTTCTTTGGCCATCGTCAACAAGGACGCGGGAGTCAGTATATGAGCAGCTGGCAGGCTGTTCAGGGCAAGCGGCAAGGGATTTGGGCGGCACGCGGACGCTAGAGCCCGCCTGACAAAATAATGAGACCAGCGGTTTAACACATGCCGACGCACGAAAGGTCCGACCACTGGGGTCACAGCCAATCGCAAAATCGCCAGCGATTTGTAGGATACTGGCCTCACGCAGGGTGCAATCAGGATGAGTCCCGCTATCAGATCGGGCCGACGGGCTGACAACTGTACCGCCACCGCCGCACCGAACGAATGGGCGACGATGATCGGTCGCTCCAGCTGTCTTTCATCGAGAAACCGCGCAAGCCATTCGGCTTGATCAGATGGGCCTGAGTGCTCCTGTCGAAGCGGTGAGCTGAAGCCATAACCGGGACGGTCAAGCGCGGTAATGTGGTATTTTGCCGCCTCTAGAGGAAGGAGGATTTCCTCGGCTAAGCTGCCACACCCGTGGAGCATGACGAGGTCGCGTCCGACCGGGTCGCCCGCCTGAATGTAGTGGATTCGGTCGTGTTGAACCTGGAGGATATCTCCGTGGCGGGGTAGGTTGTGCAAGTATGGCATGGCCTTGGGAACGTGAGAAGCAAGATGAGGTTCCCGTACTACCGCAACATCACTCTGACCAAAACACGGTCGAGCCTCAGCACCGCTAACGGCAACAAGCCAATTGAGCGATAGCAGACCTCGAGCACGGACGAAACTGGCCAATGCGAAGCGGTGTCCAGACCTGCGAGTCCGCAACGCCGACCCGGGTCGGCAGGAATTATTCACGCAGTGTGTCTGCCACGAGGGCATTGGCATGACCGTGGCCCATGCCGTGCTCCTGCTTTAGCCAGGATACTAGCTCCATATGTTTCTTGCCGGTTTGGCTGCGGATCAGCACTTTCCACTCTGCGATTGACCGGCCGTATTTGGCCTCAATCGATGGAAAATAAGAAGCAGGGCCCTTGCCTGTATTCGTTGCCATGCCACCTCCCAGTGAGCAATCCGTTATGGTCTCAGCTCTTAGCACAACCAGGAGGGTGTAACCACATCGAACTGCTTCTGGCAAATCTAGGTCATGACGACTGCCGGCGCTGATCGGGTTTCACAGAGGCCAGGTCGGACAAGCCGATCCTCATCTTGGCAAGCAGCAAACGAAGTCCGCTGTCTGGTGCGATTGTTGCGGACCTTCTCCGGGAGGCCCTCGTTTTGTTAAGTCTATCGCTAACTTGCGGAGCACTTCCACAAGCAAGGGGTTCTTTTGGAGGTGACACCGCTGATGGGCAAAGCCCTGCAGCAGGGCATGAACCTCAGTTGGCGTGATGCAGCGATGCTCTTCGAGCGTTATTGGCGCCAGCGGCAGCGGGCGCGACACGGGTACTGGATGCATACGATGAGCTATGCCGAGCCGCCGCCAGTGTCCGGCGTACCGCCTCGCTAACACGTCTGGCGATGGTGGCTCCCATGCGATGATGCGGTGCATTGCCTGCACTGGCCGGACGTCAATTCTCGGCTGACCTTGGTCAACAGGCGATAATGTGACGACACCGACATTCTCCTGCATCGAAGATCACAACAGCCGGAATCCAGCAAATCGCCATCACGGAACGCGGGTACCGCCGGTCTTGGCTCGTCTGTTCAATTTGCTATTCCTGGTCCGGACCCAGCGCCCGGCGACGTCGGGTGCCAGCAGCGGGTTCAGCTTGTTGTGGTCTTGTTCCAACAGCGCATGAAGATCGCCGAAATCCTGCCAAATGCGCGCGAGATACGTCGCGCTGGCGATCGGAAGGTCGATAATCCGGTCGAGTTTGCGGACCAGAGCTGAGCTTTTGCGCCGCAGGTGCGACGAAACAGCAAGATCTTCGCAGATCGCTTCGGCAATGACGCGGATCTGTTTTACCGATCTAACGTCACCGGCTGCTTGCAAATAAGCAGATGTGCTTTGTCCCATAGGCCCTCCCTGCCAGCCGGATGGGTAACGCGCAGCCCCACACGTTGGTGGCGGAAAGTCTTGTCATGGTGAAGACTTGGATAAGACACTTACCGAAGCGCGTCTGGGGATCGGACCGCTGCTGGTGCCGCCGATACCGTCCGTATGTCGTTGATGATCTCGCTGATCGCTGCCACCAGGTCCCTGATCTGCTGCTGCGTATGGTCGCTCGTCAGGCAGATGCGGATCCCCGCCTCGCCACGGGCGACGGTGGGGAAGAAGATGGCCGAGGTGTAGAAACATTTCTCAATCAATTGACGCACCGCGGCAACCGCAAGCAGTAGTTTAGCGCATGGAGAAAACGGTGCTCGTCGACCCATCGCTCCTCGTCGACGAGATTGCGGTTCATGACCGCGATCTGCCCTGCTGGTCCTCCGAAGCTAAGCGCTGCCACGCGAGGCCAGACTTTGACAGCGTCCGAAAGGGGGACGATGTCTACTTCTTTGACGGGTTGATCGGTGGTCTTTGCGACCCAGCGCCTTTGGGCTTTGGCAAAGTCTTTCGACACAATAGCAGAACCGTTGTTGGCCATCACGCACGTCACCGTGATTGATCGCCAGGCTGTCATATAGGTAAGGAAGGCAATGGCGCTGACGGCCTTCCATCTGGGAAGATGCGGGTGAAAGCGATGCAACATGGACGTACTCTCATCCGACGCCGGAAGACTGCTTTGGCTCGTCCTGTTACCGGTTATCCGGTGTCCCACCCGCTCGAAGCGGCGGAGACGTATGATGTCGAGATGGATGAGGTGCCCGGCTCGGCATTGTACACAACGCACGACCTAGCCAGTGGGCATGAGGTCGTTATGCACGAGAGGTCGCGCAGCGATACACGACCTTCGCCGAGACGCCGTAGACGCGAGCGGCTTGACTTCAGGGTACCTGCTCGCTGGTCGCCAAAGCATCTCTTCTCAACGCAGAAGGCGTCAGGAGGACATCCTTGTGCAGGTTCATTCGGAGCGATTCTGAAACCGAGGTGTGAAGATTATAGTCTCCTAAGTCCGCTCCGAATGAACACCCCTTGAAAGCTCACGACTAGAGCACGTCCTCGAATCGGATCGGCATGTGCCGCACCCTCGTACCGGTTGCATGGAAGATCGCGTTGGCGATGGCTGCCGACGCACCGACCATTGCTCCGTTGCCGAGGCCCTTGACCCCCGTCCCGTTGGCCACGGGATCCGGCTCATCGATCATGCCTACATGAATGTCTCCAATGTCCGCGTTAACGGCCACAACGTAATCCGCAAGATCGCAGTTCAGGTAGCCGCCAAAGCGTCCGTCTGTTTCCGTTTGCTCGAGCAATGTGGCGCTAATCGCCCAGACGACGCACCCATATATCTGGCTGCGTGCGGTTCTTGGACTCACCACACGACCGCAATCGGCGATAGTGACGACGCGCGGCACCCGAATGCGACGTGTTCGTGGTTCCACCGTGACCTCAGCAAAGTGAGCAAAATAGCTCATCGTCGTAAATTCCGGATAGGCAGGACCCGCAGGGGCAAACCCGATCTGCTGCAGGTCATCGAGTGCAGAGGGCTCCTGGCCAGGTGCAAGCTGCGATATCTCGACTTCTAGAAACGGGCGCCTCACCGCCGCAAGTTTCCGGTGAGCGTTTCCTTCGATGACGCGGCCGTCCAGGAGCTCATCCAGCCGCTCCTGCATGCGGCGCGCTGCCACCTCGCTGGCAGGAATGGTGCTGGCGGTTCCCCATGAGCCTGCCGTCATGTGTTGCGGCGCTGCGGAGGTGTCACCGATCGCGATTTCGAGACGATCGGCATCGATGTCGATATGTTTCAGCAGTGCCTGAACTATGGCTGTGCGAATGCCTTGCCCCATCTCATGGCCCGACAAGGCGATACGCGCGCTGCCATTGGCATTCACGCGGAAGGTCACAATGTTGGGGGTCATGCTTGAGGGATAGGCCCCACAAGCCACGCCCCAACCGATCTGCGTTCCATCCGGCGCCGTCATCGAGCGCGGCTCAGGTGAGCGCTTGGACCAGCCGAAGCGCGTGGCGCCTTCCTCAAGGCATCGGTTGAGGAGGCGGGAAGAGAGCGGATTGCCGCTCACCGGATCCCGGTCCGTGTCATGGGCTAGGCGGAATGCGAGGGGATCTCTTCCCAATGCATAGGCCATTTCGTCCACGGCGCTTTCGAAAGCGAAGCAGGATGCCTGGGGATGCGGTGCACGCATGTAGCCCGGATCTTGACGGTCGATGCGCAGGTTCGATGCAGAGCCGAGATAGTTGGGGATGGCGTAGAGGCGGCTCGGCACTTCGTGATATTCGTTCGGCGGAAAGAAGCCATTGCGGGACTGCTCATGCTCGGCGTCATACCGAACCGCAATCATCCGACCGTTGGAATCGGCACCCAGCCTAATCCTGTGCACGCTTTGCGGACGAAAGGTGGCGGTATGGAATATCTGGCTCCGCGGTGTGACGAGCTTGACCGGACGGCCAGTCAGGATGGCAGCGCGTGCGACGATCGCCGATTGGCGCAGCGCAATGCCCTTCTGCCCAAAACCGCCGCCGATATAGGCACTTTTCACCACCACGATCGACGGATCGATGTCAAGCGCGCCGGCGATCGCGTTACGGGTGCCGGTCGTGTTCTGGCATCCTTCATAGATTGTCAGACGACCGTCCTGCCAGACCGCAGTTGTCGATAAAAGTTCGATCGGGTTGTGGTGCTGGGACGGCGAGCGGTAATACTCGTCAACGAGCGTCGTGGCGGTCTGCAGAGCGGACATCGCCTCGCCGGCAATGACATCTTCCACGGGCTCGCGAACGGCACCCTCGCTGTACATGAAGGGGACGAAAGCCCGGGCCTGGTATTCCGGCCGGAGCGCTTCCGCGCCCTCGATCGCAGCTTCAATGGTTTCAGCGAGCACGAGCGCGATGGGCTGACCACTGTAGGCTATGTCCCACGTCAATGTTGGTGGTGGCGGGAAGCCTTCCGATTGCTCCGGCGGCGGCGGAAAATCGTCCGGTGTGAGAACCTGGACAACTCCGCGCACTGCCATGGCGGCATCCGTCGGCAAAGCCGTCATCGTGCCCAGAGCGATCCCCGCAGGAACCGTCATCGCATGGAGCATTCCTTTCGCAGGAATGTCAGCAGAATAAATCGGTCGACCGCGGACTTTTTCGAGCGCACCGACCCTTGCTCGTTCGCTGAAGGATGTCGAAGGCATACAATTCCCTTTCAGATGACTAGAGCAGATCTTCGATGCGGATCGGCAGGTGGCGCAGGCGCACACCGGTTGCGTGGTAAACAGCATTGGCGATCGCGGCCGATCCGCCCGCCAGCACGACCTCACCCAGCCCCTTGACACCCGACCTGTTGGCGAGCGGATCGGGCTGGTCGATAAGGCCGACATCAATGTCGGCAATGTCGGCATTGACGGCGACCACATAGTCGGCCAGGTCGCAGTTGAGATAGCCGCCATAGCGCGGGTCGATTTCACTCTCCTCCCGCAGCGTAGCGCTGATCGCCCAGACCACGCCGCCATAGATCTGGCTGCGGGCAGTCGTCGGGCTGACAACCCGTCCACAATCGGCGATGCTGACGACGCGCGGCACCCTTATCCGACGCGTGCGAGGCTCGATCCGCACCTCGACGAAATGTGCGATGTAGCTCATGGCCGTGAAGCCGGGATATTCCGGCCCGCCGACCGCATAGCCTCCGGCCCGCAAGGCGCTCACCGCTTCGCCGTGATCCTGGCCCGGCGCCGTCTGGACGATCTCGACCTCGACGAAGGGGCGCCTAGCCGCGGCCAGCCTGCGATGCGCATTTCCTGCGATCTCGGCCCCGTCAAACAGTTCGGTCAATCGCTCATGGAGGCGTTGGGCTGCACTTTCTGCAGCAGGAATGGCACCGGCCGTGCCCCAGGATCCGACGGTGATGTGCTGCGGGGCGGCCCCGGTATCGCCGATGGCGATCTCGAGCCGCTCCGGATCGATGTCGATATGCTTCAGGACTGCCTGTGCAATTGCGGTGCGGATGCCCTGTCCCATCTCATGGCCCGACAGAGCGATGCGCGACGTACCGTCGGCGCGCACGCGCAGCGTGGCGATCGACGGCACCATCATGGCCGGATAGGCACCGGCGGCGACGCCCCATCCGATCAGCGTCCCGTCTTCGGCCGTCATCGACCCTGGCTGCGGCGTCCGCCGCTCCCAGCCGAACCGGCGTGCGCCCTCGATCAGGCATTCGTTCAGGAACCGTGACGAGATCGGATTGCCCGTCAGCGGGTCGGTCGTCGTGTCATTGGCCAATCGGAATTCGACAGGATCACGGCCGAGCGCGATCGCCATCTCATCGACGGCGCTTTCGAAGGCGAACATTGCCGGCTGTGGATGCGGACACCGCATGAAGCCCGGATTCTGACGGTCGAGCCGGAGGTAGGTCGCGGTGCCGTGATAATTCGGGATATTGTAAACTCGGGGAGGTGCGTCGTGGTAGCGTTCCGGCGGTGGATCCATACCCAGCCGCGATTGTTCCTGCTCGGCGTCATGCCTGACGGCCACCATTCGACCGTTCGCATCGGCACCCAGCTGGATCCGATGGATGCTCAACGGCCGGTACGTCGCCACGTGAAAAATCTGGCTCCGCGGCATGACAAGCTTGACCGGTCGCCCCAGCAATATGGCGGCACGGGCAACGATCGCCGTCTGTCGCTGGGTCGGCCCCCGCTGGCCGAAGCCACCGCCGATATAACCGCTTTTCACCTCGACGACAGAAGGATCCAGACCGAGGATGGTCGCCAGGTCGTGCTGCATGCCGGACGCGCGCTGCGTGCCCTCGTAGATGACCAGCTTGCCGTCTTGCCATACGGCGATCGTCGCCAGCAGCTCGATGGGGTTATGGTGCTGTGTCGGCGAGACATAGGTCTGATCGATAACGGTCGCTATGTCCGCAAGCGCCGACTTGGTGTCGCCGGAAGAAACATCCTCGACCCCGCCGTCGCGAACCATGCCGTCGCTGCCGACGATGGCGGAAAAGGGCTCTTCCTCGAACACCGGGCGGATAGCCTCGGCGCCCTGGATCGCCGCCTCGAGAGTGGATGCCACGACGAGGGCGACCGGCTGCCCGCGATAGACGATGTCCCACGTCAGGGTCGGCGGGGGCGGAGGGCCATGGCTTACGCCCGACGGTTCGGAAGGGGATGGGAAGTCGTCCGGAGTGAGTACCCGGACCACCCCGGGCACGGATAACGCCGGTTCTACGGGCAGGGCGACCATGCGACCGCAGACGATGCTGGCCGGAACCGTGACGGCATGGAGCATGCGGTCAAGCGGAATGTCTGCCGCATAGATGGGTCGTCCGAGCACTTTTTCGAGCGCATCGACGCGAGCACGATCATTGAATGGCGGCATGGGCATCACGAAGCCCTCCCTGCAGCGATCATGATGGCATCGGCCACGGTTCGGGAGCCGAGTTCGACCTTGTAGCCGTTGGCATGGCCGGGACTTGCGCCTTCAAGGGCAGCGCGTCCTGCGGCAACGGCAAGTTCGTCGGTCAGGTCACGACCGGCAAGGATGGCTTCGGCGCCGGCGGCTCGCCACGGGCGAGTGGCGACGCCCCCCAGAGCAATATGAGCGGCGTCGATACGATTGCCGGTCATTTCCAGGGCGACTGCTGCGGATGCAAGGGCGAAGGCAAACGATTCCCGATCGCGGATTTTATGATAGGTCGATCTCGCCCCGGCATTCGTGCGCGGCACGTTGATGGCGACGATGATCTCGCTCGGCTCCAGCGTGAATTCGATATGGGGATCGGTGCCCGGCAGTCGGTAAAGGTTTGCTACAGGAAATGTACGCCGACCGTTCGGACCGGCGATCTCGACAGACGCGTCCATCGCGACCAGTGCGACCGGCCAGTCTCCTGGCGCGACCGCCGTACAGGCGCTACTGACACCCAGGACCGCCTGACCACGGTCGAGTCCACCGATTGCGGCGCATCCGCTTCCGGGTACACGTTTGTTGCATGGATATTCGCCGCTGCCGCCGCTTGCTCCGCCGTAGCCATTGCGAAAGTACATGCACCGGGTGCGCTGAAGCAGATTGGCACCGACGGTGGCCATGTTGCGCAATTGCTGAGATGCGGCTTTCAGGAGGGATTGCGCCAACACGGGATAATCGTTTGCGACGGACGGGTCGGCAGCGACATCGCTCATGCGGGCATTCGCCCCGAAACGCAATGTGTCGCCAGTTGTCTCGATCACGCCCAGGCCATCGATGGCCGTGACGTCGATCAGAACCTCCGGCCGTTCAATGTTGAGCTTCATCAGGTCATAGAGGTTGGTGCCCCCTGCGACATAGCGAGCGCCTAGGCCGATACGCATGTGTGTGGCGATGGCCTCTTCGAGCGAATTCGGTCTGATATAGCTGATCGGTCGCATTAGGCTCTCCGCATCTGAGTTGCGGCATCTTGGATTGCGGCGACGATTCCGACGTAGGCGCCGCACCGACAGATGTTGCCGCTCATGAATTCGCGAATGGTCTCGGGAGAGGTCGCATTTCCCTCCTGAACGCAGGCAATGGCCGCCATGATCTGTCCGGGCGTACAGTATCCGCACTGAAGAGCGTCATGATCGATGAAGGCTTGCTGCATAGGATGGAGCTCGCCTTCGTTCCCTACCCCCTCGATCGTCAGGACCTCACGGCCTTCGACCTTCGCCGCAAGGGTAAGGCAGGAGGCCACGCGGCGCCCGTCGACATGGACTGTGCATGCGCCGCACTGCCCATGATCGCAGCCCTTCTTTGCCCCTGAAAGCGACAGGCTTTCGCGCAGCAGGTCAAGCAGCGACGTGCGGGCGTCGATGTCGATCTGCACGGCCCGGCCGTTGATGCTGGTGGCGAGTCGTACAGTGTTTTCACGCTCGACATGAAGGGAAGTGGGCTCCAGCGGCTCCTGTGCGCGTGCCGCGGTATCGGCAACCGTCGTCATCGCCAGCACTGCGGCGCCTGTCTTCAACGTATCGCGGCGCGACATGGATAATGGATCTGTCGGCGGCGTGACCGATTGACGGAGATCGATGTTATTGGTCATGGCAGTCTCCATACGTCTTGGCTTCACCCCAACAGCTATCGCGGCGACGCGAGCGGAACTTGCCCCCCTCTGCGCAAAGCTTGCCAAATTCACCCGATTGCAGATTTCGTGCCTGTGGGGCTCAGCCCTGTGCGACGCACTGCAATGACCTGACGTGGAATGGTGTGGGCAGGAGGCAGGGCGGCTCAAAAGCGGCGTCGGAAGACTTGATGCCCGCAGTTGAACGGCTTCTCGGACGGTCCCTCGGCGAATGCCGAGAGCTTACCAGTCGCGTAATCTAAGCCGCGTCAAACTAGGCAGGTTGAGAGATTCCGGACGTCTGTCTCGCTCGCTGCGCCTATCATTCGACCGCCGGCCTGTTTTCCGTCGGCGCGGGCGATTTGTTTCTGGCGATCCGGATTTCCCGCTTGGGGGGAAGCTCGAACATGCGCGCATAGTCGCGGCTAAACTGAGAAACGCTCTCGTATCCAACCCTGAAGGCGGCGGCGGTGACGGAAAGGCCGGCATCAAGCATGAGACGCCGCGCCTCCAGGAGCCGGATCTTCTTCTGATACTGTCCCGGGGTCATTGCTGTAAGCTGCTTGAAATGCTTGTGGAACGAGGTGAGGCTCATGCCGGCGGCATCCGCCAGCCGGTTGGCTGGCAGTCGCGAGGCATATTCCGTCTGCAGGAGTGATATCGCGTTTTCCAGGCGGCCGGAGCGACTGCTGGCATTGACGAGCGTGCGCAGGTTGGCACCGTGCTGCCCTGACAAGAGCCAGCAATGCAGTTCCCGCATCATGCTGCTGCGAAGTAGCGCAGCCGTCTTTGGATGATCGATCAGTCTGACCAGCCTGAACAGGCAGTCCACCAGGAAACCGTCTGCTGTAGCTGTGCTCAGACAGTGGTGGCAGTCTTGCGCTGGTTGGAACGATAGTGGGGCATCCAATTCGGCAATCAGCTCCGCCAGCAAGGCAGCATCGATCTGAACCGCAATGGCGATATAGGGCTGATTCCTATTCGCCTGAACGACGGCGCCGGTGGCAGGCACGCTGTTGCTGATGATGAAGGTCTCGCCCGCCCGCAACGCAGCAGTCTTCGAGCCGACCATGAGGCGCTTTTCTCCCTGCAGTATGAGGCAAACCATAGACGGATACAAAGCGTGGAAGTCGCCCGTGGGGCCGTCGAGATGCTTCATCATCAGTCCGGCGATCGGTGATCGTGCAAGACCGGTGTTGTCGGCGTTCGTCTTCGCAAAGCCATGCACCGCGTTCTTCAGGGCCTCCAAATCCACGCTCCTTATTCCGTATGTCGAAATTCTCGCCTGTCGGGAGCCGGCGCGTCGCCGTACTGCTCAGGTCTAGCAAAGACCTTGCTGCCAGACGAATGATAGCTTCTATACCGGAGCATCGGGAAGTGATCGAGGCTCACCGTGTTCGCTGCAACGTTCAAAATCTCGGCATCGGCTGGGCGACAAGCCGACGCCTGCGCGCCTCATTCACGGTCATTCGACGACGACCAATTCCTTCGAGACCATGCGCTGTGCGGTCGACAGATCGATGAAGTTGATGTGGTCGGGATCTACCTTGGTTAGGAAGTTCTCCGAGAAGAACAGGGCGTTGATGTCTTTTACGCTGTCGAACCATGCTTCTACGAGCGCATCGTAGCTAGGCTCCGGCCAGTTCGGCGCTGCGATCGGATATGATACGACGAAGCGACGAATGAGCTTTGCCTCCGGAATAGCAAAGAGCAGCGGCGCGTGAACATCGCGACGATAAGCCTGGAAGTCTTCCACGCTCATCCCTTGCTTTCGTTTGAACGTGATTACCATCTTGACCACTGAGATTATCCCTATGTTTGCGTGTTGCGTTCGCCGTCTGTGGCCGCCAAGGCCGAGAATTGTGGGATCAAGCCGTTCGCGGCATCGCCGCAGAAAGGCGGGAAAATCCTCCAATGCCCTAGCATCGTCTGGGGCGTTTGTTCTTGACGGACTGTTCTTCATCATCTGCCATCCGTTCGGATCGTGCCTTATCGCGCCACTGCTGGCGACGGAGATCGATGATCGCAGCCTCGACCGAGTGTGCTCTGTCCGTATCTTCTTGGGATACACTACAAGGTCCAATGAACCGCAGGCGCCTTGTCGGCCCCATGGTCCTCCTGTTGCGTCGGCGGGAGCCTAACGATCGCATTAAGGCCCGGCTGGTTGTCGGCCAGTTCGATGTCTCCACCATGGTGTCTGACGATTGCTCTGGCGATGGACATGCCAAGCCCGACGCCTCCCGTTTCCCGGCTGCGTGACTTTTCGACCCGGAAGAATGGCGAAAAAACCTCCTCTCGCAGAGCGGGTGGTATGCCGGGTCCATGATCCTCTATGACGATCTCCATCGACGCGGGTTGCTTTCTCACGTAGACTTTGGCGCCCCCGCCGTAGCGAACGGCGTTCTCGACGAGATTTCGAATCGCTCTGCGCAATGCATCAGGCCGACATCGGTAGGCGTAGCTTCTGCCTTCCCGGTACTCGACCTTTTGACCAAGGTCGGCGAGATCTTCGCACACGCTCTCTACCAGAGCGGTCAGATCGACGTTTCGCGTTGCTTCCGCCGTGGCTTCGCCGCGCGCGAAGGCGACCATGGCCTCGGTCATGATCTGGATCTCATCGATAGTTTCGGTCATTCTCTTTTGCAGCTCCGGATCATCCACGAATTCCGCACGAAGCCGCAGCAAGGTCAGCGGCGTCCGCAGGTCATGGCCGATGGCTGCCAGCATTCGGATGCGGTCTTCCACAAACCGGTGAAGCCGGTCCTGCATGCGGTTGAAGGCCTCCGCCATCTGCCGGATGTCGTCTGGACCTTCTTCGGGCAACGAAGGGACGCTTTCACCCCGGCCCAAGGCCTCAGCCGATATCGTGAGCTGCCTCAGCGGTCGCCCGATCCTTTTAGCAGTGACGATGCCGATAACGGAGAGGATGGCAGCAGCGGTCGCGAGCGTAATCAGCGGCTCCCGCCAAGTGCTCGGTATAAGCTTGTAATGCGCCGAGTTAAGCCACACGCCGTCATTCAGCCTCACCGCCAGGCCAAGGCCTTTCGCATGCCCAAAGGAAACAAACCGTGCATCATGAGGTAGGTCCCAGATCGGTCGGGAGGGGATTGTCCAGCCTTGGCTCGCATTAGCGCGCCGGAAAACGGCGGTGTCGGAGGGCACCTCAACCGAAGGAGGATGGAGTCCCCATTGCGGGGGAAGATGGACAAGGTTGGCCAGAGGGCGTTCCAGTTCCCGGGCCGCCTGATCGCTCCAGGCCAGCGTCGACGTCGGCTCCTCAGAGCTCAGCCAAAATCTTGAATAGGTAGTCTCGGTGGCAAGCAGTGCCTCCTGTCGCAGTTCCACCGGGATGGATTCCATCAGTCTCGTAATGGAGGCTGTCCGGCTGAAGAATTCGCTCTTCATGGCCGACTTGAGCGCCTTTTCCCGCTCATCCCAGGAGAGCAGGAAGACGATCGCCTGCGATAGCAGCAGTGCCAGCAGCATGAAGCCGACAAATTGCGCGGCAAGGCTGCGTCTCCACCAATACCTCACGAAACGACGACCTCCGCCGTGAAGCTATATCCGCCACCCCAATGGGTCCGGATGTAGCTTGGGCTCTTGGGATCCTGTTCCACCTTCTTGCGAAGACGGCTGACCTGATTATCGATGCTGCGATCAAAGATCTCGGCATTGCGGCCGGCGGTCAGATCCAGCAATTGGTCTCGGCTTAAGACGATACCCGGATGTTCGAGGAAAGCCTTGAGCAGACGGAATTCAGCGGTGCTCAGGGCGATTGCAATCCCGTTGGGCCCGGTCAACTCATGACGCCCGACATCCAGTGTCCACCGGTCGAACTTGATGGCCTTGGCTTTGATCGACTGTCGCTCCTGCAGGGGCAGGCTTTGAACCCGGCGGAGAACGGCCCTGATGCGCGCGAGTAATTCGCGGGGATTGAAGGGTTTTACGAGATAATCATCGGCCCCGAGTTCCAGTCCGACGATCCGATCGGTTTCTTCCGACATGGCGGTCAGGAAAATGATGGGGACCTGTGTCGAAGCGCGCATCTCCCGGCAGAGCGTGATTCCGTCTTCGCCGGGCATCATGATATCGAGCACGATCAGGTCGAGGGTATTGCTCGCAAGCAGCTTGCGCAGGGCAATACCACCGTCGGCAAGGCTCACTCGCAAGCCCTGATGCGACAGATACTTGCCGACCAAGTCGCGAATGTCCTTATGGTCGTCGACAACGGCGATATGTGGAGCGGTTTCCATCTTGCGGTTTGCTTTCCGTTTTTGGCGCCTAGCGACAATGCTGCATTGGTGTCTTCGCAGGGTGGTTCGTGGTCATTCATGCAAGTATGTCGAGTTCGCCGGTTAAAGCTGATCCGGCGAACTCCAAGGTAAACCGCAGCGAAAATTTGCGACCTTGCTGCGGCCGATGTCATGAATGAACTGACGGATCAGTTGGGGCGGTTCGCGCCGCTGTAGTAGTCGCCGCTGTTCACCGGGGCTGTGTCGCCCATATGTCGGTTGTCGCGGCTGGTGTTGCCGGAGGGATATCCATAGCTTGACGTGCTGTTGGTCTGGATAGAATCGGTGGTCGAGCGACGGTTCTCTTTGCTTGCACCTTCGTAGTAATCGCCAGCGGCGAAGGACGATCCGGTCATTGCAAAAAGCAGCATTCCGGCTACGGCTGTAAAAATAGGGGTCTTCAACATTTTTCGTTCCTTAGCTTCGTGTTTCGTGCCCTCTTGAGCATCTATAATGTAAAAGGTGTTTGTCGCAGAGATTTGCCAGGTTCAGTCTAAAGTGTAACAGGATGTGTCAGGCCTTCCTGGCGGCAGCGCCTGAGTTCAAGAGACTAGCCTTCACGCCCTTCCGGGGGACCATCATGATGCGTGCCCGCGCCATGATTGCCATGCTTAAAACTGCAAGAAAGCTGCCGGTTCCTGCGATAGCTCTTCGCGTTGACTGCCGGCCTTTTCAGCTTGCGCTGACAGGCCAGCAGGAATCGTCGAGACATGGCTTTGGTGATCGCCAAGATGCTGTATTCACCATGACTATGGCCCATCTGACCCAAGGAAGGCGCCCGTCAGACCGTATTCGGCAGGAGTGCCGCAAGCACAGATGCATGCGCACCTTCCTCCATCCCTTGCCCCCTTGATCACCCCGTTCAAGCCGGTTGCCGTATAGCCGGGTGCGACCGCGTTGACCGTAATGCCGGAATCCCTTGGTTCCTTTGCCAGGAGAACTGTCGCCATTTTGACAGCGGCCTTGGCTATTGTAGCCGATCAACTGTACCGCGTTGATCGGCCAGTCCGGGTCGCTGTTGCGGGTGCCTGTGCCTCTGCACGACCGGTTAGACTATGAAGTCGAAGCGACCAAACCATCCGTCGCGGGTTCGATCCACCGCCAGAAGCAGAGAGTCGTCGAAAATCCAGTCATCCGCGTTGCCGGACTCGCCTGGAAAGAAGAGCTGGGTGGTAAGGACGCTTCCGGCAGGACGTTGAACCCTGAAGCGGAAATGGCGGGTGCGGCCGGGATAGAGCGCCGGTACGACCGTATTGAACCACCAACGTCCCTGCACGTCGGTGAACTGATGACCACGCAGGCGAAATCCGTCGCGGTCGTATTCTCCATTTTCGTCCGCATGCCAGATCTCCACGAGGCTGCCGGGCAATGGCCGACAGCCATTGTCGAAAACGAACCCCGCAACGGTGATCCGTTCTCCACCCGGCGCGCCCGGGTAGAGATCGCGATCAAGCGGCGAGTCCGGTTTGAAGTAAGGTCCGGCTTCCCGTCGCAAGGTGGGGCCGCCCCCATCATCGCATGATCGGGTCAGAGCCAGTTGCGGCGCCGCTTGGGCGAAAGCCCGCATTTTGGCTGCATCGAGAAGAGGCAGCGACAGGAAGGCGGTGAGAAGTGACCGTCGGGTGGCACGCAAGCTTAATCTCCCGGCTTCGAAGTGTGGGTGGAGGCGGTTGGTGGCGATCTACTGCAGCCGGCTTGCGGCGTTCGCCTGCGCTTGCTTGATCAGACCGGAGTACATGGCCTCCTTGCCGGGGTACCAGGGCATCGTGCCGATGGAGCCGAAGCCGGGGATCGTTTCCATATGGGCGACCATGCGCCGGCGCATGCTTTCATCCGGAAGCGGGCCGGTCATCGCCTGAACATTGTCGCTCATGTGATCCGGGTTCGACGTGCCGCAGAGCACGCTCGTGACCGCAGGATGGGCCATGACCCATTTCAGGAAGAACTGCGCCCAGGTTGTCGCCCCGAACTCCTGTGCAAATTCGGGAAGCGGCTGCCCTTCCACCACCTTCATCAGGCGGGCCTTCTCAAGCGGCAGGTTGATCAGCACGCCGACGCCTTTCTCTGCTGCGGCCGGCAATAAGCGCCGCTCGGCGTCGCGATTGAAGATCGAGTAGTTCGTCTGGATGAAGTCGACGTCGTTGCGTTCAACGATCGCCAGCAACTGGTCTTGCGCCGCCGATTCATGGTGGGTCACGCCAACGTGGCGGATCAGGCCTTCCTGCTTCCACGCCTTCATGAGCGGGATGACGACCGGCGCATTGGTGATGCTGTGGCACTGCATCAGATTGATCGTCTCGCGCCAAGTGCGCAGCCGCGACTGCCGGAAGCTCTCCACTGCATGGCTTTCGTCGCCGAGATATTCACCCGTGGCCCAGACCTTGTTGGCGAGGAACATCTCGTCGGATCCGGAAAACTCGCCCATGAACTGGCCGACAGTGACTTCAGCCGAGCCGTAGAGGGGCGAGGTGTCAACCACCCGGCCGCCGGCGGCGACATATCTTTCGAAGACCTGCCGAAGAGCGTCGCGGCTATCCCCAGGCAGCAGGTCGAAGGTCAGGAAGGTACCAAGGCCCAGAGCCGTGACCGTTTCACCGCTGCGCGGCAAGGTGCGGGTCAGCACATCCGGGTTCGAGCCTGCGGCCGGCATAGCCGCATCGGTAGGTTGTGCCTGTGCCCTGGCAGTGCTGCCGGCGGCAAGGGCAATCCCCGTTGCCGCCGCACCCACGGTTCCGAGAAAGCCGCGGCGGTTGATCTTCGACTGGTCCATGGGAGATTTCCTGATTGTTGATTGACGGGTTTCAGAATTGCCAGTTGGCGGGGACCCAGGCGTAGCCGCCATCGGTCTTCAGCATCCGGCCGAGGCCCGGAAACGGAAAATGGAAGCCGAGCACCGGAATGCGATCCGCTGCCGCCCGGTCGAAGATGCGCCGGCGTGAGGAAAGCGCCGTCTCCTTGTCGCGGTCGGGACCTGGAAGCCAGGGATTGTCGATATTGACCACCGGATGATAAGCCAGGTCCGCCGTCAGCAGCAGCTGATCGGTACCGGAGTGGACTAGGAAGGTTACCATGCCCGGGGTGTGACCGGAGGCGGCGATCGTCGTCAGGCCCGGCACGATCTCGGCACCGGCTTCATAGAGCTCGACATTGTTCCCCACAGGCTCAAGGCTGCTCTTGATGTTTGCCGCAAAGCGCAAGCGGAATTCCTCCGGTACCGGCATATAGGAAAGATCCGGATCGGTGCGGACGAAGAAGTCCCAGTCGGCCTTCGGCAGGAAGACTGTTGCGCGCGGAAAGGCCCTGCCGCCGTCCTCAGTCCTGAGATTGCCGACATGGTCGGGATGGGTGTGCGAGATCACGATCGTATCGATGTCCGCTGCATCAAGCCCGATCGCCGCGAGGTTCTCAAAAATCCGGCCGCCGTTTGGACCCATGGTCGCTCCAGCGCCTGCCTCGATCAATATCCGGCGGCCGCCGGTTTCGATCAGAAGAGTGTTCAGGTTGAGCGTCATGTGATCAGTCGGCAGGAATGCCTGGCGCAGCACTTCCTGAAGTTCGGCTTCGGGTGCGTCGCTAGCGTAGACCCGCGGCGGTCCACCGATCACGCCATCGCTCAAGACGGTGGCGCTGATCTCGCCGACGCGGAAACGGTAGAACCCGGAGTTTCCGCTCTCAGGCGCCGTGGTCGTCTGGGCATTGGCGCTGCCGTTGCCGCCCGTCACGAACATGCTTGATGCGCCGACGACCGCCGACAGCATGACAGCGCGTCTCTTCAAGGTGAACGCATTCATAGGTTATTCCCTTCGTGATGATGGTCGCCAGCCCGCCGGACCGGATCGCGTTTCATTGAATGCGACCGGAAGTCCCATGATCGGACCGTGGCGTTTGACTGCGGATGAAGGATGACAGGATGCATTCGCGCTGATAAGGCAGGTAAATGTGCACGGCTTGATAAGGTAAGCTTCGCAATGAACCCAATCCGTCTGGACAGTTTCGATGTTTTTGCAGCCATCGTCCGCTGTGGTGGATTTCGCGCTGCAGCCCTGGAGCGTGGCGTGTCGTCGTCGGCTTTGAGCCAGACGATCAGTTCCCTGGAAGAGACCCTTGGCATCCGCCTCCTCAACCGGACAACCAGAAGCGTGTCGCCCACGGAGGCAGGGCAGCGCCTCCTCGATCGACTCACCCCGGCATTGAGCGACATTCAGCTCGCCATCAGCGAGGTCGACGACCTGAGAGAAAGCCCGTCAGGGACCTTGCGGATCAATGCGCCGGCTCCCGCCATCGATCACTTCCTCTGCCCTCTCGTGTTCGGTTTCATGGAGGCCTATCGCGACGTGAAGATTGAAATCATCAGCGATGCGGCGGTGATCGACATCGTGGCGCGAGGGTTCGATGCCGGTGTCAGGTTCGGCCAGCAGCTGGCGCAGGACATGATCGCAGTGCCGTTGGGACCCTCGCTCAGATATGCGATCGTCGCATCGCCGGATTACATCGCCAGACAGGGCGTGCCGGAAACGCCGCACGATCTCGTCGGTCACGACTGCATCAGGCGCCGGTTTCCCGGCGGCACTCTCGTCACATGGCGGTTTGTCCGTGACGACGAAGAGCTGGAGGTCACGCCCTCTGGGCGCCTGACAGTCAGCGCGGTGCATAACGAGCTCCAGGCGGCCTTGGCTGGCCGAGGCATCGCCCACGTCCTGGACGACTATGCAAAACCTCACGTCCAGGCCGGCCGGCTGGTGGAGCTTTTCCCAAACTGGGGTCCCGTCTTGCCGCACTGGTTCCTGTATTATCCCAATCGCCGTCTCCCAAGTGCCGCCATGCGGGCCTTTCTCGGCTACATGAAGAGCTACGACTGGCAGGCTGGCGGGCGATGATGCTCCTGATCGCCAGCAGACCGGCCCTGCCGAAAACCATCTCTAGAGCAAGTCCTCGACCCGGATCGGCAAATGCCGGATCCTTCTTCCAGTCGCGTTGTAGACCGCATTGACGATGGCGGCCGAGGCGCCGACCATGGCGACCTCGCCCAGTCCCTTGACGCCGGATATGTTAAGGCTGGTGGCTGGCTCCTCGATGAAATCGACATCGATGGTGTCGATGTCGGCGTTGACCGGCACGACATATTCGGCAAGGTCGTTGTTGAGGACGCCGCCGTATCTCGGATCCGTTTCCCCGGCCTCGCGCAGGGCAGCACCGATGCCCCAGACCACACCGCCGCGAACCTGGCTTTCCGCCGTCCGGCGGTTCATGACTCGTCCGCAGTCGGCGACACTCACAACCCGCCTGACACGGACGCGCCCCGTCGACGGCTCGACGTGGACTTCGGCAAAATGGGCGATCCAGCTGAAGGCTAGAAAGTCGGGATATTCGGGGCCAGAGGTTGTCGGAATACCCCTGCGCAACTGGTCGATCGACTGCTGGTCCTGGCTCAGGGGCACGGTCTCGATCGAGACTTCCAGAGAGGGGCGGCGGGTGCGCGCCAGCTGGACATGAACCGGCTCCTGCGACAACGGAGACCCCGTAAGCCGGCTAAGCTCTTCCCGCAGCCTCAAGGCAGCGGCCCTGGCCGCCGGCGCCACGCTTGCCGCCCCCCATGAACCCGCGGTGAGATGCTGGGGCGCATGCCCGGTGTCGCCGATCCTGATGTCGAGCTTGGTGGGGTCGAGGCCAAGGACGTCGATTAGTTCTTCGGCAATGACACTGCGGATCCCCTGTCCCATCTCGTGGCCAGACGTCGCGATTTCGCATCTCCCGCTTGCCGAAAGCCGCAGGGTGGTGACGGTGGGCGACATGGAGGCTTTATAGTTGCCACAGGCCACGCCCAGACCGATCAGGTCGCCGTTTTCAGCGCGCAGAGCGCCGGGCTGTGCCATGCGACGGTCCCAGTCGAAGAGGTCCGCTCCGCGCCGCAGGCACTCCGCGAGATGGCGGGAGGAGAAGGGTTTGCCGGTCAGCGGATCGAGCTGCGCGTCGTTGGCCAGGCGAAGCGCCACCGGATCCATGCCGAGCGTCTCGGCGAGCTCGTCGAAAGCGCATTCGGTGGCATAGCTCGACGCCTGCTCGTGCGGCGCCCGCTGATGTCCAGGCGTCTGGGTATCCACCCGGACAATGCGGTCGCTCCCCGACCAGGTCTGATAGTTGTACATGCGGGGCGGATTGACGCCGTGTTCGCAGCCGAAGCCATCGTAGCGGCTATGCTGCTGCTCCGTTTCGTAGATGCCTGCAAGCAGATTGCCACTGCCGTCCGCCGCAAGTTGAACACGGTGCCGGCTCCGCGGGCGATAGGATGCCGTGTGGAACAACTGGCCCCGTGGCATGACGAGCTTGACCGGGCGGCGCAGGATCAAGGCGGCGCTTGCCACCAGCACGCTCTGTTCCTGCGCGCCGTTCTTCTGGCCGAATCCTCCACCTATGTACGGGCTGATGCCGCGAAGCATCTGCGGCTCCAGTCCCATCATGCCGGCCAGCCCGCCGGCAAAGGCTGCGGCCTGCGTGCCCTCGTAGATCTGCAGAATGCCGTCCTCGAACACGGCGGTGGTCGAGATCATCTCGATGGGATTGTGATGCTGCTGGGGATGCCAATATTCCACATCGACGACATAGGCCGCACCGGCCAGGGCCGCGCCGGCATCGCCTGAGACGTGCTCGCTCGCCTCCGGCTCCGGGCTGGCGCTCTCGTCTTCCATCCGGGCGCTGAAAGGCTCCTCGGCATAGCGCACGTCCACGGCTTCTGCGGCCTCGATCGCCGCCTCCAGAGTTTCGGCCACCACCAAGGCGACGGGTTCGCCTCGGTGGCGAATGAGCGGCGCCGTCATCGGCTGGTGACCTTTGCCGGGCTGGCCATAGGCGCCGCGGGCTGCAGGCGTCGTGCGGATCTGCGAGAAATCCTTATGCGTGAAGATGCGCACGGCGCCCGCGACATTCTGCGCCGCGACGGTGTCGATGGCCAGGATCTGCCCCTTGGCGATCCTCGCCGGAACGGTCATCGCATGCAGCAGACCCGGAAACGGCTGATCGGCGGCGTAGAGGGCGCGACCGACCACTTTTTCATGGGCATCGATCCTGGGGCGGTCAGCGGTACGTTTCAGGGTCATGGGTTCTTTCTCCCGGCAATCATGACGGCGTCGGCAATTGTCCGCACGCCGAGCTCGATCTTGAAGGCGTTGTGCTGACCCGGGCGGGCACTGGCAAAGGCTGCCCGGGCGGCCTCCAGAGCCCGTTCCCGCGTCAGAGACTGGCCTTGTAGAAAAGCCTCGGTCTCGGTCGCCCGCCAGGGCCGCGTGGCGAGCCCTCCAAGGGCGACATGCGCCTGCCGCACACGATCCCCCTCCATATCGAGCGCAACTGCTGCAGAGGCGAGCGCAAAGGCGTAGGATTCCCGGTCGCGCACCTTCAGATAGGTCGAGTTGCGGCCGGCGGCGGTTTTCGGAACCGCGATACCGGTCATGATTTCCTGGGGGCCGATCGCGAATTCGAGATGGGGTGTTTCACCGGGCGGAAGGTAGAATTCGGAGATCGGGAGAACGCGGGCTCCGTTGAGACTCTGCACCTCGATCGTTGCATCCAGGGCCGTCAGCGCAACGGGCCAATCGCCGGGCGATACGGCGGTGCAGGCGTCACTCACGCCCAGCACGGCCTGAGACCGGTCAAGGCCGCCGATGGCGGCGCAGCCTGACCCCGGCTCTCGCTTGTTGCAAGGGTACCACCCGTTCGCACCGTTCCTGAAGTAAGGACAGCGCGTCCGCTGCAACAGATTGCCGCCGACGGTCGCCATATTGCGCAGCTGCTGTGAAGCGGCCTTCGAGAGGCTTTCCGCCAGGACAGGGTAGTCGCGCAGCACGATGTCATCCTCCGCGATGTCCGCCATCAGCGCTCCTGCTCCGAAATAAAGCCGGTCGCCGCTGGTATCGATCCGGTCGGAGCCCTCGATCGAGGCAATATCGATCAGGTGAGTTGGTTGCTCGATCCCGAGTTTCATCAGGTCGTAGAGGTTGGTGCCGCCGGCGATGTAGCGGGCGCCTTCGCCGGCTGCGGCAAAGGCCTCGAGCGCTTGGCCTGCGGTGCTGGGGCGAATATAGGACAATGCTTTCATGGCTTAGCTCCTCTCGATTTCAGGAGCGGCCTGTACAATGGCTGCAACGATGCCGACGTAGGCACCGCACCGACAGATGTTTCCGCTCATGTATTCCCTGATCTGCTCGGGCGTGGAGGCATGACCTTCCCTGACGCAGGCGATCGCAGCCATGATCTGGCCGGGCGTGCAGTAGCCGCATTGCAGGGCGTCGTGATCGATGAAGGCCTGTTGCATGGGGTGGAGACCATCCGACGGGGCTATGCCTTCGATGGTGGTCACCTCACGACCATCGACTTTGGCAGCAAGCGTCAGGCAGGACGCGACCCGGCGGTCGTCGATGAGGACCGTGCAGGCGCCGCATTGACCATGGTCGCAGCCTTTTTTTGCTCCGACGAGGCCAAGCCGCTCGCGCAACATGTCGAGCAGCGAGGCGCGTGCGTCGATCTCCAGGGTCATCTGCCGACCGTTGACGGTAAAGGCGACGCGAACCGTCATGCCATTTTCCGGGGACGCCTGGGAACTGGGCGATTGGGCATGCCCCGGCGTCGGCATCACCATCCCGGACACGGCAACGATGGTTCCGGCTTCCAGAACCTGTCTGCGGGTGATTTCGAGGAATCGCGTATCTTGCGGATCGGACATTTGAACTCCTGGTCTTGCAGAATGCTGGCTGCGTTGCGGCCGGCGTCATGAATGGATTGGCGGGTTGGGCGGTACGGCTGGCGCTGCGGCAATCCTCGCCGCTGCCGCCGTTGCCCATCCGGTGGTTGTCGCGGCTGGTGTTGCCGTAGGGATAACCACAGGTTGACGTGCTGTTGGTCTGGATGAATTCAACGGTCGCCAGCGGAGACGGACGACCCGGTTATTGCGAAACCCGCATTCCGGCTACGGCAGCAAACCACAGGCTCTTCAGCATCTCTTATTCCTCAACTTCGTGGTCGAGCCGCTCTTTTGGGCGTCTGCAACGTAGAAGATGCTTGTCGCAGAGTTTTGCCAGTTGCAGCCGAAAGTGTAACAATATGTGTCAGGCCGTTGGGAGAGGACGCTCGTCCGGGGGACCTGGAAGGCGAAGATCTGGAGACGCGCATATGGCTTTTCCTGAGGTCGCAGCGGGCCGCTGGATCTTTCAGGAGGGACGATATTTCAGGCGGACTGGGGAGGATAAGCCGCCAGACTCTGCACGGCCTGATAAGCTGTTCTTCACAATCATGGGCCGTTTGAAAGCACAGTATGCTCAGGGAGGTTTCTGCTGCAGCAAGGCATGTTGCCCTAGTTGACGCGTCGCCACTCGATGACGATCTCCGTCCCTTCAGGGCGTCGGAAATGCTCTGTCATGTGGTCGCCTGTGACGATCAGCGTCAATTCCTCGCGCGTTCGGCTTCCGCCTACCCAGTTCGGAAATGTTGAGCCCTCCACGCGATTGCCGTTAAACTCACCTGCCTCATCCACCGTATAGGTGCCGAAAAAGCCGATGCTGCTCGACATGGCGGTCCGGTTCTCAGCGTCCGTCCCTTCCCCTCTTGCATCGGATGCAAAGCGTGGCGTGGCAGCATCTGTCAGCACCTCGATGAAATGCATGTCCGCCGTGAACACCAGCAGTCCGTTCGGCCGTTCGCCGTAAGCAGGGCGGTTCTCCCCCTCCGGATCGATTTGGGCAGAGATCATACGCCAGGTGCCCTGGACCTGATTTGACGGCATTACCTGTCCGTAAGCGCTCGCTGCAGAGAACCCGATCAAGGCGGCTATCAGAAGATAGTAAGTGCGCATGTGGCTTTTCCTTTTTGACATAGGAAGCTGGAGTTTTCTTGCGGGTCAGAGGTCGTCGCGGTCTGCCGAGAAGGCGATCGCGCGCTGGGCTTCAATCGCCGCCAGACGCTGGGCCAGAGCCTTTGAAATCGAAGCATAGGCAGTGCTGCCCAGGGCAAGGCGCAGGGCAGGGTTCGGGCTGTCTGCCGCAGCGATGATTGCAGCCGCAGTGCGGGGACCGTCGCCCTTCAACACGAAGCTGCCGTCGTCGATCATTCGGCGCACGTCACCGGCAGGCGTTTGCAAATAGGCATCCATGGGTGTGGGACGCACCAGACCACCTGCGAAATTCGTCACCGTCGGCCCGGGCTCAGCGATGATGAAGTCGATGCCGAAAGGGGAAACTTCCTGCGCCACGGCTTCCACGAAGCCCTCGATACCCCATTTCGTGGCGTGATAGAGGCTGAAGCCGGGGTAAGCGATTTGCCCACCCTCAGAGGAGACCTGAACGATCCGGCCGCCGCCCTGGCGGCGCAGATGCGGGAGCGTTGCGCGTATGAGCCGGATCGAGCCGGTCAGGTTGGTGGCGAATTGATGGTCGATCTGCGCGTCGGTGACTTCCTCCGCCGCTCCGAAAAGACCATAGCCGGCATTGCTGACAACGATGTCGATCCTGCCCATGCGAGCGAATGCATCGTCCACTGTACGGTGCAGTCCATCGAGGTCCGTCACGTCGAGTCTCATGGAAACGAGGGCTTCCGGATAGCTTTGCTGCAGGTCGGCAAGAGCCGTCTCCTGCCGAACGGTGGCCACGACGCGGTCGCCCCGGTCTAGAAGTTGCTGGGTCATTTCGCGGCCGAGGCCTGACGATGCGCCGGTGATAAACCAAGTTTTAGCCATGAGAGGTCCCTTCCAAGTTGGCTCCCATGATGTAGAGGTGCAGGTTTGGTGACACTATGAGCCCAGTGTCGCATGACTTAGTGAGAAAGGTTCACCAATGTCGCGCCCGAGCCTGAATGATCTGGTGGCCTTTGCTGCCGTCGCCAACCATCGCAGCTTCCGCAAGGCCGCCGAAACCATGGGTGTGTCGCGGTCGGCCCTCAGCCACACGATGAGCGGGCTGGAAAGAAGGCTCGGCGTCAGTCTGCTCAACCGGACCACACGAAGCGTGTCCCTGACGGACGCTGGCGCGCGTCTGCTTTCGCATCTCGGCCCGGTGCTGGAGGACCTGGATACCGCGCTTGATGCGCTTGCGGACGTGCGCGGGACACCACAGGGAATGCTGCGGATCAATGCCAACAGGAGTGGCGCCGCGACCCTGCTTCGTGATGTCATCCCACATTTCATGGTCGAGTATCCGGAGGTCGAGCTCGATCTCGTGTCCGAGGGGCGGCTGGTGGATATCGTCGAGCAAGGGTTTGATGCCGGCGTTCGGCTTTTGGAAGCGGTGCCCCAGGATATGGTCGCGGTCCGGTTCGATGGCGATGTCCGCTTCATTGCAGTCGCTTCGCCGACCTACCTTCAGGGTCGAGACCGTCCTGTCACGCCCGATGATCTGCACAGCCACCGATGCATCCGTCAGCGCCTGCCCAGCGGGAAACGCTACCGCTGGGAATTCTCACGACACGGCGCGGAGATCGCGATCGACGTGCCCGGCCTTCTGTCCCTAGATGACAACGACCTTCTCGTTGACGCGGCATCTCGCGGGCTCGGCATAGCCTATGTGCCGGAGAACGATGCCCGAGCGCTGATCGACGCGCAAAGCCTTGTCGTACTCCTGGAGGACTGGTGCCCGCCCATTGCAGGCCTTGCACTCTACTATCCCCGAAACCGTCATGTTCCGTCGGCGCTGCGGGCGTTCATCGATACACTGAAACGGTTCAGCCGAAACTAAGCTATTCATGTTTTCAGTTAAGCATCGGCCGAGTCGGCTCGATCCGGACATCCTCAGAGTCGGCGATAATAGTCTTGAACAGGGACTGAACTTCAGACAGCGGATCCATGACGTTTTGCAGGATCGCGTTATTTTTCGGGATGATGAAGCATGGATCCTGCGGCGGCTAACGCATAGGCTTCGGGCGACTGGCAACGATGGCGATGGAGCAGAGCATGTTTTTCGAAAGCTTATCACCACGGATGGCTGTCTTGGCAATCGCGCTTGCTATGTCCGGTACTGCACTTGCACATCATGGTGTAACGGGCCGCTACGATGCTTCTCAGCCGATCCTGATTTCCGGCATCGTCACGCAAACCACGTTTTCTCCACCGCATCCGGTGCTTGCGGTGCGCGTCGTAGCTGGCCAAGGGTCTTCGCAAGGCCTTGGACGACCGGAAGAATACTTTGGTCCGGTGGAGGCGCGTCCTCAGGACCTCGACCAGGTGCTCGAAATAGAGCTTTCGCCGGTACGCAGGTTCTATGATCTGGAAGAAACGCTGTGGCCAGGTGACGAGGTAACGCTCGTGGCTCTGCGCAACTGCCGCCCTCCGCACCAATTGCGCAGTACCTGGCTCCGTCTCAGGGACGGGACGGTGGTTTCTTACGACGGCGACTGGGCGCCGGGGGTCGACGGATGTTGACCGATATCTTCGCTATCGGAGCTCCGACTTCCGGACCGACCTATCTGTCAGATGACACGCATTGGCCCGGTAGATTGTTCTCCGCAGAAGGCTTCCGGCCCTACAATCGTCAGGATATCAAGCGTGTACCCGTGGAGGCGAGCTTCCTGAACGGAAGCGGACATGGTCGATGAGCGCCCGGAGTTTCGGGGGAAGATTGCGACGATCGGCGAAATAGAGGAAAAATCCGGGAAACGGGGGAAGATATTCTTCCATCAGTGCGATAAGTTCGCCGCGCTCGATATAGGGCCTGAAGGTCTCTTCCATGCCGAATGTTACGCCGCCGCCCGCGCAGGCTGTCCTGACCATAAGCCACATATCGTTGGTGGTTATTCTAGGCGCGACGGCCATGTTGAAAGCACGACCATCCTCCTCGAATTCCCACCTATAGGGCGCGACGCCAGGTGCTGGACGCCATCCGATGCAGCAGTGCCGGGAAAGCTCCGACGGGTTTGAAGGTACCCCAAAACGTTCGAGATAGGACGGGGCAGCAACAACCAATTGTCTCTGGTCGCTCGAAACGGGCACTGCGATCATGTCCTGTTCGATGACCTCTCCGAGCCTTACGCCGGCGTCATAGCCCTCGGCAACAATATCGAATTCATCGTCCGTTACCGTCACGTCGATCTGCACGGCAGGGTAGGCGAGCGCGAAGCTCGCCAGCAGACCACCCGATATGAACCTCTCGGCGATAGAAGATACGGCGAGCCGCAATTGTCCCGAGGGTTGCGCGTCCTGATCTCGCGCGATGTCCAGTGCGAGCTCGACTTCAGAAATGGCGGGAGCGACACGCTCATACAGCTTAAGTCCTGCTTCCGTCAGGCTCACGCTACGGGTCGTGCGCTGGACGAGGACTACCCCCATGCGATCTTCCATTCGTCGGATGGACTGGCTCACCGCAGAGGGAGTGACTCCCAGCCGATCCGCGGCAACGCGGAAATTCTGGGATTGTGCGACAGCGAGAAAAACGGAGACGAGGTGGAGATCTTTGGCCATTGTGTAGGTGAGCTTATCAAAGCTGTTATCATTCGTAAATTGTTGAAGCGTGCGGCCAGATATAACCTCTGCTTAGCAACAACCGCCTCTGGCGGGGCAACCCCCGAGGTATCACTAAGACCGCGCTTTATCATGGCGGCACAATGGCTCGTGGACTGGTCCGCTTGCGCGGCTGGCGATGAGAGTTCCCAGAATTCACCAGCCTCAACAGGAGAATGATATGTTTTATAATATTCACGCGAAATTTGCCGCCCTCGGCGCGATCACCGTGTTGGGCATGGTACCCAACGCTGCTCACGCTCTGACCGTAGAGGAACGTCGGGATAGAGGAGCGGAGGTCGTGCTCAAGCTAAACAACGGAGTCGCGCAGCAGAATCTGGAAGACATGCGGCAGCAGTTCCCTTTCCTGGCTGAAGCGACCGAGGCTTACGCTCTTGGGGACGTATGGTCGCGGCCCGGCCTGGATGACCGGACCCGCCAGCTCGCTGCGGTGGCGGCATTTGCCTCCATCGGCTTGACCGACTTGATGACCGTGCATGCGGGATATGCCCTCAATGTCGGCGTTTCAGAGGAGGAGCTGAAGGAAATCGTCTACATGATTACGGTTCCTGCCGGCTTTCCGCGGGCAATTGCCGCTTCCCAGGCACTGTCCGCCTTGTTCGCAGAGCGCGCCGAGAACGGTGGCAATCGACCGGCAGGGGCGATGCCGTAAGCCGCTTGCGATCACCCCCTCTTGAAAGGGATCGCCCTCCAGCGCAATGTTGAAGGGCGTACTTTCGCACTGAATGCGCGATCCGTATCCTACGACAATTGAGGGCGTTTCGAGATGCGATAGACCGCTGCTGGCGGTATGTTGTTGGGCGTCCAGCCAATGCGCACCGCCTTTAGTCCCAGGCGATCTAGAATTCGGCGCGGCACGGGGCAGCGCGGGCCATAGGTGAACTGATAGAAGCCGGAATGGGCCTCCATCAGATGAAAGCAGCTCCGCAGGATGGCCATCACCTTTCGCGGCGACATGGACAGCAATGGCAAGCCACTGACGGTCGCGCCGTAGGTCACGTTGCCTTCAAGATGCCGACCAAGCCGGCCGGCGTCCAAGCTCAAAACGCTCGCTGAGGGATAGCGGCCCTTCAGCATCGTCACAAAGCCGGCCTCCTGCTCGATCAGTATCAGATCCCGTTCCAGCACGCCCCGTTCCAGGAGCATATCGGTGAAGACCCCGGTTCCAGGGCCAAGTTCGATCACCCGTCCCGTGTCCACGCCGATGTCCCGCGTGATCAGTTGAGCAAGCGATCTGCTCGAGGGCGTAACCGAGGCCACACGCAAGGGGTCTTGAATCCATGCTCTCAGAAACCTGACCCGATCGGATGGCGGACAGGCGGTGTTCATCTGCGGACCTACTGGCATGCGCTATCCTCTGTGGTGGTCTTCGCACACTGTGGTGCGGGGAAAACTCTCGCCGGCCTCACGCTTGCGCCGTCGGCCGGATGACAATCTCGCTGACATCAACCGGCTGAGGTTGGTCTGTTACATAATCGATCGCGGCAGCGACGGCCTCTGCTGACATTTCGACCGCGGCCGCTCTTGCACCCGGTGATCACGACGGCCGTTCCGGCTTTCACTGCTGTCTTCCCGTCTTACGCTTTGAGAACCAAGCGTGTGCGGCGTTCGCCGATCGTCTCGGTCATTGCCAGCGGCAAAGATCGAAGCCGCCTGCCGCTGGCAGCGTAGATTGCGTTGGCCAATGCCGCAGCCACAGGCACAATTCCCGGCTCGCCAGCGCCACCCGGGGGCAAGTCGCTTGCCATGATCTCGACGATCACGTCCGGTGCGTCCGCAAGCCTCATCATGGGGAAGTCGTGAAAATTGGATTCCACCACGCCGCCACGCTCGATCGTGATGCTGCTCATAAGGGTGGTGGTCACGCCGAAGAGGATGCCGCCCTCCATCTGCGCCACAACGGCATCGGGGTTGACCACCATGCCGACATCGACAGCACAGAACACGCGATCGACGGTCACTTCGCCGTCCGGCGCTACCGTAACTTCTGCCACCTGGGCGACGATGCTGCGGTAGCATTCCTCTATAGCGACGCCCCGTCCTTGTCCCACCAGCAATGGCCCGCCCCAGCCGGACATCTCCGCGACCCGGTTCAGGACTGCCAGATGGCGCGGATTGTCTCTGAGGAGTGCCCGCCGGTAGTCCAGCGGATCCGTGTCTGCGGCGAGCGCGCATTCGTCGATGAAGCTCTCGGTGAAGAAGGTGTTGAAGGAAAAGCCGTTCGAGCGCCAGAAGCCGATCGGCATATGGCTTGGGACGTTCTGGCTTCGCATGCGTCGGCTCGGGATGGTGTAGTGACGCTTGTCCAGACCCTCGACCGTCAAGGCGTCGCCTTCAGGACCGGGGTTGACGGGCAGATTACGGCCGGCGATCGAATCGATCACCGACTGTGTCGCGACCAGGGCATCATAGGCGAGAGGCAGTCCATCAGGTCCCAGAGCCGCTCTTAACCGCGCTGCCGCGTGACTACGGTACAGCCCGCGTGCCGTGTCCTCTTCGCGAGACCACATGACCTTGACCGGTCGCCCCCGATGCCGGGCCGCCAGAAAGGCCGCCTGGGCAACCACATCCTGGTCGCTGCGGCGGCCAAAGGCGCCGCCGTTCATCGTCACGATGCAAGTTACTGTCTCGGGCTCCACACCCGCCCATCCAGCACCCTTGAACACTCCCTGGCGTATCGCAAAGGGAGACTGCGAGGGCACCCAGGCTTCCGAAGACCCGTCCTGCCGGACGATCACCGTCGCATTCATGGGCTCCATGCAGGCATGGGTAACGAAAGGGACGGTGTAGCTGGCTTCGATGACGGACGCGGATCCGCCCGTGAGGACGGACTCCACGTCGCCGTCATCGATATGCCCGTAGGGTGCTTCGCTCTCTAGCGCCGATTGCAGTCTCGCGGACATGTCTGCGCTAGTGACGGTGTCGGCGTCCGTCTGCGTCCATGCGATGTCCAGCAGCCAGGCAGCCTGTTCTGCCCGCCACCAGGAGTTGGCGACGATGGCCACCTGACGGCTGTCGATGATCACCAGATCCAGCACGCCCGGGGCGGAGCGGACGGCAGCTTCGTTGACAATACCTGCCACCTGCGCACCGAAGACAGGTGGATGGCGGATCGCGGCATGAAGCATGTCGGGCTGAACGACATCTGCGCCGAACACCGGCTCGCCGCGGACCTTGGCGGGCAGGTCGACACGCGGCTGGGATCTGCCGATCAGCCGCCACTCGCTGGCCGGCTTCAACACTGGTTCGTCCGGCGGTGGCAGCACGGCAGCCTCGCTGGCCAGTTCGCCGTAGGACAGGCTGCGGCCGGATGCCTCGTGGAGGACAAAGCCATCTCGGGTCGAGAGTTGCGCCATGGGCACGCCCAGGCGAGACGCCCCGGCAGTGAGCAGCATATGGCGCGCCGAAGCGCCAGCCACGCGCATGGGATGCCACATTCCCATCGTCGATCCCGACGCGCCGGTGGCGATGAAGCCGAGCTGGCCGATTACCCGGCGCCCAAGCCAGACGACGGGCCCTGACGCTTCTTCCGGTCGCACCTGAAGCATGTTGAACCAGACGGAATAGGCAGGCAGGGGTTCGACCGGAAATTCGACGCTGATGCGCCCGTCGAAGGGGATGTCGAGTTCCTCGGCCACCACCATGGCGAGACCGGTGTGAATACCCTGGCCCATCTCGGTCTTCGGCACGTTGACGACCACCCTGCCATCGGCATGGATCACAACGAAGGCATTGAGCACACCGCTGTCACCGTCGACATGGCCGCCAAGCCCGTCCACATCGACGGTGGCAAGATAGCCGACACCGCCGACGGCGGCGACGAGTGCGGTCCCGGCGACGGCAGCACCGGTCAGGAGAAAGGCACGTCGTGAAAGAAGTCGCGGCATGGGAGCTCCTCAGACCGGAGTGAGCGCGTCGGCGGCGCGATGGATAGCTTTTCGGATGCGGGGATAGGTGCCGCAGCGACAGATATTCGTGATTGCCTCGTCGATCTGCGCATCACTCGGGCGCGGCACCTGGGCCAGCAAGGCGGTGGCGGCGATCAGGAAGCCTGCCTGGCAGAAGCCGCACTGGGGAACCTGTTCGTCGATCCATGCCTGCTGCAGTACCGACAGCGTTCCGTCCTCGCTCGAAAGCCCTTCCACCGTGACGATCGACGACCCGGCGAGGCTGCCCAGGGGAACGGCACAGGAGGGCCTCGATTCACCGTCGATCAGCACGCGGCAGGCGCCGCACTGTGCAATGCCGCAGCCATACTTGGGGCCGAGCAGCCCGAGATCTTCCCGCAGCGCCCAGAGGAGCGGCTTCTCGTCTTCTGCGTCCACCTCATAGAGGGTGCCATTGATGGTGACGGATACCATACTGAGCTCCTGACTTTGGTCGGCAGGCATGAGGTCGACGACCGGACTACGCTGCTTGTTTGAACCCCATCCTAGGTCCGGATGACCGGACACCACCATGCCCATAGATCGGGAAAATCTGCCTGATCCTCTGAAGGCAGTGAGGTGGTTCATCCCGCCATCAGACTTGTCCGCTGCGGAACGGGATCCTGACGCTCGTCAGCCTCTTCAGGCATCGGAAGGATGCTTGTGACGGGAGGATCGATGATCTGAAGGGCTTCCAGCAGGGGCTTGTCGTAGGCCAGGAATTTGGTCGCCGAGGCACGAATGACCTTCAGGTTGTCCTCCTTCGTTTCGAGCCTCTTGCCGTCTCTGGCAAGGTGCTCACCAAGGCCTTCCAGAAAGTCCCAGACCTGCTCCGCCAGAGCGTCGGCGGTGGTCCTTCCTTGCATCAGAGCGAGGACGAAATGCTGGGACATCTGCGATATCGCGATCCCGCCGCCGGTTATCGGGGACACCATATGCCGCAGGTCCGAACTCACACGTGCGCGTTGCAGGATTTGGCCATTGAGAGCCCGGCACTGCGCCGTCACGGTCTCCGAGGGAATTTGCGCCGGAGCCACGAAGCCTGCACCCGTGAGCACTGTCAGGAGGTCCACCACGTCTTGAGGTTTCAGCGCCTGCAGCCTGGGATGATGATGAAGTTCACGGACGGTTTTCGGCCTGTAGTTCTCATCGGACATGGCCTCGATGATCAGGTCGTAGGTGCCTGCTGGCAGTTCCACCTCTCCCCTGCCGCAGGGGATCTTTTTGGGAATGTCGATCAAGGGGACTGAGAGAACAAATGCCTGCGCGTGCCAGGCGTCACGATGCTCAGGGCCTGAAAACGGACGTGCGCCCTTGATGAAGACATCGGTGCGGAAGCGTCTGTTGATCATATAGTCGCGCACGGTCTCGCGCATGATGGGATGGCCGATCTGCGATACGAGCTTTACTCCGTCGTCGCTCAGTTGGAACGCGTCGATGCCGTCCAGCAGGCGTGCCGACCCCACATAGGTCAACTTGGCGTTGTCGAGACTCCGTACCATGTCGGAGAAATGCTCGAGGTGCCAATCGACGTTCAGGTACTCATGCGCAACATAGTTGCGCCCCTGTCGCGCCATGTCCTTCAGGTGTTGCCTGGCGAAAGGGTTTTCCCGGAAATAGAGCGAACCTGCATTGGCGATTTCTTCGACGACGGAAAATGCACCTTCGATCATGTCCATCGGTTTGGACATCTTGCCCCCGCCGTTGGTCTGGTAGAGGGACATTAGCTGGCGGATCGGTATGACTGGGGCCCAGCCGGGCAGGCAGTTGTAGCTGATATAGGCTATGCCACCGGGGCGGAGCTTGCGCCGGATGATGCCGGTGATCACCGCCCTGTTCTTCTCCGAAATCCAGCTCCAGATGCCGTGCAGGGCAATCACGTCGAAATCGGGCAGGTCGGTCCGCTCAGCAAGTTCCTCGAAGGAATCGTCGAACAGTCGGATGTCGGCTCCGGACGTTTCGGCAAGTTTGCGGGCCTCTACCGTCTGCGCCGGATTGAAGTCCGTTCCCCAGTACGAGCCGGAAGACGCGGCAGCATGAAAATTGATTGATACACCTTGTCCGAAACCAAGCTCGAGATAGCTGGGATTTTTCGGCAACTGCGCCTCGACGCCGTTACAGAGGCAGGCGAGCCGCAGCATTGCAGGGTTCATTTCGGAATAGTAGCCGTGCGTGTAACTTAGATCCGTGAAATACCCGTTTGACCATGCCATCCATTCAATCCTCAACGCCGACCTACGGCTGCAGCAGCCTTCATTCCCCGGCACGCGCCGCAGGCTGGCTGCTTCCGGCACCATCGGAGATCTGGGTAACGTCAGAAAATGTCACGCCGGTCAGTTCCAGTGATCGCTCCCAGAGTTGGGCTGCGACCGCTATGTCCAGCGCTTGCTTGGGGGGATTTTCTTCTTTCGGATAACCACGCGTCCCGGCCAGTCTGTCGGGCCCATAGTAGGCGCCAGTCTTGGCAGCTGGGTCTGTCGCTGCGAAGAGGGTTGGCAGGGCACCTTGCCATACGGGCTGATACAGGAACCAGAGATAGGTTCGCGTCAGCCCGGCCAGGCTCGCCTGTCCTGCGCCGTTGGGGATCAGGTCAGTGCGGGAAATGCCGGGATGCGATGCGAAGCTCTCTACACCCCATCCTGCTGCCTTGCTTCGCCGGCTCAGCTCGAAAGCGAACATAATGCAAGCGAGCTTCGACTGCGCATAGATCGGAAACGGCTTGTACTCGCGTTGGGCGTTAAGGTTGTCGAGGTCGATCGCGCCGCTGCGGGCTGCAACGCTGCCCAAAGTGACGACGCGGGGCTTTGTACCGCTCCTCAGCAGCGGCATCAGATGCGCCGTCAGAGCAAAATGGCCGAGATAGTTCGTTCCGAACTGCAGTTCGAAGCCGTCGAGGGTCTCGCGACGCTGAGGCGGGGTCATAACGCCGGCATTGTTGATAAGAAGGTCCAGGCTACCCTGCTCCTGCGCAAGCTGCGTGCCAAATTCCGCAATCGAGTCAAGGCTCGCAAGATCGACTCGCCCAAACCGTATCTGCGCGCCGGGAACTGCACCCCGGATTGCGGTGACGGCGGCGGCCCCTTTCAAGAGATTGCGCCCGGCGAGCACCACATTTGCGCCGGCCCGGGTGAGGGCCAGTGCTGTCTCAAAACCCAGGCCTCCAGTGCCGGTCACGACCGCAGAACGTCCCAGTTGCGGTGGAATATTCTGTGATGTCCACTTGGTCATTGGCAAATCCTTGCTTTCCTGTGCCATCGCGGCTTCCGGTCTTCATCAAACCCGGCAGTGCTTCGCGTTGTTCGTCGCCAGCATGCCCATGGCACGGCCTATCGCCATGCCTGAACGCGCAAGAAATCTGCCTGATCCTGTATCTGCGCGCATTGGCACGATCGTGCGGTGGGATCTTCCCGTCGCGCTTCAAGCGGTGCCCATTTATTGCGCGCGGCGCAGAACCATGGTTCGGCCGAGCGCGGGAGTGCCCATATAGGCGCGCAGTTCCATCGTCTCGTCGACCATGGTAGCGCGCGCGGAATGGGTCCGACCGGTGGCGCCGCTGTAAAACCTGCCGTCTTCCCAGCGCCCATCACCGGCATCCCATTTGAGGCCTTCCAGGAAGACGATACCTTCCAGCGAGCGGCTTCTGAGGCTTGGGTCCGGGTTGAGGGTATCCTTCTTGAAGGTCGCGCCGTCCGCTTCCATCAGCAGTTTCCCGTAGAGAATGCGGGCAGCATAGCTGTCACCGGCCTCGAACATCTCGAGTTTGACGGACCCGTCAACAGCTTCCCAGGCACCCAGGATCTCACTTGGAGACTTCGCTTGTGCGAAGGCATATCCGGACGGGAGCACGCTTGTTCCTGCGAGGACCACGAGGGTGAACGCAGATCCTCTTATCCACTTCAACATTATCTTTTGCCTTTCTCCAGGACGGTTTGCAGTCCCAACCAGGTTTACGATTGACCGGTCGCGCCACAAGCTACTCGCCGGCTGTAGACTGGCGAATGCCGAATGCCGCAAATTTCCTGCCTGATCAGGGCGCAGCCGCGAGTCATCGATCTCGTGGAGATGCGCTGAGCGTCCGTTCAGGACTTGGCAAGGGGCAAAGACCACCGCGCAGACACGGGCAGGGCGCCAGGCAGGTGATGCCCGGCGCCCGTCATGTAGAAAGATGTCTCAGAGAGCGGCTTCTGGAGCCTGCCGGCTCAGGCGCTGCGTGCCTTGCGGCTTGCGTACTGGCTATACATACGCTGATGGTTCAAAGCGTCCTGCTTTGGAGCGACCCCGAACATCCGCGAGTATTCGCGGCTGAACTGCGAGGCGCTCTCGTAACCGACTTTATAGGCCGCTTGCTCCACACTTGCTGCCTCGGCTACCATCAGGCGCCGCGCCTCCAGAAGGCGCAACTGCTTCTGGAACTGGAGCGGCGTTACCGAGGTAATTAGCTTGAAGTGTTGATGGAACGAAGAGAGGCTCATACCCGCTACCTCTGCCATCTGTTCCACGCGCAGTGTCTGCGCAAAATTATCGCGCAGAAAATAGATGGCTCTGCCGACCCGCATGATGTTGGATTCCGGTAAAGCCAGATGGCAGAGGTCGGCTCCGTTGGGGCCGGTAAGCAGCCAATAGCAGATTTCGCGCATCACCGAAGGATAGAGGATGGGGATCGCCTTTGGCGTCTGGCACATGCGGATCAGGCGCTGGACGCAATCAGCCAGTGGTGCGTCAATCTGGGCCACGAACACGCAGGGCCCCGGGCCGGCCGGTTCGACCGGCGGCGTGTCCAGATGCTCCAAGACCTCGCGCAGCATGGCGACATCGAGGTCTATCGTGATACCGATGTAGGGCGCTTCCGCGCTCGCCTCGACGACGCGTCCGCTCGCCGGCATCTCCATGCTGACAACCAGGCACTGCATAGCGCCATAGTGGAGCCGATCCTCACCGAAGAGAATTTCTTTGGCGCCTTTCAGGACCACGCAGAGCGAGGGCCGGTAGATCTGCCGCATGGGCATCCGCTCTTGGAAGGATCGGATGATATGGACGCCACCAAGCTGTGTCGGGAAAAGACCTTCGCCGCCGCCCTGACTGTCCAGGTAGCCTGTGACTTCTGCAAGAAGAAATGATGACACCTGAGCCCCCGATCTGAGCGAAGGCCAGCGCAGCACGCGGCGTTCGTCAGGAAGGCTATCGGAATGTGCAGAAATAGGCAAGTTTAACGGGGTATTCGGCATTCTTGTCATACGACCAATCCTCTAGCTTCAGGGTGCCGCCTAAGCTGGGATGTGATCATCATGCAAAAGATTCTGCTCGAGTCAATAGATATTCGAATTTTTCCTGCAATAGCGGACTGCTTCTAATACTGGAATCGTTTCGAATGGAATTCGTGAATGGATGGCGTTTAGCTTTAGTCCTTTTTGCTTTGTTTCTTGTTAGCCTTCTATCTCAGGTCGACAGGATGCTTCCCTATGTTGTCGCGGAAGCGATAAAAAAAGATCTTGATCTCAGTGATACGCAGGTAGGCCTGCTCACGGGGGTCGCCTTCGCAGTCTGCTACACGCTTCTTTCGTTGCCACTGGCGCGCGCGGCTGATCGTGGATCGCCCCGGCTGGTGCTGGTCTTGTGCATCCTCGGCTGGAGCGCCATGACCGCCCTTGGCGGCCTAGCCGCCAGTTTCCTGTTCCTGGCTTTTTCCAGGTTTGGCGTTGCGTTCGGCGAGGCCGGTGGGACGCCGGCCGGACATGCGATCATAACCCGCAAGGTCAGGCCTGATCGCCGTGGCCTGGCGATCGGGCTCTTTGCCATGGGAATTCCGCTCGGCACCATGATCGGGTTTTCCGTGGGAGGCGCGATCAGCGATATGATGGGTTGGCGTGCTGCCTTGATTGGCGCGGGAATGATTGGCGGCCTGATCGCTCTCTTGACATTCGTCGTCGTGGGACCGACGCCGCCGCTCGATGACAAGGAGCTCCGCGGCGAGCAGTTCTTCCGGTCAAGCCTGCGGCTGCTTTCCTCCCCGGCGTTCCGCTGGCTATTCATCGGCGCGATCGCCGGCAGTTTCGCTGCGGCACCGTTCTACGCATTCATAGCGACATTCCTGATCCGCACCCATGGGTATAGCGCAAGCGAGGCGGGCCTGGCTTTCGGGCTCCTGCAGGGCATGATGGGCGTTGCCGGAACCCTGATCGGCGGCCGGTTGTTCGACCGCGCCGTGCGCTCGGGAACCGGGCGGGTGCTCGGGCCTCCAGGCGTTGTTTTCCTGATCGCCAGTGTCACGATAACGGCTGCACTGTTCGCGCCGACAGGATGGGTTTCAATCCTGCTGCTGGTGCCGAGCATGTTCTCGTTTGCCTTCATGCTGCCATGGGGCTTTGGTGCTGCGCATCTGGTCGCCGGCAAGGGCAGGGAGGCCATGGCGACGAGCCTGGTGATGATTGGCTCCGGCCTACTTGGACCGGCCTTCGGACCGCTGATCGTCGGTCTGGTCAGCGATGCAGCGACAGCGGCGCAACTCTCCAATGGCCTTGCTTTGGGACTGCTGACCATCCCCGTTGCCAGCGTGCTGACCGGCCTGGTGCTGCTGATCGCAAACCGGCGCATCGCCGTCTGGCTTCAGCAGCGCTAATTGGGGTTCTCGCCTGTGCTGCAAACTCCCTGTCATCTATCGATCACCTTCCCGGCAGCAGCACATAACGGGTGTCTGCGTCGAGCGTTGCCGAAGACAGCGGTGTTCTTGAGGCCGCCTTCGACGGCAATCACGGCTGGTTCTGGCGCAACCGCACCAGCGATCCGGTGACGGTAACGCTGAAGACGGATGGAGCCTACAGCGACATCAAAAGAATGATGTAGCAACACCTGCGCAACAAGGCTCCACCCGAACGGGTGGGGCCATCCTGTGACCGCTTGTGCGCAAAGCGAGGACTGCTGTCAGCTCTAAGAACATCTGTGGCTATATTTCCTTGCGCATGATCTGGAACTCATTACCGTTCCTCTCAAAGATTTCAGCTGTCATCCACCCCGCCCTTTCGTGGAGCCTGTGGGCATTTGCGGCGTAGAGCGTCAGCCCTCCAATCCCTATTCTCTAGCGAAAGCTTCAAGTTCAGCGACGAGCCGCAATGCATGTCCTACGCCAAGATAGGCCGTCGCGACGTACAAGCCAGCGGCATCTCACCGTGCCGATCCCGACAGTGCCCTGCGGCATCGTACGCTTCAATCCTGCAGCCTTGCTCGATGCAAACACGAGCGGCTGTCTCCGCATTGGCGGCGCCAGCAGCGGTCCCAATGTGTGGTCCTTTTGCTGCTGGGCGTTGACATGGCCGCGGAGCCACTATCGCCCCTGGACTGCTGACGGACCAGCATTGAAGTTACGGGTCGCCCGTTACCGCGTCACCGTCCGTATGTCGTTGATGATCTCGCTGATCGCTGCCACCAGGTCCCTGATCTGCTGCTGCGTATGGTCGCTCGTCAGGCAGATGCGGATCCCCGCCTCGCCACGGGCGACGGTGGGGAAGAAGATGGCCGAGGTGTAGAAACCGTTCTCAAGCAATTGACGCGCCGCGGCAACCGCAAGCAGTTCATCGCCGATGCGCACGGTGCGAATGGGGAGGATAGACGACCCCTGGTCGGTCGGCAGCAGAGCATCCAGCAAGGCAAGGTTGTTGCGCAGTGACTGCTGTCGAAGCGCAAGTTCGGCCGATCGGTGGAGAGCCGCAGACGCCAATGCGGCGCCGATTGCGGCCGTGTTGAGGGACGCGGAAAAGGCATAGGCGATGGCAAAGCGCCGAAACAAAAGCTCCTGGTGGGCCGTCCCAAGCATGACCATTCCGCCCGAGGCACCAAATCCCTTGCCCAGGGAGGCGGCGACGATGGTGCGCTCGCCAAGCTTGCCCAATATGCTGCGGGCAAAGCCGGCCCCGTTGCGACCGTCGATCGAGATCCCATGCGCGTCGTCGACGTATAGGAACAGGCCGTATTTCGCCTGCAGCGAACGCAGGGCCTCCAGGGGGGCATGACCACCCATCGAATAGACGCCGTCGCAGACATAGGCGACCTGATGATGGCTCTTGCACAAAGCTTCAAGCGCGTCGAGATCGTTGTGAGCGATGGTTTCGACGGTGGTTTCCTCGGCGACAACGGCCTTATGATGCGCCAGTGTCGCATGCGCCAGCCGGTCGAAGACCATGACCGGCTTTCGCCCGCTCGTCATATGGCCAGAGGCCAGAAGCGGCAGTGCGCTCATGTTGGCGGCCAGCACAGTCGTGAAGGTGATAACGCGGGCGTCGAACAGGCTGGAGAGCTCCGCCTCCAACCGTCCCAGAATGCTGAAGTTCAGTCGTGTGCGCGCACACGACCAGTGCAAGGCACCACTGTCGCGTACTGTTCTGGCAGCGGCCTCGATAATGGAGGGATGGTTGTCGAGGCCAAGGTAGGAGCAGCGGACGAAGTCGACAACTGTTGCTCCGGTGGCCGGCAACTGCACGCAACGCCCTGTCGTCGGCGTGGCATAGAGTGCCATAATACCTTGATAGTGCGCGGCCTCGAAAGAACCGCTTGCCGCGTCGATCATCGTCGCCGTGTTGCGACCGCTGCGACGTTGCGTGCTCCTCTGCTCATCTCGCATGGCTTGCCTCCCAATGGCTCTGCAAGCCCGTGAGTTGGTCACGGCACACCGGCATTGACCACGAAGACACCGGTAAGAATTCGACAAGACTTCAACTGGGCCTGCTCTGCTGCCGCTGCGGTTGCAGTGTTACCGCCATGCTTTCCTGTGGCGGGAACTGGCCATGCCTTGAGGCTTGCCGGTCCTCGCGCTCAGGCCTGTTCAGCGAACCCAATTGTTCCAGCGCTGCAGGAGCATGGCTGCATTGGCATTGATCCATTCGGCGTCGGGGACAATGACGTGCTTGCTGATCTCGTCGGTGGTCGGCATTGACCGGCGCGCCTCCTCAGACATCAGGGCAATCGCATCGGCGCTGGGCGGCGTGCACGACAGAGTGCTGCAGGCCTGGGCCTGGACCGACGGGTTGTCGAGCCAATAGGCGATCAGCTTCAGGGCATTGTCGCGATTTGGCGCGCCCTTGATGAGGGCGATGCGGTCACCGACGAGAAACGCAGCTTTGTAGGACCAGGCGATCGGCAGACCCTCGTCTTTCATCGATCTGGCCCGCGTCAGCCAAATCTGGCCCAAATCGTAGTCACCATTGCGAAACCCTTGAACGCTCTGGTCACCGGTTTTCCACCACAGCGTCACCTCGTCGCGGATGGTGTCGAGTTTCGCAAAGGCTCTGTCGATGTCGAGCGGAAACAGCTTGTCCTTCTCGACCCCGTCGGCCAGCAAGGCTGCGGCAAGCACCCGCCAGGGATCATCGAAGTTGGGAAAGGCACGACCGCCGGCAAACCTTTGCGTATCCCACATATCGGCCCAGGTTTCCGGCTGCGCCGGCCAATTGCCGTCGGTACGATAGGCCAAGAGGGTTGCCGTCGACTGCAACAGGGCACCACCCGGGGCGCAGGCATTGCTGACCAACCCGGCATCGGCGGCATAGTCGGCGCAAAACGGCGACAGGTCTTCGGTGACCTGCCGGTGGGCATCGGAGGCTGCCTGGATTTCGCCTTCGAGATAAAGGTCCCAGGTGACGTTTCCGGCCCGAACCATGGCTGACGCCTTGGCGCGCATTTCCGCATTGGTGGCCGACACCACCTGCACCGCAATCCCTGTCGCTTGTGTGAAGGGATCGAACCAGGCTTGCTTGAGGGCGCGGTCATAGGCGCCGCCGGTGGAAGCGATAATCACCTGCTCTTGGGCGGCGGCATGGGTGGTGCCACAGGCGAGCGTGACGGTGAGGGTCAGGCCTGCAATGGCATTTCGAATCGATCTGGTGGTGGTCATTCCGGTCGTCCTTCCTTGCTGTTGATACGGCGGGCACTGGAGATGAGGTGGGCAATGCCGATGAGGCAGAGCGAGGCCGAGACGATCACCGTCGACGCGGCGGCGATCACGGGAGTGAGGTTGAAGTCGATGTCCTCGAACATCTTGCGGCCGATCGGCTTTCCGCCCGCGTCCGAAAGAAAGAAGGCGACGGTCGCTTCGTCGAAGGAGGCAATGAAAGCAAACACTGCGCCGGCCGCGATGCCTGGCGTGATATTCGGCATCGTTATCAGCATAAAGGTCTGAGCCCGGGAGGCGCCGCAATTGAGCGCCGCCAGCTCCAGGGCCGGATCGAGGCGCTGCAGGGCAGCAGTGACGGTAATGACGACGAAGGGGACGGCAAGCACCGTATGGGCGACCAGAAACCCGACAAAGGTCCCGGTCAGGTGCAGCGGCGAGAAGACGAGGTAAAGGGCGACGCCGAGCACGACGTGCGGAACGATCATCGGCCCCAGGGCCATCGCCTGCACCAGGCCCTTGAACGGCAGGTCGCCCTTGCCAATCGCCAGCGCCGTCAGCGTTCCCACGACAGTCGCCGCCACGGAGGTCGCGAGCGCGATCTGCAGGCTGAACCAGGTCGACGCCATCCAGTCGGCATCGGAAAAATAGGCTCCATACCAGCCAAGCGTCAGTCCTTCGGGCGGGAACTGCAGATAGGCGGTGTCGCTGAGTGACATCGGCACAATGATCAACGTCGGCAAGACGAGGAACACGAGGATGGCGGCAACCACGGTGGCGGCGACGGCTTTGGCGATCGCCATGCCGCCGCCGTGTCTTGGTGACCGGGCCGGTGCAACGGCTGGCCCGGCGGCGGCGATCGGTAGGGCAGCGTCGCGTTCAGTGGCCATTGGAAAACCCCTTGCTCAGTGCAACGACGCGTTGCGACGCCACGACGATCAACAGCGTGATGGCGAGCAGGACGGTGGACAGGGCCGCAGCGAAGGGCCAGTCGAGAACGACCGTCGTCTGCTGGCCGATCAGGGTTGCCATCAGCATCGATCCGGGACCGCCCACCAGTGCCGGCGTAATGTAGAACCCCAAAGCCAGCACAAAGCAGAGGACAGCGCCGGCAAAAACGCCGGGCAGGCTCAGCGGCAGTGTCACCGAGAGAAAGGCCCGGACTGGTCCCGCTCCCAGATTGGCGGCCGCGCGCGTCAAATCCTTCGGCAACATCCGCAGGGTCGAATGGATCGGCAGGATGGCGAATGGCAGCAGCACATGGGTCATCGCCAGGATCACTGCACCCTGGGTATAGAGAAGCGTGAGGGGGGCGTCGCTCAGGCCCGACGCCTGCAGAAGCGTGTTGACGATGCCGTTGCGCTGGAGCAGCACGATCCAGGCATAGGAGCGGATCAGGACCGAGGTCCACAGCGGGATAAGCACGCATGCGGCCGTGATCAGGGCTGCCTTGCCGCCGCGGCGCGCCATGGCGTAGGCGACGGGATAGCCCAGCAGCAGGCAAAGCAGGGCGACCGTCGCAGCCGTCACAACCGTTGCCCCCAGCACATCAAGATAGAGGCTCTCCTCGACGAGCCGCCGATAGGGAGCAAGCCCGGTAGAAAAACTGAGATCGACCAGCATGACCACCGGATAGAGGAAGCCGATGGCAAAGGTCAAAAACAGCGGCAGGACGAGCAACAGCGATGTCAGCGGTGCATAGCGCCTGGCGGAACGACCGCGGACGAAGACGGAGGCCCGGGACATGCGCGGGATGGCTGCAACCGTGCTCATGCTGCCCCTCCTTTGTCGTCGAAAAAGGCCCTGACCGTCTTGGCCGACAGGGTGAGCGCCACGGCGCTGCCTTTGTCGGGCAGGATCAGATCGAGAGAGGGAACCTGAACACGCACCGTCTGGCCGGTGGCGCAAAGGCGCACGAAGACCATGACGGTCGCTCCGGCAAACACCACGTTCTCCAGCCGCCCTTCAAGCGCCGCCGCGTGGCCCGCCGCGGGCGCGTTGAAGCCGATGTGCTCCGGGCGCACGGCCAGCTGCAAAGCGTCACCGGCGCTGAGGCCGGCTCCATCCTTGCTCGGCAGACGTGCGGTGACGATCTGGCCCGAGCCGATCTGCGCCGTCACGACATCGTCGGCAAGCGTCACGAGGCGGGCAGGGATAAAGTTGATGGATCCCAGGAAATCGGCGACGAAGGCGGTCTTGGGCTCGGAGTAGAGTTCACTGGGGCGGCCGATTTGCTCGATGCGGCCATCGCGCATCACCGCCACCCGATCAGACATCGTCAAGGCCTCGTCCTGGTCATGCGTGACATAGACCACCGTGGTGCCGAGATTTTCCTGCAGGCGCTTGATCTCAAACTGCATCGATTCGCGCAGCTTCTTGTCGAGAGCGCCCAAGGGTTCGTCCATCAAGATCACCGGCGGGCCGAAGATCAGCGCCCGTGCAACCGCGACCCTTTGCTGCTGCCCACCTGAAAGTTCATGCGGGAAGCGATCGGCGAAAGGGCGCAGCTGAACCAGATCGAGCATGTCGTCGATCCGGCCTTTGGTGGCGTGCGACCGCGAGCGGTTGCGCATGCGCAGCGGGAATTCGATGTTCTGCCGCACCGACATGTGCGGGAAGAGCGCGTACTTCTGGAACACCATCCCGATGTCGCGTCGATTGGGCGCCAGAAAGGTGATGTCCTTGCCGCCAACCCGGATCGTGCCTCTGGTGGGCATCTCAAATCCGGCGATCATCGTCAGAAGCGTCGTCTTGCCAGATCCCGACGGTCCAACGATCGAGACGAACTCGCCTGCCGCCACCTCCACGCTGGCGTCACGCACGGCCCATGCCAGGCCGTATTGCTTCTGGATGTCCTGAAGTGTCAGTCGCTCACCAATCACACTGTTCCCCCGCTTGTTCAAGATTGACTGTCGCGTCGCAGAAGCATCCTGTTTCCGTCGCCGACGGTGCCGGCCGCCGTGGTGACGAGCGGCGCCCGATCGGGTAGAGAAATGACGCGACAAACTTCGCAAAATCTTCGTATTTCTATTTTTGTTGCATCAAAAATCGTGGGTGTCAACGCACAGGGAGCCGAAATGGCGTCAGCAACAGCGGCAGACTGGAAAACCGGGCAGACAATGCGGCTCGGGGAAGCGGCCTATTTCGAACTGAAGGACCGTCTGACGCGCGGCGGCTATCGCCCCGGTACGAAGATGACGGTCCGTTCGCTTGCCGATGCATTGGGGGTCAGCTCGACGCCGGCACGCGACGCCATCAACCGGCTCGCGGCCGAAGGAGCGCTCGTCTACGCCGGACCCAAGACGGTGATCGTACCGTTTTTGAGCGAGGGCGACCTGCGCGAGGTGACGCTGATCCGCCTGGCGCTGGAGGGCCTGGCGGCGGAACAGGCGGCACCCCACTGCCAGGACCACCACATCGAAAAACTGCTGGAGATCCAGATAGACATCAATAAAAGCCTGGAAACAAAGGCCTACAGCGAGGCGCTGTGGCACAACAAGGAGTTTCACTTCCTGGTCTACAGACTGTCGGACATGCCGCACCTGATCGCGCTGATCGAGGCACAGTGGCTGCGCGTCGGGCCGTCGTTCTACGGCCTTTATCCGGAGTTCGCGGAAGCCCGCCAGGGCGTGCGCAACCACCAGATGGCGATTGAGGCACTGCAGGACCGGGACGCCAAGGCGCTACGCGCGGCATTCGAGAATGACATCCGCGACGGATACCGGCGCCTGCGCGCCTCGCTGCGCCAGGATAGCGCAAGCTGATCTGACTATTTTGTCATGACGTCTTGACCTCTGTCATTTTTGTTGCAACAAAAATCAAAGCCAACGCAAAGCTTTGGTATCGCCAGCAACAGGGGTCATGCACATGTCCATAGCAATGGCAGAGGTGGCGGACACATCGCGTCCGCGCTCAAGCGAACTCTACCGCCGCGGCCAGGCCGTCTTTCCAGGTGGAGTGACGCGCGCCACCATCGAGCGGGATCCATATCCGATCTATGTCGCCAGGGGAGAGGGCGCATTTGTCGTCGACGTTGACGGTCATCGGCTTCTCGACCTCAACAACAATTTCACCACCTTGCTGCACGGGCACGCCTTCGAGCCGGTCGTGGAGGCGGTGGCGCAGTTGCTGCGTTCGGGCTCTTGCTTTGCCAATCCCACGGAGCACGAGATCGCCCTTGCCGAACTGCTGGTGTCGCGCATCCCCGCGCTTGAAAAGATCCGCTTCGTCAACACCGGCACGGAAGCAGTGATGTTTGCTATCAAGGCGGCACGGGCTTTCACCGGCCGGCCGGCGGTGGCGCGGTTCCAAGGCGCCTATCACGGCGCCTACGACTGGGCCGAGGGGGAGCAGTACCGCCCGGCGCCGCGCGACAGCAACCAGGCCAGCGACGTGCTTCATCTTCGCTTCAACGATGTCGCAGGCACCCAGGCGGCCCTCAGCGAAGATGCCGGGCGGCTCGCAGCCGTGTTGATCGACCCGATGCCCAGCCGCGCAGGCCTGATTGCGCCGACGCGTGAATTCATCACCGGACTGATGAGCGTCGCCAGACAGCACGGCATTTTGATCATCGCCGACGAGGTTCTCAACCTGCGGCAGGGCTTTCGCGGCGCCTCGCACCGTTACGGACTGGAACCGGATCTGCTGACCGCGGGCAAGATCATCGGCGGCGGTTTCCCGATCGGTGCTGTCGGCGGTCGCAGCGACGTGATGGCCGTCTTTGGCGACGGCGCAACGTCCGCAGCGGTGTCCCAGGGCGGAACGTTCTCGGCCAATCCGGTGTCGATGCGCGCCGGCCTGGTGGCCATGGAGGCGGCCGACGAGCGGTGCTTTGCAGACCTGGAAACCAGGGGCAACGCGCTTCGGGCCCGGCTTTCCAGCATCGCAATGCAATCGCAGGCGCCGTTTTCCGTCACCGGAGCCGGGTCGCTGTTTCGCATCCATGGGACACGGCAGGTGCCACGCAGCTACGCCGACACCCTTGCCACCGAGGAAGAGCGAATACGGCTTCTGGCGCTGACGCGGTTCTTTCGCGCCCAGGACATCCTGCTGCCGTTTGGCGCTGCAGCCAGCCTCTCGACGGCGATGACCAACGACGATCTCGACCACGTCGCAAAGACCTTCGCGGCCTTTGTCGCCGACGCCGACAATGACGGTGACAGTGACAGTGACAGTGACAGTGACAGCAAGGAGACACAGCCATGACGTCCAATTCTCGGGCACAAACCGTTGCCGAGCGCGTGGCAGAGGGCCTGCGACGCCACGGCGTCGACCTCATCTTTGCCCAAAGTCTGCCCTCCGCCGTGATCCTTGCTGCCGAAGCGATTGGCATCCGGCAGATCGCCTACCGACAGGAGAACATGGGCGGCGCCATGGCGGATGGTTATGCGCGGATGTCACACAAGGTGGGCGTTATCGCGGCTCAGAACGGGCCGGCGGCCACCCTGCTGGTTGCGCCACTGGCAGAGGCGCTGAAGGCGAGCATACCGATCGTCGCGCTGGTGCAGGACGTTGAGCGCCACCAGACCGACAAGAACGCGTTTCAGGACCTCGACCAGATCGCGCTGTTCCAGTCGTGCACCAAATGGGTGCGGCGGGTGAACCTGCCGGAGCGCATCGATGACTATCTCGATGCTGCTTTCACGGCAGCCGCCTCGGGGCGGCCGGGGCCGGTGGCGCTGCTGCTGCCGGCCGATCTCCTGCGCGAGACCATGGAGGGCATCCCTTGTGCCCGCCGGGCCAACCTTGGCCACTGGCCGCTCGACCGCATGCGCCCCTCTGACTGCCTGATACATCAGGCGGCAGAGTGGATTACCTCGGCACAGGCTCCCGTGGTCTTGGCCGGCGGCGGCGTGCATGCCTCCGGCGCCGCTGCGATGCTGGCGCAGTTGCAAGAGACGGCCTGCCTGCCTGTCGCGACGACAAACATGGGGAAGGGGGCCGTCGACGAGCATCATCCACTGTCCCTCGGCGTCTTGGGCGCATTGACCGGCCCACGCGCCCTTGGCCACCAGACCAAGGGCTTTGTGGAGACCGCCGACCTTGTCATTCTGGTGGGAACGCGCACCAATCAGAACGGCACGGACAGCTGGCGACAGATCCCGCCGTCTGCCCGCGTGATCCACATCGACATCGATCCGGCGGAAATCGGCCGCAACTACGAAGCGCTGCGGCTGGCCGGCGACGCAGGCGAGACGCTTGCAGCGCTGTGCCGCGTCCTCGAAACCAGCGACCTGATGCACAGGCGCAACGACCGACGGCGTCTCGAGGTCAGCATTGCCGCATGCTGGCAGAGGTTTGAAGCGGCGCGCGCGGGTGTCTGGAACGCTACGACCTCGCCGCTGCGGCCGGAGAGGATCATGCGCGAGTTGCAGCCCTGGCTCAGCCGCGGTCTGACGGTGGTCGCGGATGCCAGCTATTCGTCAATGTGGGTGGCGGGACAACTGAGGCCCGGGTCCGGCGGCGGGCGATTCATCACCCCAAGAGGACTGGCAGGGCTTGGCTGGGGCCTGCCGTTGGCGATCGGCGCCAAACTTTCCGATCCGCACAAGCCGGTCGTGGCCCTGGTCGGCGACGGCGGCTTTGCCCACAGCTGGGCAGAGCTGGAGACGATGGTTCGGCTTGATATTCCGGTGGTCACCATCGTGCTGAACAATGGCATCCTTGGCTATCAGCGTGACGCCGAAACCGTCAAGTTCGGAAGCTATACCTCTGCCTGCCATTTCTCGCCGGTGGATCACACGCAGATTGCGAGGGCCTGCGGCTGCCAGGCGGTCCGCGTCGCCGATCCGGAGGATCTGGCCGCGCAGATCCACAGCGCCATCACCTCGGATGCACCTGCAGTCATCGAGGTGATGACCGATCCGGAGGCACATCCACCGCTGTCGCTGTTTGCGGCAATGGACGAACAGTGATGAGCGACCTTTACCCCGACCCCCGACGCGTTGCGGTGGTGAGCGGGGGCAGCAGCGGGATAGGACTTGCGACCGTGCGACAGTTTCTCGCCGACGGCTATCGGGTGGCCTTCTTCGCCTCGCATGCCGACCACGTGGAGGAGATCAGCGCGACACTGCAGCAGGAGTTCGCAGACGGCCGCGTACTCGGTCGTTGCCTTGATCTTCGCAGCGCCGTTGCCGTTTCCGACTTCTTCGATACCGTGACACATGCCTGGCGGCAGCCCGATACCTTGATTTGCAACGCTGGCATTTCGCCCAAGGGCGTCGCCGGAGCGACCAGCCTGGAGAGCGTTTCGCTTGCGGACTGGAACGACGTGCTGGCCGTCAACCTGACCGGATCCATGCTGTGCTGCCAGTCGGTTTTGCCGGCGATGAAGGCGGCGCGGTTCGGGCGCATCGTTCTCATCGGATCGATCGCGGCACGCACGACGCCAAAGATCGCCGGACCCGCCTATGTCGCTTCCAAGGCCGCACTCTCGGGCCTTGCCCGTTCCATCCTTATGGCCTGCACGGGAACCGGTGTGACTGTGAACGTGATTGCGCCTGGCCGGATCCTGACGCCGATGACCGGTTCGCCTCACTCGGCGCAAAACCAGGCGGCACTCCAGCGCATCCCGGTCGGCAGACTAGGACGTGCGGCCGATGTCGCCACGGCAGCCGCCTTCCTGGCGTCGGAGGCCGCCGGCTTCATCAACGGCGCCATCCTCGACGTCAACGGCGGCGAGTTCGCGCCCGTTTGAGCGACGGAGCATTTCGATGCAGACAGTCCTGGTCGGTACCGGCGACATCCAGCTTTTCCTGTTCCTGCGCCATATCCTCGCCAGCGAGGGTTTCGACGCGGCGCTGTGCAGCGGTATCGAGGAGATGTCGGTGCAGGCCAGCCAACGCGATCTGGGTGCCGTGGTGCTGGGATGGGAACCGCAAACGACGCGATCCCTGGACCAGTTCAGGCGCACCCTGCCGGGCGTGCCACTGATCCTGTTTGCCAGGGCGACCGAGGCCCAGCCCCACGGGCTGACGGCACCGGACCTTCTGCTATCGCGGCCGTTTGATCCTGCGGCCCTGATCGAGTTCCTGTCACGGCTTCGCCAACGCAACAGAAGCGCTCCCGTCGAACCCGGCGCCACGCTTCGATGGGATGACCTGCGCATGGATACCGCCGGCATGAAGGTGCAACGCGCCGGTCACCCCGTACCGCTGACGGCGCTGCAGTTTCGCCTGTTGCGCTGCCTGCTGGAGCAGCCGGCCACGGTGCGCGATCGCGAGACGCTTGTAAGCTGCTGCTGGCCGGCCGGGGCTGAAGTCGAACCAAGGACGGTCGACATCCACATCGGTCATATCCGACGCAAGCTGCGGGCGCACGGTCCCGACCTGATCCGCACCGTGCGCGGCGCTGGCTATGCCCTGGATCCGCAAAGCGCATCGGAGACCGGCTCGTGCTAGTGCTGGAGCCGTCGAAGGATATTGGCCCAGCGGCGGGTCTCGTCCGTGTCGCCATCGAACCAGGCATCGAGGCCGCAGAAGGCGACGGCGGTCGTCGCCTCATCGGCAAAAAGCAATCTCGCCTCTGCGGCGATCTCGCCTTCCTGTTGGCGGCTGACAACATCGTCCGGATCGTCGCGACGCGGCTCGTCGGCGTCCAAGGTCTTTGTTCTGGTTGTATCACGAGACACGTCACTCTCCCCGCGTCCGGCGAAGGAGATTGCTCAAATTGGCTGCCGGACGTTGGCGCACGCAGACCTTTGCACCAGCAAAGATCGTGCCGTCCCTGGCAGGGTGACGATGACAACAGTCTAGGTGGATTTGCCAAGCGCTGCAAGGCGCCCGTGATCTGCCTGCGGGTGGCAAGACTGAGCAGAGCCGGCCGCCGGCAGGGCCGCGAGCCCCCCAGCATAAAGCGGCTCTGGACCGGTCCGTGAGCCACAACACCCCCTGGAGCATCTCATCCCACGAAAGGACATTCCTATGCATCTGCACAACCCCGCACTTTTTCGGCAAGCCGCCTGCGTCGGCACCAACTGGGTCAACGCCATGCCGGGCCAGACGATTACGGTGACCAATCCCGCAACCTGCGAGGTCATCGGCCAGGTTCCCAATCTCGGCGCGGCGGAAACACGCGCTGCCATCGATGCCGCACAGACGGCGCAGAAAGCCTGGGCGGCACGCACCGCCGCCGACCGCAGCGCGGTACTGCGCAATTGGTTTGATCTGATCCTCGACAACAGGAGCGACCTTGCGCGGATCCTGACTTGCGAGCAGGGCAAGCCGCTTTTGGAGGCCGCAGGAGAAATCGACTATGGTGCAAGCTACATCGAGTGGTTTGCCGAAGAGAGCAAGCGCGTCTATGGCGACCTGATCCCGGCGCATCAGCCGGACAAGCGCATCATGGTTCTCAAGCAGCCGATCGGCGTGGTCGCCGCCATCACGCCGTGGAATTTTCCGATGGCAATGATCACCCGCAAAGCTGCCCCGGCGCTTGCGGCAGGATGTGCCATGGTGCTGAAACCGGCGGAACAGACGCCCTTCTCCGCGATCGCGCTGGCAGTGCTGGCGCAAGAGGCCGGGCTGCCGCAGGGGCTGTTCAGCGTTGTGACCGGATCGGCGCGCGAGATCGGTGGCGAGATGACCGCCAATGCGCGGGTGCGCAAGCTCACCTTCACCGGCTCGACCGAAGTCGGTGCCAAGCTCTACCGGCAGTCGGCGGCGACGATCAAGAAACTCGGTCTCGAGCTCGGTGGCAATGCCCCCTTCATCGTCTTCGATGACGCTGATCTGGAAGCGGCAGTCGACGGTCTGATCGTCGCGAAGTTTCGCAACAATGGCCAGACCTGCGTCTGCGCCAACCGCATCTACGTGCAGGACGCGGTCTATGATGCCTTTGCCGAAAAGCTGGCCGCGGCCGTGGCCCGGCTGGTCACCGGCAATGGATGCGACGACGGGGTTGTGCTGGGGCCGCTGATCGACCAAGCGGCGTTGGAAAAGGTCGAGGCGCATGTCTCCGACGCGCTGTCGAAAGGTGCCCGCGTGGTAATCGGTGGCAATCGCCATCGCCTTGGAGGCACTTTCTATGAGCCCACTGTTCTTGCCGAGGTCACCGCAGACATGGCGGTGGCGCGTGAAGAGACCTTCGGTCCGGTTGCACCGCTGTTTCGCTTCCGGGACGAAGCGAGTGTGATCGCGCAGGCCAATGACACCGAATTCGGTCTGGCGTCTTATCTGTATGCGCGCGACCTCTCGCGGGTGTTCAGGGTCGCCGAAGCGCTCGACTATGGTATGGTCGGCGTCAACACCGGATCGATCTCGACGGCGGCGGCGCCCTTCGGAGGCACCAAACAGTCGGGGCTCGGGCGTGAAGGGTCGCGCTATGGCATCGAGGAGTTTCTCGAGCTGAAATACATCTGCCTTGGCGCCATCGCGTGACGGCGGCGGATGACCGAGGATCGACCCGCGCAGCCAGAACACTGTCGTATTAGGTTCTTCGTAGAAATGCGATCTTTCGCCTTCGTGGTGGACGCGGCGTTCGGTCATGTCGGTGCCGGCGGCGCGGGCCAGGCAAAAGAAGCCGTACAAGATGAGGCCGAAGTTGATCCCGTATGAACAGCGGTCAAGTCGCGGCTGAAGGGATCACAGATGACCTCCCATCCGCAGTGACTGGAATATGAGCTCAGTTATGACCCCTTCCATAAAAATCCGAAATCAGATCCCGGATTGCTCACCCACGGTGTATCGGTCGCCGGGCTGGGGCTGGCGAGCCGGCTCGCAGGCGACGGCAAGGCAGCATTTTCGATCCTCGCATTGCGCACCTTATCGACTGCGCGAGGAAGGCGGCAATGCATGCCTTGCAGAAGATAGGCGAAGACACATCTTGGCGGTCGTGGCTGGATGTGCGCCGTCACCGGCGTTTGATGTGGTCATCTACTGTCCGCAGGCTTGCCCGTTGATCATCGTCACAGTTCCACTGACCTGCAACTGAGCGGCGGCCTCCCCACAGAGATCACGAACTTGTCAGTACATTGCGTGCAACACCCTCTCGACAGCATCGAAGGCCTGGCCAACAACACGCTTTTCAACAAGGAATATTGACATGACTGACTTCAATCGTCCGACGACCGCACCGCGCCTGATGGCACCCTCGCTCGCCAGGCTTTACCGTCCGCTCGAGCCGGTGGCCGAAACGGTGCTGCGCCTTGCCGCCGGTGCCCTGCTGGTCACCCATGGCTATGGAAAGATCCTCAATCCGTTTGGCGCCGCCGGAATGGTGGAAAGCCTCGGCTTCTACCCCGGCAGCCTGTGGTCATTGCTGCTGGCCTGTACGGAGTTTTTTGGCGGGATTTTCGTGGCAATCGGTTTCCTGACTCGTCCGGCAAGCTTTGCCGCCATGATCGTGCTGCTGGTGACGGTCTATTTCCATGGTGTCGTTCAGGGCGAGGGCCTTGCCGGTGCGGAGAAATCCATCCTGTGGACGGCGATCTTCCTGTTCTTCGCCGTGCGGGGATCCAACCGGTACTCGGTTGACGCAGCGCTTGGACGCCAAATCTAGCAAAACCCACAGGCGGGCACCAAACTGACCTTGATGGCGCCCGCCAGACTGCTCCTCACGGCGGCTCGATCAATCCGGCGTCTCCGGTCCGGCGGGATCGGGCACTGTTTGCGCAAGGATCTCGGCAATGCTGCGTCTGGCCGGCAAGTCCCGTCCGGTCGGAGCTCCCGTCTCGGCCAGGGCGCGCAGCCGTTTTTCAGACCGCTGCAACTTAAGTTCAAGCTCCCTTTGCCGATCCGACAGGTCCAGCTCCTCGAGGTCCTCGGTGGCGTCACGCTCGTGCGGCCACGCCTCGCTGAGCGAACCTCGAGCGGATGACGTCGCCGCCGCTGACCGGGGCGGGCTGTCCGGATCGGCAGTAGCGATACCGCTTGCCCGCCCGTATCCCTGATCGACCGCCGGCACCGGCAGCTGCGATGCAAGCTCGGTGGCAGAAATATCGGGCTGGTGAGCTAACGCGTAGGCGACCTGCGCCTTGAAGGGTTTGTGCGCGTAGCTGCGAAGCTTGGCAGCGAGGATCGGCTTTTGCCCCTCCACCAGCACCACCATGGTGTCGCCGGGCATCTGCCGGATTTCCTGCGGCATCATCAGGTCACGTTCGCGCACCTGTTCCACCCGGGTGCGGCGGGGAGCGGCAAGAAAGCCGAGGCTGCGGGTCTCGGAGCTGTATCGCAATGTCCTTTTGCCGAGCGCCCGTGACGCGTATTCGGCAGTTGCCTGATCGTTGGCGCCGAGGATCAATTGCAGCCCGCAATTGCCCAGCAGCGAATGGCGCGCGGTTTCGCCATAGAGCCCGTCAATGTTCTTCAGATCCTGGATGATGAAGGCGATTTTGATACTATAGCCGGCGACATAGGGCAGCTTGTTCATGAGCTCATCCATCTTCTTCAACTGCCGGAATTCATCGAGCAGGAAGAAGGTCGGCACCGCTCGTGGATCATGATCACGCGTGAGCAGCTCCATACTCTGCTGCACGAACAGCGTCAGCAGGGGGCGAAGGATGGTCATGTCGTTGATGCGCGGCGCCAGATAAATGGACACCGGCCGGCGGCGCATCGCTGCCAGATCGATGTCGGTGACGCTGGTGGCGGACACAACGCGCTCGTTGCGAAACGGCAGCATGGCCTTTTGGATATCCAGCAGCGCGGAGCGGGCAGCCCGTTCGTTCAAGGCGATATAGGCGTTGAAACTGTCCATTGTGAACCGCGACAGGTCGGGCTCCGTCTCCTTGATCCGGCGCATCAGCTCCTGCAGATCGACGCCGCAGTTCAGGAGAGCGTTGACCTCGCCGAGATTGCGCCGGTTGCGATAGTACGGACTTTCCAAGACATAGCTGATCACCCCGGCGATCACCTGCTGCGCGGTCGCCTGCCAGACGGCGTTTTCGGAGCCGGCGGTTTCGGGTATCAGGATGCTTGCCATGTTTTGCAGATCAATGCTGCGACTGCCGCGGTCGCTGCGCACAAAATCGAGCGGGTTCCAGCGGTGGCTGCGCGCGTCTCCCGGCGCAAACAGGAAGACGGAATGGCCCATAGCCTTGCGATAGCCAGCCGTGTGCGCAAAGATCTCGCCCTTCAGGTCGGTGATGATCATCGAGCCTTGAAAGCTGAGCGCATTGGGGATGACGTAGCCGACGCTCTTGCCCGAGCGCGTCGGACCGATCACCAGGTGGTGGCGGTCATCGTGGCGGCGCAGAATGCGGCGGCCCATGCAGCCGATGATGATGCCGTTTCGGCCAAACCACTGCCCGCGCCGCAAGCCGGCCACATCCTGGAAGGCGGCGTCGCCAAGTGGGTTCGACGGGCGCCTGAGCCCAAGCACAACCGCCGTAACGCTCACCGCCACAGCGGGCAGCAGCGCCAGCAAGGCGGTCAGCTGCAGTGAGCGGCTGCTCCAGAAGCGAAGCAGCTGCTGAAACGGGGCGAGCGGATGTGCAGCGAGCGTCAGCTGCAACATACGCCCATCCTGGTAGATCAGTTGCAAGACGATGCCGTAGCCGAGTGCCCAGACGCTACAGCCGATGACGCTGCAGACCAGGAGGTAGCCGAGGCGGTAGGCGCCGCTCATGGTGCCTGCCTTGCAAAGTAGATCTCCGAGACGCCGCGGCGCCCACCCTCGCGATGCAGCTGGATGACGATCGGGATCACCATCTGGATGTAGGACACCAGGTCCTGCTTGGAGTAGGCCGATCCCAGGCCCGCCTGCTGCGTCATCATCGCCAGCTGCTCATAGGCGCCAAGCGGGGTGTCGGCGTGGACGGTTGACATGCTGCCGGGATGGCCGGTGTTGATGGCGCGCAGGAAGGCAAAGGCTTCCGGCCCTCTGACCTCGCCGACAAACAGTCGGTCTGGGCGCATGCGCAAGGCTGCCTCCAGCAGGGATTGCACCGTCACCGCTGCGGTGCCTTGCTCGCCGCGCGAGGCCAGCAGATGTACGACGTTGTCCTGGGGCGGAGACAGCTCGCGAGTGTCTTCCAGGGTAATGACGCGCTCGCGCCGGTCGACGATCTTCATGCAGGCATTCATCAGGGTGGTCTTGCCGGTCGAAGTACCGCCGCTGATGAGCATCGACACCCGGTTTGCCACCGCCGTGCGAATGAAGTCATAGATCTTGTCGCCGCGCAGCAGATCGACCAGCCGGCGGTCGGCGTTGCTCAAGCCCCCGACGCAGACGGCGACCTTGTCGAGGCAACCGCCATCGCGATACTGCTCCAGCGTCAGCTCACTGATCACCTGCTTGCGAATCGAGAGAGCGCCGCCGTCGACGGCGGCCGGCGGCAGGATGATCTGCACCCGTTCGCCCGTCGGCAGGGCGGCACTGAGCAGCGGATGGGCGCGGCTGACGAATTGGTGGGTGGCGCCGGCAAGCCGCTCGGCGAGGTTCTGGATTTCCAGGGCCGTCAGGTCAGGGATCGGCTGATGTTGCATCTCTGCCATGCCGCGCCGCTCGATGAAGGCATGGCCGGGTCGATTGACCGAGATCTCGACGACCTCGGGATCGTCCAGGAGCGCCCGCAGCGGCTCCAGTGCCCGCTGCAGGAAATACGCCGCACTGGTCTCAACGGTGGCGGGGATCAAGGCTTTGGCGCTCATGCTGCATCTCCCTGATGGCTTCCTCGAGCGGGTCGGGATAAACGGTGGAGAAGTCGAGATCCTGACGGACATAGACGAAGATCCGCTCCCCCTGCTGGACATGGATGGTCGGCGGGATCTGCAGGTTTTCGGCCAAGGCTTGATTGGCCATGTCGGAAAAGGTCTCTGCAATGGTTTCGCGAGCCAGTTCAGTGCCGCGCGCAGCGTCGTCGCGACCGTCACTGCGGTCATATTGGCCGGCGCCGTAGCCGGTGAGATAGCTTGAGCCGGCACCGATGACCGACAGCAGGATGGCTGACCCGAAGCGTTCACGCCACTTGTTGTCGATCTGGCCCGTCAGGCCGGAGCGTCCGAGAGCGTCCGCGCCGATACTGACCAGCCGCACGGTGACGCCGTCGTCGCGCAGCAGCCGTGACCAGACCACGAAAATGCGCCTCTGGCCGCGGGTGGCACTGGCCTGGTACTCGCCGATCAGGCGCGTGCCCGCGGGGATCAGCACCCGTCGGCCGTCGAAGGAATAGACATCCCGGGAGACAATGGCGCGGATCTGTCCGGGAAGGTCACTGTTGATCGCCGTCTCCAGGATCCCCGGGATCAGCGTGCCCTGCGCCACCAGGGCATCCAGCCGCTCCAGGCGGTGCGCCGCGGCACTTTTATCCCGCACCGCCTGGGCTGCGGCTAGGAACTGGCTGTGGCGATCGTCGCCGGCAACCGCCGGCGTATCGCTCTCAACCCGCGCGTCGTCCCCGTCGGCGGCGCCTGTAGCCCCATCAAGGACGATCTGCTTTGACAGGTAACGGCTGGGGAAGTCCTCGTCCGGTACTTCAGGTTCGGCCACAGCGCCGGGCGCCGGTTGCGGTTGGTCGGGAGGCGGAGGGACCTCAAAGCGGCTCGGCTCCGGAGCAGGCGCGACCGGCTCTTCGGGCGGCGGCTCGGGCAAGCGCAGGATCTCAGGCTCGGCGTCAGGCTCCGGGTCGCGCTCGCGCAGAAACGACGGCGGTCGGAACCGGGTGGTGGTAAACTCCTCGTCGCTGCTGAGGCTTTCGACGGTGGGCGTCCGCGGCACCAGCAACAGAGCGTAGACAAGTGTCGCGCTGATGCCCAACAGTGCGGCGACCGTCCGCAATCGCCGTCGCCGGACCCGCTTGTCCTCGATTGCGGCAGCGTCGCCGGCGAGCATCGCCTGCAGTTCAGGGGAGCGCTGCATCAGTTGCCACTCCCAGGCCGGCGGTTTGCGCTGCGTTCTTGCTCGGGCGCCATGATGTCGGGGTCGGCGGCGCCAAAGTCGGGCTTGCGCAGGTTGAAGATGCAGATCCAGTCGTTGCCGTCGCGCAAGGTATACTGCGTCGCCGTGCCATCAACGACGAGATAGCCCGCTTCACGGCGCGCATTGGTCAAGGTTTCGCTGAAGTCATCGTTGACCGCGAAGATCGCCGGCACGGCTGCGGCAAACCGGAAGAAGGTCTTGTTGCCGTCGTCGAACACGATCGACGGCTTCAATCTGCTGTTGCCCGAAAAGGAATAGGCGAGATTGACATTGGTTTTGTCGAGGCCGGCAAGATTGGGAAAGGCGGTTCTCTCCTGCGCCTTGAGGCGCAAGGCGGCCTCGCGCTGTTTGTCGGGATAGACGAAGCGGATCGCAAACACCTGGCTGCCGGCCTCAGGCGCCTGGTCGTTGAGCTCCAGCAGATAGAGGCGTTTCGTGGTCACGACATTCATGTTGGTCTTGACGTTGCGGCCCTTCGGCTTGACGAACAGGATGTTGCCGCGCTCGGTGGGAACGACGTCCCAGCTGTCGCTGTCGCCGAGCGCGATGGTTTCGAAGACCTCGTCGGGATCAAAGACGATCATGGTCGAAAAACCATAGGTGGCAAACACCCGCACCACATCATTGTCGCGATAGACGATACTGGTGACCCGCGGATCGCGTTGTCCGCGCGCTGGTGTCTGCGCGCCAAGCACGCTGACGCTCGAAGAGGCCAAGACCAGAGCCGCCAGCAGGAAGGGTCGCGGTCTCATGGCGCGCCCTCCGTGACCGTCTCCTGGTCGCGACGATAGTCATAGACCTGGAAGCCGAGCGGATTTTCGAAACGCCAGGCGTTGGTGGCGGGCGTGTCGGTGTAGCGAAAGCGCACCACCGCGATCCAGTGGCGCGGGACCACCTGGGTGTCGGATTCCTCCACCGTGCTGAACCGCACGATCCCGGTGCTGGCATTGGGGAAGGTCACCGAGGCGATCTGGGTGGTGACGCGGGTGTCCTTGCCGTAGAGGCGCGCCGGATTGTTGGGGTTGGTGGCGCTGTAGAGCTCCTGGAGCGCCCGGGCGGCGCGGCCGGTCGACAAGAGCGCTGCAAGCGCGAAATTCTCCTCGATGGCAAATGGATCGTAACCTTCGCGCGCGCGGATGTAACGCACGATATTGGCCTGGGTGACGGCCTGCTGTTCCGTTAGATTTGTCGGTCGGGTAAGGCCGGATTTGACCTCAACGTAGCCGGTGTTTCGGTCCACCACCACCAGATAGGGTTCAAAGCCTTTCAACGGTACGAGCAGGGCAAGCGTCACCAGGCTGACGAGTGCGATGGCGCCAAACAGGATGGTGACCAGCCAGGCGAAGGCCTGTGAACGCTTGGCCCTGTTGACGACCTCCTGCTCCCAGATGTGACCGCTCTGGTAGTAGCTCACCAATCGCCCCTCGTCGGCGTCTTCCATCGCCATGCTCCTTGCGCTGCACGCGCTCATGGTCAGGCCGGTATGATCCGGCCACCATGCTTCAGGCCAGTTTGCTTCAGGCCCGTTTGCTTTAGGCCGGCGTGCTTTGCCGGCTGAGCTTTTCCTGCATCATCAATCTCTGCTCGTCGGCCAGGCCGGCGCGGCGACCGGCGCGGTCGCGCCGCAGCCGGCGAAGCTCACCACCGGCGCGGCCGGCGCGCGCGGCAAAGCCTGCCACCGCAAGCGACGGCGCCACAGCTGCCGATCTTGCAAGCCCGGATCCGACCGCGCCGACCGCCCCGGTGAGACCGCCGGCAATGCCCTGGCTGATCGACTGGATGTAGAGCATCACGAACCCACCGGCGGCACATAGCAGCAGGAAGCCGGCGGTATCGGCCAGCGTCAGTGTCCGGGCGCCGCTGGCGGCATCGATCTTCGACAGTTCCGGATCCATGGCCGCAATCAGGAATGACGCCACCACGTAGACGAACAGCGGGATGAGCGCATACGTCAAAACCTGGTTGAACCAGCCGATGCCATAGCCGCGGGTGCGGTCAAACAGCATGCACGCGATGAAGATTGGAGCCGTGGCAATCAGCACCCACAGCATGACCTTGGACAGGATCAGGATGGCGAGCGCCACTGCGATGAAGACGCCGGCGCCGGCCATGACCAGAATTCCGATCATGCTCGGCAGGATGGAAAAATAGCCCGATTGTTCGGCAAATGCCGAGGCGGCGCGGTTGGCGGTCTGCCAGATCTGCGACAGACCGTTGGTGGGTTCGGCAATCCCAGTCCCCGAGGCGGCGAGGATGGCGCGTCCGACATCCTCCGGAGTCTCGTTGATCCACTGGTAGATCAGCGCATCGAAACTGGGCCAGGCGCGGACCAGAGCCAGGATCACCATCATCCGGACCAGGCGCGCGACCACCTCGCCAACGGCAAGCCGTGCGGTGCCGGTGATCAGCTGCAGTCCGTAGAGGGCGACATAGGCGACCAGCATGACCTGCAGCACCGGCATGACCTGCTCGCTGACAACCGCATAGCCTTGCTGGGAAAAGCTGCTGCCGGAATTTTCGATCCGCTGCACCAGCGCGCCGAGAAAGTCCTCCATCCGCTAATCCCCTGCCAACTCCGAAAAATCAACGTCGGGCGCAAGCACCAGCCGCATGGCACCACACGCAAGCCGCGGATCGGCGGCGTAGGCGCTCAGTGCCGCGGGCCGCTTGCACGGCGCCGTCTTTTCCTTGACCGTGCCGCAGCCGCTCAGGCAGACTGTCATCAAGCCGGTGCAGATTGCGACACGCCAGCGCTCAATCGCCATAGGACAGCGCCTTCCTGCTGTTGGAGATGTCGGTAAGGCGGCGCTGGTTTTGCGCCTGCAGCGAGGTGACGGCGCCATTCATGACGCCGATCATTTCATTCAGCGTCAGCCCCGATTGCACCTGCAATTGCGTGTTCTGGTCAATCGAGCCCTTGATGTCGGCAGCTCCGCCGACCGCCTGGCCGGCGGTCTCAAAGGCGCTGCGCCGGGCAGCGGTGGCGGCCTGCGCGCCATGAATAAGGGCAGAGACAGTCGCAACGCTCTTGAGCAACTCCTCGTAGGAGCGATCGCCCGGCAGGGTGCTGTCGGTCTTGCCCGACAGCGACCGCACCAGCTGCAGACCGTTGATGAAGCGGGTCGCCACGCGCGCCACATCGCCATTGCCGGCGCCAAGGTCGAGTGCGTCTCCGCTGAGCACTCTCTCCAGCGGCGGCATCGACGAGACGCTGAAACCTTGGCCAACCGCCAGGTCCTGCAACGGCCCGGCAACGCTGGCACGATCGCCTGACACTGCCTTGAGGGTGTCTTGGACGGTTGCAAGGATGTCCCTGTTGGTCTCCAGGATATGCTGCGTGGTCTCGGCTGTCTGCTTGGCAACCCGATGGTTGGCCCGGTCGATGACCGGCACCTCGGCCGCCGCAGATCCGACGGCCGCGGCGGTGACCAGCAATGGCAAGCTGCATGTGAGTACAAGGCGCGGCATAGGCATTCCTCCTCTATTGGGCCTGCAACAACAGCTGCAGGTTGGCGTCTTCCTCCCGTGCCGTGACACAGGTCAGTCTCTCCACATTCCACAGCCGCCCTGCCTCCTCATCGCAGGCGGGCGTCTGCTCCGCCGGCCGGTCGCGGCGTGCAGGGCCAAGCGACGAGCGCGCCGATCCCGACAGGCTCGACGCATCGCTGGCGGTTTGCGCGCCAATCAGGTCCGCCAAGGTCGCGGCAAGGGCGATGACCTCGTCCATCATCGCCAGGTTGCCATTGCGCGCGGCAAGATTGCGGTCCCAGCTGTCGAGCGCCGTGGCAGCCTGCTTGCCACCTTGCGTCTCGTACCAGGCGCGGGCGCCGGCAAGGCTATCGGCGGTCGCGGCACGCGCGCCCATGGCCGACAGGGTCGGATCGCGCAAGGCCGCAAAGCCTGCGCCGCCATCGCGAAAGCTCTGCGGCAGGGCCGCAGTGTCAGAGCCGCCCAGCGCCGGCAACCACTGTTGGGTGATGCTGCGGACGTAGCTTCGTGTTTCCTTGAACGGCGGGATGCCGCCGTGCTTGCTGACATTGCCGGGCCCGGCGTTATAGGCGGCAAGCGCCAGCGCAATGTTGCCGCCATGCTGGTCAAGCTGCCGGCGATAGTAGCGCGCGCCACCGCGCAGGTTGTCTTCGATGTCGTTGATATCGACGCCCAGCGACGCGGCGGTGGCCGGCATCAGCTGCGCCAGCCCGACGGCCCCGGCGCTTGACCGGGCGCAGGGATCAAAACGGCTTTCCTGATAGACGAGTGCCAGGAACTCGTTCTCGTCGATCCCTTCCTCGCGCGCGATGCGTCGCACCAGAGCGGCGATCTGCGGGTTTGAGCGGGCAGCGGCAACAGGATCTTGCCGGCGCGCCGGGCGGTACAGCGCGCAGGTCACCGAAGCGTTGGCGCCGAAACGGGTGGTGTCGGTCCTTCCGATGTGGTCGGTGACCGCGCTGCGGGTGCTGTCGACTGCGAGGATGCGGTTGTCGCGCACGGGAACCTCCGCGCGTCCTGCCGACCAGCTCAGCGTCACAAGCAGCGCCAGTGCCGGCGCCAGCGGCTTCATGGCCAATCCTCCCAGCCACAAAAGGGCGGCAGCCATTCGGCCGGATCGTCGCCGACAACCTCCCGCAGCCGAGCGCACTCCTCAATCGTCTCGCGGCGTCCCGACAGGACCTTGACGATGTCCGGCATGGCCTGGAGATCGAGCCGCGCGATGACGCTGTCATTGCCATGCTTGATCAGGAAGGTGCGCTTTTCCGGCGGCGTCGAGCGGATGAAGTCATACTCCTTCACCGTCAGGCCGAAGCGGTGCACATAGCTTTCCTCGTCGGCGCGCGGATTGGGAAAATGAATGTGGGTGGCCGATTGTTCGATCAGCGTATGGGAGACCGGGGCACGGGCGATATCGGCTGCCGATTGCGTACCAAAGCCGACGATGCCGTTGAGCTTGCGGATGGTCTTCATCTTGTCGACGATAAAGTCACTGAAGGCAGGATCGCGCAGCAGACGCCAGCCTTCGTCCATGAAGATCATCAGCGGCTGGCCATTGAGCAGCGCGTCGAGCCGGTGAAAGAGGTACATCAGCGCCGGCGTCCGCAGCTCTTCGCTGTCAAGCAGGCTGGTCATGTCGAAACCGAAGACGCGATGCGCCGTAAAGCTCAGGACGTCACGCCTTGCGTTGAACAGCCATGCCTTCTCCCCGTCGATCCAGGGCCGCAGCCGCGCGTTCAAATCCTGCGGCCCGGCGCGGGTACGCCCCGCCAGCAGGCCGGCGAGATTGGCCAGCGTGCGATGTTCGAGCGGCTCTCGCATCAGTCGCACGAGCGCCTGCTCGAGGATGTCTTCCTGTTCCGGATCGGCGATCGCTGTTCCGCCGCCTTGGCGCAACATCGCCTTGAGCAAGCGCAGGAGAAAGTCGCGATTGGCGCCGGTGTCGTCGAGCTGAAGCGGGTTGAATCCGCTGGCGACGCCGGGGCTCAAAACCTCATAGGCGCCGCCCATGGCGCGAATGAGGATTTCGGCGCCACGGTCCTTGTCGAAGAAGACGGCCCGCGGCGTCGGCCGCACCCGCATCGACTGTGCCAGGAGAAAGCCGAGCGCCACCGTCTTGCCGGACCCGGTCGGGCCGGTGACCAGGAAGTGGCCGATATCACGCTGATGGAAGTTGAAGCAGTAGGGGGTCTGGCTGGTGGTTTCCAGGAGGGTGATCGGAGTGTTCCAGTGCAGCCCGTGGCGCTGCCCTGCGGCAAAATTATGCATCGACGACAGGCCGGAGAAATTGGCGCTGGAGAGCATGCATTTGCGGGCGATATAGGCGTGATTGCCGGGAAGCTGCGCCCAGAAGGCTGCTTCCAGGTTGAGATCTTCGCGGATCCAGTTGACGTTGACATCGGTCAGGCAGGCGCCGAGCTCGGCGATGCAGGTATTGAGGCTGGCAAGGTCACGGCTCAGGCACAACAGGCTCAGATGGTGAAGCCCAAACACCGCTTCCTGGTTCAGCAGGCTGTTGAGGGCAAAATCAATATCCTCCTCGACTTCGCTGCCGGCCTCGTCGGAGGCTGCGATCTGTCGCTTGAGCCGCGACATCCGCTCCTGGGCAATCGGCTTGTCGGCCAGCGTGAAGGACTGCGTGAGGATGAACTCGTGATCGATCTGCAGCAGACCGTCGAGCAGTCCAGGTCCGGTGAAGGGCGGATATTCCTTGATCGACAGCATGGCGCCGAAGCGATCGTCGGCTGCAACCGCGCCCTGGATCTGCATCGTGCGTCGCGCAAAATGCAGCCGTGCGTGACCCAGAGCGCTGGCGATGCGCATCCTCGGCAGCCGCATCTCGCGGTGGACCCCGCCGCTCAGCAGGCTGTTGAAGAAGGCACAGGGTTCCGACACGAGAGCGCCATCGCGCCATTTGATCGTCAGCGGCCGGGCGCCGTATTTGCGCAGGTCACGGCAGATGTTGCCGGTGAGCTCCTCAAGCTCCTCGATGGCCTCGCGCTGTTGTTCTTCTTCTGCATCGGGCGCACCAAAACGGGTGGCAAGCCGCCGAGCCTTGTCTCCTGCAGCCAGCGCGCCTCGCACGCCCGAGCGCAGCACGGTGAGATAGAGCTCGTTTGCGAACATGCGTTTGTGGCCAAGCTGCGCCATGTATTTTCGGTTGAGCAGGTCGCAGAAGCGGTCGTCGAATTCTCCCTCGAGGTTGCTGTCGACCTGTCGGCGCACGACCGTCGACCAGAGCGAAAAGCGGCTTGACCCCAGCGCCCGGATCATCGTGTTTTGCACACTGGCGCGCATGTTGAGTTCGGCCTGATCATCGGTCTGGAAGAACAGGCCATCCAGCTTGATGACGCAAAGCAGCGCACCGCCTTGAAGCGCGATGATGCCGTCGGCGACATGGCGCGTATAGGGGATATGCATGGAGATCGGCCGGTCCCGGCCTGCCGCGCGTCCAAATCCCAAACCCTCTCGGATATGTGTCAGCATCGCATTACGGCCCGTAGGAAGTGGCGCCCCAGAACCACCTGTTGGGCGTCGGCGGCGTCATGCGCGCCCACACCTGCAGGACATCGAGGATCCGATGATCCCAGGCGCACAGGGTGAACAGGGTGACATAGGCAACCGGGGTGGCGACCAGGGCCCAAAGACTGGCTGTTGCCAGCCACGCGATGATCGTCAGCCCGGCAATCGCCACCACCGCCATGTAGGGGACGCCCCACAGTGTCGGGGAACGGGTCAGGCCAACCACCAGAGGCGTCATGGCAGGCTTGTCGTCCGTCACGTCGCGCATGGCTTCAGTTCCCGACACTGGCCATCAGCTGGTCGACGATGGCTGGCGCGCCAAACACCAGTCCGATCCCCAGCACGACGGCACCGGCGGTAAACCAGCTGAGCCGGCCCGCAAAAGCGAGGAAGCCGAGGCCAATGACGGCAATGATGGCAACCAGCCTGCCAAACGGCCCGGTGATGAAGTCAACGACCGCCTGGACCACCGTCTGAAGCGGTGCAAAAGCCTGATTGGTGGCCTGCGCGGCTGCCGGCTGGGTTGCGGCGATGACAGCAATTGCGGCCAGTGCCGCCATCAGCTGCACCCTGGCACGGCGATTGGATGCGAGAGCAAAGGGTCTGGTCATGGATGTCCTCCTTGGCGTGGCAGATGCATGACGCCGTCGACGAACTGATGGGACACGGCCCCCAGCACATGGCTTGACGCCTCCGACGGCGGCAAGGCCGTGGCTGTCGTGAGCGCCATGGCCGCCGCGCGCGCGCCTGCAGGCAGGCCGAGCTGCCGATTGATGATCCGCGCCACAAAGCCGAGCGTTTCCGCAAACGGCGGGATGCCGTTGTGGTCGATGACGGCGCGGCTTCCGGCATTGTAGGCGGCGACCGCCAGCAGCGGATTGCCAAACTGGCTGAGGAGCTGCTTGAGGTGACGCACGCCAGCATCGATATTGGCACGCGGGTCGCAGATGTCGGTCACCCCCAGCTCCAAGGCTGTGGCAGGCATCAACTGCATCGGGCCACGTGCGCCCTTGGGACTGTTTCGAACCCGGTCATAACGGCTTTCGGCCCAGGCAACTGCTTTTGCCAGCTGCGGATCGACCCCGTGGATCGTGGCGAGGCGCTCCACCAGTATTTCGGTTTGTTTGGCCGAGAGAGGCGAGGGACCGCAGGCTTGGACGAGCGGACCCGCGCCAGTGTGTGGCCGCATCCGAGCCACGGTCGTATCCTTTTCTGTTCTGCCGTCGACTGGCGCTTGCGCAGGCACCGTACCGGCGGCGTCACAAGTAGCTGAACACGTTATGTTTGCCTTGCCCAAAAGTGGCTCGAAATGTAAGGCGCTTTGCGTCGCCGCCTTTTCGGCGGCTGAGTAGCCGGAAAACGTTAGAGCAGAAGCGGTCATCACAGGACCCTTCGCCGCAAGGAAACTCGGCGTTTGCGCGGCAAATACAGTTGCAACAGCCACCGCTCCCGGCGACGACAAAAGAAAGAGGGAGATGACGATCATACGCTTGTGCATCACGGAGCTCTTGGCTGGGACCAGACATCTGAACTGCAACTGGCTCAGCTGCGACGCACAGAAAATGCTAGTCATGTTACCGATCATGTTCTAGATTACGGCAGATTCTCGTTTTGTGAAAGGGAAAAATGCATATCGGGGGTTTCGATGCGAACACAATCGGTCATGTTCTGTCAGACTGTTGCAGCGGCTGTGCTGTCAGCCGCCTTACCAGCAGCGCAGGCAAGCGCCGCCGGTGCGATCGATCAGGATTACGTCCGCTCGCTGGCAGCGCCAGGAAAGAGCGTGCTGGCTATCGAGTACTACGATGGGGACCGGCAGGCGGTGGCGCGGGTGGGATTTGCCGCGGCGGAGGGGTTTCGATCCCGCACCCCCGTCGACATCGCCGTCGGCTCACAACTGACGCTGCATCTGTTTGGCTTGGAGCCTTGCCAGGGCAAGATCACCAACCGGCGCGAAGGCTTTGCCGGCAGCTGCGGCGCCTACGCCCGCGCGCAGCTCGACATCCTGCTGAAACCCGCCAAGGTGATTTTCTGCCGGGCGTTCTTGACCGAACGCGACGCGCCGCGCCAGGACGTCACCTGTTTCGTCTATACCCACTACCCTGGCGCTCTCGATGCGGTGACCAATGTGGAAGAACAGCTGCTGTCGATTGGGGCGCTTCGCCTGTCGAAGAACGAGGCAGGCGTGCCGTTGCGGCCGGATCTGGAAGGGGCAGAACGTATCGGCCGTACCGGCTATGGCATGTGGGAAGATCCAGGAGTGCAGCCACAATGAGCCCATCGCATCGCCACGCAGGGATCGGCCACCGGCGCGGTCGCCTGTTTTGCAATGGCCGCGGCTCCCGCCGCGCTGGTAGCCGCAGGGTCTGGTGCATGATCCTCCTCGTCGCACTACTGCTTGCCGAAACGCTTGCCGCCGCGGATCCGATTGACCTGACCACCTCAACGCGAAATCCTGGTCGATCCGTAGAGATCGCAGGACGCGCGACGGTCATCGACGGGCATACGCTTTGGCTGCCAAGGGCGCAAGTCCTGGTGGAGCTTGCGGCTATCGACAGCTGCGAGCTGCCGCAGTGGTCATTTGACCCCAAAGTATCGGCAGCGGCGCCATCGCCTGCCCCTGTTGCCTGCGGCGCGCTGGCCAAGGCGTGGCTGACGCGTCTCGTCGCAGATAAGAGAATTACCTGCGTCATTGACCGGAATGTCGGCACCCAGGTCCTCGCCGGCGTCTGCAGGGCCGGCACCGTCGATCTGGCACTCGAGATGCTGCGGGCGGGCTGGGCGAAACTTGCGGTAGACGGATCAGACCGATCCGCCTACCGCGCCGCGCAGGCACAAGCCATGAACGCGCGTCACGGAATTTGGCGAACCTATGTCCTCGATTTTGAAGAGTGGCGAGCCTATGCCGTCGACCGCACACTCGGGCGCCAGCCCTTTGCCGATCGGAACCTGCTCACCTCCAGGCAGCGCGAGATCTCACCGGCATTTACGGACGCGCGCCGCCAACCGAAGCACCGGGACCGCTAGATCGGCAGCAGTGCCAGTTCATCAGGCAAAGCTCACACGATGATGGTAGCGGGGTTGATCTCCATGGCGGCAGTCCAATTGCCGGCAAGCAGGATCGTAGCAATGGGATGCCGTGCGGAACAATGGAGATGATAAGGGGGTGGCAGTGCCTCAGTCCCACCACATGAGCTGCTCCGCGAGATGCCTCCTGCCGCGGTTGACGCGGCTTTTCATCGTTCCGAGCGCACAGCCTGAGCGTCGTGCCGCGTCCTCGTAGGTGGCACCCTCGACCAGGACCCACTGGACGGCGAAACGGTAGGGATGCGGAAGCGCCTCGAGCTTGTGCTGGAAATCGGTTGCGTAAAGCGCCCACTCCTGCGCCGGCTTGACCGCAACCTGTGGGTCTCCAGTCTCGCGTCCGACCCAATAGCGTTTGGATTTACCGTAGGTGGTGCAGAAGGTACGATATTCGATGGTGAAGAGCCATGACTTCAGGTTGGTTCCGGGCTCGAACTTGTCAGCGTTGGCGAGGGCTTTCAGGACAGTCTCTTGCACGAGATCCTCCTGATCACTTTCGGCCCGGCAGAACCTTCTGGCAAAAGCCTTCAGGGCCGGAAGAAGTGCAATTACGTCACCGCTGAAGCACGATGCTCCGACTGCCTTTGGCATCTTTGCCTCCCAGGTTGCTGAGGTAACCCCGCCGATCACCTGGCCAAAAGCCCGCGTTGGTTGAGATCAGAGCTTCGGCTGCGACGGCTGAGGCGCCCAATGGTGCGAGGGGCTCCAACCATTCCCGTTGCCGCCCGCCTCATCGAGGGCCGCTTGAAACGCCTCTCTGGCGGCTTCAAGGCTGGTATGGCCGGCCAAAGCTCCGCGACAGGCACTGCGAGCCAGGACGAAGTGGAGGCCTTGCTGACAAGGCCAGCGATCCGTCAGCCAGATCAGGGCCTCGAAAGGACCATTGACGTGCTGTTTGCCGGTGGCGGCGAGGTCGATGTCGACCGGAGCGCTCCACCTGTCTCTGGGGCTGGTCATGCTGGTTCTCCTCCCGCGGCACTCGGCCGTATCGCACAACGCCACGTGCTTGGGTTGGTTCCTCTTCATCATCAGGAAAGAGGGCTACCGACTTGCGCGTGGTGGATCGCATTGTTCTCCGCGAAGACGTCCACGTGCGTTGACCAAGTCGAACCCCTCGCCAGGAGTACTATCGCGCAGACAGCTTCATCAACAGGCTCCTCTTGGGCCGCAGCGTCACCTTCATCAGCGGCTCGGGCGGCTGCCGGGTCACACTGGCCAATCTAATCTTCTGAAGGATCACGGCAAGAATGGCGACTGCCTCCATAACGGCGAAACCGCTTCCGATGCAGATGCGAGGGCCGGCACCAAATGGCATGTAGGCGAAGCGGTGTCTTTGGCTGCTTGCCTCCGGCGAAAACCGGTCGGGATCAAAGGCCTCAGGTCTTGGCCAGATGCGCGAATGGCGATGCACAGCGTAGATGGGGACGAACATCACGGTGCCGGCCGGGATCAGGACCTTGCCCAGCGTGATGTCCTCCAAAGCGGTGCGGGTAATGATTGGTGCGGGTGGGTAGAGACGCATGGCCTCGGAAAACACCTGCCGTGTGTAGCTTAGCAGGGGGATATGGGCCGGTGCGACCCGGCTTCCCTGCGTGACGGTCGCGATTTCATCGAGCACCATCCGCTCGACCTGCGGATGTCGTGACAGGAGATCGAAGGTCCAGGCAAGACCAAGCGCTGTTGTTTCATGTCCCGCCGTGATGAAGGTCAGCAGGTTATCGGCGATTTCCACATCACTCATGGTTCGGCCGGTTTCGGGATCCTGGGCTGAAAGCAGCATTGACACCAGGTCGCCGCGATCGTCACCACCGTGACGTCTTGCCTCGATCACCCGGGCGAGGCTGGAGCGCAGGAAGGCTGCGGCAGCCATGGCGCGGCGGCGCCCAGGGTAGGGCATCCAGTCCGGCGCCCCGATGACGCCGAGCGCGAAGGTCCAGCCACTTGGACTGAGATAGTCGGTAATGCTGCGCTCGACGCGCTCGACGTCGATCCCGTGACCGCCCGACATCATCGTCTCGACGATGATGTCGAAGGTGGTGCGCATCATCTCGTGGCCGATGTCGACAGTGCCGGGAGCCTGCTGGAGCAGGCGATCGCGTGCGTGCTCGGCCGCCGCAATCATCACCGGCTGGAGATCCTCAAGCGAGGACGGCCGGAATGCGCTGGCAACTGACTGTCGTTGCCACTTCCAATGGGCGCCATCTGCCGTCAGAAGCCCCTTTCCCAGCGCGGGACCCAGAGCCCGGCGGACCTGATCGCCCTTGCCCAGTGCCGCAGCATTCTTGACCAGTGCCTCATGCACCAGGACCGGATCGGCGATCCAGACCTGCACCTCGCCGGCCGTCCTCGCAAACACCATCGGCTCGGCGAAAATCGAGGCCGGAAGCGCGTCCAGCGGATTTCGGACAAGCGCGATCAAAGCCCGTGGCGTGGAGGTCTCGATGATCGGCCCCATCGGCCTCAGGCTCGCGCTTCCACTATCCAACAGTCCCTCCCGCAAAACCTGAACTGACACGCCGCCGTCGCTCGAGCAGAGGACTGTCTCTGCTCTTCACGGCGATAGGCTGAAGCGCGCCTATCGACTCGCTCCCAACCCACCGGCACCGAACGGCAAGATCATCCCGATGTTCCCCCTGCGGAAGATCCCCGGGAACCGGAGCGAGTGCAATGGTTTGATCGCGGATACGATCACTTGCCTTGGATCGCGCGAATGAATGGATGGCGACCTCGCCGCAGCCGGGGTGCTGGAACCGCTACCGTCTTGCCCCGATCTTGCCGCCGCCGCAATGCTGAGGAGCCTCAGCAGCAGATTCGCCGCTGCAGCGGGCCCACAGCCTGTTCGGAGGAGGAGGCGGAGTCGGGCCAGCAGGGCATTTGCGAAATTTGACTTTGCATCGCCCCAAGGCACGGGAAGAACATTCGGCGCCTGACGAACGGCGTAGGGTGCTAACTTAGAGCGACGTTCTGTCCGCGGCCGGGAGCCGTCGTCCGCCGACCCGCCGAAAGGCCACGGCGGCCTGCAACATTGCCCGCCACCCCGCCGCCAGGAGCTCGCACAGGCTTTAGCGTTGCCATACACAGTGGGAGCGGCCGCCTTGCATTTACGAGGTTCGGGAACTTCATGAATCCGCCGGCGTTCGTAACAGACAACTTCGTAACCGGACAACAATGACAGGAGGCTTTACATGTCAACGACTTCCCGAGGACGCGCACAGGACCGAGCACGCGTAGCAGGCGGGCAAGATCATGAAGTGCGCTACGAAGCGGGCAAGGAAGGCGTCTCCAAAGAGGAGGTTAAGGAATCGATCAAACACGTCGGCAATAGCCGCGATAAGGTCGAGGCCGACCTGGAGAAGGGCTCGTGAACAGCCAGGTCACCTCTGTTCCTCGCAACCTTAGTACCGATGGGGGAGGCTATGATGATCGGCGAGAGGAGCGACAGCCGGCCGGTCGAACGTCTCGAACGTCCTTCTTGGAGCAACGGCAGTTTGCCGAAACATCACTGATGTTCAGCAAGCGCGCCGGCTTCCGGGCAAGGGCCGAAATAACCAACGGCGGCCTGCTCTCAATTGCAGCGCTGGTGTCGAGTATCCTGCTGACGACGACGGTGCTCGTGCATGTCGCAGTGCGCGAGGGCAAGCGGGGCCGCCGCCCCCTGCTGTAACCTGGCCTAACGGGAGCGGGGGCAGCTTGCGTCTTGTCCGAAAGCCGTCGTTGGTGCGTTGCGGGCGAGGATATCGCGCTCGAAGATCCAGACCTTTCCGCCTTCGTCTTCCCCGCGGGCAAGCGCTGCTTCAGCCATTCGACATAGAGGTCGGCGAACCGTAGGAGACGGCTCAACGAAGCCTCCGGCGGCACGGTCGTCGCGCGCAGGGCTTCGCACGTAATGATCACACCCCATACGGACGAACCGTCGGTGACCCCCAGGTGACCGTTGACGCCGAAGATGAAGGTCGCTGGCTCACAGAGCACAAGTTCAACTGGATCCTGCATTGCTTTTCTCCTTCTGAGCTCTTTTCATTGTTCTGTTGCGCCGCAGCCAACGCGGCTCAGACCGGGCTTCATTGCTCGCCGAACAGCCGCCTTGACAGAAGAACGACATCTTAACCGGCCTTAGACTTAGTCTCAGCCGCGAGGCTCTGCTTCAGGGCGCTCATAATGTCGATGACATTGCTGCGAGCAGGCGCATCGTCCGGTTTGGCCTTGACCTTCTTTACCGACCTGAGCGCCTTCTTCTTCTCGGCAATGATGGAAAGTAGCGCCTCCTGGATTGGGTCGCTCACCATGGTCGTAGACCAATGCGCCGTCTTCTGCGCAATCAGCCGCTGCACCAGCGGGACGAGCTGCGGGTCCGCCTCCTCGTCGATGTCCTCAAAGTAGAATTCCTCTCTGCGCACCTCGTCGCCGAAACGCAGCGTCCAGAGCACGATGCCTTCGCCGTGGGGTTCCAGAACGACGGCACGTTCCCGCCTGCCGATCACCAGTTTGAAATACCAACGACGCCATCGGCTTCCATGGCATCGCGAATGACGGCGAAGGCATCCTGGCCGACCGGATCATCCGGCACCAGGTAGTGCGGCTTCTCCAGGTAGACCCACTCGATGCTGTCGGCGGCTACAAACGTTTGGATTTCGATCGTCTTGACCGTGTCCAGCTGCACGGCGTCGAGGTCGTCGTCGGCAGGAATCGAGACCAGGCTTGACCAGTGAGCTTCCGGATCTGCTCGTCCCAAGCCTCCTCGACCACCTGGTGGGCTTCGGCTGCGGTCAGCTCCCATCCGCTGTCAGGCCCGAAGCGGCTGCAATAGCGAAAACGTGCAAAATGAGGGAAGTAATGGTACTCTGCTGGAGAGCGGTTGAACTCCCGGCCTCTCCCTGACCGAGGAGCGCCCGACGCCCATTAGCGGTTTCCAATCTAAGATATGTTCTTTCCGTCGTTCTGTGGGGCAGGATCTTTGGCCTCAGGGCGCTCTCAATCCGCTGCCCTCATCGTCCAGGGCCTGGTCCTAACCAGATCCATTTGGATCTTCGAATATTAGTGGATGAGTACTTAGGGTTCTGATGGTTGAGGTCTGGTAAACATTGTGGTGCACGGTGGGCTTTCGAGGTGGCGCAAACGCGTGCGTCTTTATCCTCAAAACATGCTGGAGCATCCATGTCCCGTCCAAAAGTTAAAACTGCGCTCGCCGGCATCTTTGTCCTTCTCGGCATTGCCTTTGCCGGCTTCGCCACCTTCGCCGTCAACGGGCTGGGAGCAATCGAGCGAGATCTCACCTCCATCGCAACCAGCGACATGCCCACCATCCTCACCGTCAAGGACATTGAGGTGCAGGTCACGCTGATCCGCAACGCCTACCGCAGCCATATCCTTCGGAACGACGCCGAAGGCAAAGCAAACGCTGCTAAATCCATCGACACTGCCTGGGCAACCGTCGAAGAGGACGCAGCCAAGTTCCGCAGCCTTGGACCCACTGCGCAGGAAGAGGAACGGCTTAAGAGCGTAGAGAGCGAGACAAGGTCCTACATGTCTATTGGTGCACGCGTGCTGGCACTTTCTAACCAGGGCGACATCGCGGGTGCTAACGAAATCCTCCGGACTGAAATGGTGAAGCCCGCGGACGCCGCGAGGGCCGCTCTTTCTGAGCTGGTCGAGATCAGCACCAAGAGCGCTGCTGGAGCATATGACAATGCCAGGACAGCTTATCGGCGCACACTGACAATCACATACGTCGTCATAGCGATCATTGCAGTTGCCGTCGTTGCCGCCGTCTGGTTTGCCCTCTCCAGCATCGCCAAACCAATCCAGTCCATAACGCGTTCAATGAACAACCTCGCCAAAGGTGACGCCGATACAGCCATTCCCTTCGCCGGCCGTTCTGATGAGATTGGTGAAATGGCTGCAGCCGTTGAGGTCTTCCGGACGAATGCGCTTGAGAACCGGAGACTGGAACAGGAGACAGCCCATCAGCGAAGCCAGACGGAGGAGCAACGCCATCGCACAGCTGAGCAGGAGCGCATCCGCGCCGAGGCAATGGCTAAGGCCACGGCCGGACTTGCAGGCGGTCTGAAGCAGCTTTCGGCCGGCAATCTCACGTTCCAGCTGTCTGAAGCCTTCGCCGAGGAATTTGAGAGCCTGCGCGCCGACTTCAACCAGGCGGTCGTTCAGCTTCGCGACACCATGACATCTGTGGCCAGCTCCACCAGCTCAATCGACAGTGGCTCACGCGAGATCAGCCAGAGTGCAGAGGACCTTTCCAAGCGCACCGAGCAGCAGGCAGCTGCACTGGAAGAAACCGCGGCCGCGCTGGACCAGATCACCACCAACGTCGCAAACTCCTCCAAGCGTGCAGAAGAAGCTCGCGGCGTAGCCATCCAGGCGAACGAAAATGCAAGGCAGTCGGGCGTGGTCGTCGCTAATGCCGTCAACGCCATGGGCAAGATCGAAGCGTCGTCGAATCAGATCTCCAACATCATCGGTGTCATCGACGATATCGCATTCCAGACCAACCTGCTGGCGCTGAACGCCGGTGTGGAGGCCGCGCGTGCCGGGGAAGCCGGCAAGGGTTTTGCGGTTGTCGCCCAGGAAGTTCGAGAGCTCGCCCAGCGGTCGGCAACGGCTGCCAAGGAGATCAAGGGCCTGATCCGCAACTCCTCCGTGGAAGTCGCCAACGGCGTCCAACTCGTCAGCCAGACCGGCGAGGCGCTGAAGACAATCGAAACCTATATCGTCACCATCAACCAGCACATGGATGCTATCGCGACTTCGTCGCGCGAACAGTCCATCGGACTTGCCGAAGTGAACACGGCCGTCAACCAGATGGACCAGGTGACCCAGCAGAATGCGGCCATGGTGGAAGAAGCCAGTGCCGCCGGTGTGACGCTTGCTAATGAGGCAGGCCAGTTGCGCGAACTGGTGTCGCAGTTCCAGCTTGGTGGAAACGGGTACCACGTGGCAACGCAGCGTGCCATTGCACCGGCGGCCAACAGGGACCAGCGGACGGCTCCTACTGCTTCTCCTGCGCGTAACATGGTGAGCAAGATCGCTAACGCCTTTTCAGGGAAAGGATCTGCAGCCTTGGCAGCCCATAACGACAGCTGGGAGGAATTCTGAGGTTTAGATCCCGAAAGTCGGCTATCGCCCCTTCCAAGCCCGGTGCATTCCCTGCGCCGGGCTTTATTCTTCCGTACTTCTGCAAATCATGCTTCAGCCATTCAATCTTTCGCTCTGGGGATTCAGCGCCATCCGCACTGCCACCCATCTTTTCTTCCTGGGGTCTCTTGTCGAACACGGTCCATGTACCGTCCTCTCCTCGCGAACGCCGGCATGGGGCCGGATATCCTCACTACTCAACCATTCGTCCTCGAAATGTCGGTCTCCGCTCCTATCTCGAGAATGATATGCAGCTCACGGACCCTGCGAGCAGTCAAAATGAGAGCCTCGCGCGCTTCCTCTGGAGGATTTGCTCGCTCGCCAATGGATGCATCTTGTACCGGAAGGTCAACGATTTCCTCAGTTGAGGCCCGGGCAACCGGACGATCAACAGTCGCTGCCATGTCTCGGATCGGAGTCACCGCTCGAACCAGAAGATCTCGGCGCTCATATTTCCTGAGCTTCTCAGCCTCGTTCGCTGGCCGCACCAGCTCGGCGATAAGGTCTGTGGTGGGGGACATCAGCCGAAATCTCCGACCTTTCCATTGGTGTAGATCACGACCGGCGGTCCGATCTCTTCAATGGCAGGCTCGGCGGACCAAGACCAGACGACGACGCCGATGCTGGCTCTAGTTCTTTCGCGAACTGGTACATCACCATTGGCATTGATGATGCGCGAGTAGATAAATCCCCTGTTCGCGATTGCCGCCGTTGCTTCCCACTTTTGACGACTGATGCACTGGCATAGGTAGACAGCAATGACGAGAAAGGTCGGTGCAATTATCCTGGCTCTTTTTTGTTTTTGTTGCAGACCGAATAATACCTGTCATCTTGAAGGCCTACTTTCCTCCTCCTAGATCTCCGCCGCAAATTTGGATCGACCCATGGAGGGACGTGCATGAGAGCCAATCAGTTCGAACAACCTATTTTCATGAAGAGACGGTTCTTCATCGAAGAGGTGGGCAGCCTAGAGGATGTATTCGACGCTCTGGAAGAGTGGCCAGAGAATGAGCGCGACGTCGCTCACGAGGCTATGTTGCGAGCATGTCACAAGGCTGAGACAGGAACTTTCCCGATCTCAGCCGTTCGCGAGAACTTTGAGCGCTTCCTCAAGAGGCAAGGGAAGCTAGTCCAGACGCAACTTGATGATCACTCCGCTCGTAAGCGAACGGCCTAGCCAGGTCGGTCGGGAACTATCGCTAGTTAACGGGCGACGGGCATATCGGCAGCGTACATGGCGGTGTGCATTTTTTCTTTGGCGGTCGGCAGGACATAGGATGCTCCCGCCGCAGCCAGTATGACGAAACCAGTCGTCAGTATTAAAGCGGTCTTCATAGCGTCCTCCTTCGCTTAGTGCTGCAACTCATTTGGATGGACTTCGTTCCGATGCAAGTCCCCCCAAGCGCGGTGGCCCTGCCGAAGCGGGACAGCACCGTAGACCGGAGAGACTTGCACCCCTTCTTGACGCATTGGCGCCGCCCAAAGAAAAGCCAAGACACCAAGGAACTTGCGAACTGTGTCGTGGTTATTTCCGGTCGTCTCTATTGGGTGGCGAAATGAGCCAGCAGCCGAAGCGGAGTGATCTCCTAATCCGAAGTGACTTGCCCGGTTGGGTGATAAAGGTTCTTCGTGCAAACGGGCTAAAGCGCTTTAGCAGGCTGCGAGAAATGACAGATCGGGATCTTCTGCTGCTCCCAGGCATTGGCCATAGGGTCGTCGAAATCATCAGGTCGAGTGTCCCAGTAGACCACCTGCCGCCAGATCAGCATGTTCATTGACAGCCCGCCCCATACAGCCCCTCACCAGACCGTCAATCTCCCTGTTGGCCTTAACGATTGATCCCCGCGCGCTGCCGATTGTTGCAACTCACAAATTGCTCCACGCCCTTATAACTTTCGATCTTGTTTTTGCAGCAGTCGAACTTCCATTCGTCCTCCAAGCCGCCGTATCGGGAGGCGCACGATGGGACACTGGCTTCGCTGCAGTACGGGTATGCGTCAGCCGATGAAAAGGTGACAGTAGGTGACAGCGTGAATATGTAGCCGATCTTCGATACTGCAGACATGAAGTCCCCCTTGAGTAACGGAAACGTGCATCAGGAAGAACGAAGAGTCGATAGCGCCATGAATTCTCTGACTGTTAATCGTGTCGCATTCTTCGAGGGACGCCTCGTCGGAATGCAGGCATAGATGGCGCTGCGCTACAACGCCGAGCACATGTGCTCACGAGGCTATTGTGCAAGCAGGTCACAAGGCTTTGGCCGGTGTCTTTCCGATCCCAGCCATTCGGGAGAATTTTGAACGGCTCCTCAAAACACAGGGCAAGCTGGCGCAGGCAGCACCTGATGAACATCCTGCGCTTAGCCTGACGGCATGGCCATTCGGCAGTAGAGGGATTGGGTACGTGGAACAGCTCGCCCGAACGAGCGGGCGAGCTTTAGTTTTTTGGCATCAGTTAGCCGGTGCCGGTGTTGGTGGTGTCGTTTCGGTCGACGCTGGGGCCGAGGCATCGCCAGCAGGTTCGTTGGGACCGGGCATGAACGTCATTACCCCAATGATCAGCACCACAATGACAACAAGCCCGATGATTATATTACGATTCATATGAAATCCTCCCGCCTCCCATGTTGAGGCCTCCCCGAACCAGCGCGCTGCGTTGAAGTTCCGCGGAGTGTGCTATTTCAGCAGTGGCGGGGTGCAGTTCACGGGGCTGGTCGTTTGGAAACCTGGATGCAGTTGGCAGGGATAGACTATTTATTGGGTCGTACGAGCGAAATGACACGCGGCTTCGACGGCGTGTCGAGCCACTCGATCCACCTATCTCTCTCCTCGATCGTGTCGAAGAATCGCCAAAGCTTGAATTCCTCCTCCGTGGTCTCGAGCATCTCGCTCAGTGATACCAGCTCCAGTGGCAGGGGAACTTCGTTGCCATCGAATCGGACCAGATAAACACCTTCAGCAGCAAGACGGATCACTTGCCCGCTTGCGTAGCTGCCGTCTCGGTCGTCCAGTGTGAAGTACATGCCGGACAAAGTGTCGAAAGCTAGTTCGCCCATAATCTTGATGTGCCCTGTCCTGATCTTTAGCCATGAAGTTCCACAAGCGAATGCCAAAGGCAAGCAGTCTAGCACCCTAGCCGCGCGGCTGAGTAGGCGTCAGCAGCCAACGGGCTATTCAACGACTTTCGGCGGCTGGTCATTGGTAGGCGGTGTATCTGGGGATATGATCATCCCTTCTGGCGCGTCTCGTGGCTGATTTGCGAGCGGGATCATGCTGAAGACAATGCCTATCAGGGCTGCCGCAAGGGCTAGTAGTACCAGCCTCGAAAACCAGACGCTCATTTAGCATCTCCTCCTGGGGCAGAACCGTCGGATGAAGACGATGTTCCCAGGGTACGCCAAACGGGTCGAGCGGCAACGCCGGCATGAAAAAGCGGCGGTGCTGTCCCTTGAAATTGCCGCATCTCAGCTCGAAAAGAAGCAGACCTGGGAGGATTGCTGATGATCACCAATTTCCACGGCTTGAACTGGCGGCGGATCTACCTGGCCTTCGCGGCGGCAGTGCTCCTCGCACCCGCTTTCGCAATGCCATTTTCTTCTGGCGTGAGTTGGGGACCTGGCGATTTCCTGGCAGCCGGCTTGCTCCTCGGTGGTGCTTGGCTTGCTGTCGAAATGTTGGTTCGTGTTGCGCCCCACGGGCTCGCCAGAATTGCCGTTGGGGCCGTAGTCGGAATTACAGCTCTTGCGGTCTGGGCTCACCTTGCCGTTTAGTTTTGAGGTCACGCGCCATTTTGCTAGTGACTGGTGCGCGATCAACAACGGTCTAGGGCTCTACTATGGGTTGCCTCGACGGCAGAGGAACAAAATGAGCGCTCGCCGTTTCTCCAGTGAAAGGAGAGCCTCATGGTTCATGTTGTTCTGATTGGTGACTCGATCTTCGACAATGCTGCTTATGTGCCGCGAGGAGGAGATGTCACTTCCGTCCTGATGAAGCAGGTTGGCGACGGTAAAGTTAGTCTGCTCGCCCAAGATGGCGCGGTTATCGAGGGCGCTATTGGCCAATTGAACAGCATTCCCGACCACGCGACCTTGCTGGTCATCAGCGCTGGGGGCAACGACGCACTACAGTCAATTGGGGTGCTGCTTGAATCTGCGGACACGGTTGCCGAGGCGCTAGACAAGGTGCGGGTCATCCGTGACCGTTTTCGGGACCGGTACCGAACGCTCCTTGATGAGGCCCGCCGTTACGATTGTCCGATGGCAATATGCACGATCTACGACGTGATGCTGCCAGATCTACACCAGCGACGAATAGCTAACCTTGCCCTCGGTGTTTTGAACGACGTCATCACTCGTGAGGCGGTGAAGCGCGGACTGCCATTGATCGACCTGCGGGTGATGTTCTCAAAGGACCAGCACTACGCCAATTCCATCGAGCCATCTGAACAAGGCAGCCACCTAATTGCGGCGGCCATCTTAGAGGCAATGGAGGCGTCGCATCTGGGCGGATCCACCATCCATACGGCGCTTTAACAGGATATTAGCGCGGACCTCGGCGCTCCATCAACGTCTTGAAGAGAGGATAACAGGTAGCGCCCATGATTGCGCCTCCGACTGTCCAGCCAAGCGCGCCGCCGCCAATGACTGCTTCAAACACATAGGCAGTGACGATAGCGCCTATGAAAGCCAGCACGAGCTTCCAGATCATGTCTTTGGTCATGAGGTTGTGTATGCGTGTGTCTCCAAGTGATTGTCCGGCTTCATCTAGTCAGTGGCCTCACTGGTAGCCCAGAGCCGCGAATTGGCTGGAGAACCACCAGAAGCCAGCGGCAGTGAGGACGGCCAACATCACGAACAGGATCCAGCCCAGAGGAGTGAGGTTGTCTCTTTTCGCCGTCCGGCACTCGAAACGGCTTCCCATGAACAGGAACGCCAACCCGAAGACGAGGCATAATGGCACGATCGTAAAAGCCTTTAATGAGTAGCGGATCTCGGGGGCACCCTGTTGCGCGAAATGCAGTGGCTGCCAGACGAAAAGCCAAAAGACACCTGCGCCTGTCGCCAAAGCGAGAAGGCCTCCCAGGCGCGATACTACATCCTTTCTCATGGGAATCTCCTGCCTTGGAGAACCATCTCGCACGAGAATCAGAAGCAGACAAGTGAGATGGCGGAGGCCGGAGAAACTATGACCGATGTCCTCGAGACAAAGCGCCATTTTACATTGAACGGGCGGGTGAGTGGCCGCTTAGGCGAGGAACCACCACTGTACGGACGGATTACCGCAGAGCTGCTCACCACCGGGCGCAATGCGCTTTTGGCCAGAATGCCGCCGACAGAGGGTTCGGACCTGCCGTGACCAGCCGGCTATTGTTCGTCCTCGAGAACCTGCAGCGGGCGAGATTGCCAGCGCTGAACGGGATCATGGGGCGGAGCTGAGGCGCATCGACGAGGAGCGGTTCGGGCAAGACGGGCGGCGCTGGGAGCCAGTAAGGTTGTTGCGCGTTTGTCGTCCAACCAATCGCAGGAGGAACGACCAGTGGAAGCCGCACAGAGTAAGGAGAGCCTACAAAGCAAGCGGCCCGCCCTGGCCAGGAACATCACGTCAATCGTTGAACGCAGAAAACGCGAGGCGCGGGCGGCTCCACTTGAGGCGAAGGTTGCCGCCGCCATCAGCAAGTTCGCCGGCAGCATGACATGCGCTTACATCCACCTCGCCATCTTCGGCGGCTGGATTGCGATCAACACCGGGATCCTTCCTCTTGTGCCGGCATGGGACGAGTCGCTGGTGATACTGGCGATGATCGCGTCCGTGGAAGCCATCTTCCTCTCGACCTTCGTCTTGATCAATCAGAACCGGACGGCGGAGGAAGACAATGATCGAGCTGACCTCGACCTGCAGATAACGCTCCTAAACGAGCATGAGACAACTCGGTTGATCGCGATGATGGAGGCGATCGCTGCCCGGCTGAATGTCGAGACAGACGCCGATGACGAGATCCGCGAACTCAAGCGTGATGTCGCCCCTGAAGCGGTTCTCGAAGAGATCAAATCCTCCGAGGGCTAGAACCCTGGACCCCGATGATCCGCGTCTGCATGGCACGCTGACACCATCATCTTGCAATGCCCATCCCGGCTGCCAGTTAGCCGCTTTTTCATAAGGAATAGGCCAGTGGCTTTGAAAGCAGTTCGCGACAGCCTCGACAGTCTCGAGGAGCATTGCCTCTCGCTCCGTGCGGAGAGGGCAGCGAGTTCGTCCTTGCCGTTGAAGGCATTATATCCCCTCCAGGCGCTGCGGCGTTGAACCCCGCTCTCGACCGCGTCCGCGGCGAGACGCCCACCCTCAGCGAAAAGTTGACCATCGCCGAAAGCCGGCTGGAAGGTCTCGGCGCGGCGACGGATCCTCGAGGAGGTGGTGCTGGCCGGTGCGCAGGGGTGCATCCGCTATCGGAAGTGGACGCTAATCCAGACGTTCTTCTGGCGCGTGCGTGTTCGCACGGAGCTCGGGGCATCATCGCCAAGAACCGGGACCGCCCTATCGGTCCGGCAGCAATGGTGAGTGGCTGAAGATCAACGCGTGCAGAGAGATACGTTCGCCATCGTCGGCGACAAACCGCCGATGGGCGTGCCAGGCGCAATAGGAAGCCTATTGCTCGCAGCGCTCCGACTTCGTCCACCTGGGAAGCGCCGGCACTGGTTTCAGCCATGAGCAGTCGCGGGACCTGAAGAAGCAGCGTGATGCGGTGGAGACCTGCGTTCCACCAATTCGCGTTGCTCGCAAACACCTCGTGCTGACAGCGCCGGCCCTCCTTGCTGAAAGAGAGTTTCGCCTGGACCCTCATGGGATCAATTCGACACCCGCCGTTCAAACGGCTGAGGGAAGCAGCGGACTGGGCACAGGATCTGCCGGGTCTACTAAACGTCTGGGGAGGTAACGCAGTTCAGCCAAAACAGGTAGTTGGTCCTGAGGGGCCGCCTGCAACAAGCGCAGCACTACCATCCTGCGACATCAACTACAGTGGTGGAAACGCCCTTCAGACGCTTGAGGATCTCGACGATATTTCGCTCACCTTCTAGGACCTGCCTTACGTGCTGCGCGAGATCGTCCTTGGCCTCAGGGGGGTCTGTTTGAAGCCCCGCGTTTGTGAGAAGCCCAAGCTCGTACTCAAGGCGGTCTAGATGGGCTTCATGCCTTGCAAGCATGTGTTCTTTACTGGGCATCGCAACCTCTTCTAGTCACGCCTCGATCTGCCTCCCTTAAGCGGGCGACTCAGAATTCGCAATCCGGCTTTTCATAACTAGTCGGCCTGCAAACGACGAAGGCTGTCGACCCAGCCTTCGATCTCTCGCCAGATGCGCATCGTCGTCCCCGGGGCGCGGAGAAACTCAACATTGCGACCTGCAATCTCTTCAACGTTGCTGTCCGAGGGCCAGATGCCGAACACCTGTTCAATGCACCAGGCGCTGCGGACGCTGAGGCCCGTTGGTGGCACACGTTCAGATATGCAAAATTTATGGCGGCTGAGGATGTACCTAACCGAAGCCACAGAAATTCCCTCTGCAGTAGCAATCGTCGGAATGCTGCTGCCTCTCGCTCTGCGCCGGATGATCCGGTTATTTCGCTCGATGTTGCTCATTGTTCGGAACCTTGAGCCGTCGCTCCAGTCAAAGGGCTGCCTTGCTAGCAAAAAACCCCGCACTAGAATGAGCGGGGCATGAGGTAGGGGATGCCCGGCTTTTAGACCGACGCCGGACCTATCGCATGGAATGGCGAGGGAGGCGAGGGCGGTTTGCGGCAATCCGGTACTGCCGAAGCGAGGTGCTCAACGTTTGTCACGGCAGTCGGTCATCCGGCATCGGCAGTTTTCCCCTCCCTCTTTTGCTCAGTTTCCTTGGAGGTCTTGGAGTCGTACTGTTTCCAGCTGTGCAGGTCTCCAATCATCTTGGAGGCACAGTTTAATGCCTTGGCTACCTCATCGAGTACGACAATGCCTTGCATGACGCGGTTCTGAACGTTCTCAAGATCGAGCAGCGGATCTTTCGCATACCTTTTCAGCCGAAAATTCAAGGAGCCGCGCATCTCCCGCACAGTGATCAGCGACCGCTCAAGAAGATGTGCCATCTCGTAGGCGTCCAGCTTCTCCACCTCGTTTGCTGCCTGCACCAACTCGGTGATGAGGTCTGTGGTGGTGCTCACTGCATTTCTCCTCCGACGGTCTCCGTCACGGAACGGATCGAGCGCGCCCGGATCCTCTTATGAAACAGGTTTTGGAAAATGCGAAGCGACGACCGCATAGCATCCTCTTGCATTTCGCTCGTAACCCTCGACCGCGTGGAGGCGGACGTGGAAACACTGGTAGAAGCGCGGCGCTTAAGATCCCGTCAGTTTAAGGCCTCTTTTTACAGGCGCTTTCCCTACCCCGGTGATAGTCCCCATCATGCAATGAAACTAAGAAGTGTGACAGGGGTTGGGCAGATCAGGCCTCAGTCATTGCGGCGCATGAAGCTGGGAGAGGACCGCGTGTAGCATCTGTTCGGAAATCGGTTTGGCGACGAAACGGGCGCCGATCGGCAGCATCCCGTGCTGCGGGATGTATCGACGACGATCGAACAGTCGGGCCACCGCTTGGCGGTCACGGCAGCAAGCTCGACACCATTCATCGAGCCTGGCATGTCGATGTCCGTCAGGAGCATTTCGATACCCACCTCCTGCTCCAGAACCGCCAGTGCCTGATCGACGTTGACCGCCTCATGCACGTCGCAGCCGGCGTCAGTGAGGGTGTCTACCAGATCGAGACGGATCAACCCGTCGTCTTCAACAACAAGAACTGTTTTCGGCATTGGTGCTCCTTCTGGAACGTCTCGAGGTCGGATGTCACATCACAGCGCAGCCCGGAAACGTCATAGGCAAGCGACACGCGACTATCCAGAGTGCCATTCAATCCTGCAGAAAAAAGCCGCGTCCTGATCCTGCGAACGTAGGCGGCTCGACAATGGGCCCCCCTGCTTCTGCCCATGTCATTTCAAAGCGATCGCTCATCTCCCCGCCGACGCGCCATCGCAGCTCTATTCTTCCGTCTGCAGATGACAAAGCGCCATACTTCATAGCGTTGGTAGCAAACTCATGCAGAATCAGCGACAGTGACAGCGAGGGGCGCGATCCGATCTTGAGGTTCGGCCCTGAGATCATGATCCGGGGATTGGCGGGATCATCAATCATCTGCTGGACCAACTGCATGACCGTCGATGCGCCTCGACCACCTTCGAGGATGACGTCATGGGCGCGTCGCTCAGGACGCAATGCGCTCTGAAAGCCGGCGCCTGGCAGTCACAAGGTCAGGGGCGCTTCGAAGCGTCTGTGATGCGATGCCTGCACCATGGCCAGTTGGTTCTTCAGCCGATGGCCGAGCTCATGCGACAGAAGTTCTCGGCGGTCCTCTTCGGCGCGCCGTTCCGTCACGTCCCTTGCCTGAACCAGGATGCCGCCGGTTCTGCCGGCATCGTTCGTCATCGGTTGAAACACGAAGTCGAACAGGCGGCTTTGCATTTCGCCGTCAGGACCCCGGTTCAGCTCAATGCGCATATCTTTGCAGACGAGAGGCTCGCCGGCGCGGTACACCCTGTCCAGCAGGTCGATAATGCCTTGCCGCACCACTTCGGAAAGGGCTTGCGCAACCGGCTTGCCGATGATGTCGCGGCCGAGACCGACCATGGAATGGTACTCCTGGTTGGCGTAGTCGAAGACATGGTGAGGGCCCACGAGCATGGCGATGCCGCCGGGGCTCAATTCGAAGACCTGCCTGAAGCGTTCCCTTTGTGTCCGTTCCTCCCGTCGCGTGGCCACTTGGGTGGTGATCTCGCTGCAGGCGCAGAACATCCCCAACACGGCGCTCCAGGGATCGCGAACCGGCGTGTAGGAGAAGGCGAAATGGGCCTCTTCCGGGTAGCCGTTGCGATGCATGGTAAACTCGATGTCGTCCATCGCCGTGCCGTGGCCTTGCAAGGCGGCATCGATGATGGGCTCGACTTGGTCCCAGATGTCATGCCAAAGAGAGCGGAAGCTTCCACCGAAGGCCGATTGGTGTCGGCTGCCGCACATGGCCGCATAGCCATCGTTGTAAATCGTCGTCTGCGACGGGCCCCAGACGATCAGCATCGGCTGGAGTGATCCCATCATGACGCTGATGAGCGTGCGCAACTCCACAGGCCGCGCATCGATTGGGCCAAGGGGTGTGGCTGACCAATCATGATCACGGAAAAGCTGGCCGCAATCCGGGTTCGTAAGCTGCATATCGACTGCCTGATTCATGCTGCCGCAACACATAGCTTCCTGAAAGAGGGAGTCTAGACGGGAAACTGGCCGGATGTGCTGGAACATGTCACTGCCGGAGACGCCACGCAACCGAAGGGGAACCTTCCGGCGCGCCAGACGCGATAACCAGTCGCGCGATAGCGTCTGCGACCTCTTCCCACACGACAGGATGATGGCTTTCCTTACAATCAGTCACCGCTTTCCCCGTTATTCACAGGCGGCACACCCACCTCCCTTCGTGTTAGCCGTTCGTACATCATTGGTTCGCAATGGTTCTACCCTCTCGCGCCACTGCTAAAACAGCAGTCTCTACATCATCGTCGCCCGTCAGATGATGTCTAAGCACTGGCAAACGTGTTTGAGGATCGGGGTCTGCTTGCGGAAAGAGAGGACATGCACAGGCATCCTGGACTTCCACGTCCGCAGCCATGACGCCGGTGATGAGGATCCTGAAGGGGCCGCGCCCGCTTTGTTCGAAGCTGCCGCGATGAGGCCTTCCTTGGGGCTCGCGACACCCGCGCGCCTGGTCTGACCGAAGAGGTAATAGACGGACCGACGCCCCAGATCACCGCTGGAACAGATTGTGCTTGCCCACCGCTTTGGCAGTGTTGTGACCAAGAGGACCGACCGGCAACCGACACGAATCTCGATCCTCTGGTTGATAGGATGGGCTTGTTCCGGCTGGAGCACCGTCGAAAGGAGATGGCTCCGTATGCGATGATGCAGACGAGGCACTACGTTTTGTCTGCCTGGAGCATGGACCGCTCCCCAAAGGCTAATCTGCCTCAGGGGAGCCCGCGATGACGAGCCATCTGACGATGGGGCGGCCCCGCGCCCGTTCGATAGGGGAGAGGGATGGACTCGTCTCTGGATCGGCCTAAGGTCGGTCTATCGTTACCAACCGACTTTGTAGGCAGTGACGATCGAGGGATATTGTGTGCTTCCACCTGCTGAGACAGAGGAGCCATTAGCTATGTCCCTTTCCGAAGGCACCGGTGCATCCACAACGTCTCCATTGCTGAACCTGCTGCGTAACTGGGCAAGGCGATACACTCCCCTGAAGCCGTTGAGCGAAGGTATTGCCGGACGCACCATCAGCCTTTTGGCCGCCAACCCGGAGCTGATCGAGGGGCGCGATCTGCGGTTGAGCGTTTTCCGTGTGCTCCATCGGGTGGCGCTGGAAGATCTGATGCTAGTTTTGCGAACGAAGCAGGCCAATGAAGAGCCAGAACCAGCGCCTTGAGCGGATCAAGAAGGGGAACATCTCCACGTCGGCGGTGTGCGCTTCCGCACAGAAACATCCTCCAAACCTGTCAGTTCGATGTTTGCACCGAACAGGGAAAAGGTTACTATGCAACGCTACTTCTTCAATCTGGACTTTCCCGGCGAGCAAGTGAGCGATCCGGAGGGGGCGGAACTTGCTGATCTAAAGGCCGCAAAATGCGATGCCCGTGAGGCCATTCGCGATATCTCCGTCCAACACATCAAGTCGGGAACCCCGCTCATGCTTCGAAGCATCAGCATTTGCGACGATGTCGGACGGACCCGCGCGAAGGTTACCACGCGTGAGGCTCTGGATGAGATCATAGCACCGGTGATTTCGGCGCCCGAAAACGGGCACGCTTGATCGCACCATGTGCTGCGCCTTTCGCGGTGGCAAGGGCGGCTTCCAGCGTTCACGCGCGACACTTGGATGTGGGGTTTGCCGGCCGACGATCCGTTTGTCGGCTCGCAGGTCTTCGTCCCACGTGTCGTAGACCTCACCGAGGAGGGTGTCTGGGAAGAGTTCGAGAGCCCGAAAGAAGCGCTGTCTCAAGATCCGTCAGGCCAACCATATGTCATCCGGGAGGTGTGGTCTCCAATGCCTCCGCAGGAGGCAAGAGTGGCACCAAAGGCTCAACCACCTCGCAGCGCTTAATCAAGTAGACGGACGTCTGCGCTGTCCGCGCAGCGGCCGGTCATTCGTCGGCGGGGTTCTCTCATCCCGATAGGTTGACAGTTTCTCGCTCAGCCAACAGACATCCCCACTGGATGTCGAGGCCACGGCCAAGGCAATGCCAACACTGCCGATCAGGGCCGGATTTGATCATCTTCGTCAGCATCGATCGGCCCCCCCGCAACGATTACCGTATATTAAGCCGTTGATGATGCAATGGCGGCATGACCAAGCGCCCTCGCAAGCCCAACGCTCCGCTTCTGGTGGAAAAGAACCTTCCCCTGAAGAGCGGACCAGTCAGGAAGCGCGACCCGCAACAACCAGAGCTGCCGTTTGATCACATGCCGGACCGGATCGAGCCATGTCTGGCAAAGCTGGTCAGCCAGCCGCCTCAGGGTGACGAGTGGTCCTATGAGCTGAAGTGGGACGGCTACCGCCTGGCGGTTCACATCGAGCCGGACAGGGTGCGGATCATCACCCGCGGCGGCCATGACTGGACCCATCGCTTTCCGAGCATCGAAGCCGCGGCACGGGAGTACATGCCAAACACGATGATCCTAGACGGCGAGGCGGTGGTCCTGGACGCGCAAGGGCGCTCCGACTTCGGGAAACTGCAGAACTCTCTGGGGGGTCGCGGTGGCAGGCTGCCGGCCAGCAACGCGATCCTCTACGGCTTCGACCTATTGTACCTCGATGGGCACGATCTGACGAAGATGGACTATGGCGCACGGCGGTCACTCCTGGAGGAGATCGTGCCAGCCCACCAGGAGGGCAGCATCAGGCTCTCGCAAGAGTTCGTCGTCGATCCCGATTTGCTGCTGGCCCATGCCTGCTCGCACGCGCTCGAAGGGATCATCGCCAAGAACAGGGACCGGCCCTATCGCTCTGGCCGAAATGGCGACTGGCTCAAGATCAAGTGCGTGCAACGCGACACGTTCGCGATCGTCGGCTATGAGCCGTCCAGGGCAGCGCCAGGTTCCATCGGGAGCCTCCTGCTTGCCGGCCTGAAAGGCGCCGACTTCGTCTATGTCGGGAGCGTCGGCACAGGGTTCAGTCACGACCAGGCGAGAGATCTGAAAAAACAACTGGATAGGCTGAAGACGAGTGTTCCGCCCGTTCGTCTCCCCGGGAAGAGCCTGGTGTTGACGGCCCCGGCGTTGTTGGCGGAGGTGGAATATCGTGCCTGGACTCACACCGGCACACTTCGTCATGCGTCGTTCAAAGGGCTGCGAGAGGCTGAGGACGGGGCGGAGATCTATCGGCTGGGATAGCGGCGGCTGGCAAGCGCCTTGTGTAAATCCTGCGGCTCATTGAGCGCGGGCAACAGACGGTCCAGCGCAACGGGCGAAGGCGAGTTCTGGCAGAAAGGGTCCGTGAACGCCTAAGTGGTGCAGCAACCATCAGTCCGGCAAGTCTTGCGCCCATGGGATGCCGCAGGCCTGAAGGACGAGCATGATGCGTCGGCCGATCTCGTCTGCCGATCGATGGGGGTGAAGTTGCGAAAGACGCTCGGCGACCGATCGAATGTCAGCAGTGCGCAGAACGCGGGCCCTTAGGCGATCAACCTCAAAGTTTATCGCAGCCATTAGGGCCTCATCACGGGACTGCTTCATGCTCTCCCCACAATGGGAAAAGGCCGCGGCAGAAAATGCAGCGACCTTCTTTTGCGCCAACAGTGCCGGTACATCCGCGGTCACATTCGAACGCCTGACGAGAAATATAGATTTTTACGATCCGTCGGACAAGCAGCGGCGCACAAAATCGAATGTTCAGTACGATCGCAGACAGAGCGACGGGCCTGGACGCAGCGCAGGTTCCTCCATCAAGCCAGCAGAAAGCCGTTGGAGAACAAGTTGCGGTACCTGGTGACTGGCGATGCTGTTCTAGACGTCCAGGGCTGCGGAGGTTCCCCTACGGCAGGTTTGCGTTCCAGCGCCTGGCGGACGCTTGGGCAGCAGCTCCGGTCGAAACACCGGTCGGGCCAGGCGTCACGAGCCCAAAAAAAAGCCCCGCACTGGAAGAGCGGGGACCAAGGTAGGGGTTTGCCCGGCTTTCGTTCGGACGTCGCTTCTATTGCACGGTACGGCATGGGCGGCGAGGGCGGTTTGGCTCGATCCGGTACGGCTGATGAGTTCTGGTCTATGTTTCCGTTTCGAGAGTGATGTGCAGCTGCCCGATGATGCCGGCGGCGGCAACGCGTCCCGTACGACATCTACAGTCCCGGTCGTCGCGCCCCTGCCTGCAACGCACGACGTAAGCCTCACAATCCTTCGGCATCGTCTGGTTCGGACAGTACGTCACTTATATGCCGCATAGGGCGAACCGTGGCGATGTTACAAGAAAAGACTTCCGCCCGCTATACGTCCGGCAGGTGCTCGGCGTGGTTCGCCGCCCGCACCAGCCCTGCAATAAGTTCGTCAGCTTGCTCAATGCATCGTTCCTTCGCCGGCATCAGTTGCCGTTTGAGTGTCTACGGCATTGTGCAGCGCGCGGATCAGGTCGGCGGCGTCGAGAAGGGCTGCTTGGAAACGATCCGGTGTGCGCTTCGCGCGTGCCGACGCGACCCGCGTCATGCGCAGATGGGCGATGTCGTCGGCAGGCACTCCGCTCGACTGCAGGGCCAACTGCTCCCGTATGTCGTGTATCGTTGTGATTGCTCGATCCAGCAACCGCACCTTCTCGTATGCACTCAGCTTTCCCACGTCATCCGCTGCCAACACCAACTCTGCAATCAAGCCTGTGATGGAAGACATCAGTCGAAATCTCCAATCCTTCCGGTCGTGTAGATGACGACAGGTGGCCCAATCTCCCCGATAGCGGGCTCGGCGCGTCTGGACCAGGCGACAACCCCGGCGGCCGTCGATTGTAATTGTTTCGCGAAGCGGATCGCATCAAGCGCCGTTGGAACCTGCGTAGGCGCTGATGACTGGACGACCTGGCCCCGATCATCCTCGCGAAATGCCACAAAGAAGAAGCTGTTCATCAACCCCGGCATGGATCCTCCCAAGAAAGCTGATGGCTGACGTAGAGCGCTCCGCTCGCGTGTCTAGACGAGCGGCGCCGTGAGGCAGGCGGAATGGGGCGATTTACTGCGAGCGCAACTGCGACGGCCGCCGCACCGATGAGCGCGATTGGACCGCCATTCGCCGGCGCGTTTGCCGAAGCCACTCATTGGAGCGGGACTGGCTTTAGAAAACCAATAGATGGTGACCGGGCGCGGGCCCATCAGCGGACGAGGAACCCGTAGCGGCAAGCCAACCGGTCAGCACGAGTATCCAGGGGTCACCGGACGCGGGAGGGAATGGCTAGCAGAACGGACAGAAGATGATGTAAGAAGGCCCGGTCAGGCAGCGGATGGCAGAATATGAACAAGAGTTTGGACAGTCAAATCTCGGAGCGCCGGCTGGTTCGCACCATCGATCCGGACAATGAAAAACCGGTCTACCGGCAGGAGGGATGGTCTGGCATTGCGACTTTTGACGAGCTCGACGCGCGGCTTGGCGATGCCTTGCGGAGCTGCCGGCAGGACAAAGGGCTCAGCCGGGCCGAGCTGTCGACCCTTGTGGGCCTGAGTGAGCAGGTCTACGGCCGCTACGAACGCAGCTCGTCGAAGATGACGGTCAGTCGCCTCATCCACCTGAGCGAAGTGCTCGGCGTCTCGCCGCTGAAAATGCTGTTTGCAGCGGCTCCGCATCTGTGGGGCGATGATCAGCAGGAAGCCGAGAGCCGCTTCCGGATGATGAAGCTGATCGAGGACCTGCCCGCCGAGACCATGGCATCTGTGGTGAGCCTGCTGGAAACGGTGGCTGTGCTTCAGGCCAAGAACCAGGAGGCAGACAGCCCAGCGGTAAGCTCTGCGTTGGATGTCGCCCGTTTGCCAGCACAGCCGAAATAACGCACTGCGGCTGAAAGATAACGGGAACGTATCGGATCACGGCCGGTTTCGCGTGAGGTTCGTGAGCGCGAAAGGTAAGCATCGTGGATCTTGTTGATCAGCCACTGCAAACGGTTCTTGACGGCGCCGGCCATCGCTCGCCGGAGTTGGGTGGCAGCACCGCGTCGATCCTAGCGGCATTGATCGGCCTGTCTCTGATCCGGATGGCTATAGAGGTCTCGCTTGGAAGCCAGGGCGGCAGCAACGAGCTCGGCCTAGCGCTCGACAGACTGGACCGGCAGTCTTCCGTACTGGCCGATCTTGCCGACGCCGACCAGCAGGCGTTCCAGGCCTATCTTGCGGCACTGAAGGGCCGGCGCGGCTCTACCCGAAGCACGGCAGACGATCACGCTGATCCGGCAGTGCGGGATCAGACCCGTCGCGGTGAGGACGCCGTCCGCCGGGCCGAAACCCTGGCGACGCAAATGCCGGTGCAGGCCGCACAGGTGATCGTCGAGGCGCTGGAGCTTGCAGCGGCAACCGCTGAGAAGATCAAGGCGAGCGTGGAAAGTGACATCTTTGGAGGCGCAGCATTGTTGAATGGGGCCCTTACTGGCGTGCTTCTGGCTGTCGACATCAACCTGAAGTCAGGGCAGCCGGAGTCTTGCCAGTCCCTTTCCAGCAGCCGTAGCGCTATATCTGCTCGAGGCAAGACAGCCTTTGCAGCGCTAGCTGCGCGCGCCCAGGCGGGCGGATATCAGCTCTAATGCGACCTGCAGCCCGTGACGGGGGGCAGGGCGCTGGCATCTATCTGTCGCTAGAGAAAGTCTGATACAGACTGCATCACCGTCTCGGTCGCCTCACGGTCCAGACCGATCCGAGACTTGATCAGGAAAAGGCAGAGGTAGAGGAGCTTGATCTGCGCGTCCGGGTTTGACGCGGGTATATGCTTCAAGAGCCGGCTGCGAAGACGTTGTTCCTGTTCAAGGCGGTCACTCTGGCCAAAGCCGCCGCCCTCGGCAACATGAACTGCGGCAGCCAGACCGGCATGTTCTTGCAGGAGGCGCCACAGGGATCCATCCATTGCATTGTCTCCCGCTCTCCCGGTTACGCTCGTGACATCTGCGAGGGCTGAGCCATGGCGCTGCTGGACTGCTGCAGCTCTTGGCTGGTAGGTTGCGGCGGTGCCGCGCCGAGGTCCAGCAAGCCGTGGGTATCGGGCCGCAGCGCCCGCAACTGCCTGGCGCTGACAGGCAGCAGACCGGCGACACCCCATGTCACGCCCATAGGCTGCGGCGGACCGAGCCGCGACAGCACCCAGCCGGCGCGCCTGAGGACGCGCTCCATCCGCAGGTCGACCACCGCAACGACTCCTGCGTATCCGTGCTGAAGCGACCATTCTACCATCGCCGCAAACAGGCTTTGCGTGGCGTCATGCAGTCCGTGTCCGCTGCGATGGCGTCGGGTCTCGACGCAGAAACGGGATGCCTCGACGAAATGGCAAAGGTCGAGGATCCTTCGTTCGTCCAACAGCTTAGAAAAGACCGTCGACAGCATCGTCGGGCCATCTACAGGCAGCAGCCGGACGCATCCGACGACGGTATCGTCTCGCGTTACAGCGGCGAGATAGGTGGGCTGCAGCCGATCGAAAATGTCGCGTTCCTGCCCGCCCGACACCCGGACGTCCCAGTGAAGGCGGCCATCGAACACCTCTGCGCGCAGCTTGAAGCTTTGCCGAAGAAGATCTTCCGTTCGCGCCGATTCCGTACCGTCGAAAGCAATGACCTGCATGCTCGCCTCGCGACTCTGCACTTAAACGATACAGCGCCGCCGCTTCCGCCGATATTCCCGAAAACGGGTAGAAAATGACAAAACTGCGCCGGGCTTTGCGCCTCCGACCTCACGTGAGATTAGATCAGGATCTCGCGCCGCCTGATCGCCGTCACGACGGTATGCACCCTATTGGCTGCGCCCAGTCGCGCGCGACTGTCCTTCAGGTGGCGCTCGACAGTCTCTTTCGCAATGCCGAGGATGTCGGCGATCTCGGTGAGGGGCTTGCCTGCCGCCACCCAGTCACAGACTTCTGCCTGACGTTTGGTCAAAACAGGTCGAACTGACGCCTGTCGAATGCGACCGAGCTTCTGATAGCTGCAGTAGCCGGCCGCCTCGATGACGAAGCGGGCGCGGCGTGAGTGTTCGAGTGACTGGCCGGCCAAGGAGATGACGCCGATCTCGCCGGTGGCTCCATGCACGGGCAGGCAAAAGCCATCCCGAAGCCCGAAATCTGCAGCGGTCTCCATGACGGCACGTTCCTCGCGCTGAAGTCGCTTTTGCGCAATGCTGCGCCAGCTGAACAGCTGGCTGGACCGAAGGCACTGTGCCGCGCAGGGATCGCGTGCCACCAGTCCTTTGGAAAAGTAGTGCTTGGACCAGGCGCTGGGCCAACGATCGACGAGGATGGCGGGTTCCGGCGAGGGTGTCGTCGTCGGCGCCAGCTGGGCAACCAGGCACGCCTCAACGCCGAAGGGTTGCAAGGCCCGGTGCAAGGCCTCAGCCACCGCGCGCGCGGTGTCGGCACTGGCCAGAAACTCGGAAAAGATACCTAACGCGTCGAGGGACTTCTGCATCGTGTCATCCGCCTACAGCTGCCGCCACTTTAACGGGATTGGTGCCCCTTCACAATTGGCTTGTGTTCCCCTCCCGGTACGTTGCTCGCTTGGCCTGGCACGCGCCACTTGAAAACATCGTGGCGTCACTGCAAGCGAGGTTCGATAGCTGCTGATACGGCAGACTGACAGGAATTGGGCGGGCGCAGGCCGTGGTTGATGTGCGTTCCATGAGGTGAGAAACGGCAAGCGGACAACGGCAAGAGCGGCTGCAACGACCCGGGACTTTGCGTCACCCCCTCCACAGGGACGGCAGGGAATGATCAGCAGGGAATGCACCCACCCAGCCGGGGCGGAAAAGGCGGCGACAGATCGAGGAAACCGGAAGAAGGGCGGCCGCGGCGCAATGGTTGCGGCCATCGGCTCGCTCAGCAGTAGGTCAAGCGGTCAATGACCCAGCCACCGAGACCCGACGATCATATGTTGCTCTAAGGAGAGGTCGGTTGCGCAGCAGCTGACAGGCGTCCGGCATCAATGGTCGCGTTTTTCAGACACTGCGACAGGGCGTTGAGCAGGTCTCGCGGTTCGCAGAGCTTCGGCACCCAGATCCCCTTCAGGAAGACGGTATCGAGACTTGCGTCGGAACGGGTGCGAGCACTGTGAACGACAAACGGCACCCCGCGTCTCGACAGCGTCTCGGCCACTTGGCCCGAATCCCCATCCGAAACACTGATATCGAGTACGGCGACGTCAGGGGAATGTTCTTCAAGCCAGGAGGAGGCCGCCGCGCAAGTGGAGGCCGTAAAGGGGTCTGCCAGTGCCGCCTCGCGGATCAAGTCCTCCAGTTCCAGAGACAGGAGTGGCTGGTCTTCCAGAAGCAGTACCTTGGGTGTTCCGGCCATTCCGCAGCCTCCTGTTGCAAGTTATCGTTATCAAATCCGAGGCTGCCATGGAAGTGTCTGCCAGCGTACGGGGCCCTAAGCTGCGGGCATCGCGGCAGGTGCTGCTGACATTGAAAAAGGCAATGCGCCGGCCGTCGCTGTTGGCCCCCCAAAGCTACCGACAGATTGGCGAGGGGATGTTCATGAGATCATGGTTGAACCCTGGGCGGATAAGGTTCCCGCAGGCGGTGGCGTCGGTCCGATGAAGGCGCCACTGACAATCACCTACTTGGTGATCGCGTCTCGCGTGCCTTGGCCGCCCGGCCGACGTCGGGCATCCTCAATCTCCTGTTCAGGAGTCTTGGTGACATCCACCCTTTCAACGAACCGTCTATGGCCATCCTTCTGGACCGTTTCCTTGTCGACGTCGGGGATCATTTTCTCTGCCATTATCGCTCTCCTGGGCTGCCACCTGCTTAAACTGCGTCGGGGGCAAAAAGATGCCGGAGCGCGTCAGGACGCTTGATCGGCTGTAAATCATATTACCGACGGCCCCGGGAACATGCCTCGGACCTGATATGCGGTGAGGATCAACAACCCAGGCGGAGGCGCTTTCTTGGGCAAGCCGTCTCAACCATGCCACCGGCTGCTGCTGCGCAAGGACGGCGAAAAAATAGCCCGCCTGGAAGGAAGGCGTTGGGGAGAGAACCATGCGGGCACTCTCAATATGGCAGTGAGGGAAGAGACAATCACCTAGGCCGCTGCACTGGTTTGTATCATAGGGCCGCTTGGCGAAGAGGCAGCGGCACCCGACGTCCAAGAGGGGGTTGTTAGTGACCCCCGGCTTTCGACACGACGTTCATCAACAGCACGCCGACGATGATCAATCCCATCCCGACAACAGCTGGCGCATCAAGCTTTTGCTCAAACCAGAAGCGACCGATCACAGCGACGAGCACCACACCCGCACCAGACCAGGTCGCGTATGCAATGCCAATGGGGATCGCTTTCAAAGTAAGCGAAAGAAAGAAGAACGCGACGCCGTAGCCGATCAAGACAACCAGGCTCGGAAGCAGCTGTGTGAACCCCTGCGAGGCTTTCAGCGCACTGGTGGCGATGACTTCACCGACAATAGCAATCCCGAGAAACACAAAATTCAGCATAACGCGCTCCGGCTTGAAACCTTTGAACAACAACCGGTTGAAGCGTTACGCGCAACTGTTGGTGAAGCCAAGCGTCCCCGGTGCGGAGAAGAGCTTGGCAACGTCCATCTGTGACCGTGAAGTATACCATTAATCGCTCTCATGCGCGTAGCTCGAGCTGCGCAGCGGGCTGGTGCGGCTCTATTTGCGAACAGGTTTGAACTGCAACGTCCGCAGAGAGAAATACGGCGATCGCCGGCATCGCACCAGCCCGATCAGCAGATGGTCGAGTTGGCCTGCGCAGCAGCTTTACCGTGTCACCGCGGGCCGGCAACCGACCACCATTCAGAGTGACCTGGAAGCCCAGTGGCGGCAAGAGGTGATCTTACGGCGACCCTTTTTGCGGGAGATCCGTCGCCTCCTAGACCTCCGTCTTTATCGCGTGCTGCCCGTCGCCGTCGGTGGTCTCGCTGATATCATTGACGTCCGTCGACTGCGACCGCTGATCCTCTTTCGTGCTCCTGCCCTTCAACTCTGCGTCGCTGCCAATTCGGGCCGTCTCCTCATCATGGATATCAAGTGCTCCACCGCTCGTGGCCTTCGGTTTCGTCGTCTGTGGATCGGTCATCGGCATCTCCTATTCTGGCAGATCCAACAAGGGTCATCGCCACAGGTTCCATCGCATTGCAGCCCGGGTCGTGCCAAAAGGCGAGCTTGGCTATTCCAGCCGCAGAGCCGATTTGAAGGGAACGCTTCGCAGCACGGTGCCGTCCTCGGCGGTGATCTCGAAGGTTTGCCCGTCGATGACCTCATCGGACAAAAGCTTCTCCGCCAGGATCTCACGCGCGGCTTGAACAGCCTCATCGCAGGCCTCATCAAGGGTCGCAAATTCGCCGCCCTCCGGGTCCTCTTCCAGAGCATCGTGCTTGCGCACGTGAAAGAAATATCTGGCCATGTGGTCTCCCTAGAATCGCCGCATCCCAACCAGACCGACGCGGCAAGGTTCCCGTTGGCCGAAGCCGAGATGGCTGGCGCAGCTACTCGATGGTCCCCACTTGCTCCAGCTGATCGACCAACACCTCCGGCAATTCCCGCCGCTTGTTCAGCACGGGCATCAGCAGCTCCAGCGTCAACGGCTTGAGGCGCACCTCGTACAAGCAAATTGGCACCACGACACCATCGTATTCATCATCCAGAGCCTGATCCCTGGCCAGTTGCTGGCGATGCGCCGCCGCTTCGGACACGGCGTCCTCCAGGGTCGTATAATAGGCAAGCAGCTCATCGGAGCCTGGGATAATCTGGAAGGCGAACAGGATAGGCAGCATATCGGTCCTTTGGATAAGGCTTCCACGGCGCAGGCTTGCAGGAACTCATCGCAGGGAAGGGTCGAACGCCTTTTCGGCATGGAGTTGGATGGAAGACAAGTGCCGCATGACGCTCTGTCATTCGATCCGTTTCGCCTCCTGTCTCGACACCTCCCTGGCCGGAGACCGCGGGTCGGCCCCCGGCCAGATGCCTGCCACTATTCCTCGCCGTTGATGATCTCTTTCACGCGCCGGGCGAGCGCTTCTTGCGAAAACGGCTTCGTCATCACCTGCATGCCACGCTCCAGATTTCCGTGGTTGAGGACGGCGTTTTCAGCGTATCCGGTAATGAACAGCACCTTCAACTCCGGCCGTGCCAGTCGTGCGACATCGGCAAGCTGGCGACCATTCATGCCATTGGGCAGACCCACATCGGTCAACAGCAGGCAGATGTCTGGATGCGCCTGAAGGACCTTGACCGCCGAGGGACCGTCATCGGCCTCCAGGATATGATAGCCGAGCTCACTCAAGATCTCGGAAGCGACCATTCGCACAAGAGGCTCGTCGTCGACCAGCAGGATGCTCTGTCGCTGAGATGCCCGCGGCGCCTCCGCCTCATGCTCGATTTCTTCTTCGGCAGGCGTTTGCGACATGTACCGCGGGAGATACAGGCAGACAGCCGTTCCCTGGCCAAGTTGCGACGTGATCCGAACGGTTCCACCGGATTGCCCTGCAAAGCCGTACACCATGGACAGGCCCAGGCCGGTGCCTTGGCCGGTGGGCTTGGTCGTGAAGAACGGATCGAACGCGCGCGCAATGACGTCCTGTGACATGCCTGTGCCCGTATCGCTGACACAGAGACAGACATAGTCGCCAGGCGCGAGCCCCTGGTCTCGAGCCGCCCGGCCATTCAGGGCGCAGTTTCCGGTTTCGATCGTCACCGTGCCGCCGTCCGGCATGGCATCGCGGGCATTGAGGCAGAGGTTAAGGAGCGCGTTCTCAAGCTGCCCGATATCAACGAAGGTCGCCCAGAGGTCATCGGCCGCGACGGCTTGCACTGCGACAGCCGGACCGACGCTGCGGGTCACGAGATCATACATGCCCGCAACCAGGCGATTGAGATCTGCAGGCTTTGGATCAAGCGTCTGTCGCCTGGAAAAGGCCAGCAGGCGTTGGGTCAACCCGGCCGCCCTCTTCACTGCCGCCTGCGCCAATTGCAGGTATCGCTCGACGTCGCCGATCCTGCCCTGGGAGAGGCGCGTCTTCATCAGCTCAAGGCTGCCGCCTATCCCGGCCAGGATGTTGTTGAAGTCATGCGCCAGGCCGCCGGTGAGCTGGCCGACCGCCTCCATCTTCTGGGAATGACGAAGGGCCTCCTCCGCCTGAACCAAAGCGGCCGTGCGCTCTTCAACGCGGGCTTCCAGCGAGGCATTCAGTTCGGCAAGGGCGCTGGCCGTGGAACGCAGCTCCGCTTCTGCCCTGACACGCTGTATGTGCGCCCAGGAGCGCTCCGTGACCTCGCGGATCAGAGCCAGTTCTTCCGGCGACCACGCATGCGCAACCTTGTCATGGATCGCCATCAGCGCCGTCAACTTGCCATCGCGGATGAGAGGCATGCAGATGGTGGCAGCGATGCCGATGTTTTGGAACGTCTGCGCTTCCTCCGGGGGAAGTTCGACAGCGTTATCGTTGATGACGAGAGGCAGACCACGCGTCAGGTTGCTGACAGCAAGCTTGCCAAAGGCAGCGAGACGATAGCGGCCGACGATGGAGGGGGAGCCTTCTGCCGCCCAGTCGCCGCGGATGGTAAAGCCATCTTCGTCATCGTCCATATCGGCGTAGGCACAGTTCGACAGCGTCAGATGCGTGCCGACCATTCTCGTCGTGACAGCAAGGATCATATCGGCGTCGGCACTTTTGCCGGTTTCCCTGGCCAGATCGTCGAGGAAGCGCAACCGCGCCTCCGATTGCCGCAGCGCTTCTTCTCCGGCGGTTCGTTCGGTCACATCGGAGCCGGACACGAATATATTGGTGATCTGCCGTCGCGCGTCCCGGATCGGTTGGAAGACAAAATCCAGATAGCGCTCCTTGGCCTGATCCTGGGCCGAGAAGCTTTTGCCCGTGGCGGCATAGGCCTGTCCTGAAGCCAGCACCTCCTGCAGAAGCCCGAGATAGCCTTGTGCGCCCGTCTCCGGCAGCGCTTCGGCGACCGTCTTGCCGATGATGTCCCGGTTTCCGATGATCCGCATATAGGCCGGATTGGCGTATTCGAAGCGGAAATCCGGCACACTCAACATCACCATGAAGCCAGGAGCATTGTCGAACATCTGCCGATAGCGCTCCCGTTCGGACAGCAGCGTTCTTCGGCCATGAACGGCTTGGGTGGTCTCGATGGCGGTGTCCAGCATCGCCACCACGGTGCCGTTTTCATCGCGGATCGGGGAGTAGCAGAAGGTGAAATAGGCCGTTTCCGGATGGCCGTGCCGCGAGATCTGAATGGGAAAGTCTTCGTAGTAGCCAGCTTCGCCTGCCAGCGCTTGCTGCGCAATCGGCCTCAGCGCCTCCCAAGTTTCGCTCCAGGTGACCCGCATGGGCTGGCCGAGCGCTTCATCCTTGGCACCGAGGATCGGCAAAAAGGCATCGTTGTAGATGGCGATCAGGTCGGGTCCCCAGAAGAGACATTGGGGAAAGCGCGATGCCACCAGCGCGTCGACTGCAATCCGCAAAGCGGGCGGCCACGAAACGATGGCCCCTAGCGGCGTCGCTTCCCACGAAAAGGAGCGGATCTTGTCTGCCAAAGGGCCTGTTGATGATGGAAAAATTGTTGATGTCATGGGCCCAATCCGCTGCGCTGAAAACCTAGTGCTCACACTCCCAAAGTGAAGTGTCCAATAGCAGTTTGAATATGACTATTTGCCGATCCAGATGGGCGCCCGGCTGAGGACAATATTTCCAGTTGGCTTGTCGAGAGCTGTCCCGGGCCCACCCCCGTCTGGTCGGCATCTTCTTTGGGTGAACTTAGGAGCTGCGCCCGAGGGGGTGTGACTGGTGGGGTGGGTTGCCGATCGCGCACGATGACTTCCAAAGCCGCCGATCGTTCGATAAGAGATGCGCTATTGCAGAGGCATCAGGTCGGCGCTCGCAGTTCAAACTTGCGCTTGGCCCGAGGCAATGAATCATCAGGTTTCTGATTGGGATCTGAAGGCTATTGAAGCTCAGCGGGTTATACCACCTTAGGGAGCGCCACTTGGTTATCCATCCACCCTTCAACATGCAAGCGATCTCCGCCAGGATCATCCGTGGCGGCTCCTCCAAAGGTATTTATCTTCGACGAGATGAACTGCCCCCTGAAGGTGATGACCTCGATTCCTGGGTCCTTCGCATATTTGGCTCACCCGACCGGCGGCAGATCGACGGCTTGGGCGGCGCCGACAAACTGACCAGCAAAGTCGCGGTTATGGGATCGCCCACCCGATCCGACTGCCATATCGACTATTACTTCGGGCAGGTGAATACCGAATTGCCCCGCGTTGATTGGGCGGCCAACTGTGGCAACCTCTCTGCCGGCGCCGCACTTTACGGTACCCTAGAAGGCGCTTGCGATGTCACGGACGGAATGGCGACGGTCCATATCCATCAGGTCAACACCGGGCGCAGGCTGACGGCATCCGTGTCGTTGGAAAATGGCTATCCCGCGGTCGACGGCGACTTTTCCATCGGTGGCGTGCCGGGCACCGGCTCCCGCATTGATCTCGATTTTGGTGACTTTGCCGGCTCTGCTCTTGGCGGAGAACTACTGCCGACTGGCCAGCCGGTCGATCGACTGATGATCCCAAGTATCGGCGAGATTGATGTCAGCGTCGTGGACATGGCCAATCTCCTGATTTTCGTCCGCGCCGCCGACATCGGCATGGATGTGCAGGCCTCGATCTATGACATGCAGGCCGATACGGGATTGGTCGGACGCCTTGAGGCGGTGCGCAAGGCGGTGTCTGCGCAAATCGGCTTCATTGTAGGACCCGACACCGACGAGCAACTGCGGATCAGCACCAATCCGCTGATCTTTGCCGTCGCGCCGGCGCTGACGTATCAGGCGACCAACAGCATCGGTATTCGATCTACCGAGTACCACCTGTTCTCTCGCTCGCTTGCCCGCTTTGAGTTTTCCAAGGCTTATCCGGGATCAGGCGCCGCCGGTACCGCAGTCGCCGCAGGCATTCCAGGAACGCTTGTTCATGAAGCCGTTGGGGAGATCGGTCAGGGCTCTGGTGCTTACGACCTGCGTGTCGGACATCCGGGCGGTGTCCTGGAAGCCGCCGCCAAGGTATCGGCGGGCGCGGGCGCGATCCGGGTGAAAAAAGCTCTAATCGGCCGGACCGCCCGTCTCCTGATGGATGGCAAAGCCTATATCCGCTAGATCAGGACGCGCATCCTTGACGTCATTCCGTCTCCGACACGCCCGGCAAGAACTGCCGGTGGAAATAGATCCGCCAGTCCAGACATGAGCTTAGGTTATGCCAGCCTAAGGTCTGAGAAGTTGTGTTCGACCCTCCCTGTGGCACAACAGTATCGTATTGATCAGGGAGGTCGCATGTATTTACCCCTTAGCCCGGAACAGGCGGAATGGGCCAACAACGTTCGCAGGTTCGCGGAAAAAGAGCTTGCTGATGGAGCCTTGCAGCGTGCTCACGCGCGGGAATACCCCTGGGATGTCGCCACAAAGCTTGCCGCTATGGGGCTCCTCGGCATCACCATGAAAGAGGAGGATGGCGGTGTCGGCGGCAGTCTGATGGATGCCGTCGTGGCGATCCAGGAAATTGCAAAGGTCTGCCCAAAGAGCGCCGACATCGTCCAGGCTGGCAACTTCGGACCGATTCGAACTTTCGTAGAGTATGCAAGCGACGATCAGAAGCAGCGCTATCTGGCGGATTTGCTTGAAGGTAAAGCCCTCATCTCACTGGGCATGACGGAGCCAGATGCCGGCTCCGCCGTGACCGAGCTCAAGACCAAGGCGACGGAGGATGGCGACCATGTCGTCATCAATGGCTCGAAGGTCTTCTCTACTCACAGCCCGGAAGCAAAGCTCTTCCTGATCTACGTGCGCTTTGGACCGGGCACCGGCGGTATAGGATCCGTATTGGTCGAGCGCGATACGCCTGGATTTACGATCGGCGAGCGCTCAAGCTTCATGAGCGGCGAGGAATGGTGTCCGCTTTATTTCGAGAACTGCCGAATTCCGAAAGCCAACGTGCTGCTGGGGCCAGGCGGTTTCAAGAAGCAGATCGCCGGCTTCAATGTCGAGCGCATCGGCAATGCCTCGCGTGCTCTCGCGCTTGGTCAATATGCCTTTGAAGTGGCAAGACGCTACGCGCTTGAACGCAAGCAGTTCGGCAGGCCCTTGTGCGAATTCCAAGGACTGCAGTGGAAATTCTCCGAGATGGCGGTCAAGCTGGAAGCGGCGCAGATGCTCCTCTACCGGGCGGCCTCTGTTGACAGCGGCGAGCTGCCGAGCGCCTACGACACAGCCGTCGCCAAACTTGCCTGCAATCAGGCCGGGTTCGAGGTGGCCAACGAAGCCCTCCAGGTGATGGGTGGCTATGGCTACAGCTCTGAAAGCCTTGTCGAGTATTGCGTCAAGCGCACCCGCGGATGGATGATCGCCGGCGGTTCGATCGAGATGCTCAAGAACCGCATCGCCGAACATGTCTTCGAGCGACGGTTCGACCAGCGCGCCAGTTAGGGAATCTCGTGATGACATTTAGCTCAGCGGCGCTTCTTCGGCCGCAATGCGTCGCCCTGGTCGGCGTCTCCGACGATCCTTCCAAGACCGCGGGACGTCCGCTGCAATACCTGCGGAGTTCCGGCTTCGCCGGAGAGATCTTTGTGATCAACCCGCGTCGCGAGACCGTGCAGGGGGAAAGGGCCTATGCTTGCCTGACCGACCTGCCGCGCCTGCCTGACCATGCCTTCATCCTGACGGATACGGAAAAGGCGTTGGACAGTCTGGAGGAATGCCAGCGACTGGGCGTTCCGGTTGCGACCATGCTCTCCAGCGGATTTGCCGAGTCGGGCACAAGGGGCATTGCCAACCAAGCCCGGCTGAACGCCGTTCTTGCGCGTGGTGGCATCCGGTTGGTCGGACCCTCCAGCATCGGTGTCGTCAATCTTCACAATGGACTGACCCTGACGGCCAATGCAGCCTTTGCCGAACCGGATCTGCCCAGGGGCGGCATATTTGTCGGATCCCACAGCGGCAGCCTGATCGGCGCGCTGGTGTCGCGCGGCAAGCGCAAGGGCATCGGCTTTGCCGGCCTTGTCTCGGTCGGCGCCGAGACGGACCTCTCGATCGGCGAGATTTGCATGGCGACGCTCGATGATCCGCAGATCACGAGCTACATGCTGTTCATCGAGACCTTGCGCCATGCCGACACACTGCATGCGTTTGCGATCGAAGCCTCCAGGCGCGGCAAACCAGTGGCGGCGTTTAAGTTGGGACGGTCCGAGGAGGCCGCGGAGCTTGCCGTCTCCCACACAGGATCGCTTGCGGGTGCCGATGAAGTGGCCGACATCTTTCTTGCGCAATGCGGCATTGCCCGCGTTGAATCCTTTGAGGGGCTGCTGGAAGTCATGCCGCTGCTGCAGCACGTGCCAGCCTCGCCGACAGGACCGCGCAGGGGCCGTGTCGGGGTCGTCACGACGACGGGCGGTGGGGCTGCCATGGCCGTCGACCAGCTTGCCCTGCGCGGGGTCGATGTGATTCCCGCCAGCGAAGAAACCCGGGCGCGCCTGCGTGAAAAAGGCATCGAACCCGGTGACGGCCGCATCATCGACCTGACGCTCGCAGGTACGCGCTACGACGTCATGAAAGCCACGCTCGACGTTCTGCGCAGTGCGCCGGAATTCGACCTGATCCTGGCAACCGCCGGCTCGTCGGCGCGCTTCAACCCGGAGCTTGTCGTTCAGCCTGCCTTGGACGCCTCGGGCGAGCCCGGCCATCCGCTGGCCGTCTTCCTCGTACCAGATGCACCCGAGGCCGCGCGCCTGCTTGCCGGGGCGGGCGTTCCCGCCTTCCAGGACCCGGAAACCTGTGGCGACGCGATCGCTGCCGCGCTGCATCGGCGCCTTCCAACCCGGTCCGCGCCTCTCGACAACGTTCCCGTGTCTGGCGAAATTACCTCTTTGACTGAGGCTGACTGCTATCGCTTGCTCAGCCGACATGGCCTGATGCCTGCACCGCATATGGTTTTGAGAACAACGGAGCCGGTGCCGGACCTGCCGTTCCCATTTCCGGTGGTCGCCAAGGTGCTCCATAATGCCATCGCCCATAAGAGTGATGCGGGCGGCGTGGTGCTGCACATTGCTGACAAGGCTGAACTGGCCGAAGCAATGGCGTCCATCGTCGCGCGCGTGCGTCTGACGACAGGCGTTGTTGTCACTGACATCCTGGTGCAGCAGATGACGCGCGGCGTGGGCGAAGTGCTGGTCGGATTTCGCCGCGATCCGCAGGTCGGACCCATGGTTATCCTGGCAGCCGGCGGCATCTTCACCGAGCTCTATCGTGACAGCACGATGCGGTTGGCACCGGTGGATCGTGCAACCGCGTTGGAGATGATCGGGGAGATCAAGGCCAGCCGCATCCTTGCGGGCTACCGCGGCGGCGCCATCGGCGATCTTGACGCGCTGGCAAATGCCATTGTCTCGGTCTCCCGACTGGCGACGGAGACCGCGCCACGCGTCGAGGAACTTGAGATCAATCCACTTCTGGTTCTGCCGCGGGGCCACGGCGTATGCGCCATCGACGGATTTGGAAGGATCGTGCAGTGACTGGAACCGTGCATCTGGAGCGAGACGGCAATGTCGCCATTCTCGTGATCGACAATCCCCCGGTCAATGCCGGCTCCTCCGATGTCAGAACCTCGCTTCTGGCGCGGATCGCGGAGGTGGAAACCGATGCCAGCATCGCCGGCACCGTTCTCATCGGGGCGGGCAAGACATTCATCGCCGGTTCCGACCTGCGCGAATTTGACTTGCCGCTCGACCCGCCTCAACTGCCGCAGGTGATCGCGGCGATAGAAGCGTCGAGTAAGCCGTATGTTGCAGCCCTTCATGGCGCGGCACTGGGAGGCGGCTATGAATTAGCACTGGCATGCGACGCTCGGATTGCTGCGCCGGGCACGGTGGTCGGCCTACCGGAGTGCACGCTCGGGATCATTCCCGGTGCGGGCGGAACGCAAAAGCTTCCACGGCTGGTGGGGAAGGCGAAGGCCATCGACCTGATCTGCACGGGCGGCCGGGTCTGCGCCCGCGACGCTTTGCAGCTCGGAATGATCGATGCCATGTCCGGTGAAGATCTGCGCGCCGATGCAAGTGCCCTGGCCCAACGTCTGGCAGGACAAAAGCGCCGTGTAATTGATCGTCCCGTTCCGCACGAGGCAAGCGAAGCCATTGAAGCTGCGGCTACGAAGGCAGCAACCGGCGGCCGAAATCGCCCGCACATCGAGGCCGCCATCCGTCACGTCCTGTCCGTTGGAACGGTCCTACCCGGCGAGGGACTAGCGGCAGAGCGGGCCGATTTCCAGGAGCTGCGCGCGTCATCAGAGGCAAAGGCTTTGCGCCATATCTTCTTTGCCGAACGCGAGGCGGCACACGGACACTTACCACCCAGCGTAAAAGGCCGGCCCTTCAGAAGCTTCGGCATTGTTGGTGCCGGAACGATGGGTGCCGATATCGCAACGGCTACCCTGCAATCTGGGTATCGCACCGTCCTGGTGGACAGCAACGGGGACGCGCTGGAGCGCGCTTCGGCACGCATCGCTGCAGCAATTGACAAGGGGGTGGCATCAGGCAAGCTGTCTGAAGAAGCTGGCGTCACAGCCAAGGCACATCTGGTGACGGCGGTCGACCTCGATGCGCTGGCGCAGTGTGATGTGCTAATCGAGGCGGTTTTCGAGGACAGCGACACAAAAAGAGCCGTGTTTGCTCAACTCGACAAAATTGCTGGAGCTGATGCACTTTTCGCCACCAACACCTCCTATCTCGACATCGACGTGATCGCTGCCGCCACGACGCGACGCAGCGACCTGATCGGGCTGCACTTCTTCAGCCCGGCGCACATCATGAAGCTTCTGGAAGTCGTGGTGGGGACGGAGAGCTCGAACGAAGCGCTGGCCACGGGTCTTGCCGTGGCCAAGGCACTGGGCAAGCAGCCCGTCCAGGCCAAAAACGGATTTGGGTTCATCGGCAACCGCATTTATGCGGCCTACCGCGCAAGCTGCGAGTTCATGCTCGAAGACGGCGCGTTTCCGCACGAGGTCGATGACGCGATGCGCAGCTTCGGCTTCGCGATGGGCCCGTTTGCCGTTGCCGATATGTCGGGCCTCGATATTGCTTGGCGCATGCGCCAGCAGCAGGCCGCGACCCGCGATCAGTCGTCACGATACGTGGAGATCGCAGACCGACTTTGCGAGATGGGCCGTCTCGGTCGCAAGACCGGCGCGGGCTACTACGACTACGACCAAAACGGCCGGGCGATGCGCTCGGCTCGGGTTGAGGAGCTCGTTGCCGAGGCGTCGCGCGCGAAGGGTATCGCGCGTCTCCCGCTGACGGTCGAGGAGATCCACACCCGTGCAATGGCCGCTATCGTCAACGAGGCCTGTCTCGTTCTTGAAGACAAGGTTGCAGCGCGTGCGAGCGACATCGATGTCGTGCTCGTCAACGGCTACGGTTTTCCGCGATGGCGCGGCGGACCTCTGTACTGGGCGTCCCGGCAGGATCCGCAACGTCTCGCCGCCGATTGCGCTGCCTCTGCTGCCGAGGTCGGACCATCGAAAAGACAAGCAGACATGGCCGCGATCTTTCAATCCCGGAGCGGCGAAAACTCAAGGTAGAGCCAATATCGCTTTGGCTGCCCTCCTTGAGCCCAACCCGTCGTCGGGAAGGTCGGTCGATTAGTCAGTTGCCGTTGCGCGATCCGCCACGAGATTGCCGCGGAAAATAGAAGGATGTGCGGCTCAGCCGCTCGTCTTCTGGACGGTGAGGAGAACTGGATGTCCGATACTACTGCCGAACGCGTCAGCGCCCTGAATGCGTTGTTCTGCCCTTCTAGCGTTGCCATTGTGGGCGCGTCAGCCGATCCGAACAAACCTGGCGGGCGTCCTGTCGGCTACCTGATCAAGCACGGCTTTGCCGGACGCATTTATCCGATCAATCCAAAAGCGGAAACTGTCTGCGGCCTTCAATGTTACGCATCGGTTGACGATCTTCCCGAAGCCCCCGACGTGGCAATCGTCCTGTTGGGAGCCGAGCGGGCGCATTTTGCCGTCAGGCAGCTGGCGGCGCGCGGGACCAAACTCGCCATCGTGCTCGCCAGTGGCTTCAGTGAAGCCGGCGAGGCGGGCATGGCGCGACAAAAGTCTTTGCTCGAGGCAGCAGGCACGATGCGCATTCTTGGCCCCAATACCATCGGTGCCATGGACCTGAGGAAGAACATCGTCCTATCAGCCAGCGGCGCACTCGAAGTCGGCGACTTGCCGGTCGGTGCCATTTCCGTGGCTTCGCAAAGCGGTGGCATCCTTGGGGCTCTTTTGTCGCGCGGAGCGGCTCGCGGTATCGGCTTCAGCAAGCTCGCCACCACCGGAAACGAGGTCGACATCGATCTGGCCGACCTGATTGACTACTACGCCGAGGACAGCGACACCCAGGTGATTGCCGCCTATGTCGAGGGTATCCGATCGGTCGATAAATTCCGGCAGGCTGCCGAAAAAGCAAGGCGGGCCGGCAAGCCGGTGGTCGTCTTCAAGGTTGGGCGGTCTGCTTCGGGGGCGCGGGCCGCCGTGTCGCATACGGGGGCAATGGCCGGAGAGGACCGAGTCTACGACGTGTTGTTCAGGCAGTGCGGCATTATCCGGGCGCAGACCTTTTCGGAGCTTCTCGATGTGCCGGCGATGCTCGTGACCGGTCGCAAGATGCAGGGACGAGCTGTGGCTGTGCTGACCTCCACCGGCGGCGCCGGCAGCCTGGTGGCCGACAGTTGCGGCATCGGCGGGCTCGACGTGCCGCTGCTGGACAAAGCAACTGCCCAAAGCCTCGCAGACATCCTTCAGGCCGATGAACCGATGACGGCAAACCCAGTCGATGTGACGCTGGCGGGCGTCAAGCCCGACGTGATGACGGCCTCCACGGAGATACTCCTCAATTCCCCGGGGATCGATGCCGTCGTCGTGATCGTCGGCTCTTCTGCGCTGGCGCAGCCAGAAATCGTCGTCGGTGCGATCAAGAACGGGGCGGCGAAGAGCCAGAAGCCGCTGATTGCCTATGTGAGCCCCTACGCACCCCATATTGTGAAAGAACTCAACCGCCAGGATATCCCCGCCTATACGGATCCCGAGACCTGCGCCGTTGCGCTAAAAGCAACGCTGCCCATGCCGGCACCGCAGGCTGTGCGGACATCAACTGAGGTGAAAGCCGTCCCCGACTGGCTCGCATCGGGGACCCTGAACGAGGCACAATCCCGCGAAATCTTCGGTCATTACGGCCTCTCGGGCACCGACCAGCGCATCGTGCAGACCTCTTCGCAAGCGGCAGAAGCTGCAAGGGAGCTGGGCGGACGGGTTGTCCTCAAGGTCCTGTCCTCCCAGATCGCCCACAAGTCTGACGTGGGCGGTGTCAAGGTCGGCCTCTCGGCCACCCATGTCGGTCAAGCTCTGACCGACATGGCGGCAGCACTCCGATCGCAAGGATTGCCGAAGCCGGAGGGTTTTCTCGTTCAGAAAATGCTGACCGGTGGCATCGAGGTCATTCTTGGGCTGCGCCGTGATCCGCAGCTTGGACCGCTGGTCCTGCTGGGAGCAGGCGGGATATTTGCCGAGCTGGCTGACGATTCCACCATCCGGCTGCTGCCGATCAAGCAAGCGGACGCCCGCGAGATGGTTGCTGAACTGCGTCTGTCCCGGATCCTCAACGGTTATCGTGGCGGTGCTCAATACGACACGGATGCCCTGGTCGAGGCGATCCTGTCGCTGGCCAGCATGGGAGAAAGCCTCGGTACGCGTTTGCTCGAGGCTGAGATCAACCCGCTCTTCGTCATGCCGAAGGGCGAGGGGGTCGCGGCAGCGGATGCGCTTGTCGTCATTGAATAGCCAATAGAACAGCTTGCGACGATGGCGTGCCGGCCGGCACGCCATCGTCGCGTAGGCTGACATTCGGTCAGGTCTTGGTGCTGGCCAGTCTCCAGACGCCCTGCGCCTGCACGATGGTTTCACCGTCACACATCACACTTCCCTCAACAAAGGCCATTCGCGTCGTGAGTTTTGCGATGCGCGGGGTGAGCGTCGCGAACGTGCCGATCTTGAGCGGCGTCACGAACTGATGACCGAGAGTGACGGTCGCTGCTTTTTCGGCACCGCTCGCCAACCGGCAATGCATGCCGAAGGCCCTGTCCACAAAGGTCATGATCATGCCCCCGTGAATCACGCCGTTGCGGTTGGCGTGGATGTCGCGGGTGATGAAGCCGTAGTGCTCGCCGGCCTCATCGGCACGCCGCCATAGACCGCCGATATGGGCGATGAAACCGTCGGCTGGGTCGAACAGCCATCCATTCTGCGTCAAGGAATCTTCCATAGCTATCGTCATGACGCAGGTAACAGTGATTGGCAATTACGGTGACAGAACATTCCACTCTGACCTTTTGTTATGCCTGCATGCGTTTTTGAAGGTTGAAACCGGAGCAGATTGTCCGGAGGATTGGGGTTCGCTGAAGCGCGCATCAACTTAAAGGGAGGAGATCGCATGCCCAGTATCGACTACCGCGATGCGGTAGGAGGCGCATTGCTCGTGGCTGTTGGCGCCGCGTTCGCCATCTACTCGTGGACGCATTACTCGATAGGCACCGTGACCCGCATGGGTGCCGGCATGGTGCCGTTCGGCCTGGGCATTATCCTGGCAATTTTTGGCATCATGGTTCTGGTGGCAAGTACCGGGGCAGAAGGCAGGTTCCCCGAGGTTCGAGTGGCCACGCCGCTTGTGGTTCTGGGAAGTGTCGTTCTTTTTGCATTGACTATCGGCACTTTCGGGCTTCTGCCGGCCGCATTTCTTGCAACGATGACGGCGGGATTTGCTGATCTTGCCTTCAAGCCTATTCGCAATATGGCCCTCGCAGCCGTGCTGACGCTCATCGCCTATCTGGTCTTTTCGGCCGGACTGCGGCTGCCACTTCCTCTGTTTATGTGGCCCTTCTGATGGACATGTTCTCCAATATCGCGCTCGGTCTCGAAACGGCTCTGACGCCGGTCAACCTGCTGTACTGTTTCCTGGGCGTCTTCCTGGGAACCTTCATCGGCGTGCTTCCCGGCATCGGCGCGCTCGCTGCCATCTCAATGCTGTTTCCCATCACCTACCATCTCGAGCCGACGACGGCGCTCATCATGTTGGCCGGTATCTACTACGGCACCGCCTACGGTGGCAGCACGGCGTCCATCCTGCTCAACATCCCGGGCACATCTTCCAGCGTCGTAACCTGCCTCGACGGCTACCCGATGGCGCAGCAGGGCAGGGCCGGCGTGGCGTTGGCCATGACGGCTTTCGGATCCTTTTTCGGCGGCATCTTCGGTATCCTGGTGCTGAGCATGTTCTCGCCGTTGATTTCCGGCTATGCCCTGTCGTTTGGACCTGCGGAATACTTCACGCTGATGGTTCTAGGCCTGATTGCCGCGTCCGCCATTACCGAGGGCTCCGCTGCCAAGGGACTTGCAATGGTCGTTCTGGGTATTCTTCTGGCGACCGTTGGTATGGATCCCCAAAGCGGGACCCCGCGCTTCACCTTCGGTACGCTCAACCTGATGGATGGCCTAGGCCTCAGTGCGCTCGCCATGGGTCTATTCGGCATCTCTGAAGTCATCACATCCATCAGAAACAAGCACGACGCACCCGTAGAACCGATGGGTCGCACGGTTTCCTTGCGCTCCCTTATTCCGACCCGCGACGACGTGCGTCGAAGCTGGATGCCAATGTTGCGCGGGTCGACGATAGGATCATTCTTCGGCGCTTTGCCTGGCACGGGTCCCTCGATCGCCTCCTTCGTCTCCTACGCGGTCGAGAAACGCGTCTCGAAGACACCGGAACGTTTTGGCAAGGGTGCTGTCGAGGGCGTCGTGGCGCCAGAGACAGCCAACAACGCCGCAGATCAGACCGCCTTTATTCCCACCCTGTCGCTCGGCATCCCCGGCAGCGCCACCATGGCCCTGATGATCGGGGCGATGATGGTCCACGGCATCCATCCTGGGCCGCAGATGATGACCGAGCAGCCATCGCTGTTTTGGGGCTTGGTGATGAGTTTCTGGGTCGGCAACGTCCTTCTCATCGTTCTCAACCTGCCGTTGATCGGGTTGTGGGTTCGACTGCTGACCATACCCTATCACCTGCTATTCCCCGCCATCGTGATGTTCATTTCCATCGGGGCCTACTCCGTTCGCTACAGCGCCTTCGATGTGCTGACGGTGGCCAGTTTCGGAGCCCTTGGATACGTGATGCGGATTTTTGCCCTGCCGGCGGCGCCGCTGCTGCTCGGCTTCGTGCTGGGGCCGCTGATCGAGCAGCACTTCCGCCGCGCCATGGTTCTGGCGCGGGGCGATCTGGTGGCCATCGTCGAACGGCCCATCAGCGGCACCTTCGTCGTCATCAGCGTGCTCTTGCTCGGCTGGAGCCTGTGGTCGACGTTCCATGCGGCCCGCAAGAAGAAGGCAGCGGAGGACCAACCCTTACCGTGATCGGCATCAGGTGCAGCCGGTCACGTGAAAGCAAGACAAGCACTGAAACAAGGAGGAGAGAAGCATGAAGATTTTTGCCGCAGGCGCTCTGGCATTTGCCGCAGCGACAGGAACCGTGGGGGCGCAGGAATTTCCGACCAAGCCCGTAACGATCATCATCCCCTACAGCGGCGGCGGTTCGACGGACCTGATGGCCCGATCGCTCGCCACTGAGCTTCAGGAGATGTGGGGACAGCCAGTCATCGTCGAAAACCGCGCCGGTGCCGGCTCGATGATCGGCACGGCCTATTTGTCCCAACAGCAGCCCGACGGATACACATTGCTGGTGAACACGGCTGCCCATTCGACGGCTCCAGCCGTGCAAAAGGACCTGCCATTCGACCCGAAGACGGACATCACACCCATCGGCATGGTCGCCACCAGTCCCTATGTGGCGGTCAGCGGAAACAGTGTGAAGGCCGATGGGTTCGACGCCTTCGTCGCGGAAGCCAAGGAACGCCCGATGTTCTTTGCCACCGCAGGCGTCGGCAGTTCCAGCCACTTCGCAGCCGAACTTCTTATCCAGCAGGCGGGTCTGCCCGCGGAGGTCGTGCACTACTCAGGCGGTGGCGAGGCTCAGGTCAACCTGATGGGCGGCCATGCGGACGTCTACATCAGCACGACGGCGTCGGTCATGCCCTATGTCAATAACGGCCAGGTCAAGGCGCTCGTTGTTTTGGCGCCAGAGCGTTTCGATCTTCTACCCGACGTCCAGTCCAGCGGCGAAAACGGAGTCGAAGGCATCGAGATCGATGGCTGGCTTGGGCTATTTGGCCCCGGTGGCATGGATCCGGCTCTTGTTGAGAAGATCAACACGGACATGAACACTGCAATTGCCAACGATGGCTTCAAGAAGGTCCTTGCCGACAACTTCGTGGTCGCTGGAGACACGACCGCGGCCGAGTTCAAGGAGCAGGTCGAAAAAGAGATGGATCTCTGGGTCGGTCTGGCGAAGGAACGCAACGTCGTCGCCCAGTAGGCCAGTTTGTTTTCCCATATCGTCTTTAAAAGAAGAGGCCGTCTCACAGAGGCGGCCTCTTCTGCTATCGGGCTGTCAGTTCATAAGTCTCGCCATCAGGCAGCGGAACCTCGAAGGCGTTCAGCGTCATGGAGATGAGCGTGTAGTAGCCGCACAGGCCGACCAGATCGACAAGCCGATCATTGCCCAATATCGTATGGGCTTCCTCGTAGAGGTCCGCGGGAATCTTGCGTTCTATGGAGAGGACAAAGACCACGTCATGGACGACGGCTTCCTCCGGGTCGCGAAAGGCTGGCCGCCGTCCGGCTTTTAGGGCGTCGGTGATCTCGGGTGCAAGACCGGCCTCCAACGCGATTGGCTTGTGCGCCCACCATTCGAACTCCGACTGCCAGACACAAGCCATGCAGAGAATGGCAAGCTCCGACAGCTTCGGATCGAGTGAAGAGCCGTATCGGCAATAAGCGCCGAGCGCCTGCGCGGCTTGCGCCAGTTCCGGCCGATGCAGCCAGATCGCCAGCGGCCCACGGACGCGGCCGCGCGGGCCCGCTGCAATGACGTCGTGGACCCGCTTCTGGTCAGCTGTCATGGATTGAGGATCGGGAGGTGCAAGGCGCATGGAAACTCCTATTTGGCTCCGACCAGGCGGATTGGACGACCATCGAGCCAGCTCTCAAGGTTTTCGACCGTTTCGCGATAAAAGCTCTCGAAGGTGTCGCGGACGGAATAGCCAAGGTGCGGCGTGACCAGGGCATTGGGCAGGGTACGAATGGGATGGTCCGCCGCCAGCGGCTCGCGATCAAACACATCGATGCCAGCGCCACGGAGGCGGTTATGGACAAGCGCGTCCAGCAAAGCCTGCTCATCGACGAGCGGACCTCGCGCGGTATTGATGAGGATCGCGTCTGGCTTCATCAACGCCAGATCGTCCTTTGCGAGAATGCCGCGGGTGCTCGGGCCCAGCACCAGGTGCAGCGACACGACATCCGCCGAAGACAAGAGCGTCTGCTTGTCGCTGTATAATGCGCCGGCTTCGGCGGCGCGCTCGGGCGTCAGGTTAGGGCTCCAGGCCACCACGTTCATGCCGAAGGCTTTCGCGATAAGCGCCATCCGCGCACCGAGCTTGCCAAGCCCGATGATGCCGATGGTCTTGCCAAACAGCACCTCCCCGAGGCGGGTCTGCCAGGCGCCTTGCCGCATGGCAGCGCTCTCTTGCGGAATATGGCGCATGAGGCCGAGGATCAGGCCCCAGGCGAGTTCGGCAGTTGCATAGATGCCGTTGCCGCTTCCCGTCGTCGACATCACCGCTATACCAAGATCGTGCGCCGTCTTATGATCCAGCGTCCGGTTGCGCTGTCCGGTGGCAACGATGGCCTTGAGGCCGGGCAATTGACCGATGAGCTCGCCTGGAAAGGCCGTGCGTTCGCGCATCAGACAGACGGCATCATAGTTGCTCAATTGCGTCACGCCCGCCTGACCGCCGAGGATGGGTTCGTGGAGAAAATCCACATCGGCGCGGGCCTCGATGGCGGACCAGGATGCCAGTTCTTTTGCCACCCCCATATAGTCGTCGAGGACGGCAATGCGGGGCCGTCGGTCGGTCGGCAGCGGACGGAAGTCAGTCATGGCTTTTCTCCTCGCTTCAAGCATTTCGTCGTTCGTATCTGTTGATCAGGGCGACAATCCAGGGGATGTTTGGCATGAACAGAAAGATACGGGTCAGGTGGAATGCCGTAACGATCGTCACGTCCTGATGCAGGTATTTGGCGGTGAGCGCCATTTCGACCACGCCGCCGGGAGCAGCACCGAGGACCACGAGACGCCAGTCCATCCCGGAAAGGTGGCTCATCGCCACGGCAATGGCTGCGCACAGCGCAAGCAGCACCAGCACGGCCAGCACGCATGCCAATGTCAGCCTGCCTGCAGCGGTCAGGATATCGCGGCGGAATGTGGAGCCGAGCCAGGAACCCAGCACGATCTGAGCCGCCGACAGCACGAGGAACGGGAACGGCGAGATGCCATGTCCCGTGGCAGCCAGCAGAGCGGTCAAGGTCAACGGTCCGAGGAAATTCGGATTTGGAACCCGCAGCAGACGAAACAGGGCCATGCCGCTTAAGCCAACAAGCGCCAGGACAGCAATGTCGAAGAAGTCGAAAGCCTGTGGCGTGTTGCCCATACCGCGAGATTCCGGCCAGCCTTCCAACGCGTACATGGCAAAGGGTACGATCACCACCACCGCAGACAGGCGAATGGTCTGGGAGAAAATCACCGGCATGGGATCGACCTTGCTCTCCACTGCCATGGCTGCCGCCTCGATTGGACTGGTTGGCACGGCCGAGAGGAAAGCCTGAGCAAAGGTAAGCCCGCTGACCTTGGCGAAGATTGCCGCTACCGCAAAGATGCACACGAGACTGGCCACCGCAGTGCCGACGATGACGGGGGCATGAAGCAGGAGTTTCTCAAAGGCGGAGGGTGTAAATGTCAGGCCGACCTGACAGGCGACGATAACTTGACCAAACGGCCGGATCCTGTTGGGCACGCTGACCACCAACAGGCGACTGATGCAGAGAAAAGCGGTGACCACCAGCGGGCCGATCATCCACGGCAGCGGCGAGCCGAGCCATTGGAACGCGGCTCCCGCCAATGTGGCGAGAAGGAAGAGCAGGCCGAGCCTGGCCAACGGCTTGCCGTGCCGGGCAAACCGGCCGTGTCCTCCAGGCCCCGATGGCGCTCGTTCGTCAATCACAGCGTACGGACATCCCGCCGTCGACGACCAGCTCCGTTCCCGTCACGAACCGGGCATCGTCGGACGCAAGGAAGAGGGCCGCGTTGGCGGTATCGCGTCCGTCACCCATGAAGGGAAGCGGGATGCGGCTTTGACGCTGGGCCAAAAGTGCGCTGACATCGCCGCCGGCACGTTGGCTGGCGAGGCGCGCCTCGACCATGGGGGTATGCATCTGACCCGGCACGACGGTGTTGACCCGGATGTTGAACGGGGCATACTCGACCGCGGTTACGCGTGAGAACTGGATCACGCCGGCCTTTGCGGCGGCGTAGGCCACCTGCGCGGCGCCGGTCCAGCGGATCCCGGACGTCGAAGCCGTATTGACGATGGCGCCGCCGTTCTGGTCCTTCATGACCGGCAGGACATGCTTACACATCAGAAAGACACTGGTCAGATTGTAGTTGATCTGGGAGAGCCAGAGCTCTTCGGTCATCTCGACGGCACCACCCCTGGCGGAGCCGCCGACATTGTTGACGAGAATGTCAATCCGGCCGAACCGGGAAAGCGTGTCCGCGACCAAACTCTCGATAGAGGCGCTGTCGGTGACGTCGCAACGGGCAAGGTGATGCACGGCGCCAATTTGCCGGAGCATTTCGCCTGTCTCGTGCATGGCATTCATGTCGATATCGGTACCGACGACGGACGCGCCTTCTTGAGCGAACACAACGGACGCCGCCCGTCCATTGCCCCATCCGGGTGCCACGCACCCTGCGCCGGTAATGATCGCCACCTTGCCTGCTAACCGCCCCATCGTGTTTCTCCCGCTGGTCGCGTAGAGCCTGTCGTCGAGTTTGCTGCAGACCGGCGCCGGGCGTTTAGGATTTCCGGGAGATTTGCAGAGCGTGAGACAAGCCGATATTGGTGTGGCGTCGACTTTAGCCTAACCATAGCGGAAGTTGACTGGCTTTTCGTCGCTCTAGGGAAACCTGCGCTTATGCAAGAACAGAGACTCAACCTGCCGCTCAATCCGTTGCGGGCATTTGCGATCGCCTCGCGACACAAGACGTTTACAGCCGCTGCGAAGGAACTCGGGGTCAGCCAGGTCGCCATCAGCCGCCAGATCGCGATTCTCGAGAACTATCTGAATGTCAGCCTATTCGAGCGCGGCACCCGATCGGCCAAGCTGACGGATATCGGCCGCGCCTTCGGACTGGAAATTGCCGGCCTGTTCGACGAGCTCGAGCATGCCACGCACCGCATCATCAGCCAGGAAACCCAAAGCACGGTCAACTTACGCGTCCATCCGACATTCGCGCACCACTGGCTGATGCCGCGGCTGCCGGATTTCATGCAAAAGTTCCCCGACATCAAAGTGCGGTTTGATACCCGTGTGGAGCCGCTTGATTTTCGTGGCACGCATCTCGATCTTGCTGTGCAACTGGGTTCGGGAAATTGGAAGGACGCCAAGGCGCGTAAGCTTTGGGAAGAGGAAATCGACGTCGTCTGCAGCGCAGAATACCTGGAGAAGGTCGGCCCCCTCGAGACGCCGCAAGATGTCACGCGCTGCGACCTGTTGCATGCACGCTATCGCCGCCGGGCCTGGGAGCACTGGGCTGAGACGATCGGTATTCAGATCGAGTACCATCGCGGCATGGAATTTGACACGTCGCTTCTCACCTTTTCCGCGGCGGAGCAGGGATTTGGGCTTGCTGTCGGCCAATTGGGCCTGTTGGACGAGACGGTCAGCCAGGGACGGCTTGTCCGGCCGTTCGGGATGCAGATCGCAACGGGCGCCTCCTTCTACGTGACATGGCCGACCACTGCGTCGGTCAACGTCAAGACGAAGCGTTTTATCGATTGGCTGCTTGGCCAGGTGGGAGAGCCTGCCGAATTCTTCACTGCGTCCAAAGGGACGCATGGCTAGCCCTGAGCAGTTCTTAGCAGAACTGAACTCTGTATCACCTAACGTTTGATCAGGGTCTTGGCCGGCCGAGCGGTGCTATCCCTCAAGCATCACGCAAAGGCGGATGGAGGAGCGCATGTCAGGTCGTCTGGAGGGCAAGGTTGCAGTGGTGGTCGGAGCGGGGCAGCAGCCCGGCACGACTGTCGGCAACGGGCGCGCCGTTGCCATGCGGTTTGCACAGGAAGGTGCCACCTGCCTGCTGGTTGATCTGGTCGGGGCATGGGCAGAAGATACGCGCAAGCTGCTGGACGGCGCCCCGGCAAGTGTCTTCGAAGCGGACGTGACGAGCGAGGACGCCTGCAAGGCTGTTATCGACGCCGCCGTCGACCGCTATGGACGCGTCGACATCCTGCACAACAACATCGGCATGTCAAAGGGCGACAGACCCACCTGGGACCTCGACGTGGAGGCTTGGGACCGCATCATGACGCTGAACCTCAAGAGCATGTTCATGATGTGCAAGCATGCGTTGCCGGTGATGCGCCAGCAGCGTTGTGGCTCGATCATCAACATCTCGTCCACCTCTTCGCTTTCGATGCGCCCGACGCTCGCCTACAAAACGTCCAAGGGCGCGATCAACACGCTGACCCAGCATGTTGCGGCTGAGAATGCCGGGCATGGAGTGCGGGCCAATGTCATCGTTCCGGGACTGATCGACACGCCAATGGCAATCGAGCGCCGCGCCACGGAGACTGGGCGCACCCGCGAGGATATCAGGGCCGAGCGAGACGCGCTGGTGCCCATGGGTTTCATGGGGGAGGCAAAGGATGTCGCCAATGCTGCCGTCTTTCTGGCTTCCGATGAAGCCAGATACGTGACGGGTGTCCTGCTGCCGGTCGACGGGGGCCTCTTGCTCAAGCGCGGCTGATGTCGATCTTCGGTTTGGTTCCGGTGCTTGTTGGGCCGGCCAAACCGACAACCGGGTGGAATGAGACGAGCGGCAACGGGCGGTCACACGGCCTTGCAAGGCAAGCGAAGAAACAAACTGAAGGGTGAAATGGCATGGAAAATCCTTTGATCAGACTTGCGGAGGCCGCCGCGCGCTGGAATACCGTCGCTCTTGCGCAAGACGTCGATTGGGAAACGCGCCGCACCATCCTGGACTGGTTTGGCGCAATGCTTCCGGGCTGCCTGGACGGGCCGGCGCCCCTGCTCGCCAAGGCCCTGGCCTCGGGACGCGGCGAAGGCCATTCGGTCAGCTACGTCGACGGGTCGCAGGGCACCTCGCGGCATGCGGCTCTTCTCAACGGGGTAACGAGCCATACTGCCGAATTCGACGATATTTTCAGGGATGGAGGTTACCACCCCGGCAGTCCGACGATTTCGGCTGCGCTGGCCGTGGCACAGGAGAGGGGCGCGTCCGGCGAGGCCTTTCGACGCTCGGTCATCGGGGGCTATGAAGTGGGATGCCGCGTCGCGATGGCGCTGCAGCCCAGCCATTACCGGGACTGGCACATCACGGCCACGGTCGGCACCATCGGTGCGGCCGTTTCCACGGCCATGCTGATGGGCGGCACGGCCGAGACGATCGCTCACGCCATCGCTATTTCCACGAGTTTTGCCGGCGGGCACCAGGAAAATCTCCAGGGCCTGGGCAATACCAAGCCGCTCCATTGCGGGCACGCGGCGGAAGCCGGCGTTCTGGCGGGACTTGCCGCCTCCGCCGGCGTCACGGGCTCGCTCGACAGCCTGCACGCGCCGCACGGCTATGCGGCAGCTTCCAGCGACACGACCGGCAACTGGGCAGCGGCGCTCGACGGATTGAATGCTTGGACGCCGATCACCCGCATGACCTTCAAGAACCATGGCTGCTGCGGTCACATCTTTCCAGCGCTCGACGCAATGCGGGCGCTTCATGCGCAGATCCCCTTCACCGGCGACGATATCAGGACAATTACTGTACATGGCTACGGGCCGACAGCGGCCATCTGCGACCGGCTCCAGGTGGAAACGGCGAGAGACGCGCGGTTTTCGGTGCAGTACTGCATCGGTGCGCAACTTGTACTGGGACGCGTGCGCATGGATGCTTTCACGCCGCAAGCCCTGGCGCGGGAAGACATCCGGTCCATCATGGCGAGGATCACCGTGCTGGAGGATCCAGAGATCGCTGCGCAATACCCCCGCCGGCGCATGGCTAAACTGCGGGTCGAACTGAAGGACGGCCAGGTGCTGAATCACGTCCAGCAGACCCGCAAGGGCGATCCCGACGATCCGCTGACTGACGCAGAGCTCGTGGAGAAATTCGACGAACTCGCAGCCGTCGCTTTGGATGATCGCGAGCGGGACAACCTCCGCGAACTGGTGCTTTACGGCGACCGTGTCCCCGGTGTGCTTGCGCTTTCCCGCCGCCTCGTCTGACTGCATCGTAACTCAATTCGACAAGGGTTTTCATACATGTCTGCAAACGCCAAAGAAATGATTCCTCCCGTTGCAACCTTTATCGTGACCGACGTCGTCAATGGCATCGCCACGATCAAGCTGAACAGACCAGATGTGCGCAATGCCATCAACGATCAGATGCGTGCGGAACTGATTGCCGCATTCGAATGGGCAGATAGCTGCCGGCAGGTGCGCGGGGTGATCTTGACCGGAGAAGGTAAGGGCTTCTGCTCGGGGGGCGATATCGGTGGCATGCGGGGTCGACTGGACGCGCCCGCCGGCGAGGTTGCATTTAACGGCTGGCTTCGCCAGAAGCAGACCCATCGGGGGATCAGCGTCATCCGCAACATGACCAAGCCGGTCATCGCCGCCATCAACGGCTCGGCCTTCGGATTGGGGCTCGACATGGCGCTCGCGTGTGATTTCGTCATGGCAGCTTCCGGCTCGAAATTGTCAATGAGCTTCATCAAGCGCGGCTTGGTCTCTGATGGGGGCGGCATGTATTTCCTGCCGCGCCGGGTTGGGCTCGTGAAAGCCAAGGAACTCATCCTGACGGGACGCGTAGTCGAGACGGATGAGGCGTTGCAAATTGGAATGGTTGACCGTGTTTGTGCCCCTGAGAGATTGCAGGATGCAGCACAGACCTGGGCTGAAGAGCTTTGCCAGGGTGCGCCCGCAGCGATCGCGCTGACCAAAGCAATTCTTGATCAATCGTTGGAGAGTTCCGCCGACCAGATCTTTACACTGGGCCGGGAAGCGCAAGCGATCTGCTATACCACCGCCGAGCATCGGGCATCGGTTGAAGAATTCTTGAACAAATCGAAGTGAGGCTCAAGCTGCGTCAGCTCGCGTGGCGCTTTGAACGCATCGAGAGGCAGGGACGGGGGTAAGGCCAGTGAATGCATTTCGTCCCTTGCAAAGGATACGTGTCCTTGACCTGACCAACGTCCTCTCCGGGCCGCTCGCCTGCTATCAGCTGGCCGCTCTTGGAGCCGATGTCATCAAGGTTGAGCCGGTCGGGCAGGGGGATCTGGCGCGGCAATTGGGTGATGATGTCGGTCTGAACCACGCCCGGATGGGAGCTTCATTTTTGGCCCAGAACGCCGGAAAGAGATCCCTCACGCTGAACCTGAAGTCGCAAGAGGGCGTGGAGATCTTCCTCAAGCTGATGAAGACGGCCGATGTGGTCGTCGAAAACTTCCGTCCTGGCGTGATGGATCGACTGGGACTGGGATATCAGCGCCTCAAGGCGGAAAAGCCAGACCTGATTTATTGTGCCATCTCCGGCTTTGGCCAGACCGGTCCCCTGAGCGACCGCCCCGCTTATGACCAGATCATACAAGGGGCGGCCGGGATCATGTCTGTCACCGGGGAAAGTGCTGAACGGCCGCTGCGTGTGGGATATCCGGTCGCCGACTCCATCGGAGGACTGACGGCTGCCATGGCAATCTGTGGGGCGCTCGTATCGCCCAGTCGCGGCGCCTTCATCGATGTCTCGATGATGAGTTCAGTCTTGGCGACAATGGGATGGGCCGTTTCCAACTGGCTCACCGCCGCAACGGTACCGCGCCCGATCGGAAACGAGAATTCGACGTCTGCTCCATCGGGCGCTTTTCGCTGCGAGGACGGGCTTCTCAATGTCACGGCGAACAAACAGGAGCAGTGGGAAGCGCTCGCGCAGTACCTGGGGCTTGGCGAGATGATCAAGGACGAGCGCTTTCGCACCCGCGACGACAGGAAAAGGAACAGAGCTATGCTTCTTCCGCTGATCGACGCCAAACTGGCGGAGCGCAACGTAGCGGAATGCGCAAAAGACCTTACGGCCCTGGATGTCCCGGCGGGGGAAGTGCTGACCGTCCCGCAGGCTTTGGCCCATCCCCAGACGGTCGCACGACAGCAGATTGCCGAGTATGAGGGGATATTGGACGAGGGGCGAAGCCTGCAGGTGCTGAGGCCGGGATTCATGGTCGATGAAGAGCCGGTTGCCACCGGTCTTGCCCCTCCACGTCTTGGCGCCCATAACCAGGACGTGCTTTCGGATCTGGGCTTTACGGCAGATGAGATTGAGTCTCTCCAGGCTCGCGGCGTGATCTGAACGGGCTCATCTCATCGCGCGGTGTCCTCGACACGCAACATGACTTTGCCGATATGAACGCCTTCGTCCATATACCGGTGGGCCTCTTGAACGGTCTCCAGCGTATAGACACGGTCGATGACGGGGCGCAGCGTTTGGCTGACTTGTGGCCAGATCCGATCACGGATGTCTTTTGCGAGGAGAACTTTCTTTGCAAGCGGATAGGCCCGCAGCAGCGCACCCGTGATACGGGCCCGTTTGGCCATGATGTCATTGAGGGGCACTTGGAAGTCCGGGGCGGCTGTAGATAGATGCACGACACGACCGTCGCAGGCCAATGCGGCAAGGTTCCGGCCGGCATAGAGGCCTCCGACGGTGTCGAGGATGACGTCGACGCCGCGCCCGCCGGTCAGCGTCTGTATCTCCTCGACAAAATCCCGGGTGCGATAGTTGATGGCGCTAAGGGCACCTCGTTTGATACAATGCTGACATTTCTCCTCTGAACCCGCCGTCACCACGACGTTTGCCCCCAATTGCTTGGCGAAGGGTATCCCTGCCATTCCGATGCCGCTGGTGCCACCATGGATCAGCAGCCACTCGCCCGGCTGCAGATGTGCCAGAGCCACCAGATTGAGCTGCAGCGTAAAGAGCGCTTCGGGCAGGGCCGCAGCCTCCACGGCACTGAGATCCTCTGGCCAGTCAAAGACAAGCTCGGTATCGGCGAGGACATAGTCTGCGTATCCCCCGCCATCAACCAGGGCTGCCACGCGTCGGTTGATCAGCGCTCCATTACCGTCCGGGCCTTCAGCGACGACATGACCCGACACTTCCAGACCAAGGATGTCCGTACTTGCGGAGGGGCCATGCCCGCGGCTGCGTTGATTGAGATCGTGCCGGTTGATCCCGGCGGCTGCAACGCGGATCAGAACCTGTTGTTTTGCAGGGGATGGGATCTTGCGCGTCACGAGTTCCAGAACCTCGGGTCCTCCGGCTTTAACAGGTATAACGGCTCTCATAGTGATCGTCCTCCTCCAGCAACGGGTACCGCGCAGCTACCGAAAAATGGCCCAACCAGACGTCAGGCTTTCAGGAGCAAAAGTCAGGCTTCGAGCCGTGCCCGATGAGGCAGGATGCCCGGACCGACACCTTTCATAGCGCGCTGCAATACATCACTATCTGACATATCGCAGCGCAAAGCGATACATCAAGTTGATTTTAAACCTGGGGTGCCGTAGGTAGTCGACAGGGAGAAGGTTGAAAAACCGGCGCAGCAGGGAGGCCAGCGCATTGTCCGAAGCAAGAATCTATGAGGTTGCAGCGCGCGCTTTTCACGCCGAGGGCGTGAAGGTCCTGTTCAGTCTCACCGGCGACGGAAACATGCATTGGGAAGCGGCGCTTGCTGCCCTTCCCGATGTGCGAAGCTTTCATGTCCGACATGAGCATGCGGCCTGCGCAATGGCGACAGCCTATGCTCGGGCAAGTGGGGACGTCGGTGTCGCCTCGGTGACCTGTGGCCCTGGCCTGACACAGATCATGACCGCCCTCGCGACGGCGGTTCAGGCGCGGATCCCTCTGGTTTTGCTGGCCGGTGAGGCGCCGATCCACGCGACCTGGTACAACCAGTATATTGACCAGGCCCCGTTGGTGACGGCGACCGGTGCAGTCTATCTCGCGGCGCGGTCAAACACTGTGGTGCTAAGCCGCATCCAGGAGGCCTTTATAACGGCGCGCACCCGTCAGGTTCCGGTCGTGCTCGGACTGCCACTGGACGTCCAGCAGGAGCTTGTCAGTGACAGCCACTATGTTCCCTCCCGCGACCTGTTGCCCCCAACAGTTGCATTTGGCCCAAGCACAGCCCTGACCCAAAAGGTTGTGGAGCGGATCAAGAATGCCCGCCGGGTGATCGTGCTGGCGGGCCGCGGCGCGCTCGGCGCCGTCCAGGAATGCCAGCAGCTTGCAGAACGTGTCGATGGTGGGCTGGCGGCCACCTTACCGGCCAGGGGAATTTTCAACGGTGACCGTCGGGATCTTGGGATTGCCGGGGGCTTTGCGCATGAGGCGGCCCGGGAAGCCTTTTTGCAAGCCGACCTCGTCATTGCCGTGGGAACCAGCCTGACGCGTCACACGAGTGATCTCAACACGCTGTTTAAACCTGAACAAGTGATCCAGATCGACAATGACCCGGTGTTTTTCAAGCACGGACAGGTTCCCGCTTCACTGCATGTGGTCGCCGATGCGCGCTTGGCGCTGCAGGCAATCTTGGCGCAGCTTGAGGCGGACGATCGTGCGGCTTCCCCATGGAACATTGCATCTGTCTCGAGACGTGTGTCGAGCGAACCGGCAGACACGGCCGAGTATCCCGAGCCGCTTGATGCGCTCGACCCGAGGGATGTCGTCTCGCACCTTGACGCCGCCTTGCCGAAGGATTGGGCCATGGTCAGTGCTGCGGGCCATCAGTCCTATTTTGCGTCGCATTTCTACGGCCGGGACGCGAAAGACTTCCTTACCATCCGCGAGTTTGGCGCAATTGGAAACGGCTTGTCCTATGCCATCGGTCGTGCCGCTTATCGTCCGGAGCAACCCGTCGTATTGATCGAAGGCGATGGCGGTTTCCTGATGCATGTCCAGGAACTCGAGACGCTGGTTCGCTGCGGCCTTAAAATCCTAATCATCATTTTCAACGACGGTGCCTATGGATCGGAGATCCACAAGCTTCGCGCCGACGGAATTTCCGAGCAGGGAGCAATCTTTGGTTTCGGAAACCTCGCATCGGTTGCGCAAGGCTTCGGCCTTGCAGGCCACGTCGTCACCAATCCTGCTCAATTCCCGGACCTGAGGCGCTCCTTTGAGGAGGGGAGCGGTTCTGCACTTTGGGATGTGCGGATATCTGATCGGGTCATGGCTCCGACCATGCGTCGGCAGACACGACGCCAATAGCATCAGACACAGACGGCGAAGATTGTCTTCGACGACTACAAAAACGGGAGGAAATGCACATGAAAATTCTGTCTACCATCCTGATGACGCTCGGCTTGTCGACCACGGCCGCGATCGCGCAAGAATTTCCCAGCCAGACCGTCACCATCGTCGTCCCCTACAGCCCGTCTGGCTCGGCCGATCCGGTGGCGCGCTATATTGCCGGTGAACTGCAGGAGAAGTGGGGGCAGTCGGTTATCATCGACAACCGCCCCGGGGCCGGATCGACGATTGGAACCGCCTATGTCTCCCAAGCGCCGGCAGACGGGTACACCATCCTTTTGACGACCTCGGCCTATACCACCGCCCCGGCTGTCTATGATGATTTGCCCTATGATCCGCTCGCCATGGTGCCGGTCGCCATGCCGTCAAAGTCGCAGTTCGTCATCACCGTCGGGTCGCAGGTAAAGGCGACGACAGTTGAGGAGCTGGTGGAGGAATCCAAGTCTCGGGATCTCTTTCTGGCGACCGCGGGCCTTGGGAGCTCGACGCATTTTGCCGGCGAGTTGTTCACGGCCGCGACGGGAACCAAGGTGGAGCCTGTCCACTACAAGGGCGGCTCTGAGGCCATGGTGGATCTGATGGGCGGGCGGGCCGACATTTATGCCGGCTCAATGACGGCAGTCCTTGGGAGCGTCAAAGGCGGCCAGATACGGGCTCTGGCCGTTATGGGTGACGAGCGGGGCGGCGCGTTGCCGGATGTGCCTTCGACGGAAGAGCTTGGCATTACGGGCGCAAGCTCTGGCTTCTGGCTTGGGGTCTTTGCACCGGCCGGCACGCCCGATGACATCGTTCAAAAGCTGAACAAGGACATCGTCGCAGTCCTGTCTGACGAAGACGGCAAAGCGTTTCTCGCCAGGCTCGACTCCACCGGCGTCGCGATCAGTCCGACCGAGTTCAAGGAACTGGTAACGTCGGAGATCGAGCAGTGGAAGACGCTCGCCAAAGAGCGCGGTATCTCTGCCGAATAACCCAAGCGTTGGGCCGGGGCCAGGCAACGGCCCCGGTTCTCCAATTGCCAAAGTTTCTAAGACAGGGTGCTTCATGAAACGCCTCACGGGAAAGATCGATGCCGAGCATATCCGCTTGGCGACGGTGCCACGCGCACCGCAAGGGATCATCGAACGGATCCGAGCCATTGGCTGCGATAGCAGCCTCATCTCCGACGCCATGGACTATCTGGGGCTATTCGGAGCCTTGCCAGCTTCCCTCTATCGCCCCACGATCAGCGGGGCAGCGGTCGTCGGCACGGCAACAACGGTACGAAATCGCATGTCCGCATCCGTGCCGACGCCGCATGAGCGCGCCCGTTCCGGCAAGAACGGCATGGCGGAAATGGAAGCCCACAACCAGGCAAGCGACGGCGACATTCTTGTCATCGAGGGTGTCGAAGGTCTCTCCAATATGGGAGGCATTTCAGCACTGATCGCCAAGCGGCAGGGGATCGTCGCTGCGATCGTCCGGGGCGGCATCCGTGATGTCGGCTATTCCCGGGAGGTCGAATTCCCGCTGTGGTCGACAGAAATCAGTCCAGTGACCGGCAAGTGGAGGCTGGAAACGGTGGAAATCAATGCGCCTGTTCAACTGCATGGGATCGGCATCCATCCTGGCGACATCATTGTCGCCGACGATACCGGTGTCTGCGTCATTCCCCGCAGCAGGGCCGAGGAGATCGTTGGTCTGGCTGAAGATCAGCATGCGCTTGAAGCGGCGCGTATCCAGGCGGTTGAGAGCGGCGCCCATATCGCCGACCTGCCGGGAAAGCCCTAAAAATGAGCCTTAAGTCCCGACAAAATCAAAGCTTAGGAAGGCGTCATTTCCGCCGCGTTGCGGAAAACTGTTCCGCCCAGACTGATCGTCGCTTCCTCGGCCAGTTCCACCACCTTTGCTCCCATGGATGCAAAAGCCTGAGGCGGCAATTCATCCTCTCCGGCAGTGAGAACGATGGAGCCGAACGGCAGCGGACCATCTGCCCAGACGGGAGCCGCAACGGAATTGCGACCTTTTCTTACGCCGCCCTGCGAGACCGCGTACCGGTTCTGGCGCACCTCCCGGGTGATGGCCTCGATCACGTCGGGCGAGACGCCTTTATAGGGCATGTAGCCGGTCCAGTCGGTGGCATCTCGGGTCAGGGCCTGGCGCATCGTCTGAGGCAGGTAGGACAGGATAGCCTTGCCGGACGCCGTCGCCGGAAGCGGGATCTTGGTTCCCAGTTCCGCCGAGTGTGGTGGGCTCCTGACACCCTCGACGCGTTCGAAATACGTGACGAAGGGGAAAGCCAGCCGGGCGAAGAAACAGGTATATCGCGTCGCCTGACTGCCCAGACGCAGCGTTGGCCGCAGAAGCCGGCGCGCGCTGTTGTCGGCGATCGAGCGCATCCCAAGTTCCCACAAACAAATGGTCAACTGGTACTTTCGGCTGCCTTTCGGCTGCTCTGCATAACCCCCGGCGACAAGCGCATTGAGATGGCGCTGGACAGCACTCTGGTTCATGTCAAGGCTGCGCGCGAGGTCCAGAAGCCCGCGCGGCTCGGAGCTGTGCGCGAGCGCCTCGAGCACCTTCAGGCCCTTTCCCAAAGTCTGAGACATCGTTTTACCCCAAATTCCCTGTGGCGGCTTCGTCACCGGGTCCCAATAAATCACATAATGACACAGCGCCTCTATAGGTGACGCGCCTTTCTTGTTCAACTGTGTCTTTGGACGCTAAGGATCACTAACAGATGACAACGATTGCAATGGCAGTGTCAGGCGCGGATCCGTCCCTGTCGGGCGCGTGGGAACTCCCTGACCATTTCGTCATGCTGCGCGACACCATTCGCCGCTTCATGACGGAGGAAGTCCGTCCCGTGGAAGAGCGGCAACCGCACGATTGCTACGCGCTTCCGCAGCCTGAACTGGACGCCCTCCGCGCCAAGGCGAAAAATGCCGGTCTGTGGTGCATGGCATCGCCGGAAGCCTACGGCGGCGGCGGCCTTGGGCTTCTGGGACAAGTCATCGTGGCAGAAGAAGCTGCAAAGTGCCGCATGGGCGCTTACGTCCCCGCCTGCGGCGCATTCGGCATCGACCCTCCTTCGGTCATCTGGCTGGGGACAGAGGAACAACGCCGAAGATATGGGATCGCGGGGATTTCCGGCGGCAAGAAGAACTTTGTCGCGATCTCAGAGGCGGCAGGCGGATCCGATCCAGCGCGCAAAATCGAGACCACAGCCGTGCGTGATGGCGAGAATTTTATCATCAATGGCACCAAGCTGTGGATCACCGGAGCCGACAAGGCGGACTGGGGCATCGTGTTCGCCAAGGGTGAAAAGGGCATTTCCGCCTTCATCATCGACCGGGAATCGCCAGGCATCACCTGTCGCGAAATCGGTGTCATTCGCTCCTACGCCCCTTACGAGGTGCATTTTGACAACGTGCGCGTGCCGGCCGCAAACATCTTGGGAATTGAAGGCAAGGGCTTCGACATCTGCCAGTCTTGGCTGGTGCACGCGCGGGTTCCTTACTCGGCGGCGGTGATTGGGATTGCCCAGGCGGCACTTGATATCGCCATCGACTATGCCCGACAGCGCCACGTCCACAAATCGCTCCTCTCGGACAAACAGTCGATTCAATGGATGATCGCCGACAGCGAAATGGAGCTGCGCGCGGCGCGCCTGCTGGTCTGGCAGGCCGCCTGGAACGGTGATCTCGGTCGCGACATCAAGACGGATGCATCGATCGCCAAGGTTGTCTCCACGGAAACCGCCGGTCGCGTCGTCGACCGCTGCATCCAGATATTGGGTGCCATGGGTGTTGCCCGGGAAATGCCACTGGAGCGCTGGTACCGCGAACTCCGCATCAAACGCATTGGTGAAGGACCCTCTGAAGTTCATCGGATGGTTCTCGCTCGCGAACTCCTGAGGAGATGACATGTCGATAGATCTTGATATTCACGAGGGTGTGGCCACCGTCAGGATCAACCGCGCAGAGAAGCGAAACGCTCTCGATGCGGAGCACTACGAGGGGCTTTCTGCAGCCTGGTCCGAGGTGCGCGACAATCCCGACATCCGCGTCGCCATCATCACCGGCGCAGGAGAGAAGGCGTTTTGTGCCGGCGCAGACCTGAAAAGCTGGATCGGCCGTGACCAGCCGCTCTCAGACATGTGGCTAACCCAGAAGGGGCAGTTGCTCAACCGCGGCCTGGAAGTCTGGAAGCCGGTGATTGCTGCGGTCAACGGTGTCTGTGTCGGTGGTGGGACCACCCTTCTGCTTGGGACTGATCTGCGCATCGCTGTGCCGGAGGCGACCTTCGGGCTGACCGAGGTGAAGCGCGGCATTATTGCCGCCAATGGCGGGACCCAGCGGGTGATGCGCCAACTGCCCTACGCCGTGGCGATGGAGATGCTGCTTCTGGGGGAGACCATGGATGCCGAGACTGCCTTGCGCTGGGGGTTCATCAACCGCATCGTTTCCCGCGATCACTTGATGCCCGCCGCACAGGAAATGGCGGCGCGCATCGGCGACAATGCGCCGCTCGCGGTTCAGGCCGCCAAGGAGCTTGCCGTACGATCCTTCGAGATGAACATGGCCGAGGGTTTACGTTTCGAGCAGTTCGTCAACCGCATCCTGTCGCAGTCCAACGATTGCGTCGCCGCGCGTGAGGCCTTCGCCGAAAAGCGCAAACCGGTGTTCAAGGGTGAATGATATGCAGTCTGGATTGCCACTTGCCGGCATCCGCGTCCTGGATCTGACGCAGATCTACAATGGCCCCTATGCCACCTTCCTGATGGCTATGGCCGGCGCTGAAGTGATCAAGGTGGAACCGATCGGCGGTGAGTATCTGCGTCGACGCGATGCCTCCTCCGGAGCGGCCATGCCCTTTGCCATGCTCAACGCTTGCAAGGAATCAATTTCGCTCAATCTGAAGTCGGCACGCGGGCGCGAGATGTTTCTCGAACTGGTGCAGACGGCAGATGTCGTTGCGGAGAACTATTCCCCTGGGGTCATGGATCGGCTGGGCATCGGCTGGGAGGTTTTGCGCGAGATCAACCCGCGACTGATCTTTGCCAGCGGCTCGGGCTACGGTCAGGACGGCGCCTATCATGACATGATGGCGATGGACCTTACGGTTCAGGCCATGTCCGGCCTCATGAGCGTCACCGGCCAGCCTGACGGCCCGCCCATGAAATCAGGCGCGGCGGTCTGTGACTTCGGAGGCGGCGTCCATCTCTACGGTGCCATCATGACCGCGCTCTATGAACGAACCAAGACCGGCAAGGGTGGTCGCATCGACGTCGCCATGATCGATACCGTCTTCATGATGATGGCGTCCAATATCGGCATGCTGTTTGGCGCGCGCAAGGATATCCCCTTGCGGACCGGCAATCGTCACGGAGGCCTGAGCCTCAGTCCCTATAGTGTCTATCCGACCAAGGACGGACACATCGCAATCATCTGTAACAATGACAAACACTGGCAGGCGCTGTGCGCCTGCATGGATCGCCAGGACCTGGTGAGCGATGAAAGGTCTCACAGCAACCGCGCCCGCGTCGATAACATGGCCTTCGTCGATACGGTCATCACCGAATTCTCAAGCCTCTATGCGACCGCAGACCTGGCTGACAGACTGCGCCTTGGCAAAGTCCCAAGCGCGCCGGTCAGGCCACTGCCTGAGGTGATGGACGATCCTGCCTTGCATGAGCGTGGCCTGCTCCAGCGGGTCGACCATCCGCAGTTCGGCGAGGTGAGCTTGCCGCGCTCGCCCATACGGCTTGGTGGTGCGGCCCAGGCGGAATACCGCGTTAATCCGGAATATGGCGCCGACAATGCGCGCATCTACGCCAAGCTGGGCATCGGCCCGGCGGAGATCGAAGCACTGCAAGCAGAGGGGATCATTTGATGCGCGGCAAAGTCTCGATTACCGGCACGGGCCATACCGCATGGGGCAAACATCCCGGACGTGATCGCGTCGCATTGATCGTCGAAGCGGCATCCAAGGCCATTGCTGACGCAGGGCTTGAAAAGGACGAGATCGACGCGGTTCTGGTCAAGCAGGCAAATTCGGCGCCCGGTATCCTCTATGGACAAAAGGTGGCGGAGGCTTTGGGGCTGCAGCCGTCGATCGGGCTCAATCTTGACCAGGGTGGGGCGGCCTGCACCTCCCTGCTGCAATACGGATCACTCGCCATCGAAGCGGGCATGATAAAAAATGCCTTGATCGTTTACGGCGATACGCCGCGCACAGGGTCACGGGCGGCGTTGCACCGCCCGCGCGGCGACGATGCCATCATGGGTTGGTACTCCGTTGCTGCCGGCTACGCGATGATCCATCAGGCCTATCTGCAGCACTATGACAGCCGACCGGAGGAATTCGGGATCATCGCCGTTCAGGCCCGTGCCCACGGCGCCGCCAATCCTCACGCACATCTGCGTCTGCCGCTGACAATGGACCAGTACCTTAACGCGGATCAGTTGATCGAACCACTGCGAAAAGATGACTGCTGCCTCGTTTCCGACGGCGCTGCGGCCATCGTGATCGGCGCGACGTCTGCAGCACGCGACGCCGCTCGGGCCGTGCCGCTTCTGGGGATGGGGCAGGGGCAGGAGAGTTGGGAGGTGCATCTGCGCCCCGATCTCTTGCGCACGAAGGCGCAGGATTCAGCAAACATGGCGTTTAGCATGGCCGGCATCAGGCGCGAGGACATCAGCTTTGCCCAGATCTATGACTGCTTCACCGTGACGGTTCTCCAGACGTTGGAGGACTACGGGCTGGCCCCGCGCGGGGCGGCCGGAAAGAAGGCTTTGGCAGAGGGTATTGGCCTCGATGGCTGGCTACCGCTCAATACCTCCGGCGGATTGTTGTCGGAATCGGGGACCCCGGGCCTACAGTTGATCATCGAAGCCGTCCGCCAGATGCGGGGCGAGGCGACCCTTCAGATCGACAATCCAAAATACGGTCTGATCTCAAATCAGGGAGGCACCATGCACACGCACGCGACCATTATCGTAGGAGCGCCATCATGAGCTTGCCCCTTCCGGAGATCACCGACGTCAACCGACCCTATTGGGAGGGTTTGACGGCAGGCCATTTGCGTTACCAGCACTGCAGGCATTGCGGCAACAACTGGCTGCCGGCGCGCGAGCATTGCCCGCAGTGTCTGTCGGCGGGACCCGATTGGCAGACAGCCTCGGGCAAAGGGTCCATCGTCTCTTGGATCGTCTACCGGCACGCCTATGCGCCGCATCTGGTAGACCGTCTGCCCTACGACGTTACCATCGTCCAACTGGCCGAGGGGCCGCGGATTCTCACCAATATCGTCAACGGAGACGCAGGCAAGAAGTTGACAATGGGCGCCGCCGTCGAACTGGCAATCGAAGTGGAGGAGGGGCAGAGCCTTCCTCGATTCCGTTTGGTGAAGACGGATTGATCCACAGGCAGTCGTCCGGATGGGAGCCGGGCGATCCGTCAGACGCCTTTCTTGAGGGGCAACAGGGAGGAACCAATGGTGAAGATTGACAAGACGGACCTGCTGTCGGGCATCGTCGTCCTCACGATCAGCGGCTATTTCGCCTATGGGGCGCTCGATTACCGGTTGGGGACCGTCTCGCGCATGGGCCCTGGGATGGTGCCGTTTGCGCTTGGCTTGCTCGGCATGACGCTTGGCGCTGCGATCATTATCACCTCTCTGGGCAGGGCGGGAGCACTTGAGGCTTTCAGATGGCGCATCGTATTGCCCATTGCCGCTGCAATCGCTGCTTTTGCGGTTCTTCTTCACAATACGGGCCTTCTGCCCGCCGCCTTTTTTGCTGCTCTTATCGCAACGCTGGCGTCGGAAAAATCGCGCCTCCTGCCCTCAGCGCTTCTCAGCGCCATGGTCACCGTCTTTGCCTGGCTGTCGTTCGTGGTGCTGCTGGGCCTGCCAATTCCTGCCTTTAGGAGCCCCTTCTAATGGACATCTTAAATAATGTCGCCATCGGGTTCGAAACGGCATTCAGCCTGACGAACTTGTTTTACTGCTTCGTCGGCGTGTTTCTCGGCACCTTGCTCGGGGCGTTACCGGGCATTGGCGCGCTGGCAGCCGTTTCGATGCTGCTGCCGCTGACGATCGGGCTGGACGCGACGACGGCATTGGTGATGCTGGCGGGTGTCTATTACGGATCCGAATACGGCGGGTCGACTGCGTCAATCCTGCTCAATCTTCCCGGGACGCCGACCAATGCGATTACCTGCCTCGATGGCTATCCGATGGCCAAACAGGGCCGGGCGGGCGTTGCGCTGTTTGCAACAACCGTGGCGTCCTTCTTTGGCGGCTCCGTGGGCATTGTCCTCCTCTATACGCTCGCTCCTTTCCTGGCGACATGGGCCATCGCCTTCGGTCCCTCGGAATATTTCGCATTGATGGTCCTGGGTCTGGTCGCGGCAGCCGTCACCCAAGATGCGCCTCTAAAGGGACTGTCCATGGTAATATTAGGCATGCTTCTCGGGACGGTCGGAACCGACGTCGACAGCGGCGTGGCGCGATATCACTTCGGGCTGTTTGAACTGCGCGACGGCATCAGCTTCATCGCGCTTGCCATGGGCATTTTCGGGGTGACCGAAATCCTCCACTCTCTGCGGGATATTTCCGGCACACCGCAGGTGCAAAATGTGACCCTGCGTTCGATGATGCCGACCAAGGACGAGTGGAAGCGTTCGCGAATGGCGACGGTGCGCGGCACGCTGATCGGCAGTGCGTTTGGCGCCCTGCCTGGGATTGGCTCCACCATTGCAACGATTATCGGCTATGCGGTGGAAAAGCGCATCGCAAAAGATCCCTCAAGGTTTGGAAAAGGAGCGATTGAAGGGATCGTTTCCCCCGAAGCTGCAAACAATGCCGGTGCACAGACAGCCTTCATCCCGACGCTCTCCTTGGGCATCCCTGGAAGTGCGACCATGGCGGTAATGCTGGGCACATTGATCATGAACGGCATCGCCCCTGGCCCCCAGTTGATGGTGACCCATCCTGAAGTGGTCTGGGGACTGGCCGCCAGTTTTTGGATCGGCAATGTTCTGCTGCTCGTTTTGAACATTCCGCTGATCGGCCTCTGGGTGCGTCTCCTGAGAGTGCCATATCACCTTCTCTATCCCGCGATCATCGTCCTGATCTGCATCGGGGCCTACACGATCAGATCGAGCACCTTCGACATCATGTTGGTTTTGCTGTTTGGTGTCTTCGGTTACTGCCTGCGCCTGCTGCGGTTCCAGCTGGCACCGGTGTTGATCGGGTTCATATTGGGCCCGATGATCGAGGAGAACTTCCGGCGTGCCATGCTGTTTGCCCGAGGCGATGTGACTGAGATTCTGGCACGCCCGCTGAGTGGGATAGCGCTGGCGATTTGCTTGGTGTTGATCATTTGGGCCGTCTATAGAAGCATACGGCCTAAGCCACTCGTGAGGCTTGACGGCTGATTTTCGGCTGCCAAACAGCCCCTGCAGTTCGGCCTCGGGCTGGTGCGAAACTGAGCGTGTGGCGGGCGTCTAATGCCTATTAACGGTGACCTCATAGCCTCATCCTTGCGGGCAACGCGTCGGCAGGCGCTCTTGCTTCTCGCCACCATGCAGCTTGCCGCCAGCCAAATTTAAGGATGCGGTAACGGTGCCGGTTGGCCGCCGCTTAACCACCCATGTTTTAGAACGTAGGCAGATGCAAATGTTCGGTGTTGGTATGGCTTCTATCCTTCGTTCGCGGGTCTTTCTCTGTCTAGGATTCCCGCTGCTGGTGTCTCTCCTGGCAGGATGTCTGGTTCTGACCGCCCTACTGTGGGCGGCAACCGAAAGCGATGCCGTGGCCGCCAAGCGCCAGCAGGACCTCGTCAACCTGATCGTGTCGAAGCTGCAGAGCGGTGTGGCTCACGATCAGGAAAGCGCAACCGTCTGGGACGACGCGGTGCTGAAGACGGCAGAGGCTGACGGCGAATGGATGGAGATCAACCTGGGAAACTGGATGAACTCCTATTTCGGTCATGATGCGCTTTTTGTCCTTCACCCAAAGGGCAAGCCTTTCTACCATTATCTCGCGGATACGGCCGGCGCCACCGAGCTAGCGCAATACCAGGATGCTTATGCGCCGCTTGCGGCGCGGCTGCGGGCCCGGCTGTTGGCCGGCGACGACACCGGGGTAACGGACAAGGTGCTGACGATTGGCGAAAGCGATCTGGCCGTGGTCGGTGACCGGCCGGCGATTGTCAGCGTCAAGCCGATCGTCTCCGACACCGGTGAGATCGCGCAAGATGCCGGAAGCGAAAACCTCCACGTCGCCGTTCGTTTTCTCGATGGCAGTCTTACCGCCATGACCGGGGCCGAATATCAGCTGGCCGATCTGCACTTCTCCTGGATACCGTCGCGCAAGGAGGGACATGCACAGGTGCCGCTGACTGCCCGCAACGGTGCTGTGGTCGGCTATCTCACCTGGCAGCCCTTCCAACCGGGGACAACCGTCCTGAAGGCGACGGTCCCGGCCATGGTAGTCGCCGTGACAGGGATTTTCGCCGCCTTCGTCGCGCTCGGCTCGCTGCTGTTGCGCCGGTCCGCGCGGTTGGCAGCCAGCCGCGATGAACTCCAACACCTGGCGCACCACGATGCTTTGACTGGGCTGCTGAACCGCGCCGGTTTTGGCGCCACGCTCTCCAAACGCCTCTCAGCATCGTCGGTGGACCAGCCCCATGCGGTGTTGTTTCTTGATCTCGATCGCTTCAAACAGGTCAACGACACCTTCGGGCATCCCGTCGGCGACCGGTTGATCGTTCAGGTCGCTGAACGGCTGCGGCGTGCGCTGGGCCCGGTGGCCATCGGCAGGATCGGTGGCGACGAGTTTACGGTGCTGCTGCAGGATGCCACGGAGCAGCAGGTCGCCACGATCTGCGAAGACTTGGTGACCGCCCTGGGTGTACCGTTCGAGCTCGATGATACCCTGGTCCAGATCGGCGCCAGTATCGGAGCGGTGCTGGTCACCGGCTCAGCTGACGCCACCGAGATCGTCCGCCGCGCCGATATCGCCCTTTACCACGCCAAAGCCGCCGGGCGAGGCCGCTTTGCGATCTTCGGAAAACACATGGATGAGGTGTTGCAGGCCCGCCGGGAGCTGGAGCGTGATCTGCGCGCGGCGGTGCAGAACCGGGTCCAGATCGAAACCGTCTATCAACCGGTCTATGATGCCGTCTCACAGAAGCTGAGTGGCGTCGAAGCCCTGGCCCGCTGGCGCCATCCGCAAAAAGGCGTCATCGGTCCCGACGTCTTCATCCCGCTGGCGGAAGAACTGGGGCTGATCCAGTCTCTCGGCCAGATCGTGCTGCGCAACGCCTGCGAGACCGTCGCGCGCTACGGAGACCTGAAGCTTGCCATCAATGCGTCGCTTCTGGAGCTCCACACGGCATCCTATCCGATCCACATCCTTTCCACCCTGGCGCAGTTCCAGATCGACCCGCAGCGACTGGAGATCGAGATCACCGAAAGCCTGCAGCTGGACGGCAGCCGGATCAGCGAGAGAGCAATCGCGGTCCTGCGGCAGGCCGGGGTGCGCTTCGCCATCGACGATTTCGGAGCCGGTTATTCCTCCTTCGGGCGTTTGCAGGATCTGCATGTCGACCGGATCAAGATTGACAAGTCGTTCATCGATGCGCTGGGACAGACCGGCAGTGGCGCGGTTGTCGAGGCGATGATCTCGATGGCGCATGCCAAGGGGCTGCAGACGACCGCCGAAGGGGTCGAGACGGAGGAGCAGAGCACGCTCCTGCGCCTAGCCGGCTGCGACCAGCTGCAAGGATATCTGCTGTCACGACCATTGCCCGGCGAGGCGCTGCATCGACTGCTCGGGGGCGAAGCGGTCGCCGCCGTCGCATGAGCGGTGCCTCCTGAGGAGGGGAGGGGGCGGGTTACGACCTTCCAGTCCCGGCTGTTGGTCGACTATTCACGGCAGAAATTAGGACGAAAGTCTGAGGCCTGTGAGGGATAGGTCTGATGGTCCCTTTGCACTGGAACGGCAAAGCCGCTCCGGTCTTTTGTTACCGTAATTTTGAGATGGAGGTCTTCATGGATAACAGTGTTTATCAGGCGCGTTGGATCCTGCTGCCATTGCTGGGCTGCTTTATCGGCGTGCTGGGTCTCGGCGTCCTGGCTGCCGGCTGACCTTGAGCCCAATTCCTGCGCTCCCCGTCCCTTCTGGCGCAGAACTTTCCCGCCGACCCCTGCTGGTCGGCGGGCTTTTTCCTGGAGGCAACGCCGATGTCTCGGTGTTGTCGGTAACCTCAAGCCCGACCATCGCCCAGCGGCGGATCATCCGACGACAACGGCGAGGACGAACCGCGGATACAGCTCCCCCTCTTCCACCGGCGAGGCTCTCGGGAGGTTTCCGGTGAGGACGAGACACCTATCTGGTCGAAAAATCGTCAGCAGTTTCGATCGGAGATTCGCATCCACTGAGATAGCCGAAGGATTGAACGCGCCACCCGCTCGACGCCTGCCCAGACCGGCGGGCTGATCGAGAGGTCTGCCCAAGATCACAAAGCTTGTCTGCCGAAGATCTTGTCGATGGCAAGTTCAATGGCAAGCCGTTTGGGCTCAGGGCAGGGACTGGAGCGAGCCGTCGGATCTACCCTGTTGTGGGCCAACCGCGTGGTCAAACCTCTGTCGGCCAGGACATGTGTAATCCATTGGCTTTCAGCCATGAAACCTGCCGTTGCCAGAACTTCTGTCTTGATCCGCCGGTAGAGCGCCACAGCTGAAACCTCCTGGTCTGCGGGAGAAACACAGCGTTGTCGTTTACCCGCTTGAAGCAGATGGACAGTCATCACCTCTCAGTCCGCGCCTGCCATCTAGACTACTGGTGCGAACTGCAACTGAAAAGGATTCGCCGCGAATTTGCCAGTGCGGCCACGCCGTCCGTCCGATCGGGGCCAGGCGGTCCCCAAGGCAGTCGGTCCAGAGCCGGTGCGGCCGAGCCTGCGCCTGACTGGATCCGATCGTAGGTGACCCTGAGATCAGTCCCCTGTTTCTTCCCGCGGCTGTTCGAGTGCCTGCTGCAGACGAGGGCTCATCGGCTGGCGCAGGTCGACGCTGTGAGGGGGAATCGGCGCCTCGAACCAGCGGCGATAGATCTCCACCATCTTCGGGTCACGGTAGATCTGCGTCAGCGCGGCGTTGACTGCTTCCTTGAATGCGTCATCGCCGAGCCGCATCATGAACCCGTAAGGTTGAACCGCAGACACCAATTCGCTCGACAGCGAAAAATCCTGCGGCCGGCTGCTTTCCGCGATCATCGCGCTCAACAGGACGTCGTCCATGGCAAAGGCCGACACCTGCCCGTTCGCCACCAGATCAAACGCCGCTTGCAATCCATCGGCGGGGACGATCGAGAGATTCAGTGCCCTGTCGCGGTTGAGCTCGTTGATCTGCCCGACATTGACGGTGCCGAGCGCGACGCTGAGGCTGCGCCCACGCAGATCGTCGAGCGTTTGCAGGCCGTGACGGGTGAGCGAGACATAACGGGTTGAGGCGTAGAAGTGGCTCAGCGCAAAGGCGGCGCTGCGGCGGCGCTCGTCGCTGTTGGTGCTGGCATTGCATTCGATGTCGATCTTGCCGTCGTTGAGCAGTTGAACGCGATTGCGCGGCGTGCGGTGGACGTACTCGATTCCAAGGCGCGGCAGCCCCAGCTGGGCACGCAATATTTCGGAGACTTGCTTGCAGAGATCGATCGAGTAGCCGACCACCTGACCATCGGGCAGCCTATAGGAGAAGGGCGCGGTGTCCCCATAGCCGATGCGGATGCGGCCGGTGTCGCGGATGCGCTCCAGTGTCGAGGGCACCGTTGCAGGCTGGTTACCAGGCCCGACTGCCAGGGCCTGGGTCGTGCAGAAGATCACTGTGACTGACGCGATCGTGCGAAAAAGAGTCTTGAGGCTGAGCGGCATCACGGCCTCCTTCTACGGTTGGTAGGATTTCGGATTGTCGAACACACCCTGAAGCTCGGCGGAGACGGGCAGGTTGAGGTTCTTTCCGTCCGGTGGGATCGGCGCGTTGAACCATTTGTCGTAGATCTGGCGGATTTCGCCGCTGCTGTAGAGCTCCTCCAGGGCCGCGTCGACGACGGCATGAAAGGGTGCATCATCTTTCGGCACGAGGATGCCGTAAGGCTCTGGTGGGCCGAATGTCTCTGATGAGATGGTATAGGCCTGCGGATCTGCCGAGGAGGCTACCAGCGCCGCCAGGAGAATACCGTCCATGACAAAGGCGGAAGCGCGTCCGGCTTCGACCAGAGCGAAAGCCTGAGGATGGGCCTTGGCCAACATGACCGAGATGTTAAGGCTCTTGGCGCGATTGAGCGCCTGCAGCTGCTCGATGTTGACAGTGCCGGTGGTGGAGGCGACCGAGCGGCCGGCCAGGGACTGGATCGTCTCCAGGCCGTCCTTCTTTTTCGACACGAAACGGGTGGCGGTGATGAAATGGGGATAGGAGAAATCGACCAGCTTGCGCCGTTCCTCGGTATTGGTGGTGGTGGTGCATTCCAGGTCGACAGCGCCGGATTTGACCAGCACGAAGCGGGTCGCGGCAGAGGAGGGGACATAGGTTATCGTGAGCTCGTCCAGTCCGAGCTCGATCCTGATCTTCTCGGCGATGCGTTGGCAAAGCTCCGTCGAGTAGCCAATCACAGTGCCATCAGGACCGCGATAGGAGAAGGGCACGGCATCCTCGCGGTGGCCGATGGTTACCGTCTTAGTCTGGGCGATCCTGGCCAGCGCCCCTTCGGCCGCGGCAACTGGCCAGGCGGTACTCGCCAGAAGCGCCGCGCCGAGGAGACCGACTATCCGGCGTCGCCTCTCCCCAAGCGAAAGGTACCCATTCCGCATGCTTTCCATCTGCTGGCTCCTAACCCGTTGCACTGGATAATAGCGCGCGGTCGCCGGCCGCGCGCAGCGGCTCCGGCCGCCCAAAATGATAGCCCTGGGCATATCCGCAACCTGTCTGCCGCAGAAAGGCGTGCTGTCCCTCGCGCTCGATCCCTTCGGCGGTGATGGTCAGCCCCAATTTGGCGGCAAGCTCGATGAGGCTGGTAACCAGTACCTGCTGGTCGTGGTTGCTCTCCAGCTCAGTGACGAAGCTGCGGTCGATCTTGATGCCGTGGATCGGCAGCTGCAGGAGGGTGCCGAGCGTCGAGTGCCCGGTCCCGAAATCGTCGAGGCAAACACGCACGCCGAGCTCATGGAGTTGCGTCACAGCCGCTTGTGCCGCTTCGCCGGTCAGTGCCAGGCTTTCCGTCAGCTCGATTTCCAGCCGCGACGGCGCCAGTCCACTGTCGCGCAGGGCTTGGCTGACCTGGGTGACGAAGCTCGGCTGATGAAGCTGCGCCGCCGAGACGTTGACCGCCATTGTCAGATGCTGCGGCAAGGTGGCTGCCTTCCGGCAGGCTTCTTCGATGACCCATTGTCCGATGGCAATGATCTGACCACCGTCCTCTGCCAGCGCGATGAAGTCGGCGGGCATGATCAGGCCCAGCTCGGGATGCTGCCAGCGCAACAGCGCCTCATAGCGGACCACTGCACCATCTGCGACGGCGACAATCGGCTGATAGTGCAGCCGCAACTCGCCGCGCTCGACGGCAAGTTCCAGGTCCCGCTCGAGGGCGTAGCGGTTGGCGCCAGCCATCACCATGCCTTCCTTGTAGAGCCGATAGGTCCCCCGTCCCGCCGATTTGGCGGCATAAAGAGCGATATCGGCGCACTTCAACAGGCCAGTGGCAGCCGCACCCTGGCGCGGCGCCTTGGCAACACCGACGCTTGCGCCGATCGAGACCTGATGGCCCAGCACTGTAAAGGGCATGCCAAGTGCCTGCACCAGCGCCTTGGCGAGCATGCTTGCCTCCAGGATCGGGTCCTGTCTGACGCGCTGGATCAGCGCGAATTCGTCGCCTCCCAGCCGCGCCGCCAAGTCGCGCGGTCCGCGAAGCAGCGACATCCGTTCGGCCGCGGCCACCAGCAGAGCATCGCCGACTGCATGTCCGAGGCTATCATTGACCGGTTTGAAACGATCGAGGTCGAGCAACAGGAGATTGACCTGCGGACCGTTGTTGCCGACGTCCTCCAGCGCCTCGATCAGCTCCTTGTTGAAGAATGCACGGTTGGGCAGGCCGGTCAGGGAATCATGGTGGGCAAGATGCTCAAGCTGTTTTGCCCTTTCCCTCACCTGGCGAAGGGTTTCGCGCTCCACGACGGCGGCGCGCAAAGCTTCGATGGCGACTGCAAATCGACCGATCTCGTCGCGTCGATCCTGGAAGGGTGTCGGCGCGCTGGTGTCGTCCTCAGCAATGCGCGTCAGCGCCGCCATCAACGCCGGCAGCGGCCTGAACACCTTGCGGACCAAGAGCGTGACGAGGATGCCGGTGACCAGCAGGATGGCGATCAGGACCACGAAGGCATTCAAGAGGAGGTTTCGTTGATGCTGCAGCAGGTCCTCGGCACGGCCGATGCTGGCGACCACCAAACCGAGCGGCTCGCCGGCACGCGTGACAACGGGGAGGGAGGCGACATAGTGACGGGTGCCACCGATCTCGGCAAAGCCGCGGAAGAAGCTGTCGCTTTGCGGCTCCCCAAGCCAATTCAGCACGTCGCCGGCGGCACCATGGGTGGCATCGGTGAGACTGATGAACGATCCTGCCGCGGAACGCTGGAACAGCCAGATCTCATTCTTTGTCTGCGCCGCCGCCAGAGCCAGGACATCGGCGGGGTTGAAGCCGGTGTCGAGCACCGACTGATCGTCCCCGAGCGGCCGCTCGCTGACGATGCGCAGGATCTGTCCCGAGGCATCTGTGTCGACGGCCACGAAGGTGTAGATGGTGCGAATGGTAGAGCTGGTGATCTGGACGTTCATCTCCGCCTGGCGCTGCCACTGAGCCTGTGAATTGGTGCGCAGCATCAGCCATCCGGCCGAGGCGCCAACACAATAGGCAATGACGGTGGCTAAGGTAAGAAACAGCGTTGTTTTGCCCAACAGCGAGCGGTGCCAGCAAAGCCTGGGCGAGGCCTCTTGCTTTGCCAAATCCTCCCCATGCCCAACGTGTTGTCCGCTCCCGTGCATATGTCCGTGTCCTCAAAACCCGAGAACCGCAGTATCAGCACAGGCTTAATTGTCCGTTCGAAGGACATGGTCTCGCCGGAAAAGGGATCCGAAAGTGGCCAGTTTCACGTGTGGTGGTTAACCGATCCTGCAGCCGGAACCGGAGCCTTGCGCTAAACAACCGTGTTGAGGGACACCACCTGAGGTGCTTGCGGAAACCGAAAACGGGGGACAGACCCACGAGCCGTTGATCTTGGTGTGACGGCTGCTCATGCAAAGCGGATCCTGCGTGCAGAGGGGGCTTTGCCGTCTGGAGAAGTCGATTTCCAGCCTGGCCGCAGCTCATGCGGTCCGGAGTCGGAGGTCGATCGCCAAGCAACGTGGATAAACAGTCACCCGTGCCGCCGCCGCACCGTAAAGCATGATGAAAGAAAGCCCTTGCCGTGGAAGGGGAGGACGCCTAACCACATTCCATCACCGTCGCTGCAGGGCCGAATGCGTCAGCTCAAATTGTTCTCCATGTCGTTTGCCTGCCTCCTTGCAGTGATCGCCAGCGTATCGCTCCTGCGCCAGGAGGTCGGTGTGCTGTTTCAGCCGCAGCGGGCAGAAGCCGGGTTTTACGACCACATCGCTTCGGGCAGCATGCAGTATGCGCAGTCCGGCTATTCCCGCAACCTGGCGATGAGCGACTGTACTGTTGCCCTCCTGAACATCACGCGTGCCGGCGCAAACGACCAGCAATCGGCCCTGGCGCGAAGTTGCGAGCACATCAGCCGCGAGATCGACGCCGTGATGCCGACGAATTCGCAGGCGTGGTACGTCAACGCCCTGGCCCATGCGCGGCTTGGAGACGTAGGCAAGTTCCGGGCGAGCTACAGGCGTTCGCGGGAAACCGGACCCAACGAACAATGGATCGCGGAAAACCGCGCGCGGCTGGCGGAAGACATGTTTGCTGAGCTGGACGCCGATAGTCTCGCCTATCACGAGGCAGACCTGACGATGCTTGCCAGCAGCCGCCGCGGCACCCGAACGCTCGCAGAGCGCTACGCTTCGGACGAGGATTTCCGAGAGCGGATCATCAATGTCGTCTCAAGGATGCCGCCCGAGAGACAAAGAGCCTTTTTGAACAACGTGCGGCGCGTCGTCCGGTAAGAACTGCCACGGGGATTGAAGGAATGAGGGGAACTGCCAGTTCGACCTTGCGCTACCGGCTCAACAACTGGAGCGCTGGCGTTGTTGCCGCCGTCGTCCTGCTGACGCCCGTCGCACTGGGCGGCAACCGACCGGCGATCTGGGCGCTATCGGCGCTTTGCCTCTTCGCCTGGAGCATGGTCTATTTCGCACGGCTCGGGTTTGCAGAAGCAAACCTGAGGGCAACGGCATCGCTCTATGCGGTCCTTGCCTGGCTCTTCTGGATACTGGCGGGCTACATGGTGTTGCAGTTTCTGCCGATTGCAGACCTTCTCCCCCAATCCTGGCTCCACCTTCCCGGTGGCGTCGACGCGGGCACGCGGATCTCGCTCACCCCCGGCGACACCCTGCTCGGCCTGCTTCGCTGGCTGAGCTATGGCCTGATGTTTTATCTCTGCCTCCAGATCGCCGCCAACAGTTCTCGATCGACCGCCTTCCTGAAGGTGCTGTTCTGGATCGTCGTCGCGCACGCGGCCTTCGGGCTTCTGCTGTTCTTCGAGTTCGAGGACGCCATCCTGTTCATTCAGAAATGGGCCTACCGCGGTTCGGCCACCGGCGGCTTCGTCAATCGCAACTCCTATGCCACCTTTCTAGCCCTCGGGGCGGTGATCGGTGCCAGCTTGCTGGGCAACACCCTGTTTTCGCCACGGGAGGCGGGGCGCCAAAGCCGGCTGCTCGAAATCCTCGAGGGAAAGAACGGTGTGATCCTGACGCTCGCGGGATGCCTCGTCATCGGCGTCACCCTTGCGCTCACCACCTCTCGCATGGGATTTGCGGCGGCCGTCTGCGGTGTCGCGGTCGTCCTGCTTCTCAGCGCCTGGCAGGGCCAGCGGCATCTCAGCATCGGGGCGCTCTTCATCGGCGCGGTGGCTATTGGCGCCCTGCTGGCAGCCCTGCTCTTCCTCTATGGCGGGAGCTTGGTGGAGCGACTGGCATCGGTGGAGTCTAACGCAGACGATAGAGCGAACGTATATTGGCAGGTGTGGTCGATGATCGGCGACCGGCCGCTTCTCGGCTTCGGCGGCAGCAGCTTCGAATACGTCTATCCGCTCTATCATCAGGCGCCGGTGAGTTTCGACATTGTCTGGGACAAGACCCACTCAACTTATCTGGCGCTTTGGACAGGCTATGGTCTGCTGTTTGGCAGCATTCCGCTGGTGATGGTCGGCTGGTGTCTGTTCCAGCTCATCGGCATCCTCCGGCGCCGCCTTGTGGAGGATCCGGGGACAATCGCGGCCTTCGGTGCCGTGGTTGTGGCAGCCGTTCACTCCACGGTCGACTTCAGCCTGGAAATCCAGGGCGTCACCTATCTCTTCGTCGCCGTGCTGGCCGCCGGCCTCGGGTCATTGGCACGCCGCAACCGTTTACAACGAAAAACGACTCTACTTAGCTCGACCTAGAACCAATCGGCTGTGCTTCTGGCTCTGATCACAAGCTTAAGCGACTGAGATGGTGATTGAGCCTTTTCGTATATGCCCATTGTCCGGTCGAAATGGGGTTCCGTTCCAAAACCAGGTGCATCTGTGGCGTAGCGGCGGTGGGATCGTGAGAGATTCATTCACGCCCAGCTGAAGCGCTAAAATCGCTAGGTCAGCGTGCCAGCTCTTTCCATTTTTAACAAGATCAGCGAATATGCACCATCTTTGATTGGGGATTTGTTCGAAAATGGTACGTACAAGCTACTTGATCGCCACAGCATTTCTGGCTTCTTCCTTAGCCACAGCTCAAGCAATGGATTCTGGGAAACTCTCCAGCGAAGAGATCGAAGCCGTCGAGGCTGCTTTGTCAGCGAATTCCAGCGTAGCAGTTGAGCAAGCAGTGACGTCTCTCCGTCAAGCAGGTAGTGAAGGCGATGCTCGTGCGCTGCAGCTACTGGGCAACTTCTATGCTGGGAAATTCGGACGTCTCGAAGTAGTCGACGCAGCGCGCGCTATAGAGGCTTATGAGAATAGTGCCCAGATCGGCAACAGTTACGCTCTCAACTTGTTAGGAGATCTCTATCGTGATGGAGAAATTGTCGACAAGGATTTTGAAAAAGCACAGTCCTATTACGACCAAGCAGTTGTTGAAGGCCGTTCGGACGCCCTAATACGCCTCGGCGACCTAGCCCTAGCAGATGATATGGATCACTCGAGCCATAATCGCGCTGTCGCGTATTACAATCAGGCAATTGCTGCAGGAGATAGCAAAGGGAAGTTGCGGCTCGGACAACTTTATCTCCAGAGCGGCAGCGAAATAAGTAATGAACACAGAGGACTTGAGCTAATCCAGGCTAGCGCCGATGATGGCGACTCGTCGGCGCTTCAAGAACTGGGTGATATTTATTCACAGGCTAACTACGGCAAGTTGGATGGCAGGAAGGCGATCCAGTACTATTTGGACAGCGCTAAAGATGGAAACAACTACGCGTTAGTAAAGGCGGGTGAAATTTATCTGCGAGGCGATCTGATAGAACGCGACGTGGAAAAGGCCCGCAGCCTATTCCTAGAAGCATCCTCAAAAAACGTAGCTGCTGCTAGCTTCCACCTAGGAGAATTATACAAAAACGGCCAGTTTGTCGAAGGCGATTTGCAGACCGCCACTGAATACTTTGCGAAAGCGGCGGATGAAGGTGACCTTCGCGCCAAAGTCCGCCTCGCACAGTTCCTCGTTAGAGGGGAAGGGATAGCAAGAGACATCCCAACCGGCATCAAAATGTTAACCGATGCGGGTGAGGCAGGTAATGCCGGCGCACTTCAGGCTCTAGGCGATTTGTTCTCTTCTTCATCGGCACCCGTAGAGCCGGACGGCTCGAAAGCTACCGAGTACTACGAGAAAAGCGCGTCTTTGGGCAATGCTTACGCCCTTGTACGGTTAGGTGAGTTGTATCGAGATGGGATACTTGTCACCCCAGATTACGAGCGCGCCTTTTCTTACTTTTCAGAAGCAGCAGAAGCAGGGAATGCGACCGGACAAATCCGCCTCGGCCAAGCATACGTCACTGGCCTCGGCACTGATCGAAAGGTAGAAGAGGGACTTTCGCTGTTGAGAGACGTAGGGACAGGCTACGCGCTACAGACCCTGGGCGACATATTGGAACGAGGTGTATATGTCGATACGGATGATAAAGAGGCCATTTCTGTATATGAAGAAGCGGTTTCTAAAGGTAGCACCGCCGCCATGGAACGACTTGCTAAGATCCACTTGAATGACAACGTAGGTTCCGCTTCATTGCGGCAATCCAAGGCGCTTGAGTATCTGGACCGAGCAGCGTTGCTCGGATCTCTCTCCGCGAAGCGTTCTCGCGCAGAAGCCCATTTGCGTGGGAAATTCGGCTCATTGTCGGATCCGTCCAAAGCTATAGCTGAACTCCGAGATCTAGAGGAGACTGGCGACACCCAGTCTACGATCCTGCTGGCGAATGCCTATGCGTACGGCTGGGGAGTTCCCGCACAGCCAAAGGAAGCGCTGTCGATTCTCGAAGAGGCGACGAAAAAAGGCAATACTTCAGCTGCTTTGAAACTTGTCGCCTTCTACAGAGACGGCACCGGCGGTGTGGTTGCGAAATCACCTAAAAGAGCGTCCGACATTTTGGAGCAGGTCAGAGCGGACCTAGACCCAAGAAGGTATGATCGAGAAGCCCTCCTGCTAGCGGCCGCTCAAGCGAAAGATCTGGCTGAACTTTCCCCTATCTCTGATATGCTGGATAAATTCCCCGCAAAGGAACGGCCCGCATTGATATCCTCCATCCGGTGGGTCAACGCCAACGCCTATGTTTTCATTGCGCAACGCCGTTTAAGCGAGGCTGGGTTATACTCCGGTAAGATTAATGGCTTACTGACTGCTTCCACAATTGAAGCGATCAACAAACTTTGCAGAACAGGCCCTAGCGCGCGCAGGTGCGTAAGAGGGCCGCTGCATGGGGAGGCCGTGCGCCAGATTGCAACGCTCTTAAACGAAAGTACCTAAGAGAACTTCCATCGGCCGTGGCGGTTCATCTTTTACGCACACGAGATTTTTGGGCTTAACCGAAGCCGCAAGGACATGATCCACAACGAATTAGCCGAGCTCTAGTCTAAGGGGGCCGTGAAGATTGGGCCGAATGCGTTTAGGCATCGGCTGCGAAGGGCGCGAACTGACGGTTGGAGTGAGTCCTGACATGAACGAAAGTAAACCTGCCCTGATGCCCCCCTGTTGAGCGGGCTCCGCAATAGGATCCACGCTGCCATTTAAGCTTCCGTGCAGGCATTCCCACGACACCGGTATTGGGTGGTTCGGTTTTTGTAGGTCCAGCCAACGCGGCTCTGATTCCTGCGCCTCGCCATTGATGTATTGGCGCGCCATTCATGTCAGACGGTGCAGTTGTAGCGCTCAACAGATGCATTCTGCTGTGGCTTTACCAGCCGGATGTGGATCTAAACAAATTCTTGTGTTACTGCCCATTCTTCAGTTTTCCACTGACGTACTCAGGACTGTAGCCACACAAATGGCAAACGGTTTGCCGCACAAGCGATGATCTGGTTGAGGCTTCGGATACGGGCTCGGCGGGTAGCGACGTTAACCTTGATGCCCAGCACATTACGATTGAAGTCGTCTCGGACGTTCAGCAGTCTAATTCGCCGAGCATCCTCCAAACGGTCTGGTAATCCCCCCGCCAATTAACGGGCTTCAAAAGTAGAATTTTCTCGGGCTTTATGATCGAGGAGATTTTGATGAAGACGAGCAGATTTAGCGAACCCCAAATCCTTGCCATTCTGCGCCAGGCAGAAGGCGGCATTCCTGTGCCGGAGTTATGCCGGGAACACGGGATGAGCACCGCCTCCTTTTACAAGTGGCGTTCGAAGTATGGCGGTATGGACGCCTCGATGATCAGCCAGATGAAGGCTCTGGAGGATGAGAACCGTCGGCTGAAGAAGATGTATGCCGAGATGAGCATGCAGGCAGAGCTACTCAAAGAGGCTCTAGGAAAAAAATGACGCGGCCATCTCAACGCCGGGAGATGGCCGGGAAAGCAGTGGCGTTGCGCGGGGTAAGCATTGCGCTTGCCTGCCGCACGTTTGTGGTCAGCGAGACCTGCTATCGTTACAGCGCCAAGCTGAACGAAGAGAACGAGCAGATCGCCGATCTCCTGATCGGACTGACGCGGGCAAAGAAGACCTGGGGCTTCGGTCTGTGCTTCCTTTACCTGCGCAATGTCCGGGGGCATCAATGGAACCATAAGCGCGTCTACCGCATCTACCGCGAGCTGGAGCTGAACCTCAGGATCAAGCCACGCAAGCGCTTGAAGCGCGACAAGCCCGACGCTCTGACTGTGCCGGATGCCCCAAACCTGGTCTGGTCGATGGACTTCATGGCAGATCGTTTGGAAGACGGCCGGCAATTCCGGCTATTGAACGTCCTGGACGACTTCAACCGCGAGGGGCTGGGCATCGAGGTGGACTTTTCGCTGCCTGCTGAACGCGTCATCCGCAGCCTGAACCAGATCATCGAATGGCGCGGTAAACCGTTCGCCATTCGTGTGGATAACGGACATGAGTATGTCAGTGGCAAACTGATGGAATGGGCCGAAACGCAAGGAATTGTGTTGAGCCACATCCAGCCCGGAAAGCCGCAACAGAACGCCTATGTCGAGCGCTACAACCGCACCGTCCGACATGAATGGCTTGACCAGTACATCATTGAAAGCATCGAGGAGGCGCAGGAATTCGCCACACAGTGGCTCTGGACCTACAACAACGAACGGCCCAACATGGGCATCGGGGGCATAACGCCCGCACAGAAACTGAAAATGGCCGCGTGAATTCTACTGCGGAGCCCCGTTAAGAATGGGGGGATTACCGTCTGCCATGAAATCTGACGCCCGAACCAGGTTTGGAGCATCCGGCACAGTAAGAGCGTTGGGCTGGTCCCGCTCCAAAAACTTGCCGGCTTGTTCCTAAGTTCAACTCCAGTTAGCGTTAGATGAGGAGTCGCGCTTATGGTTCCAGCGATCTTCTCAGACATGCTGCAACCAACGAGGCACAGATCAAAATCGTACGTCCTTGACGAAAACGTCGAATGCAAACCAATAGAGAACTTGTTCGTTAATTTTTCCGGACCTCTGAGATTTGATGGTGATTTGAAAGGTACGCACTCAGGAAGGCGTACCCTTCTGCACTGAGGTGCAGGTGGTCGTTGAGAAAATAGGAGCAGACGTTATCGGGCCAAAGCCACATCATCATTCTCTCTACTATATTGCGCGGCATCATTCTACAATCTAGACCCTCCGGTGGTGGAATATAAATTATCCCAGAATTCCGCGCAGCTAGATCGGCTATAAGTCCATTCACCTCGGCAATTTTTTCCTCATGGTCGTCAAATTTCGCTCCCCGAGGCAGTATTCCGAGGACGTATATTTGTTTTAGATTCGACCACTTCTTTTTCATCTCAGAAATAACCTTTTCCAGCCCAAAGAATATGCCGCAGACATCGTTCACCTCTGAAAGTTGGTTTGTCCCCAATAGTATCATGGCCTGGCTAGCGGATACATCACCAGTTGGGATCCGCGACAGACGCCAGAGCGCCGTCTGAGTTCGATCTGAGCCTAATCCAAGGTTCGCGACTGTTTTCCCCGGGAAGATCTCCTCCAAATTTTTCGTTGGCCAACGCTCCACGATGGAATCGCCAAGCACAATCACTTCAGAACTTACCTCGGCAAACTCTTGATGTTTCTCAAATCGCTCAAGTGCCCAGCTTCGTTGGGGAGGTATTGGGGTTGTCGCAACGCGAACCTCACCGGCAGGACAAGCAGGTGCGCTGTTAGCCGCGGCAGCAGTAGAGGAGATAGTAGACGCTGCTGAGAGCAGAAGCAGTGAAAAAAGCAACCTTAAAAACATTTATTCCCCACGATGTTCCACGACGGATTTCTTATACTCGATATAGAACCCGGCGCAAACCAAGCACGTATACAGGACCGACGGCAGGATCATCAATGTGATCAACAATAGGCCACTCTTTGTGTAAAGATATCCTAACCACATTATTGCCGATGTGGCGCCAGCGAAGTAAGCGGCCTTCGCCAACCCTTTGAGATTCTTCTTTGCTTGTTGGAATGTGAATAGGGGCATTCTGGCAGCGAGGAGAGCACTAAACACGCCCATCACTACTATCCATTTAATGAGATTTTCACGATCGTAACTTACATCTAGGAAGCCGATCCAGACGGGCATGAGCCATATCACGAGCACGAGGTTCAACGCGACGACAGCTAACCCCATGCCTGAACTAAGGAGTGCTCGGTTCGCAGCAGAAAATGACATGCCTCGCCTTATTTTTCTAACAAAGACAGTTCTCTGAACTATGTTAAGACCATTAAATAAAATAGACAAATGCCTGTAGAAAAGCGACGCTACATATATATTAGCCAGCAGTGACAGGTCATCAAGTGCGCTCAGCACGTACACATGGCCGTTCTGCAAGATCTCAGAGGGCAGAACACCGGAAAGACTATATGCGCCTTTTGAACGGAACTGACGAGCAAAAGATCGCCACACAGAATATGATGCAATAAACTTTACGCGTGAGTGTAGATATCCGATGGCAACCACCGGCATGATCAGTACGGCCAGCATCCATACTATATCAGAGGCAGTCAGCGACAGATGCAAAAAAAACGAGGCAGCCAGCCATACAACAACTGGAGCGGTGCCTGCGACCTCTAAGACAAACGATAGGAGGTTCTTCTGATCGGCGATTTGAAAACCACGTTGAAAAAAGCGGACAAGATATAATACGCTATAGACAGCAATCGGCAGCGCGAAGTCTGCCGAGAACATGAAGCCACAGGTTGATGAAATTGCAAGGGCTAGCAGCAATACCAGACAAAAACATTGTGTCCCGTAGCCCGATTTCAAGACGTCAGCGCGCCGAGAGCCATGTTCAGAAATGTTGTTGAGCGAGTACGGCAACAGTACGGTCGCGCTGATTATGGTCGAGGCGGTTAATAACGAAGCACTCGAAAATGCAATTTTTGCTAGCTCTTCAGGGGTTAATAGTAAAGCAGCAGCTAGTGCAGTGCAGAAATTATTCCCACTGAACATAATTTGCGAAAGAACACCATAAAATGAACGGGATGCGTTTTTTTTATAGAACGACCTTAGTTGGATTAAACCAAATTGACCCATGGAAAGTACACCTCTATGAATCTGTCGGGCACCGGCAAACTCCGCACATCTTTTGGCGCGTCATTTGACTTGCTGGAATTCAACGAACTGTTAGCCTTGATTGAGAGAGCTGTCACGCGTCGAAGGAGGTGTATTATTGGTTATACCAATCTCCACGCAGCCTTCCTTCAAGAACGAAGCGATCTTCCGGATTTTTTTCGACAGGCTGATTTTGTGTATGCAGACGGATTTCCCCTCGTCCTTTGGAGGAAGCTGCTTTGGGGGGATTGCTCCCTGAAAAATCGGTTTACATTGTCGCAGCAATTGCCGGATTTTTTGGAAACATGTTCTCGAAACAAATGGCGACTGTTCTATGTCGGGAGCAGCGAAATGGTAGTGGACGACGCTGCTACGCGGCTGAGAGCCCAGTATCCCCGGCTTGAAATGGACGTTCATCATGGATTTTTTGACAAGACTCGGGACGCTGGTGAGAACTTAGTCTTGGTCCAACGAATTAACCAGTTCTCTCCGGATATCATAATGGTGGGAATGGGAATGCCGATCCAGGAGCGGTGGATTCTCGAGAACGCAGACAGGCTTAAAGCTCCGGTGCTATATGCCTGCGGGGCAGCTATTGAATATTTCTCAGGTCACCTCGCGCGGCCTCCGCGGTTGATCAGCGACATAGGTCTCGAGTGGGCATTCCGCCTCATCTCCCAACCCCGCAAATTGTATCGGAGGTACCTGATCGAACCCGTGTTTCTATTGCCAGCTGTCGCTCAGGATATAAAGCGACGATTCGGGCGAGGTGCCTAACTCAGGCGTTTCGGTCAGCTCCTCAATTTAACGGACCAAGCCTAGTTGCTAGGAGGGGTAGCTGTAGACGGTGTCCGCTGGAGTCCTAGCTTAGTTATAAGAAACGCTGAAAGGCGCTTCTCAGACGGCACTTCCACGCTCCTCCAAAGCATCCACGCAGCAAACAATACAGCTGCTAGGTACAACACCAAACACAACAATCCTAATGATCCTTGCAGAAGAACAACCTGGTCAGCGCCGTTATAACCGAATGCACTAATTGGACGTAATTGCACTCCGTCCACTTTGCTCGAGAGGAGGCGAAGGACTTGGAAGAAAACCAAATGGATAAATGCATGCAGGATATATATAGAAAAAGAGATCTTCCCAAGGAACTGGACGCTGCCGGTGCATAGAAACGCCGAAATATACCCTTTACCTCTAGAAAAAATTAAGACCAAAATAGAAAAGACAAAAGGTGCCCCAAAACTCAGTTCGTTGTCCCCAGCATAATAAACGAAGACCATCGAAACTAGGGTAATACAAACCTCAGCAACCGTTGGCCAAGGCATCATTCGATTAGCTAGAGCTCCATGGAGCCGATAGGTAAAACAACCCAGGAAGAACCCGAGAAAACACCGGAGCAAGCCTAAGTTGTTGCCGACGAGAAGGAACTGCGGCGAAAAGATCATCAACAACAGGAGCGAGATAATCACCAACATCACTGCAACTTGCGGAAAAACAGCGCGCCAGGCTAAGAGCAAAAATCCGAACAAAATGTACGTCCAGAACTCTACTGCGATCGTCCAGCTTGGGTAGTTCCATGTTAGCGTGCTGTGTAGACCAAGCGGATGCACGAGCAGAATATTAGTTAATATAGATATAGAGCTATAGTTTCCTGTGAATGGAGTCTGGTGCAACGGCAACCCCGCTCGCAAAAGGAAATACGAAATTATTTGAGTAAATACAAATAACGACAAAACAAAAAAATGGTTCGGCCAAAGACGTGAAAACCGTTTGATCATGAAAATAGTCAAATCAGATGTTGATTGAATTCTGCGGGAGTAGGCATGCATTAAGACGAACCCGCTAAGCACGAAAAAGAAATCTACGAAAAGGGCGGCATGCCGAATAATTACAAAGTCAAAACTGGGATTGTACACTTTGAAGTGCAGAAGAGACACCATAACCGCGGCTATTCCTCGCCATCCATCAAGCGCGGAAAACCTTGTATCATGTAAGGGTCGAAACGTTAGAAGCGGAGGAGCTTTCATGTGCGTATCCGGCCCGTATTTACGGCAGATCCCCCTGAAGAGCTTGTCAAAAGCGAAACTAATATAACCCAGAAAAACGCTCGCTGCCCGATGAGGTTACTCTCAAAAACATTAGTCAGCACAATGTAGACCACAAGCGAGAGCGCTACAGTAGAGGATGCTAAATCGGTGCGCGCAATCCGGATAATTTTGACCACACCGAATACGAGCGCAAATACGAGGCACGCCATCCCGACCCACCCCAACTGCAGAAGCACATCCACATAGCCGTTGTGCGAATTAACCGGTACCCAAGCGAGCATCTCCCAGAGGAGCTGAATGCGGTGGCTACTTGGATCCCAAAATGCACCGTAGCCGTAACCCAGCAATTCACGGCCATCAAGCATCTCAAGTAAGTTTACCCAAAGAGGTATGCGGCCTGTCAACTCCAGTTCATCAAACCAGCCAGCCGAAAAGGGATCTAGCCAAAGGAAGACTACCACATAGCTCATCATACCGAAGAAAGTGAGCAGACGCATCCCTAGGAACTTCGAGTAAGCGAACCACAAGAAAATGATGCATAAGATCGCGATAGCTATCGATGCCTTCGATTGGCTAAACGCTAACTGCGTCCCTGCAACTAGCAACCACCAGTACTTTCGCGGCTCGCTGCTCTTTGGAGCTCCGAAAAATAAGAGGACCGCAAAGCCGACTAAGATGCCCAAGACATTTTTTTGATTAAATATGCCTCGAAAAGCACCGTGGTTGACGCCCGACTCGATGGATATGTCAGGAAGTAAAAGTACGATTAAGTTGGCAACAAGGACGATCTTAAAAAACAGTCTCAAGAAGCTGAGAAGCTTCGGAAGCGGCAACCATGTCGCGAGGCTGATAGCGAACGCCATCGATAGCACGAACGAGATCGTGCGCCGCGCACTTATTCCAGGAGCAGCAGACCATAGAAGGGATGCGGTGATGAGCACAACAAGTGGCGTTATAAAGCTCCCGTTCCTGAGAGTTTGAAACGGTGCCCCAACGAATTTGAAGCTAATTGCGCAGAACATAGCAACAATGGTGGGAAAGCTGACGGCGTTAAACGTATTTCCGGATTCAAGCGTTCTCTGTCGCATTTCCTCTGAAAGAAAGATCCCCGTGAACGCGTTTGTCAAAAGGATGAGCATTATCAGGGCCAATACACTTAAAATAAAATCCGCTCCGGCACTCCCTCTATTGCAATCGTCTTCTAATTGCATCTTCATCTTAAGCCAAATATCTTTTCATACTCATCAACAGCAGACTCGAGAGTAAAGTCTCGCGCCCTTGCTTTTTGAGCGACGGGGTCCAAAGGATTCTCGATGCGGTGAACAATGGCATCCGCCAGTGCTAATGGATTTTTTACTTCGACCAGGTCTCCGAACACCCCGTCGGCCAAAATCTCCCGCGGGCCTGATGGGCAGTCAGTCGACACTATCTGGCAACCACATGCAAGAGCTTGAACCAAGACGTTCCCGAAACCTTCCCAATCAGAAGCAAGAACAAACAGATCTGACTTCGCGAACCATTTGAACGGATTTCGGTCTGCTCCCGGCAGATCTACACAATCGTTAAGGCCCAGTTCAGATATCAACGTTTCTAATTGTGCGCGTTCTGGACCATCCCCCAACAATATGAACTTGATTTGGGGATCGCGTTTCACCGCCAATGCGGCGGCTCGGAGCAACAACGAAAAGTTTTTTTGCGCAACAAGACGACCCGCAGACACAACCACTTTATATGGCCCACCAATCCAGGGGTGATCGACTTCAGCGAGCGACTGGGTATCGATTTCTTCACTATACGCCGGATTGTATATGACTTTAATGCTGCTGAGGGGGATTTTTGAGAACCGCGACAAGCTCAGTGCTGTGCCTGCCGACACCGCAACTATCTTATCAGCCAGCCGATAAGTCAACGGGATCAGTAATATCGATAATTTGTAAAGGCTTGCTTTGGTATTCCTGTACTCTTCATATGTGTCGCTACGTTCGGAAATCGTAAGGCGCGTCTTTCTCCCTGAAAGCAGTACCGCGGCAGCGGCAACAGCATTACAGTTCGGGACGGCTGTATAAAGAACCTTCGGTTTATTATTTCGAAGATATTTGAAGAGGGCGAATGTCATCGCGGTTGTCTTAGTGGTCCCTAAGTCCACAATCCTGACGTTTTCGCTTAGCTCGGTGCGGAACGAGTTCTGCCTCTCCCCTACGACCATTTCTACGTTGTAGCCTCTTTCCGCGAGACCATTTGCCAGGCGCACCATCATGTGCTGAACGCCGCCTAGGCTCATGTTCTTATAGAAAAGAGCAACATCAACTTGCCCAGAGGAAGGCAATGCTTCTTTATCAACCCATGTCGGAGTGATGACACTCTCTTTTGCAGGTGACGCTTTACGTTTCCACATCAAACTACTCAGCCGCGATGCTTGTTTTTTCAAGAAAAAGCGGATCGCTCATTCTCCCAATACACCAATAGGCGAAACCAGCATCGGTTACCGCATCCTTCGACAGCGTGTTACGAAGGTCTACGATTAGAGGAGCGGCAACTTGCTTCCTCAGCATGCCTAGGTCTAAGTCCGCATACTCTTTCCATTCGGTCATAATCACTACTGCATCGGCACCTGAGGCAGCAGCAATGGCGCTATCACAGAAGGTTACATCTTGAAAAATCGCCGCAGCGTTTTCCATAGCCTCAGGATCATGGGCGCGAACCGTCGCTCCAAAATCCTGTAAAGCTTGAATGACTGGAATAGCCGGAGAGTCTCGCATGTCATCGGTGTCAGCTTTGAAAGCTAAGCCCAAGACAGCAATAGTCTTTCCGCGTACAGATCCTCCGCACGCATCCAGAACCCTCAGGGCCATCGCTCTTTTGCGATTATCATTGACTTGGATTACGGTTTCGACCGTTCTGAGCTGGATCCGATAGTCGCGCGCCGTCTTAGAAAGCGCTAGGGTGTCCTTCGGAAAGCAGGACCCGCCGTAGCCTGGACCGGCGTTGAGGAACTTTGCGCCAATGCGACTGTCCATTCCAACTCCGTTCGCGACGTGTCGGATGTCGCCGCCTACCGCCTCGCACAGGTCAGCGATCTCGTTGATAAATGTGATCTTCATCGCCAGGAAGGCATTAGCCGCGTATTTGATGACTTCTGCCGAGCGCCTGGAGGTGTGAATAATATTGGCACCTGCAAGACCGTCAACTTCGTAGATCGCAGACACGACCTTTCTTGCCCAATCGTTTTCGCTCCCGATGACAACCCTATCCGGACGCAAGAAGTCCGCGATGGCGACACCTTCGCGAAGAAACTCGGGGTTCGAGACGACCGCCAATTTGAACGGACGATCAGCATCCAGAAGGATCTGCTCGACCTCGTCTCCCGTGCCTACCGGCACAGTAGACTTGTTAACGACGACTAGCTCCCCTGTTGCTTTCTCTGCAATCTCACGAGCGACTGCGTAGACATACTTCATGTCTGCATGGCCGTCGGTGGGGCGGGGCGGTGTGCCTACCGCGATGAAGGCCGCATCAGAACCGCTAAGGGCATCAGCGAGATCGGCTGTGAAATTCAGCCGCCCCGTCTCGTGGTTCTTCGTGACCAGCGCATCAAGGCCAGGCTCATAAATGGGGACGTGGCCCTTTTTGAGGGCCTCGATTTTTCTTGGGTCGTTATCGACGCAAACCACGTCGTGACCAATCTCTGCAAAGCAGGCACCTGCAACGAGACCGACGTAGCCGGATCCAATAACTGTGATCTTCATGCACTTGCCTCCACGCGAGACGCTCCGCCGATACGGCTTGAACTGAAAAGTTGGTTGTCAAAAAATTCGATAGTTTTCGCTACGCCTTCCCTTAGCTGCACATTTGGCTGCCAAGCCAAGTGATCCTGAGCCCTGGAAATATCCGGGCAGCGCTGGGTCGGATCATCCTGGGGAAGGGGAAGGGTAATCAACTTCGACTCTGAGCCCGTCAACTCAAGCACCACCTCTGCGAGCTGCCGAACGGTGAACTCATTTGGATTGCCAATGTTGACCGGGAAGGTGATGTCATCCGGCGCGTTCATCAATCGGATGATGCCCTCAACCAAATCGTCGCGATAGCAGAACGACCGCGTCTGGCTGCCATCACCATAGACGGTCAGATCCTCGCCTTTGAGTGCTTGCACGATGAAGTTGGAGACAACGCGACCATCCTGCGCATTCATGCCCGGACCGTAGGTGTTGAAAATGCGCACGACTCGGATGTTGACGCCATGCTGACGATGGTAGTCATAGAACAATGTCTCGGCGGCACGCTTGCCTTCATCATAGCATGCGCGAATGCCAATCGAATTCACGTTGCCCCAATAGGTTTCCCTCTGAGGATGAACCAGCGGGTCGCCATAGATTTCTGACGTCGATGCCTGAAGAATCTTGGCATTATACTTTTTCGCAAGGTCTAGCATGTTGATAGCACCGACCACGCTGATCTTCATCGTGCGGATAGGATCAGCCTGATAATGTGGCGGCGAGGCCGGGCAGGCGAAGTTGAAGATCTCATCGACCTCGATATCAATGGGGTCGCAAACATCCCATTCCCGAAACTCAAAATTAGGGTCGGCGAGCAGGTGCTCAATATTTGCTTTCGAACCCGTATAAAGGTTGTCGAGACACACGACCTTATTACCGGCAGCAAGCACGCGTTCGCAAAGGTGGGCGCCTAGGAAACCGGCGCCACCGGTGATCAATACATTTTTCATGGGTTCCCCGATCCTGAAGACAGAAATCTTCGGATATTAAAATCCAGTCCCACCCTTCAATTCAGAGCTGACGGTCCAAAATAAAATCTTGAAGTCCAAAAGCAGATTGAAGTTGCGAACATAGTAGAGGTCTGAGTAAATCCGCGCCCTTGCCCTTGACTTTCGTGTCGTGGGGCCCCGATAACCCCTCACTTGGGCGAGACCAGTAATGCCTGGCTTCACAACATGTCTTTCGTGGTAAGTCGGCACCAAAACCTCATAAGGAACGCCAGCGGCCAGCATTCCGATTGGATGGCATCTTGGACCGACGAGTGACATTTCCCCGATTAGGACATTGATGAGCTGCGGAAGTTCGTCAACGTTGGTTCGACGAAGCAGCTTTCCGACACGAGTGACGCGCGGGTCGCCCTCAACTGTCTGCGCAACACCGGAGACATCGCAGAGGTCATTTCGCATAGAGCGAAATTTGAAGACCCTGATGCGAGATCCTCCCTGACCCCAGCGCGTCTGTGTGAATAGCACCGGACCAGGGCTCTCCAGCTTTATGAATGCCGCAACGACCGCGAAAAGAGGCAGGAGCAGGACCAAGGCGAGGGCGGATACTGCCATGTCAATCATCCGCTTTACCGCCAGCTGCTGCGCAGAAGGCGAGGGCATTGACAACCCACTCGGGGAAACTATCCCGTTCGCTGCAGCATGATATTGTAGAGGCGGTTCCGCGGCGGCATCAGCGAATGCTCGGGCTTCCATCATGGCGAATACTCAAAACCTCGTTAACATGATGTTAATGTAATCCAGATTTTGCTGCGTTGCAAACCAGTTTCTACGCCTTCCGTAGTATTGGTTAACTTGCAAGCCGCCATGTCATACTCCTGCAACACTGCACTGGAGAACGCTGTTGAGCCTCTAGGCATATATCCCCTAGACCACGATACAGATACGATAAAGCGGCAAGTATGCGCGGGGCCAGTGAGCACTACAGATGCCATAAAGCGGGGTTTATGCTGCCCAACATCCGGTTTAAGTCTATACGGAACAAGCTCCACAAACAGAAACAGCCCACCAATTCTGGCGGGCTGCAACTCTGCTGGCTAGTTGACTTAGTTTGGAGAAACCGAAATCGGCTCGGACGGGCTGTTTGCCGCCTCGCTCGCTTCGCCATCAACGCCGCCGACGCCAGTGTCACCGCCAGCTGCTGCACCGCCAGCAGCGGTAGCCTCAGTGCCAGCAGATGCGGCGGCTGCGATCTCGTCCGCTGCAGCAGGGGCGGCGGCCAGTGCGACTCGCACAATTTCATCAGCCTCGGCCGGATTTGCTGCGATAGCGGCTTCGACAATAGCGCCAATTTCCGCGTCCGAAGCTCCAGCAGCCACAGCAGCACTGACGGCCTGGCTTACAGCAGCTGGCGTCGAGGGGACCTGCGCAAAGGCAGGCGCAGCAAAGCTCATAGCCGCTGAGATAGCAGCCGCGGAAAACAACAGGCGCGATTTCGAAAATACACTCATACTTCTATTCCTTTTGACTCGACGGCCCGATGTAGCCACTATCCCTAAGTCGTAACGAGGGAACCCGAAGGATGCGCCTCTATCACCTTCGTATATGCCACATCCTGGAGAAAAAGCAATAGGAGGACGTGGCGAATTAAGAAGAGATTAACTGTACAATGCCTTGGAGTGGCGAGTTTTTACCAACGCGACATCTACACATATGTAGTGCATGCTGTGGATACATAGATGTCGGCGCGCTGATGTGAAGCTGTCACTCCACGTAATACGCCGAGTACGACGAGTAACCAAACATCCTCCCCCGTTCCTGCTGGTTGAGAACAGCTAGAATGGGAACGCCTTCAGGCGAATTGTCGCGCAGCGCAGCAACTGCCCGCTTGGCACTGCTCTGGGGCGTGGCTGCCCATTTCACTACGAAAGCGATGACATCCGCATGGCGTGCGAGATAGAGACCATCGACAACTGGCTCCACAGGCGGCGTATCCAGGATGATATAGTCGAAGTTGCGGCGCGCGACAGCAATGAGCTTTGCCATTTCCTGTCCCATCAGCAACTGGTCAGTCGGCGTGTTGCCTCGCCGCCCACCGAGCACCACGGTCAATCCCGTCGAGGGGTCGGCGGTTGTCAACTTAGGCAGAGGTCCCGCATCTCCACCCTGCAGATAGGTAACGAGAGTGGTATCAGGCGCGAGACCCAAGTGCCGATGAATGCTTGGCTTGCGCAAATCGCAATCGACAATCAGCGTGCGCTTTCCCGAAAGAGCATAGGTTCGAGCCAGCGACAGGGCTATGGTAGACTTGCCTTCATTGGGCAAGGCGGATGAAATCATTACCACAGTTCCGCCGCCATTCTCGGTGGGTGGCGCATTCCTTTTATAGAGATATTGATCAATTGCCACACGGATGCGGCGCACGGATTCCGTGAACATGGACATCGGCGAGCGGATGATCGTGTCCGACAGGCTATGCCCCTCGCCCTCGCTCTGGCCGGGCTCTTCTGCCGCTCTGGGAGCGATCGACGCAAGCGGCAGGCGCAGCACCGTCGCCACCTGGTCTTCGTTGGTGAATCCGCCGACGAGATACTCTCGCACGAAGGCCAGCCCAATACCAAGGCCCAGCGCCATCACAGCGGCCAGCGGAAGGACTAATCTCTTCTTGGGAAATGAAGCGTCCCGCGGCGGCAGGGCTTCAGAGACGACGCGACTGTCGGCCATCTGAAGCGCGGCCTGGGTGTCGAGGCGCTGCAAGCGGGCGGACAGATTGTCGAACTCCCGACGCGCTCCTTCTGCGGTTTGGCGCAGACTGTAGAGGTCTGTCAAAGTTTCATTTGGTAAGTTACTGGTCAGGACGGCTTCAGTAAGATTTGTGCGCACCGAAGATTCCTGCTGCTCGAAGTTCTGAACCTCGGAACGCAGCGACGTGAGCGCGCGCCGTCCTTCTTCCGCAATCGATTCATCCAGCTTTTGCAGTTCGGCGCGAAGATCGATGGCGCTGGCGGGAGTGGCGGACGCCAGTTGACCTGCCAAAGCCTCCCGCTGCCGTTCCAGTTCTTCCGCAGCCTGGGTTTCCAGGGTCTGCACCAGGGTGGCCAGATCATTACGCTGTAGCGTCTGGTCGATGGTTTCGGCGCGGGTCAGGCCCTCACGGCGTTCCTGCTGAATCCGCGTCAGCTCGTCATAGAGGACCCCGACATTTGATGAGCCCTGCTCACGAAGGGTGTTGATGTTACCGAGAATGAAATCATCGACGCCGCGCGCACTGTCGGCAATTGTCGAACGCGCTGCATCCACCCGCTTTTGCAGGATATCCCGAGAGGCGAGGGTGGCAGAGACTTTGGAATCAACCTGCCTACGAATGTATGTTTCAGTGACGGCGTTGGCGAGCTTCGCCGCCTTTTCCCGGCTCCTGGATGTCACGGTTACGTTGATAAGGTAGGTGAGGCCGCGCCTGTCGGCACTAACTGCACCTCGGAAACTATTGAGAACGCTAGCGACCGCCTCCGAGGCATCTGGAGGCTCTATGGTCTTGAGACGGATCATCTCCAGGAAACGATCTGTCAGCCCCACCTTCACTCCGAACTCATCGTCGGCAACAAGGTTCTGGCTGTTGATCACATCGAGTAGCACGCCGTCGGATTGGAGAATTGCCACCTCACTCTCGACTCTCGCGTTGTCGGTGCTGCCGTTCTGGCTTCTTCCGTCAGTCTCCAGAATATCCTTAGAGGCGGTATCGACGAAGACGAGCGCGGAGGCGGAGTAGCGAGGCTCAATCGAGTAGACGATAATCCCTGCAACAGCAGTCAAGCCTACGACGAGAGACAGGATGAGCAAGATCTGACGGCGGAAGATACCCAGCAGACTGCGCAGATCGATATCGTTGTTCATGATGTTCCCGAGGAGAGGACGGTGTAACCCGACCAAATGTGAAGCACTTCACCTAGTAATCGGTTAACTAAGTCTCCTCATCTCCTAGCTCAGCCGGAGCGAAGAGTCATCAAGAACGTTTTTGTTAGGTTAACTCGCGTTAGACAGCGGGTGAGGCTCTATCAGGGATTGTTAAACCCCCTAAGCCATCTATCTCGATACGGGGGGTCCATTAGGACCGTCATCGTGTTTTTGGCTCGGTTCCGTGGTTGCTTATAGCCATTAAGCCGACCTCAGCGCGACGCAACAAGTCGTTCTACTTGATGCTCGCCGTGATCATCCCATCAATGCCGGGACGTGCGGCATCATAAAGGGCGACGGATGCCTGGATAATCATAACCCACATCGAGATGGATACGCCGAAGGCGAAGAAAATATTTCTGAGGCGGCGGGACATGATGCTCTCCTTTGAGAATTAACATCGTCCACAGCGGTTCCCGTTTAGTAAATCATCACGGTTATCAAACAGTAGTCTGGCCCACTGGTAAACATGTACGTAACAAAATTCCTCAATATAAATCTACTTTCCGCTAAGCCCCTATAGCTGCACACTTGGCATTTTCAATATACATGCCAGGAGACAAAGCCGATGTTGGATTAGTGCGAACCAATGAACAGCGTTTTTGTGAGACATGACCCAAATATCAGCAGATCCTGAAAACTTTAACTTTCCTCATAAGTCGTCCTAAACGCTTCCCCTCCATGATCGCTTAACACGCCGAGCACCGTAGCTTCGCATTCAGTGTCCGGCACAGCAGCGCACGCAGCGATCAGAAAGGCATTTGGGAACATGTTCAGAAAGCTTAGTTTGGCTCTCGTAGCCCTTGCGACCATGGCCACGTCCGCGGACGCCATCAGCCTCGGTACGACGCGCGCCCTGAAGCCGAAGACCACGCAAAGTCTGGCCGCTCCTGTCGGCTACCAGATCTTCTGCATCAAGTTCAAAGGCCAATGCCAGGGCGGAGGCGGCTCCGCCGTCTCCTATACATCGAGCACAGCGGCCGTCATGCGCCGGGTGAACGACGGCGTGAACCGATCAATGCGCTACCGATCCGAACGAACAGAGGAATGGCGAGTTGGAGGCAACACCGGTGACTGCGAAGATTTCGCGCTCACCAAGCGGAGCCAGTTGATCCGCGCAGGCCTGCCCGGGGGCGCGCTGCGGATGGCAACCGCACGCACGGCAAGAGGCGAGCTCCACGCGGTGCTGATTGTGAAGACGGACAAGGGTGACTTTGTGCTGGACAATATTCGCAAAAACATCGTTACCCGCGGCCAGTCTGGCTACCGGTATCTGAAGGTCGCCACGAGCAACCCGGCGGTGTGGCAGCCTGCCAGAGGTGGTCGAGAAATCTAGCCCCGGCGCTATCTGCCCCGTCTGCAGCTATATCGGGGCGCACCACGTTGTCCGACTCCCTGCCAAACTTGGCAACATTGCAAGTGGCGATGAACCATCCAGCCAACGCTCCGTCTTTCTGCGCCTAAGCTAGGCGCAGAAACCCGACTGCAACGGAGACATATTTCACGTTGATCGGAACCAACGAATGCAGACCGCTGAAGAAATCAGAAGAGGGCGCCAACGGGTTACAGCGACTTCTTCGCGTTTGGAGAAGATGCCAAGTTAAGTCGAGTGTGACACCAAGGCTGAACCCTTATGAAGACGTCCGATCGGAACCCTGATGGTCGAAGCTTTCCTCCACCTCCTGGGCAATCTCACGCAGCGCAAGAGCGATGTCACCTCGAGACCAGCCCTTTTCCCCGAGTTGGAGGACCAGGCGCCGAACAGGCGCGCGAATTCCAAAGTCGAACTCCAGCCCCCGATCATCGGCCAGCCGCGAACTCATCAGATCTGTCGTAAAATCTTTCATATCGCCATGAACAACAGCATCAAACCTTGAATGCAACAATTTCCTTTTGTTAAGGTTGGCGAGAAAGGTTAAGAACAAATCAGCGGTGCCCCAGATTGAAACAGGTTTTCAAGCATTGGACCTGGACGATGTTGTTGACCTGCTGGTTCTTGGTATCACAGCGGGCACGGGCCGCGTGTTGCATGGCGCATATCCGCGTTGGCGCTTTTGCCGCAGCAGGGACAGGAACAAGCGCAAAGCCTGCTGTTCGTCGGAACAGACGTCGATGCGCTGCTGCCCTCGGCTGCCAACCCGTCCCCACGCCCTGAGCAGAGATATTTCTCCAAACAGCGTCTTTTGGATCGACAGGGCATAGAAGCGAGCCATGTTTCTGGCCCCATCGATGCGTCGGACATGAACATGATACGATTGCTGGCTCATGCCCGGAGAATCGCGCAACAGGGTGACCACGTCCAACGAGACTTATGAATCGATCAAGCGCCACCGATTCAAGATCGTGATGCAATTCCCTCTCCAAGGCGCCGGCTTGAGCAGCTTACGCAACCAAATAGGTTGCGCTAGCCTCCATCTGGGTCCAGCCGCGTCAGATGCTCCTCGCAGACGAGCTTCACGCGTTGATGAAGGACAGCCGTGCGCTCGCTCAGCCAAGTCAGGGCTTCTTCGCTGATCTCAAAATGCTTCGAATATCTTGCTTTGACATAGGCCTCGTTCAGGGTGTTGAACCAAGCCCGCTCGCGATGCTGATCGCGGGGGAATGCATCTGCTAAGCGCCGATCCTGTTCTTCCGCAAGTGAGCGGAGAAATTTGACGTTGTGCGATGGTGGAGCGTAATTCGTCAGCGTCAGCAGGAGGCAGGAATAAGCTTGCTCAAGAGACTGATGAAGTTCAAACGAGGCCACCTTGTAGTCATGCTCACTAAGACAAAACTTGGAGACCTTCAGGAATGTCTGCGAGAGCGCAAAGCGCTCGTTAAAATGCTCCTTTGCAACCCGCAGCCGATCCTCAGGCGTGAGCACGCCCGGTTCCGCCAGCGGTTCGTCATCGAGCTCATAGAGGATAATCCCCTCCTTGCGGATGTCGGAGAAGAAGTACTGTCCTTCTCTGAGATAGGCGTTCACTTCACGCCTGGAGTGAACAATGAAGCTCACCGGCGTTTCAATTGCCTTGTCGCGGATCAGCCGGTGGGCGGCCTTGTGCCAGTATTCAGCAAAGTCGCAGAGCTTGCGATTGTTGACGATGATCAGCAGGTCGAAGTCGGAGCGATAGCCTTTCATCGTGAACGGCTCGTCCACCCAGCCGCCCTTGGCGTATGAGCCGAACAGGATGAGCTTCAGGATCCTCCCACGCTTCTTGAAATCTGCAGTTCCCGCTTTCAGCGCATCCTCAAACTCCTCGTGCAGGATCTCCAGAACCCGCGCGAGTTCCCTCTGCTTGCGAAGCGGCATGTGGTCGAGGGACGATTTCATCATGTGAAATGTTCAGCAGCTTAATGAGGTGTGACGGAATAAGGCCGGCGGCACGGATGCATCCTACATAAAATGCGCAGGATCTCAAACTATCACCCACTCGAAGTCGGCCCGTCTGCATACCGGGCCAAGGAAGGCTCAACGACCTCATCTACATCTTAAGATGCCGACAGAATTCCTGCCGAGACATGCGTCTTGTCTCTGGACGTCGCTGTTATGGAGATATATTCCAAAGTTGAATGAAATTCCACAGGAGGGGCATATGAGTTTCGATCTTGACGGTGCAACGCAGCTTTACTTCATCATTGGAGACCCGATTGCTCAGGTGAAATCGCCTCGCGGCGTGACCGAGATGCTGCAAGCGCAAGGCCATAACGCAGTCTGCGTCCCCGGTCATGTCGCGCCGCTGGACCTCGCATCGTTCTGGGAGGGAACCGTGCGTCTGCAAAACCTCAAGGGTACCATCATTACAGTGCCGCATAAGCTCGCGGCAGTTCACCTGGCTGATCGGCTCTCGGAGCGCGCCGCCTTCCTGGGCGCGGTCAATACCTTACGTCGAACGCCAACAGGTTGGGAAGGTGACATGGTCGACGGGGTGGGCCATGTGGCAGCGCTGCAAAAAGCCGGCTGTGTGCTCGAGGGCAAGCGGGCACTGATCGCTGGCGCGGGTGGTGCAGGAAGCGCCATTGCTCATGCCCTGGTGTTGGCCGGCGTTAAGGAACTTGCCATTCACGAATTCGACACGGCGCGCCGCGAAAGCCTGATCGAACGGCTGGGATCACTGGGCCTTGCGCAGGTTACCGTCGGAAGCGCCGATCCGACGGGTTTCGATGTGGTGGTGAATGCAACACCGTCAGGCATGAGAGAGGGGGATCCGTTACCATTCGACGGCGACAAGCTCACCGCGGAGATGTTCATTGGCGAGGTGATCACCCACCCCCCAGTGTCGCCGCTTGTTGCCAGAGCCCGTGACATCGGCTGCAGTGCCATCACTGGCATCGACATGTTTGTTGAGGTTCGTGACCTGATGGTCGACTTCCTATGCGAGACGTGAGGACAGGATCATGACGCGCAGCTACTCCCTCTCCTTTCTCACCGTTGCGGATCTGGCGCCTGCCGATGCCATCAGGGTGGCGGCCAGGGCGGGTTACGACAAGGTCGGCCTCCGCCTCCTACCGGCGGCCACAAGCGGTGAGGCACCTTATCCCATCCTGAGCGACCCCAGAGTTCTTGCCGACGCACAGACTGCGATCGCAGAAACCGGGATCGGAATCAGTGATGTGGAGATCGTTCGGCTCAACCCGCACACAAAGGTCGACGAATTTCTGCCCTTCCTGGACTGCGCGGCAGCCCTTGGTGCTTCAAAAATTCTGGTCGCGGGTGACGATGCCGACCATGCACGCCTGACGCAGATCTTTGGAAAATTCGCGGAACTCGCCGGTCGCTACGGCATGACCGCGGACCTGGAATTCATGCCCTGGACCGGGGTCCGCAATGCGGTTCAAGCCAATGCCATTGTGCAGGCTGCGGCTGAACCCGCCGGCGGGGTTCTTCCGGACGCGCTTCATTGGGATCGCACCGGGGGAAGGGTAGAGGATCTCACATCGATACCACGGGAGACGATCCACTACATCCAGCTTTGTGATGGACCCGTCGCTTATGATCAATCGGACGCCGGCCTCATCAGCATCGCCCGTGGCGGGCGTTTGATGCCCGGCGACGGAGGCATCGATCTCTTGGCCTTCCTCAGAGCCTTGCCCAGCGATGTGCCGATCAGCGTCGAGATCGCGTCTCTGGAACTGACGAAGCAAATGCCTGCAGATGAGCGAGCAAGAACGGCCCTGCGCAAAGCGAAGGCGATCGTCGCGGCTTTAGAAAAGGAATGAAATTATTTTATTGAATATCATTCCAATTTATTGCGAATGATGCGATGGCTAGATATGGCCGATACAGCCACGGTCACCGCGCCACTCTTTTTGTTCTCAGGCAGCGGAGATCTGGGTCGAGGGGAGGGCAATAACCATGGCGGGAGCGATTCCAGACATTTGTGCCGTCGGGCCTGTGGTGGCACCGAGCCCAGAGGACAGCCCTCAGGCTGTGGAATGCGATGTCCTCGTCGTCGGCTCCGGGGCAGGTGGCCTGTCGGCTGCGGTGGCGGCCGCGCATTTCGGTCTGTCAGTCATCGTCGCCGAAAAAGCTGACCTATTCGGGGGAACCACAGCCTATTCGGGCGGCTGGCTCTGGATCCCGAACGCCCCGCATGCCTTGGTGGCCGGGAAGGGCGAGAGCCCCAACAACCCTCGCCGTTACCTGAGGCATATTCTTGGGAACCGCTACGATGAAGAGATGATTGGCGGCTATCTGGATGCCGCGCCGCGTATGATTGCTTTCTTCGAACGGCATACGGCGATGCAGTTTAATCCGGGAGCCAGTGCCCCCGATTTTCACGGCAACGTTCCGGGCGCGGCCACTGGTTGGCGCTCCGTGGTTGCGGCCCCCTATGACGGGCGCGAACTGGGGCCGCTGATCGACAAACTTCGTCCGCCGATTGCCGAAACCACCTTTCTCGGCATGGGGATCGCGTCAGGCGCCGACATGCGCATGTTCCTGACAGCGATGCGATCCGCAAGTGCTTTCGGCTATGTCGTAAGGCGTGTTGTCAGCCACTTGTGGGATCTGGCTACTCATCGCCGCGGCATGCACCTGGTGAACGGCAATGCGCTGGTGGCGCGGCTTCTGCGCTCGGCGGCGGACAAGGGGGTGACCCTGTGGGCAGGAGCCCCGGCGCGCCAGCTGTTGCCGGGTGGAGGGCGCATCCAAGGTGCATTGGTCGACACGGTTGATGGCCCCAAAGAGGTGAGGGCGCGATGCGGCGTGGTATTGGCAACGGGTGGTTTTCCCCATGACTTTCGCCGCCTTCACGACATGCTGCCGCATGTCCAGGCAGGCACCCAGCACCATTCCGCAGCCTGCGAGAGCAACAACGGCGATGGCCTGCGTTTGGCGGAAAGCATTGGCGGCCAGATATCGGATATGCAGGTGGACGCGGCAGCCTATGCGCCGGTATCGCTGGTGCCACGACCCGGCGGCAGTGTCGGTCGTTTTCCGCATCTGGTGGAACGTGGGAAGCCGGGCATCATTGCTGTCAATGCCGCCGGCCATCGGTTTGTCGATGAAGGTGGCCCCTATCATGACTACGTTAGAGGGATGATCGCGGCCACGCCCGAGGGGCAGCCAGCAGTCTCCTGGCTGATCTGCGATCACCGGTTCCTTCGCCGCTATGGGCTGGGTGCAGTCAAGCCCGCCCCAGTTCCCTTTCGCCGCTGGCTGTCGAATGGCTACCTCCTGTCCGGCGCTACGATCGAGGAACTGGCGCAACGCTGTGAGATCGACGGCGCGGGTTTGCGCGCCACGCTTGCGGCCTTCAACTGGCACGCCGAGCGGGGCGAGGATCCGCAATTCCATCGCGGCACCACGCCCTACCAACGGGCCCAGGGCGATCCCGACCACATGCCCAACCCCTGCCTCGCGCCGATGGCCCACCCACCCTTCTATGCAGTTAAGGTGGTGCCTGGCAGCTTGGGCACCTTCGCAGGCATAAAGACCGATGAACGAAGCCGTGTGCTGGATGAGCGTGGCCAACCTATTGCTGGCCTCTACGCGGCCGGCAACGACATGAACAGCATCATGGGCGGACATTATCCAAGCGGCGGGATCACGCTGGGTCCCGCCATGACGTACGGGTTTCTTGCCGCTGAAACCATCGCCAGAGATGCTGCAGCGACAGGTGAAGATCACGGGAGGAAAGAACATGTCGTCTAAGCAAACATTCGGTGCCATGCAGGAAGTCGATCTGCTGGTGTGTGGCGCAGGCGCCGGCGGCATGACGGCGGCGCTTGTCGCCGCATTGGAGGGTTTGCAGGTCGTTCTGTGCGAGAAGACCGCTCAAGTCGGCGGCACGACCTCGACGTCTGGTGGCACGACGTGGGTTCCAGGGACACATCTTTCCGAACAGGCGGGTGTTCCGGACAAGGTGGAGGATGCCAGGGCCTTTCTCGATCATGTGGTCGCCAACCGAAGTGGAGTACGCCTACGGGAGGCCTTTCTCCAATCCGGCCGGCAGGCAATCGAGGAACTGGACCGACGCACGGACGTCAAATTTGTCGCTGCCGCCGCTCACCCGGATTATCTGGACGGGCCGGGCTCGGCCTATGGTGGACGCGCACTTGCGCCAATCACCTTTGACGGACGGCTGCTCGGCCGGGAAGATTTTGCCAGAGTTCGCCCGCCACGCCGTGAGTTTCTCGGGCTTGGCGGCATGATGGTGGGACGCAACGAACTCGATGGTCTGTTGGAGCCGTTTCGCTCCGTGGCAAACCTGCGCAGCGCCCTGACAATCGTTGGACGCTACGTCATCGACCGTTTTAGCTATCGCCGGGGAACCCGTCTCTTGATGGGCAACGCCTTGGTGGGACGATTGCTCTACAGCCTGCGCAAGGCGCAGGTTCCGATCGTGTTTGACAGCGCCATCAAAGAACTGATGGTTGAAGAGGGGCGCGTTGTCGGCGCTGTCCTGGAAGGCCCGGATGGCCTCGTCAAGATCCGTGCCCGCAAAGGTGTGGTGCTGGCAACCGGCGGCATTTGCTGGAACCGCAAGATCCGCGAGCGGCTGTTTCCCCCGGGAGCACGCGACTATGCTTTGGCCCCGGTCACCAATACCGGGGACGGTGCCGATGTGGCATTGGCGATCGGGGCCCAGTTCGAGGATGGCGGTGCGAGCCCCGCGCTCTGGATGCCTTGCTCGTCCTATCAACGACCTGATGGCTCACTGGCCGTCTGGCCGCACATCATTCTGGACCGTGCAAAGCCAGGACTGCTGGCCGTCAACGCGGCGGGCAGACGTTTCGTCAACGAATCTGACTCCTATCATGATTTTTCCATGGGTCAGATCCGTGACGGTTCGATGCCGGCGCACCTCATCTGCGACGCCATCTTCATGAGGCGTTATGGCATCGGGATGATCCTTCCGGGAGCCAGGAACCTCCGTTCCATGGTGAAGGCAGGCTATGTGATAGAGGCAAACACACTTCCCGAACTTGCCGCAAAGATCGGTGCGGATGGCGCGGTTCTCGCCGCAACAGTGGAGGCTTACAATCGCTCCGCTGCCACAGGTGTCGATGACGCCTTCGGTCGCGGCGGGTCGGTGGTAAACCGTTTCAACGGCGATAGCGCGGTGCAGCCAAACCCCTGCATTGGCCCGGTCGCAGAGGGGCCCTACTATGCGGTGGCCGTGCGGCCAGCCGATCTTGCCTCCAGTGCCGGATTGTCAGGAGACGAGTTCGGCAGAGTTCTCGATGAAGCCGGGGAGCCAATCACAGGTCTTTATGCCTGCGGCAATGATCTCGCCTCGATCTTTCAAGGCACTTATCCTGGCCCTGGAACGACGCTTGGCCCAGCTGTGGTGTTTGGCTGGCGCGTGGCAAAGCATGCTGCTGGAAAACTGAACGATACGCCGGTGAGCGCCGGCGCGACAAAATACGAAGGGACAGACAATGCAACGCTATGAGATCGCAACACTCTCAACCACAATGGGCGCCGCCTCCAAGGCGGCCCCCGCGGTAGAAGCTTACGCCGCCGAAGGGAAAGGGCGTTTGCTCGGGATTTTCTACGCCGATATTGGCGCGCTCAACCGCGTGCTGGTGCTGCGTGGGTTCAACACCGTCGCCGACTTCGACGGTGAACGTGAGCGGACCCTGCATGCGTCAAACCCGTTCGGCTCCTCAGAGTGGTTGACTGGTCTGCAGCTTGAAGGCTACGCGCCTTTCCCTTTCCTTCCGCCGGTGGAAACCGGAAGTTTTGGACCTGCTTATGAATTCCGCACCTATGTGCTGAAGACGGGTGGCCTGGAGCCGACCATCCGCGCATGGGAAGCGGCGGTCCCGGAGCGGACCAAGCTTTCGAATTTGACGATCTGCTTGTACGGCATTGATGGAAAGCCGCGGATGACGCACATCTGGCCGTTCAAATCCGTCAATGAACGCGGGCAGATCCGCGCTGACTCAGTTTCCCAGGGCGTATGGCCGCCAAAAGGCGGCCCGGATTGGCTGACAACCGATATGCAGTCCACCATTGCATTCCCCACCGCCAATTCACCGCTCAAATAAATCAGCTGCGACGGAAGGTTGCGGCTTTTGTCGGCAACGTCAGACATCGTGCCTTCCGTCAATGTCGCCAAGAGGCGAAGATCCTGGAAACTGCCTTTGTCCAGCGGTGCAGGCTAACGTCAGCCTTTGCCGTGCAATCCCGGGAAATAGCGGGACCCGGTGGCTGCCATCCCGATTTCTTCGGCCGCTCTGGTCAGAGGATCCACCAATTGCTCCATCCGCTCCTGCGACATGCGCACAGCCGGACCGGCGATGGACAGGCAGCTGATGACCTGCCCGTTGCTTCTCACTGGAACCGCCATCGCCGTCATCCCCAGCGTGTAGCTGTTGCTGGAAACGGCAAATCCACGTTGCCGTGTGTCTGCCAGTATCTGCAGGAGATCCGTGATTGTCGCGGGAGCGCCCGGGCAAGGCGGGCGTTGCGAATTGATCAGGCCCTGCTGCGACACTTTCTGTAAAGCCTCATCATCTGACATTGTCGAAAGCCAGGCCTGACCGCCGGCGCTGCTGGCCAGATGAACGATCACGCCCTGCTCTGCCCCGGGATCATACCGCAGGCCACCTGTGGCACCTTGGGCCACTGCAACCCAGATGAGGTCTTCCGCGTCGATCACCGATAGCCGCACCAGTTCCCCACTCTTTTGCGCCAGCCGGTCGATGATGGGCTGGGCGACGTCGCCCACCCCTGTGCGCCCAAGGAAACCCACCCCCAGTGCCGCGAGCTTCATCGTCAGGGCGTAATCACCCTGATCCTGCACCTGCCGCACGTAACCAAGCCGGATCAATTCGTTGAGGGTCCTGTGGACGCCGCTTGCAGGCTGGTTGACCTGCTGCGCGATGTTGGACACCGACAGGCCAGCCGGACGCTCCGCCAGAAGTTGGATGATGGTAAGAGACTTCTCAAGCGTACTCATTGGGTTTCCATTGTGGACTGTCATTCCACTTTGGGCCTCCGGCGAGGATAGTCAAGTATCGTGCCGACCAACACGCTTGCAAACTCATGGTGCGGTGGACGCGCTGGGTTCAAAGCGGCGAGAAGCTCAACGGGCGCAAGACCACGTGGCTCGTCTGTTTGGTGCCAGGGTCCTGGAAGACCGGTTGCGACGCGCGTGGCAGCAACGATATTGGCCCGTCCTGCGCGCCGGACATGACCCGCCAGACTGCCACCGCGTGTTCAACCGCCTCGCCGCTGACCAAGCCTGCGCACGCGCTTGCAAAGAGCGGCGTGTCCCGGCTTCGAGCATTGTGCCCATCGCGTCGCCGGGTAAGGGCTTGCGTGAAAGAGGGCGAGGTGGCCGTCATGGCGAGGAAGCAGGTGTTCTGTTCCTCCACGAGCGCGAAGGCGCGCGGGATGAAGCCTTCCACCCATGCCTCTTCGGTGGCAAGTGACGTCCGGCAGGCTTCGCGTTCCGACCAGTCGGCGTAGGACCAGAGATGGTGGAGCGTATTGAGCGGTCCGGTTTCACCAAGCCAGTAGCCCATCAGCGGAAGATGGCGCGTGACAAGAGGGAAGCCTTCAGCGGCAAACATTGTCAAATATGCGGAAGTGGCGCCGGGCTTGAGCCTGTAGCTTCGCCATTCATGAATCATCATCTCGGTCCTGTCGTTGTTGCTGTCAGACCTTGCCACGCCAGTTGTGCCTGCAAATGGACGAACCAATGGAAAGATTGCAACATGAGGCGACGTGCCTAGCTATTGCGGCCCATGGCCTGCTTTCGGAAGGCGCCTGGCGACAAACCAACCCTCTGCGTGAAGAACCTGTTGAAATAGGCCGGATCGTCGAAGCCAGTAAGGTGAGCAACCTGGGCGACGCTGCTTTCTGTGTAGACGAGGTAGCGCTTGGCCTCCATGACAATGCGCTCATAAAGAAGCTCGGAAGCAGTCTTGCCGGCGCGCGCCTTGCAGGCGTTATTCAGACGCGTCGGCGTTATGGCAAGGGTGCCGGCGTAGAAGCCGAGGGAACGATCGCTTCGAAAATGCTCCTCCAGCAGCGCCCGGTAGCGGACCAACAGGTCATGGTCGCGGTCTGGCGCGGCGATCGCAGGGTCGTCGTGGGTGATATACAGTCGCAGCATTACCACCAGGACCCGCATGTATTGCGCAATGATAGCGGTCCTGCGGCCGGGTGCCGACCAAATGAAATCTCGGTGCAGCCATTCAAAGGTGTCGATGACCGCAGGGATGCTGACGCCCGTGCCGCTTAAGGGGTAAACTGCGGGGTGATTGGCGACTTCGACGAGGCGGGGATCAGAAGCCGCCGCCAGTTTGAGGCAACCCAGCGCTGCCGTCACCACATAGCCGTCCGTGCCGGGCTCGAAATCGATCTGGTGGATAATTCCGGCCGGAATGACGAGCATGCCGGGAGCCGGGATCGCCATGACCTTGTCTTCTAGCCAGATCGTGCCGCCGCCGGAGCGCACCAGAAGAACCTGCATGTGATCGGGATGACTGTGAGGACGAATTCTCCAGTCGTGTGGGCCGCTTCGGTCGCGAAGCGGCTCGATATGCAGGAAGTCGAGTTCGACATCTGCGCCTTGATCCCCATAGAGAAAGTAGTGCGGGATCCCGACCGTGGCGTCCGGCGGCATAAGCGTGTCCTCGATAAGCAGGATGGATAATTGTGCAACAAATGCGCGGCGGCGTCCATTGGTTCAGCCACTCTGCTGGACTAGCACGGAAGCATGGCACTCACCACAGGGAGGAACCGATGGAGCGGCCCACGCAGGAGCGCGTTTACGACGTGCTTGTCATTGGATCGGGGGCAGGTGGCCTCTCCACCGCAATCACCGCCAGGAAGCATGGCCTTTCGGTGATCGTCATCGAGAAGGAGGATGTGTTTGGCGGCACGACCGCTTTTTCCGGAGGCGTTCTATGGGTTCCGGGAAACCGGCACGGCAAGGTGAACAATCCGGCAGATACGCGAGAAGCTGCACTGCGCTACATGAAGGCTGAAACCGGCAACTGGTTCCAGGACAGCGCAGTGGACGCGTTCCTCGATGCCGGACCAAGGATGCTTGACTGGTTTGAGCAGGAAACCGACGTCAAGTTTGTGCCCACGCTTTATCCAGATTACCATCCGACGGTCGACGGTGGCGTCGACGTTGGCCGCTCGGTGCTGGCTGCACCTTTCGATACCAGCGTCCCTGGCGACAACCTGAAGCGGTTGCGGCTGCCGTTGGCGACGATCACCTTCATGGGCATGATGTTCAACTCGTCGAATGCCGACATCAAACACTTCTTCAATGCCACCCGCTCCGCCAAGTCGTTTGCCTATGTCCTGAAGCGGCTGGTTGCGCACGGGTTGGAGGTTGCCCGCTACGGCCGGGGTGTGCAGGTGACGAGCGGCAATGCGCTTGCAGCCCGACTGGCAAAAGCCTGCTTCGATCTCGACATCCCGATCCTCACGCAAACACCTGCACTGCATCTGATCCGGGCTGCGGAAGATCGTGTGACCGGAGCGATGGTCGGCGGCCCGCAACCGGGACCAATCCGGGCGCATCGCGGCGTCGTTCTCGCCTGTGGCGGCTATGCCAACGACCTTGCCCGCCGGGCCGGGATATATGCACACTTAAAGGCAGGAAAAGACCATCATTCACCGGTCCCGGCCGGAAACACGGGGGATGGCATCCGTCTTGGTGAGGAAGCGGGCGGGATCTTTGAGGCGCAATTCCCACAGCCGGCGGCCTGGATGCCGGTCAGCCAAGTTCCGGGCCAGGGCGTCTTCCCGCATCTGCTCGATCGATACAAGCCCGGTATGATTGCCGTGCTTTCAAACGGACGACGCTTCACCAACGAAAGCGACAGCTACCATGACGTCGGCGCAGCCATGGTGGCTTCCGGCGAAGCCTCCGCCTGGCTGATCTGCGATCACCGTGCCATCCGCAAATATGGCCTCGGCCACGCGAAGCCCGCGCCGATGCCTCTGCTCGCCTGGCTAAGGTCGGGCTATCTCAGGAAGGGTTCGACACTGCTCGAACTCGCCAGCGTCTGCAGTATCGATGCTGCCGGGCTGGAACAGACCGTTGCCGATTTGAACCGCGGTGCGCGGCAGGGGAGAGACGAAGAATATCATCGCGGTGAAAACGCGTTCAACCGGTATCTTGCCGATCCCGAGCATCGGCCGAACCCTTGCGTTGCACCGGTCGAACAGGGCCCCTTCTATGCGGTGAAACTGGAAATGGGCGATCTGGGAACCTTCGACGGCTTGAAGACGACCGTGCCGGGCGAGGTGATTGGCCGCGACGGTGGGGTGATCGCAGGTCTGTTCGCAGTTGGAAACGACCGGGCCTCGATCATGGGCGGCAATTATCCTGGAGCAGGCATTACCCTCGGCCCGGCGATGACCTTCGGCTGGATCACCGGCCGCTATCTCGCAGATGTTCATGGAGACACGGCATGAGTTGGCTGGAACTGGAGGGGAAAACGGCTGTCATCACGGGTGCTGGCGGGGGCATAGGCATGGCCCTGGCGCGGGCGTTTGCGGGGCAGGGGGTGCGAACGGTGCTGCTGGATCGTGATGAAATCCGAACGGCCCCCTTGGTGGCAGAACTCGGGCACGGCGCTTTCGCCATCGCGTGCGACATCTCCAATGCCGAGGAGATAGCGGTCGCGGCCAGGCGGGTCGAAGCGCTAGGGGGTGCAGACATTTTGATCAACAATGCCGGCATTTTGCGACCGGGACGGTTGGACAGTATATCTGAAGCCGACTGGTCGGCCATGATTGCTGTGAATCTGACCGGCTACCTTGCCGCAGCCCAGGCATTCGGTCGCGGCATGCTCTCCCGCGGCCGCGGAGCACTCGTCCATGTCGCCAGCATTGCCGGAACACAGCCGCAGCCGGCAAGCGGCGCCTATTCCGCATCCAAAGCCGCCATTTTGATGCTGTCGCGTCAGCTGGCGTATGAGTGGGGTCCGAACGGTATCCGCTCCAACACGCTGAGCCCCGGCCTCATCCGCACCCCCCTTTCGGAGGCATTTTACCAGGATGAGGATGTGAAGCTGCGACGCGAAGCCATGATTCCGGCTCGACGTATCGCCACCCCCGAGGACATGGCCGACGTCGCTCTGTTCCTCGCTTCGAGGCGCTCTTCCTATGTTTCCGGTCAGGATATCGTCGTCGACGGCGGGTTATCCCAAGCATTGATGGGGTTGGTTCCGAGGCCTGGCTATGCGTGAGATCCGGCATGCGCTTGTCACCGGTGGCGCCGAAGGGATCGGGTTTGCGATAGCCAGGGCGCTTGCAGCAGATGGTTGCCGCGTCACTATCGCAGATCTCGACGGCGTCAAAGCAGCCGATCGGTCTGCCAGCCTCGGCGTGGGCCATGCCGGCGTTGCTTGCGACATTACGGTGGAGGCCGATGCCATTGTCGTAGCGGCTTTGGCGCCTTTCGACATTCTGGTCAACAATGCCGGTATAGGCGACAGTCATCTGCCGACACTTGAGCAGGGGCTAGACGACTTCAAAAAGGTGCTTGACGTCCATCTTTCGGGAACTTTCCTCATGTCACGCGAGGTGGCCAAGGGCATGGTGCAACGACGCTGCGGTGCGATCGTCAATCTCTCCTCCATCGCAGGCCTGACCGGTCTGCCGAAGCGCAATGCCTACGGGGCTGCGAAGGCTGGCATTGTGGCAATGACAAGGGCGATGGCCTGTGAGTGGGCGGGCCGAGGTGTGAGGGTCAATGCCGTTGCACCGGCCTTCGTCGAAACCGCATTGGTGCGCAAGCTCGCTGATGCCGGCCGGGTCGACATCGCCACCATTTGCCGACGCACGCCCATTGGGCGCCTGATCCAGGCGGATGAAGTTGCTGCAGCCGTTGCGTTTCTTGCTTCCCCTGCTGCGTCGGCCATTACGGGAATTGTCTTGCCCGTCGATGGCGGCTGGACCGCGTTTGGAGATTTTGGAGATGCCGCGACGGCCTAATGGCAGTGGGTCGGCCGCTGCCTGCGCCGGAGCATATCATCCAAGGACAAAGGCCCGGCATCCAGGCCGGGCCTTTGTACCTGGCACCTTGGGAGGGTGTCATGCAGCAGTATCGATACTGCCCCCAAGAAAGAGCTGCCCGACCCGAGGATCCCGCAGGAGCTTGTCGGCCTTGTCAAACATCCGGGTTTGACCCAGTTCCAGCACCAGCCCATAATCGGACATAGCGAGCGCAGCCTTGGCGTTCTGTTCGACCATCAAAATGGTGACGCCCTGGTCGCGCAAGCGGATCAGGGTCTGGAAGACTTCCTGCACCAGGTTCGGCGACAGGCCGATTGATGGTTCGTCAATCAGGATCAGCTTCGGGTCGAGCAACAAAGCGCGGGCGACCTCAAGCTGCTTCTGCTGCCCGCCTGAAAGTTCGACCGCCTTTTGGTCTTTGCGCTCTCGCAGCATCGGAAACTGATCCATCACCTCTTCCATGCGACGCTTGACCCTTGTCTGGTCCTTTGCGGTGATGCCGCCAAGCTCGAGGTTGTGAAGTACCGAAAGCTGCGGCACGACATTGCGACCTTGCGGGACATAGGTGACCCCACGGGCAATCATCTCGGCGGGGGATTTTCGCGTCACGTTCTCGCCGTCCAGCAGGATCTCGCCGGACTGGATGTTCAAAAGACCGAAAACGGCTTTGAACACCGTGGATTTGCCAGCGCCATTGGGGCCGATGACGGTGGTGATCGAGGCCTTGGGGATCACAAAGGAAGTGCCGTTCAAAATAGTGACCCGACCGTAGCCCCCGGTGAGGTTCTTTACTTCAAGCATGTCAGCCTCCGAGATACGCGTCGATGACGATCTGGTTCGATCGGATTTCGTCGGGTGTTCCTTCCGCGATGATTTCACCCTGCGCCAACACGATGATGCGGGTGCACAGTGACATCACGAATTCCATGTTGTGTTCAATCACCACGAATGTTGTGCCGTGCTCACGGTTATAGGTGATCAACCGCTCTTTCAGGTAGCCTAGCATGGTCAGATTGATGCCTCCGGCAGGCTCGTCGAGGAGAACGATGCCCGGCCCGGCCATGAAGGCCATTGCGGCGTCGACGAGCTTCTGCTGCCCGTAGGAAAGGGATCCGGCCGGTGTATCGCGGTACGGCGTAAGGCGGAAGAATTCAATCAGCTGTTCCGCCTTGCCCGTGAGGCCGGCGTCCGACTTGTTGAACAGGCGCGAGAGCATCGATCCTTCGTGCTCTTGTCCGGCAAGGATAACATTGTCGAGTACGCTCATCTTCGGAAAAACGGAAAGCTGCTGGAACGTGCGGCCGACACCCATCAGGGAAAGATCCGCTGGGCGCACGCCATCGGTCGAGCGGCCATTGATCTGGCAGTGCCCCTCGGTTGGTCGAAGCTGCCCCAGGATACAGTTGAAAAGCGTTGACTTGCCGGAACCGTTCGGGCCGATCAGCCCCAGGATTTCGCCAGGCGCCACATCAAAGCTAACCCCGTTGACCGCTTTGATGCCGCCAAAGTGTTTGGAAATGTTATGGACCGAGAGGATGGGATTATGGGTGGGTTGGGAGTGCATGTTCATAGCTGAACCCCCTGGTTCAGGTCCCTGCGAGCTTCATTCTTGGGTCGAAACCGTTCAAGCAGCTTATGTCCAAGGCCAATCAGACCGTTTGGCGAGTACGCCATCAAAACGATGACAAGCGCGGAATATATGATCAGGTAGTACCCCTCGGTGAACCGCAGCAGTTCCGGCAGGAGGATGACCACCGCCGCCCCCAGCATCGGCCCAAAGAAGAAACCTGAGCCACCGACCACCACCATGAGAAGGATCTTCAAGGAGTGGATGAGCGCGAAGCTTCCCGGCTCGATGAACTGGACAAGCGGCGTCTGCATTGCTCCAGCCAGCCCGCCGAAGGCCGAGCCGATCGCGAAAGCGAGCAGGGTCTGCCGGCGGATATTCAGCCCAAGGCTCTCTGCGCGGATCGGGTTTTCGCGCAGCCCCTTGAACGCGCGACCCCAGGGCGAGCGCAGGATCCACCACAACACGCCGGTCGAGAGAAGGAAGCACACGAGGGAAAAATAGTAGAAAGGGAGGTTGCCGTCGGTGGCAACGCCGAAGAACGAAGGGCGCGGCATGCCGACAAGGCCGAATGAACCACCTGTGATTTCCTCTTCGTTGCGAAGAACGAGAAACAGCAGCAGGTTGAAAGCGAGTGTCACAAAGGCCAGGAAGTGGTGCTGGACGCGCAGCGCCGGGTAGCCCAATGCCAGGCCCACCGCAAAGCTACTGGCGATCGAGACGAGGGCGGCGAGGCTCCAATGAATGCCGTTCAGGGTCATCAACGCGGTAATATAGGCGCCGATACCCATAAAAGCGGCCTGAGCCAGGCTGACCTGACCGGCGTAGCCAAGCGTCAGGTTCAGCCCCATCGCGGCGATCGAGAAAATCAACCACGAGCAGAGTGTATAGATGATGTAATTGCCTTGGCCGAGCGGAGCGGCGATGAGCGCCGCAAATGCGAGTGCAAGGAGGATCACTTTGAAGCGCGTCATACGGTTCTCCCTTCCGGGGTGCCGAGCAGGCCCTGCGGCCGCAGCAGGATGATGGCGATGAGCAGCATGAGCGGCATGGCCGAACGATACTCGGAAGATACATAAACTGCGGAGAGATTGTCGATCACGCCAATCAGCAGTCCACCCACAAGAGCGCCGCGGATTTGGTTGAAGCCGCCTACGATGGCGGCGATGAAGGCCACGAGGCCGAGGGTCTCGCCGTTGGAAAATTTCGCAAGATAGATCGGCGAGATTAAAACGGATGCGATGGTCGCGAGCCCGGCGTTGATGAGAAAGGTATATAGAACCATGCGTTTGACGTTTACGCCAAGTATCTCGGCGACCGCCGGGTTCTGGGCAGTCGCCTGCATGCATCGGCCCGTTCGCGTGCGGTTGAGGAAGAGCTGCAGGCTGCCAATGGCGAACATGGAGACAGCCAGATTGCAGATGTCTTGGACCGATACGCTGGCGCCTGCGATATTATAGACCGTCTGGGGGAAAATCGCGGGAAACGGCTGCGCCGTTGCGCCGTAGAATTCCTTCACGCTCTCCTTCATCAGCAAGCCGAGCGCGATCGTCGCAATGACGAGCGGCAGTGTCCCATGGGGCAGCATCGGCTCGACAATCAGCCGCTTGAACGCAACGCCAAGGACCAGCAAAGCCAAAGCCAGCCCGAAGATGATGGCGATCCACATGGGCAGGCCGAATACACTCATGCCGATGAGCACGAAGAACGCCGGCAGCATGACAAACTCGCCCTGAGCGAAGTTAATGGTCTGGGATGCCTGCCAAAGAAGCGTAAAGCCGACTGCCGCGAGCGCGTAGATAGACCCTGCGGCAAGTCCGGAGATGAGAAGCTGAAGTAACTCGGCCATAATATCGTCCTGAGGGGCTGTGGTCGGCTATGCGAGTCATGAAGAACATGCCGGCGGTGGCGACAGCCGCCGCCGGCACAGCGTGAATTCTTGCCTTGGCCTAATTCGGCGGCAGCACAGCCTTGACCACCTGCTTGCCGTTCTCGACCTCAACGAAGAAGCTTTGGCGTGACATTTCGCCGGTCTCGTCCCAGCTGACGTCCATAAGAACACCGGGGCAGTCGGCAACTTTCAGCGTCAGGCCATGCAACTTCTCCGCGATGGCTTCACTGTTGGGCTCCCCGACCAACTCCGTCACGCATTTGAGCGCATAGGCTGCGGTATAGCCTTTGATCGCATTGTGGTCAGGCGTGTAGTTGAACTTCGACTTGAACTTTTCGACCATCTCGGTCATCGCCGGGATGTTTGCGTCCGGCGTCAGGCCCACGTGACCCATTGCGCCATTTGCCGCCTCTCCGGCCAGCTCGATCACCTTATGGCCGATCAACGTGGTTTCACCCACCAGTGGGATGGTCACCCCCTGCTTGCGCGCCTCGCGGAGGAAGCGCGCGCTTTCCTCTTCGGTGACGTAGACGAAGGCCGCATCGGCTTGAACCCCCTTCAGCTTCACGATGTCCGCGGAAAAGTCGCTTTGAGCCTGTTCTGTCGGTATATCGGCGACGATCTCAAAGCCATGGTTCTTGGCCTCTGTCAGGAAAGAGGTATGGCCACCTTTACCGAATTCGGTGTTTGCCCAGATGACGGCGACCTTCTTCACCTTCATCTCCTCAGCCATGTACTTTGCCATCTTCGGCACGCCCTTTTGCGATCCAAAGGCTGTGCGGAAGATGTAGGGATTGTTCATGGACGTGATTGAGGGTGCCTCGGAGCCGGTGAACTGCGGAATCCCGGCCTGGCGGGCGACGAGCATGTTGACGACCGTCGACGAGGAGAAGACCGTACCCATGATGGCATAGACTTCGTCGTCGATCGCCTTCTGTACCATCGCGCGCGACACCTGCGGGTCCGTCTGGCTGTCGTATTCCGTGATGTTGACCTGTTCGTTGAGGATGCCCCCGGCGCCGTTGATTTCCTCAAAGCCCATTTTTACGCCGTCACGGAAGTTGGTGCCGGCTGCGGCACCAGGACCGGACAACTCCACAATCGAGCCGACTTTCAGCTCTGCCATCGCCGGCGCGACGCCGAGTGTTGTAACGAGTGCCGTGGCATAGAGTAGTTTGTTGATCATCTGTTCCTCCCTGGGTGATCACTTGCGAAGAATCCGACTGACGACCTCTGGCGCAGTTCGGAACGCTGGCCGCAAAGCCTGCGGCTGCATTGTTGTCCCGGCTTCTCCTCCACGGGGGCTCAACTGACAGCCCCCGCCAACCGGTTGCTCCCGCCCCCTCCCATCGTGACAGGGCCGCGAGGCGCTTTATTTCATCGGTGGCAAAGTCCTCCTGGCGACAGAGGCTCCTCTTCCCCTCTCGCTAAATACCCGTAAATCAGGCATTCGCCACCGGGAAAATGGACGATACAACCTAAACATTAGATGATTCCTCGACCTTCAGGCCTTCGAGCGCGCCGAGGGAATGGCGGATGCCGGTGGCGATGCCCGTGACGAGCTGCGGCCCCAAAAAAGCAGGCACGGGATCGGACGTCAGATCTGCCGGTATGCGCAAGGGCGCGCCGCTGATGCTGATCTTTGACCAGCCAGACTGAGCACGAAGCTCGCTCACGAAGGACTCCATATCGGCGGTCTCGCCGGCCATCGTCAGGGCTGTGACGCCCTCGAGGGGGACGGTCATGGCCGCAGCCAGCATACGGCTTACGTCGTCGACATACACGAAGCCGACACGGCCCGAGAAGCGAATTTCTGCCGGCTCGCGCCGCACCGCAGCGGCGATGGCGATAGATGGACCGGCTGCGATACCGGAACTGATGCCGGGTCCATAGATGATGTAGGGGCGTAGTGCCAGGCTCGGAACTGCGTGATCGAGGAAGAAGGCGCGGGCCACGCCTTCGACAGCCAGCTTTGTCGCGCCGTAAATCGTCAAGGGCTTCGGATAAACGGCATCCCCGGGTCCAAACACTCCGGCTGTGCTCAGATATGCCACGGGCAGGCGCCGCTGCTTTGCCGCCTCAAAAACGTTGATGCTGCCAATCAGGTTGACATTGGCAGCCCGTACGGGATCGCGGGCGCAATCAAGTGTCATCAACCCGGCGAGGTGAATGATCCCGTCACATCCCTCGGCGGCAGCCGCTACTGCGTGTGGGTCTGCGATGTCGCCGGCGACGAGCTGCGCCGAGACGGAGGCCGGCAGGCGCTCTCGCCGTGGAGCGAGATCAAAGATACGAACGCAGTGGCCGACAGCCTGTAGAGCTGCAACCGTCCGCAGTCCTACAAATCCAGAGCCGCCCGTTACCAGTATCCGTTTCAATACGTTCCGCCTCCGCAGACTGTGGCGCATCCCCCTGTCGCTGTCACAGGTGATAAGCAGCGCCCCCGGTCCGTCCAACGGGAGTGGGGGATCTTCTCAGGCCTCAGTTCCTCTTCCTTCGCCACCCTACGCAAAAAATGGAATGACATTCAAGAATAAACTTTAATTCCGGTTCTGTTTTTGTATCCTCCTCCCAATGCAGTCAGGGAGGAGAGTCTTTTGGAAAAGATTGGCGTTGCAGTGATCGGTGCAGGTGCTATCGGCCGAACACACATCGATACTTTGATACAGATGGAGAAGGCGGGAAAGGGAGGGCTGTCATTCGCCGCCCTGGTCGAACCCGCACCGGTGGGGCAGGCTTTCGCGAAGCTGCATGGAGTGCCATGTTTTGCTGATGTCGCAGCGCTGATCAAGTCAGGCGTCGCGCAGGCTACCATCGTCGCCACGCCAAATGAGACCCATCTGCCAATCTCTGAAATGCTGTTGACGTCGGGCCTCCCGGTGCTTCTGGAGAAGCCGGTTGCCGAGTGCCTTGAGTCGGCACTGCAACTGATTGCCCTCGTGGACGATACTGGGGTACCGCTTCTGGTCGGTCACCACAGGCGCCATAATCCCATAACAAAGGCTGCCCATGCAGCGATACGCTCCGGCCGGATCGGCGACCTTGTGATGGCGACGGTGACCTGCTCGCTTGCCAAGACGCCTTCCTATTTTGACGCTGCCTGGCGTCATACGCCTGGAGTGGGCGGGCCGCTGCTGATCAATCTGGTGCATGAAATTGATCTGCTGCGTCACTTTTTCGGCGAAGTGGCAAGCGTGCAGGCGGTAGCCAGCAATCTCCGTCGTGGCTTCGCCGTCGAAGATACAGCGGCAGTTGTTCTTACCTTCGTGGATGGCGGGATTGCGACCTTGTGTATTTCCGACGCCGCCACTGGTCCATGGGCCTGGGATCTTTCCGCAGGTGAAAATCCTGTGCGTTTTCCGGCCCATGACGTCAGCGCACATCACTACGCCGGAAGCAGGGCCGGGCTCTCGCTGCCGGACCTGACGATATGGCAACCGGACGATGAACCCGACTGGACGCGCAAGCTCAAGCCATCACGGTTGAAGATGGAGCCAGCAGACCCGTACATGGAGCAATTGCTACATTTTGCACACCTCATCCGTCACGGTGGAGCGCCGCTGGTTGATGTGCGCGATGCCACGGCAAATCTCATTGTTCTGGACGCGGTTCGGCTGGCCGTCAAAAAGCAGCATGCGGTAGCGGTCGATCTGCGTGCGCTGGCAAAGTGACGTCGTACCGCAAAGTGTCGGGCAAAGCGGCCCAAGAGAGGGCATCGCGTTCAACCGGCTCCTGCGGCTCTTTTTTGGCGTGCGGTCGTGCGCACTTGCGTCCTGGTCAGACAAGTGCGCCCTGGTCCAGAAGATGACGCCGCACATCGTCACAAAGCGGCGTATTTCCCTGCGCGCGCAGAGCCGCAGCAATGCCGGCTGCATGACCGCTGGCAAAGGCGGTGCCCATCACGCGGACTGATCCGTAAGCTGCGCCGTCGGCGCCGGTGACACGGCCAGCCAAGTAGAGGTTATCCAGATCTGCCGACTGTATGGCGCCCATGGGAAGATCCGCAAATCCCTCTCCACCAATGTCGATGAACCGCGCCCGGCCGGGGGCTTCGTGCACTTCCATCGGCCAGGCGGCACGTCCCACGCCATCTGGGCGCCTCAAGCCGGCCTCAAGCATAGACCCGGTCATGTCCTGGCGCGACAGCGGTCTTCGGCTCTCCCTGATGCCGATCTGCGGCCCGCTTGCTGCCAGGTAAGCGTGCTCGAAGCCTGGCAGTTGTTTCAGCAGCCCGAGATTTCGCCACGCTTGGCGTCTCGCCTCGCGCTCAACGGTGCTTAAGCTTTCCCCGGTCAGTCCATCCGTTTCAAGATCAATCGCCATCCACCAAACATCGTCCGAAATCGGCAGCCGAGAAAGCACGCCGCCGTCGGCGCGCGGAATAGGCGTGTCAGCCGTGACATTGTAGGCGTTGATGATCTTAGCCATCTGAACGCGGTCGAATTCAACGTTCGGCGCGACGCCGCCGATCCTGACCGGCATTGAGGCGGGCTGCACGTGGTCGCCCCTCAAGCTGTCGACCGTCATTCGCGCTCCAGACATCCATGACAGGGTTGCCTCACCGCTGGCATCGATGAATGCCCGGGCATTGATGGTGGCGGTGCCCGCGTGGTCGGATATCGTCACCGAAGTCACATGGTCATTCTCCTTGACCACAGCCGACAGCTTGCTGTGGAGCAGCACCCGGACACCAGCCTTTTCGCACAGTCGATCAAAGGCAAATTTTACCGCCTCCGGGTCAAGCATGACAATCCAGTTGCCGCTGCGAGAGACCACAGGCGCGGCAGGTTGGCCGAGTGTAATCAGTTCTCTCAGCAGATCCTCGCCAATGCCGCGCACCGCTGCGACAGGTTGAGGACCTTTTTGATAGAACCCGCAATAGGCCAGAACCAAAGAGTTCGCCGCGGCGCCACCGAGAAACCCGTATTGCTCGACGAGTGTTACACGCGCGCCAAGTCGGGAGGCTGCGACGGCCGCGCTCATTCCCCCCGCGCCGCCGCCAATCACGACGACATCAGCCTGTTCCTGACGCAAACTATGCATGATCAGCCTCGAAGACATCCATGCCAAGAGTTGAGCCATTGATGACCAAAACGATGGTGGTGGTTGCGCCGCTCATGGTTCCGCTCCCTGACAAGGTCGAAGGGATAGGGGAACCAGGTCATTGACGCCAATACATATTACGCCAAGATGCATTAGCAGGATTTATAGGTGCCCGAGATCGTTCATGACTGAGCCGAAGCCAAAGCCGAAGTTGAAAGAGCGCCATCTGGAAATCTTCCGCGCCGTCATGGCAACGAACTCCTTGACCGCCGCAGCGCGCCATCTCGGCGTCTCTCAGCCGAACCTGTCGATCGCCATCAAGCGGCTGGAGGATCAACTCGGAACCGCGTTGTTTGCCCGCATTTCCGGTCGCATTGTACCGACGCAGGAAGCGCAGCTGATCCTTACGGAGGTGGAACGCGTCCATCAGCAGTCAGAAATGCTCTCCGACGTTGTCTATTCCATTGCACGTGGCAAGGGCTCGACATTTCGCTTTGGCGCCACCCCCAGCATCGGCATGCGCTTGCTTCCCAAGGCCTTGCGCCAATTGCAGCTGAAGGGCGCGGCCAGCACCTACTACTGCGATTCCCTCTCGCAGCGTGACATCAGGGATTATCTCCTGTTCGGGCAAGGCTCCTGCGTGGCGACCATTGCCACTGTGGAGGATCCCTTGATCGAGACGGTCAAGATCCGGGAGGCGAAGCTCGTCTGCGTCGTGCCCAAGAACCACGTTCTGGCATCGCGATCCTCAGTCACGCCGATGGATCTGGCTGGCGAAACCTTGATATCTTTTGCTGCCGCGACCACCCACGGCCTTCACATCGACGAGACATTTCATCGCTGGGGGGTGGTGCGGGAAACGTCCGTCTTTGTTCATTTCGTGGATGCGGCTTTGTCTTTCGTCGCCGAGGGCATCGGGATCACGATCCTCGACGCGTTTTCCGCGATTGACTGTACAGCGAGCGGTCTTGTCGCCATACCGATCGAAAACAGTGTGGCGATTTCGGCCTATGTTCATTCCTGCCGACTGCGCCCCCGCCCACCGGCAGCCGATGTGCTCATCGCAGAACTGCGCGCGGTCGCTGCTTGTGTGGGCGACGATTGAGGAGAGATAGACGTGGAAGACAAGGCAGCAACGCTTTTTACGGGCTTTTCCCAGATGTTCATCGACACACCGGACGCAAGATTGGCCGTCTTGTCCAAGGGGCAGGGGCCTGCGGTCCTGCTGCTGCATGGCTACCCTCAGACGCGGGCGGCCTGGCATCGGGTCGCCCCGCAATTGGCGGAACGCTATCATGTGGTCGTCCCGGATCTACCCGGCTATGGCCGAAGCCGCGTGACCGCCAACCGGGAAGGTGCCGGGTCGAAGCGGCGGATGGCAGCAAGCCTGGTGGCCATGATGCAAGCTCTTGGTCACGAAAAATTCGTCGTCGTCGGTCACGACCGAGGCGGCCGGGTCGCTTATCGCATGGCCCTCGACTTTCCAGATATAATCCTAGCGCTGGTCTCGGTGACCGTCGTCCCGACTGCGGAAATGTGGGAGGGCGCGAATAAGACTTTTGGCATGGGGGCGTGGCACTGGTTCATGCTGGCCCAGCCAGAGCCTCTGCCTGAAAGGCTCATGAGTGGTGATCCTCGGTTCCTGCTCGACACTACGCTGACGAAGATGGCAGGTGACCTGGCGCATCTGCATCCTGAAGCTCTGGCCGATTACCGCGCCTGTTTCGACGAACCTGACGTTCGCCACGCCATGTGCGAGGATTACCGCGCCGGCGCCACCCTTGACGAGGCTGATGATCTTGCCGATCGGGCGGCCGGGCGGCGCATCGCTGCGCCGGTGCTGCTTTTATGGGAAGCCGGACGACGGTATGGAGGTGGGCGCGAGCCACTTGAGATCTGGCGTGTCTGGGCATCTGAGGTTGAGGGTGAGGGGCTGGTCGGCGGGCATCTGCTGCCGGAACTGGCGTCAGATCAGGTTCTCGATCATGTTTTCAAATTCCTAGGGAAATCACATCTTGGCGCGTAGCACTCTCGATCACCACGGCAAGGGTCCGGGTGAGACGCTTCTCAGCCTTCGCCAGATCGAGGTGTTCCATGCCGTTATGAACGCCCGGTCGATCACCGGCGCATCCAAGGTCCTCAATATTTCCCAGCCGGCCCTCAGCCGAACCATCAAGCGGATCGAAGATCTTCTCGAGATCGCCCTGTTCATGCGCGACCGAAATGGGCTTGTGCCGACCTCGGAGGCCCTGGAAATCTACGCCGAAATTGATCCTGTGCTCCGGCAGCTGGCGGGTGTCGATGGACAGATCCAGCGTATAGCTCGGGGTGAAACCGCGGTTTTCAGGGTTGGTTCAACCGCCAGTGTGGCACGCGCGCTGGTGCCACAGGCCCTGCGACTGTTGTCGCAGGAAGTGCCAGGCATCGAGCTGTTTTTCGACGTGCTCCCGGTTGATCAAATCGAAGATTACCTGACCTCTGGCCGCGGCGAGGCGTTGGTGACCATCGCGTCTCCAGTCCATCCTTTGATCGCGGTCGAGCCGGTTGGCCATGCCGATCTCGTGGCCGTCGTCCCACGTACCCACGCACTTTCGCAAAGGCGTGTGATCAGGGCGTCCGACCTGGGTGGCGCCGACTTCGTGGCCTTTGCAGCGGGTGGCGCGCACCAGACTGTGGTCGACACTTTTCTCGACCGCGCCATGGTGAAGGTCAATGCCCGTGCGGTCGCCCGTTTTTCCGATACTGCCCTTGCGCTTGCTAATGAAGAAATGGGGATCGTATTGGTTGACTATATGACGACGCTGGGGCCGTTGGGCAGCAATCTGGTGGTGAGGCCAATCGAGGATGCCCCAAAATTCGAGATCTCTGTTTTGTGGAACCGCCGCCGCCCCCATTCCGCCAGCCTGCAGAAGTTCATCGCGATCCTGCGCGAGAAACTCGCCAGCCTGCCGCCGCTCGTCTGATGCAGCGGAAAAACAGCGTACCACACCCTCGGTCCATGCCTCTGGGACATGGGAGGCATAATCATTATGGGTTGTCATCGCAATTTGCGGGTGGCAGTTAAGCGTCTAGGCGCCGGGGAGGCGTTCTCTATCGGGAGGAACACGCAATGCATTTCACCTTAAATCGCCGTCAGACACTCTTGGGGATGGGGGCCGTTGGCGCAGCCGCCGCCTTTGGTCTGCCTGCCCGTGCTGCGGCACGCAATCTTGCGGTGCTGCATCTGGCCAGCCATGCGCCAAGCTTCATTGCGTTTGAGCGCGGATACTACAAGGACGCCGGGCTCGATATCGAGCTGAAGTTCTTCGAAGCGGCCCAGCCCATGGCCGTGGCAATTGCGTCCGGCGACGCCGATTTCGGCGTGACAGCCATGAGCGGTGGCCTGATTAGCCTCGCCCAGAAGGATGCCGTCAAGGTGATTGGCGGTGCGCTCACCGAAGAGAAAGGCATTACCGGCGCTATCGTGCTGGCGTCCAACAAAGCCTTTGAGGCTGGCCTTACGGACACTTCCAAGCTTGCTGGAAAGACGTTTGGCATCACCACCGCCGGCTCGTCCTTTCACTTCATGGCGTACAAAATCGCCCAAGCAAACGGCGTCGCGCTATCCGACATTGAACTGCGCCCGCTGCAGAAGCTCGGCGCGATCATTGGCGCGTTGTCGACCGGTCAGATTGACGCCTGGGCAATTCAACCGTCCGTCGCCAAGAAGATGATACGCGAGGGCGCGGCCAAGCAGATTGGCATCGTATCGGACTATGCTCCGAACTACCAGGTGACGACCGCATTCACATCGACCAAGAACGCCAAGGACGAGCGTGCAATGACGGAATCCTTCGTCGCTGCCTATTCCAAGGCGATCGCCGACTACAATGCCGCTTTCGTCGACAAGACGGCAGACGCCGCAGAAGTCGATCAACTGGCCCAGATCGTTCACAAATATGTTGAAAGTGACAGCCCGGCAGAGGCGGCCAAGCAGAACCTCATCGACGGTGCCATGCGCATCAACCAAGGTCTGGCGCTGTCGCTCGACAGCTGCGTCGAACAGCTCGAATGGTTCAAGGCCGAAGGGATGGTCAAAGACTCGATCTCCAACGAGCAACTCTTCGACACAAGCTACGTAAAGACGATCTGATCACCGGCAGATCGAGACTGCGGAGGCCCCATGGCCTCCGCCAGGAGGCTCCATGGACCTGAGACTCAACAACGTAAGTCACTACTATGGGGCCGTCGAAGTCCTCAAAGACATCTCGCTGGACATACCGCAGGGACAGATCGTTTGTCTGATCGGGCCGTCGGGCTGCGGCAAGTCCACGCTTTTGCGTTTTCTTGGCGGGCTCGAGCGCCCGACGACGGGGGACGTGCTCCAGGTCGGTGATCCACCCGCCGATTCTCTCAACCCGCTAACCTATGTTTTCCAGCATTTTGCGCTGCTGCCGTGGCGCACCGTTGAAGGAAACATCAAGCTTGTTCTCGAGGATCATGGCCTCAGCCGCGGGGAAAAGAACGATATTGTCACCGACGTCCTGGAACGCACTCGGCTTTCTGACTTTCGAACCGCCTTCCCCAAGCAGCTTTCAGGCGGTATGCGCCAACGCGTGGCTATCAGTCGGGCGCTCGCGGTGCGACCGGCCGTGATGCTGATGGATGAACCCTTGTCCGCCCTGGATAGCCAGACCCGCGAGCTGCTGATGGACGACCTGATTTCTTTGTGGACCCGGCAACCCTTCACGTCTGTCTATGTGACGCACAATCTTAATGAGGCAGTGCGGCTTGGTCATCGTGTCGTGGTGCTGTCGCGTCGTCCGGGTCGCATCCGCGAAATTGTTGACATCGATATTCCGCTCTGTGAGCGCCATCTCGGGAACTCGGTACTGGAGGCGAAGCAGCAGCAGCTTTGGGATTTGATGCGCGATGAGGCGATGGCGGCCGACAAGGAGCTGGTCAATGTCTGATGTCACCACAGCGTCTGGCGACATCGCCCCGACGCACCCACCCAATCTGGCTACAGGCCGCACCAGGACGGTCAACTTCCGCGGCGGCGGCTTCGCGCCGGCGCCGATACGCGGCGTCGGCCTGATCGTTTTCGTGGTGCTAATCGCGCTCGCGGAACTGGGGACGCGCAGCGGCTTTATTTCCAACCTCACCCTGCCGCGACCGTCAGCGGTGCTGGACACCTTCGTGCAGCTTTGGGAAACCGGCCTGCTGTGGAAGCACTTGATCCCTTCCATGCAGCGCCTCGTCGTTGGCGCTTTCCTGGGTATCTCTTTCGGCATCGGTCTCGGTGTCATGATTGGCCTGTTCAGCTACGTTCGGGCCGGGCTGGTGCCCCTCGTCGCCGCGCTGTTTCCAATCCCGAAGATCGCCCTGTTGCCGCTTTTCGTCATCTGGTTTGGCATCGACGAGATGTCCAAATACATGCTGATCGCCTTTGGCACGTTCACCCCCACGGTTGTTGCCACCTATGGCGCCGTCGACAATGTCGATCGCACGCTGATCCGCATGGGGCAAAGTTTTGGCCTCAGCTGGTGGTCGATCGTGCGCAAGATCGTCCTTCCCGGTGCGTTTCCGGCAATCCTTTCTGGACTGCGCGTTTCGGTCTCCATTGCGATTATCCTGCTGGTGGCGGCCGAAATGTTGGGGGCGCAGTATGGCGTCGGCTCCTATATCCTGGAAGCGGGCTCGCTCTACGATCTTGAAAAGCTCTTCGCCGGCGTAACGATCCTGTCGGTTCTCGGCTTGCTCGTAAGCTTCACCATTGGCCGGATCGAGAAGCATTTCCTCAGCTGGCGTGGATAACCGTCCATGCCGCATTCCCAGGAGATCACAAAGTGCTAGCACTGCAAAAAGTGCGGCCTGCCAAGGGCTTGGAATACCTCAGGCCTGACGAACCGGTGCCGCAGGAGGGCGAAGTAATTGTCCGGGTTCATTCTGCGGGAATCTGTGGCACGGATATTCACATCGCCGAGTGGGCGCCCGGGTACGAGACGATGGAAAGGGCCATGCCCGTCACGCTCGGCCACGAATTTTCCGGCAGGATCGAAAGGGTTGGACCGGGTGTCGCAGAAGACGTCGTTGGTGCGCGGGTTACAGCACGGCCGTCAGTGACCTGCGGCCGGTGTGCTGCCTGTCTTGCTTCCAACGAGGACAGTTGCAGCAGCCGGAAGGGGATCGGTATCGGGCGCAACGGTGCCTTTGCCGAGCTGGTGAGCGTGCCCTACAGGAATTGTCACGTCGTGCCGGCAGGCCTGGACATGGAAATTGCGGCACTCACAGAGCCCATGACTGTGTGCGCCGAGGCTGTTGCCACGGCGCAAGTCAGCCGCGGCCAGACGGTGCTGGTAGTGGGACCTGGCTTCATTGGCCAGGGGATCGCCATCCTTGCTCGGGCGCAAGGCGCCGCAGTGGTTGTCGTCGGCAGGGATGACCCGACACGGCTCGCGGCTTTGGCAAGAATAGGGTTCCCGCACCTGATTGACACCAAACACACTGGACTGGAAGAGGCGCTTGGGCCCTTTCAGCCCTTCGACGCAATCATAGAGGCGGCGGGCGTCCCGTCGCTGGTCAACATCTGCCTGCCGTTTCTAAAAAAACGCGGGAACTTCACGATCGTCGGCATTCATCCCAAGACGGCGGAAATTGACCTCACGGCGCTGGTGCGGATGCATCAGCAGATCCGCGGCTCATATCGGGCTTCGCCCGAGACATGGGATGAGATCTTGGCGTTCCTCAACGGTAATCAGGAAATGATGCGAGGCCTGGTTTCCCATCGGTTCCCGCTCGCAGAGGCTCTTGACGGCTTCGCGCTTGCTCAGGAGCGTGTCGCCTCGAAGGTTATGTTACGGATCGCGGCGGGTTCATGACAACGGCATTTCTCGCACTATGGAACGACTATCCTCTGGCCCTCGCCGAGGAATATGAAGCTTGGCATACGTTTGAACACGTGCCGGAGAGACTAACGTCCCCAGGCATTCTCTCGGCGCGTCGTTACGCGTCGAAGGGCGATGAGGAAGTGGACAGCTACTTCACCCTCTACGAGCTCGACGATCTCGATGCGCTTCAGCACCCGGACTATCTTGATCTGGTGCGCAATCCCACACCTTGGTCGGCGAAGATGCGCGCCAATTTTTCCAATGTTTTGCGTATTCCGGGCGAGTGCATCGCCTCCGGCGGGAGAGGAGCTGGCGCCTATGCTTGCGTTCAGGCCTTCTCCGTAGGCCGCAGCCACGCCAGCGCGTCCTGTCTGCAAATGGGGCTGCTGCTTCAGGACCTGGTGTCTTGCGGACAAGCGCTCTCCTACAGGATCGGACTTGCTGAACCCAACCAACGATACGAGGTGTTCGAGCAGGAGCCGCAGACAGCGGATAGACTCATTGTCGTAGTCCTTGTTGAAAGCAGCAGCCCCGGTGGTCAGGCGCAACTTCAATCTACAATGACGGCGGCGGCTCAAGATGTGCTCCGACCGGCTGAAACTCTGCGCGAAGGGCAGTTCAGACTTCTCGTGAGCTTTACTGCCGGCGAGGCTCCCAGCAATCGATCCGAGATCCGTGCCGGCGAGATGCTAAGGTCGCAGTTCGCCAGCAATTGCTGAAGAGACCTGAAGGGAGCCCAAGCCGATTGCTGACCCTCGGAACAACTCAGGTAACGGCCGCTGACAGGCAATGCCTTGGTAACGACCTCTCGCGTCAAGTCGACCCGTCAGACACTACTGCTACAAGACTGCAGACGGCCTATGCCGTTTTGTCAGTTGATCCTTATGCCGGAAGTCGCGTCAAATAGGTGGACTGCGTCCATGTTCGGGCGGACATGGATCAGGTCACCGACCTTGATCGCCATGGACCGCGCGAACTCGACACGCGACATGCGTGGCTCGCCGATCTCGACATAGCCATAGGTCTGCCCTCCAAGACGTTCTGCGACCGCAAGTTTGCCGCTGAACCAGGCCTCTTCCCGTGAACAGATGATGTGATCCTCCGGGCGGATGCCGGAGGTGACAGGCCCTTGCGGTACCGCGCCTCCGGACAATCCAGCCAGTGGCGGGATTTTCTCGCCGAAGCGTGTCGCCGTGCCGTCTCCAGAGGAAACCACCTCTGCGGGCATGGTGTTCATCGTCGGACTGCCGATGAAGCGCGCGACGAAAAGACTTGCAGGGCAATGGTGGAGGTCGAGGGGGGAGCCTCAGCTAATTTAGGTTCCTGGGAACCATAGGGAAAGACGCATCTACATGCGAAGGCTTAGATCTCAAACCGTCATGATCTCTCCAGTGTCAGCCTACCGGCCGACAATCCGCTTGTATACCAAAGCCACTACCAACACGACTGGCGCGATGAGCGCGGCAATGACCAGGACGTCGGCGCGATCGGCCGCAACCTGCTCTTCGAGCTTGATCTCAGCCGGGTCCAGACGAGGCATTCCTCATGAGCGGCGCCCGCTGGGACGTCACGACAAGCGTCGCCGGCAGTCGCCTCAGCTCGATCCGGCGGATTTGGCATGTATTTCTCCAATGCCAGCAAGGACGACAGGGCTCACCCTATCAACAGACTACAGGATGCTGCCCCGGCGCTCCAGACCAGTATCCCCCCAACCAAGCCCTGAACAAAGCCTGCATCGGTTGGGCGAAGCTGGCAGAGCCTTTCCCTGAGCCTGCCTCGAACATGGGCCACCGCTTCCTTTACCTAGCCCGCGAAAGACCAATAACGGTCCGTAGGTTCGCTCCAGCGACGTAATTGGCGGAGAAATAAATAACGTCGAAGCGATCTCCCGCAAACTGATCGAGACGATTGCAGACGCCGCTGACGACCCCGAGTGTGCCGCATCGAACTGCCGCGAACGGATCCGTGCGCGCCAAAAGCTGCAAAACGTCCGGCGGACAGGGATCACCTGCCCAGCCTGACCGGTCCCTGTTCGGCAACGGTTGCGAGGTCGACACCCCAGCGTTCCACCTGGCGATCGGGTCGGAAATAGGAAAACTAATGCTTCAGGATACCCGCCGCCTCGGCGGCCTTGATGAACGCGGCTTCAGCGACAGACAAAGGCGCATTTCCCGCAATCGCCTGGAGACACGCTCGCTTCGCAGCCGATTGAGATCTGTCGCAGGACACCGGCCAGGAGTTCGCCAAACAGGCGAGAGCCTCTCTGGGACTACAAACACTTTTGAAGTGATCGCCGCCATCATATGTTATCTCGATCGGCCTGTCCCATATGTCTGTTTGCATGGTTTCGTGGTCCTCTCATTTCAGCAGAATCAACGGCTGCCGCGGAAAGGCGTTCCTGGCCGTGAGGGTAAATGACCGAAAAATGCGCGTACCCGGCATGCGGGAGAAAGCGGCTTTACGCACGTGATGCTTTCGATAACCCTAAGATGCGGCAACAGCGGCTAGAGCCTCTTTGAGACTGTACTGGCACAGTAACCGTAGCCAGCCGGTTATGCGTTGTCCTCCTGTGCTTTCAAGCTGAACCAATCAGTCGCGGTCAGGAGGCCAGGTTGAGGGGAGAGGGGATCGCAGGGGCTCGTCCGGGCAGAACAGGCTTGGGGGCAAGCCGTCGCCCCTGCGATGATTGGTAAACTCGCGAGCGCTCCATAGGTTCCCTGCACCCGTAAATTTGCCTTGCGCCGCGTCCGCTAGTCCAAAAGGCCAAGGGGTTGCCCATGACTGAAGCTGTACCGATTGTCCGCCGACCGAATCCCACCGAAAAGCGGGCGTTGACGGACGCGGCCGCGCAAATCATCATCGACCAGGAGGTCTCGGAGCGGGAGAAGAAGACCGAGCGCTTGCGACATTGCGACTGGCGCAGAGTGTCGCTTCCTTAGATAAGACAAAGCCTAATCGCACTTAGGCCATCAGCTGATCAAAGCCTTCAGCTGCTCTTCTTCTCGAACACCGAGCTGGTAAAGCTGAACCAGTTCGCTCGCGACCAGTTCGGATTCCACATGATTCGAGATTTCTGGTTCCGCGGACTTCATCGTAGACCTCCTGGAGGAGCTGGAGATCTTCGGGAGCGAGGGGTAAGGCGGTCTGTTCTGTCATGTCCCAATCTCGCATGTCTGAAATGAATCAGGCATGAACGGAGACGCGACGCGCAGGACGTCTCGGCGCTAACTCCTGGCGGTGCGCAACCCAAGACCACATCATCACGTGCAGTAACCTTGCCTGCGCCTCGAGCGGTTGCTGAGGATGTTTCTTCGGTCGGGATCCATCACCTTACCCTCAGCTCGACGCGCTGCCGCCTGAGGCAAAAAACAGAGACTTCCGATGCAGAGCGCATATCCAGGCGCGGGAACGAAATCGCGACCCTTGCGTTAACGCGCCTGGAATGCTGACCAGATCCCACTTTACTGAGGCCGGACATTTGCGACGTTTGTTCCACGATGTAGCCGTTCACTTTGGCCCAGCGTGCGTCGTGCTCAGCTTCAGCATGATCGCCATGCGTTATGCCTTGGGCCTCTGAAACAATGGCATCTGTCCGCCAACTGGCGCTGTCGCATAACAGCGCCAGCGTGACGCCGCCCCCTTAGCACCTTCCAACGATCTCAACCTCAACCAGTCCATCAGAAGAAACGTTCGCGAACGTATATGGTATCGCCAGCTAGCACCGAGACCGACGATGGGGTGCGGCCGGTGATGACCCGATCGTTGATCTTGCGGGTCACGTCGACGTCACGCTGGTTGCCCCTTGGCGTGTAGCCGCCGGCGATGGCCACTGCATTCTGCGCTGTCATGCCTGGGACGTAGGCATATTGCCCCGGACGTGCAACCTCACCCATGACGAAGACTGGTCGGTAGCGGTCGATCTCGATCGTCACATCGGGATCGCGCACATAGCCTTGCTTCAGCTGAGCGGCAATCGTTCCTTCCAGTTGCGGCAGCGTCTGTCCGCGCGCCGCCACCTGTCCAATCAGAGGGACCGCGATATAACCCGCCTGGTCCACCGAATAGCTATTGGAAAGGCCTGCCTGCTCGAACACCGTCACCCGCACGCGATCACCACTGTCGAGGCGATAGGGTTGCAGGGCGGCTTGTCCAAGCGTTTGGGGCGCGGGCTGGTAGCTGGAACAGGCGCAAACGCCGCTTGCCAGAAGCGCGATTGCTAGTACCATCATGGGCGGTTGACGGGCGACGACCATGGTAGCGGGCTCCGGCGTGCATCTTGAGGCGCCAGTATCGAACCAACATGGTTAATCAATCCATAAGAGATGTCTTGGTCGTGTGCGGTAGAACGCACCAGGTGGCGGACGTCGTTGCCGGACGCGTCACAGCGGCGCGGCGAGGCCGTCGGCATTCCCCGCCGTCGGTCGGAGAAGGCATGATGGTAACGGTTGGTAAAGGATAATCGCAGACTATCCCTCAGAGCGTCGCCACCAGGCTTCGTCTCAAACCTATGGCCACCGACTTGCACTGGTCCTCGTGGTTGCTTTGGAGCCTGATCGGAAAAAACGGTAATGTCTGGACGTTCTACAGGCCCTGACAGAGGGACTATCTTGCCTCCGGAAGAGCAACCGCTTTTGCCGCTTGGACTGATCATTGCGGCGCTTTGGGAACGCAAGGTCCTGATTGCGGCATGCGTGGCGGCTGCTTTGACCCTGACATCATTGTACCTCCTGATGGAGGAGAAGACCTATAAGGCCACCGCAGTGCTTCTGGTGGAACCGCGCACGCCCAATGTGACCGAGGCGACCGAGGTGCTGCCCGGGTACGGATCAGACAGTGCCGCAATCGCAAGCCAGGTCGAGGTACTGGGCTCCAGCACTCTGCTTGACCGGGTGATTGAAGCCGAACAGGTGGCGCAAGACCCGGAATTCACCAGGACAGGAATGATGGGCCGGCTTTCCGGCTCTGCACCATCGAAGAATGAGATCTTCGAAACGTTCCGCGACAAGCTGGATGTCGTGCGGCAGGGATCAACCTATGTCATCAATGTCTCGTTCTCCTCCACCGATCCAGACAAGGCGGCACGGATCGCCAACGCCGTTGCCGATGCCTATCTTAGTGGCGAGCGGACACAAAGCTCGGCGCTGAACAATCAGGTCAACGAGCAGTTGGGCGGCCGCATTGACGTCCTGCGCCAGAGCGTTGCCAAGGCCGAAGCGGCAGTTGCAGACTATCGGGCCAGCAAGGCAATCGTTGAGACAGGGGCCGGCGGCACCTTGCTGCAAGCGCGTATAGAGCAGGTCAATACGCAGCTGGTCGCCGCGCTCGGCTTTTCCGCTGCAGTCCAGAACGCACTGAAGCTGGCGGAGGAAAACGCCGCTCTCCGTCTCGATCTGGCGGTTGGTTCGGTTGACACGGAAGCTGCCGGGCGCCTGCGCGCGGACCTTGACCAACTGGAGGCGCAAAGATCGCGCCTCTCGACCAGCCTTGGCGCAATGCACCCGCAAATGAGAGCAATTGAGACGGAACTGGCGCGCGTACAGACATCCCTGCGCGCCGAGGTTCAGCGGGATATCATCCAGAAGCGCTCGGAAGCGCAGCGCGCGCAACAGAATGCCGATAACCTCACCCAGGAGTTGTCCCGGCTGAGACGTGAGCTCGATAGCGCCAACCAGCAACAGGTTGAGTTGAACCAGCTTCAGCGTCAGGCCGCGGCAGCGCGTGGGGTCTTGGAGCAGTTCGAGCGCCGGGCTGAAGAGATCGACCAGCTGGATGGCCTGCAGCAACCCAACGCACGGGTCATTACTCCCGCCTCGGCGCCGACGGGTGCCTCCTGGCCAAAACCCAAGCTTCTTCTTCCAGTGATGGGGGCGTTCGGGGCCTTTGTGGGAATCGCGCTGGCCCTCCTGGTCAGTTCCGGAAGCTTTGCATTTCCCATAACCGATCGCGCCGCCGGTGGCAGCGGCCGGGACTCTCGCAGGCACCGGACATGGCCTGTCTGGGGCGCGCGCGCTAAGGCTGCTTCCGCAGCCCTTGACCTTGGCACGCTTGTACTGAACGACAAGTCGCAGCCGGGCGCGCGGCATCTCCAATTTTCTCGCATGCTGCTTCGGATCGTCGGGGCTCTCGAGCCTCGGCCTTCTCCTCACGTCTTGGCTGTCGCAGCGCCCGAGGACGACTTCCTGGGCCTTGAGGTGACCGAGGCCCTGGCGCAGGAGCTCAGTGCTGCCGGCACACAGGTCCTCGTCATCAATGTTGCTGATGAGGCCAGTAGAGAGGACTACAGAATACTCGGTCTTGACGTATGGCCCTCCCAGAACCTGAGCCGCAACCGCGCTCGCTTCGCACAGATGATCGAGCGTCGAGAGCCGGTCTGGATCTCGCTTGCGACAGCAGGGGGAGACGCCGTCCGAGACGACATTGCCCAGCTTCACTCGGATATCGGGAGCGAACCGGACTTTGTGATCATCCGGTCTCTCGGGCCTCAGGTCGCGGAAGCGCTTGGCGAGCTCCTGAGTTTTCAACTCACGGTCCTGGATCATGAGAGCCAGGCTGCAGCTGAGATCCCCCACCCGCAGGGTCATACCCCTTACGGGATCATGCGTGTCGTGCGTGCGCTCGAGCGCCGCTCTGAGACGCCTTACCAAGGTGAAGTGGCGCAGCTGGGTCGCCGGCAGGCACCCTATCGCTATGCCAACTAAGGCGCTGGCTCCTCGCCCGCGGGCCGCCAGCCCCACCGCTTTGCCCGAGCTCAAGATCGATCTCAGCCTCGTTCACCTCGTCGTCCTCGCAGTCACCCTGGTAATCGGCGTCGCGTCATTTGCAGTATCGATGCCGATCGGCTTGCTGGTCACGGCTGTGGTCTCACTGGGTCTTGTGGCCGTGGCACCGGCTCTGGCACCGATGCTGGTCCTCGCCGGCTTCCTGTTTCAAAACCTGCTGACGGCCGCCTTTACCCCTCTCGTGCAAAGCGCCCGCGCGCTCGATGTGCTACGCGGCACCAATTTCGTCATCCTCATGGCCGCCTTTGGAATGCTGATGGCTGTCGCCTTCCTGGCACCCGGCCGCCTGCCACGGCCAACGCGGACCTGGCTCAACGCCATCCTGCTTCTGACTGCAATGATCACATTCTATTTCTTCCTGGGGCTGGTCACAGGCTCGGCAAAGGATGCGCTTGTCTATCTTCGAAACACCATCACGCCGGTCCTGACGTTCGCGGTTGGACTGCTTGCAGCGTCACTCTACCGGGTAGCATTCGAGCGGCTTCTGTTGCTGATGGGTGCACTGGCCTTGCTGTTTGGCTACTGCGAACTGGTCTTTCAGCTTGATTTCCTCGCCCTCTTCAACGGCGACGATTTTTACGCCGCGCGGATTTCCGAAGCATTGCAGACCAACGGCGAATTAGGGACGAGCCTGACCAAGCCTGGAGAGCTTTATCCAGGACTGCAGGGCCTGCTCACCGTGCCCCTGTTCAACCTGACCTTTCTCAACGATTTCGTTCCGCAGCTCTTCCGCCTGAGTGGCCCCAATTTCCACCCCATCAGCTACGCCTACGTCATTGCCGTTCTCGCCTGCTGGCGGCTGTTTTCCGGCCGATGGGGGTTTCTGGTGGCGGCGTTACCGATCCTGATCGCAGTCGGCTCGAAGGGCGCCATCATGGTCGTCATGGCGTCAATCGTCATGCGGGTTTGCCTGACACTGTTTGGGGCGCGCGTGGCCGTCTCCACCACGGCACTGATGTTGATCGGCTACACCACGCTTGCGATCGTCGTCGGCTATGCCAACCGCGACTATCACGTCATCGGTTTCGTTTCCGGCATTCGCTTCTTCTTCGACAATCCAATTGGCCGAGGACTGGGACTGGGCGGCAATCTCTCCGGAACGGCCATGGCAATGATCGACTGGCCAAGAGCGCAGGCCCAGGGCTATACCGATGTTCCCGTCGAGAGCACGCTGAGCGTCATGCTATACCAGATGGGCCTCGCCACAGGCGCCTACTACGGATGGCTGTTCTTGATCATCCGATGCTGTCTGCGCCTGCGAGGCGACGGTTTGCCTGCGCTTCGCTTCTTCCCGGCGGCTGTGATTGCAGCGATTGCCGCCAACTCGGTGCTCCAAGAGGAAGCTGTCTACTCCCCCCTTGCTCTGGGGTTTGCCCTGTTGATCGTCGGCATGTTCATGGGCACCCATTTCAGGCGGTCCGGCCGGTTGGAAACCAGCTGCCTGTGATGTCGAGGGACCTAAATGCTGTTATGACACCATGTCCTATTAGCCTGGACGGAGGGGAACGACGTTGCTGCCTCGCATGAAGGCAAGAGCGCCTTCCATTTCGAGAGCGCCGATCGCCGCCTCGTGCGCCTCCGCATCCGTTACGAACTGCTGATCCCAGACATGGCTTGTGCCCTCCTGATCGACCACTTCCAAGATCCAGGTCTTGTCCCCGTCGAGGCGGTAGATGTCGATTGAAAACAAATAGCCGTCGACGACGATCTTCTGGCTGATTGTGGACGTCACCAGACTGGGCTCATCATCGTCTGCGATCATGGGACATGGCTCTCGATTCTGGAGATGCCACGAGTATGACCTGCCGCGTCGGCTCGTCAACCGAAAAGCCCTGAGGTGACGGGATTTCCACGACAGCAATTCAGCTCCACCTGCGGCCGCTGATAGCCGCGGGCGTGCCCGGGTGACCCCGACGCGTGCAAGGCACCTCCGAAGGACAGATCTCTGGTCAGTCCAGAAGCGCCGACAGCATTCTGGGATCAAAGCTGCGAGGATCGTGCCGGTCCTCCAGGAAGCCAAACCCACCATCAAGCTCCCAGTAGGTCCAGGCGATGCCCGCTGCTTCGGCAGCCTCACGAACGGCTCTGATCCACCGCGCCCGATCGTCCGGTTGCGTCGCAGATCCATAGGCGCCAAACTCATTGAGCACGATCGGGCGGTTGTGTCGCTTTCCCCATTGGCTTGCCTCGGAAAACGACTGCTGCAGGCGTGCAACGGTCCAGGGGACCTGGAAGTCACGCTCCAGCAGATCGATAGCCTCTGCGTTGCCGTCGCGCTGCAGCTGCGATCCCAATACGGTCAGCGACCGGTCGTCGGCCTGGCCAGGGAACGGGACGTTTTTCAATGGCCCGGTCGATGCGCCGGCCCAGTCGGCACCCTGATGGGTAAAACTCATCGGTTCATAGTAGTGTACGGCAATGATAATATTGGGATCTTCAGGGGGGAGGGCATCGTCCAGTTGCCACATGGCCTGATAGAGGGCCGGGCCCCACAGCAATGTATGTTGGGCACTTCGACGCCGCACCTGCGTCGCCAGGGCGGCACCAAAATTATGCCAGTGCGCTGCGTCCATGGGGGGCTCGTTCAGGAGTTCAAAGAAGGTCGTCGCCTCCGGGAGGCTCACCGCCTCTTCCAACAGCAACTCCCAAGCGTGCTCCACGTAGATACGGGCCAAAGCAGGGTCGGCATCAAACAGCGACAGCATCTCTGCCCCGCAATGCATGTCGAGCGTCACGGAATATCCCTGTTGCTGCAAGACGTGTGCTGCAGCCATCACCTGGCCGACGATGCGATCACCCGTCGGCGCCACAAGATCGAAGGGGTCAACTGGCAGCCGGGCGGCAGAAAATCCGACGTCACGCAGTCTCTTCAAGACATCGGGCGCGGGTGCGCGATCATCCCCCTGACCGATCCAGCCGGGAATGTTGAAGCCTCGATCCAGGCTTGGGAGGCGGCTCCAAGCCGGTGAAGGATTGTTGGCATGATCTGCAGATTGCAGCGCCGCAGCAGGGCGCTGACTTGCGACGACCAGGCCGCAGCCTCCACCCAATGCGCACAAGAACTCCCGGCGTAACATCGCATCCTCATCAAAGGCCAATTCTCTAGGCAGCACTGTCGCATGCCCGGCTGTTCTGCGCTGCGCCAAGGACGGGTTAGGGTTAACGTCATCGAGAATGGAGCAGCACTATCGCACACCAGGTGCCTCGCGTATGGTGCGCGCAAAGCGACAGAAACTGGCAAGGCCCCTGTTTTGAAGATTGTCCAGGTTCATACCCAGGCTGCAGCGGGAGGCACGCAACGTGTTTCCGATATGGTCGCTACGGGCCTTACCGCCCGCGGCCATGAAATGCGCACCGTGTTCATGTATCGCTATTCCGATGCTTACGATGGCGTTGAGAATGCCGATATCCTCTCCCTCGAGAAGGCCGATGGTCTCCTCGACAAGGCAAAAGGCGCCAAGGCTCTGATGCACTATCTGCGCCGTACCAGGCCGCAGGCAGTGATCACCTATGATTTTTGGGGCAACCTGATCGGAACGGCCGGCGCCAGGATGGCCGGCATTCCGCTGGTCATCGCCAACCAGGGCCTGGCGCCGACCCAGTCTGGCACGCTGGCAGTCGCGTCATTTCTTGACAAGCTGTGTGGCAGCCTCGGGGGCTATTCCTACAACATTGTCAACTCGACGTGGACCAACGCCCAATACGCCAACCATCCAGCCGCCTATCGGCGCCGGCTCAAGCTCATTGAACACGGATGCTGGCGGCCAGACAGGTTCCTCGACAAAGTTGCGGCGCGCGATCGCTTTCATCTGCCGCAAGACGCCAAGCTGGTGATCTCGGTTGGCAGACTGTCTGACGTGAAGAACCAGTTGGTGCTGGTTTCAGCACTTTCCCGCCTGCCTGATGTTCATCTTGCACTTGCTGGAAACGGACCAGGGCGTGAGGATATCGTAGGGATGGCGCAGGCCAAGGGACTGAGTGATCGTCTCCACCTGATCGGTGAGGTTGCACGCAGCGAAGTCTATGATTTCCTGGTGGCGGGCGATGTTTTTGCCTTTCCTTCCCGCAGCGAAACCTTCGGGCTGGCCGCCGTCGAGGCGGCCATTGCGGGCCTGCCCGTTGTTGCCAGTGATCTTCCCGTATTGCGCGACGTGCTGATCGACGAGCACGGGCAGCCGGCGGCCCTGTTTGCCAAAGCAGATGACGATGAGGCATTTTCCCTAGCAATAGACAAACTTCTCTCGCAGCCGGAGCTGGCCGATCGCCTCAGAAGCAGCGGACGTTCACTGGCCCGCAAATACGATCCTGACCAGATGGCGGGACACTACGCTGCTTTGCTGGAAGGCGCCGGCACGGTCTAGCGCCAGTGTGTTGATCTCCACTGAGGGCTGACCCGGCGTAGCCTGATGTTCTAACGAGATTTGGCTTTGACGCACCTTTGCTGGCGTCAGAGCTGCGAGGAACCGATCAATCCGGCCTGCAGCAGATCGAGTTTGGCTCGTTGTTCAGCGAGGGGCTTTACAGGAGAAATAGCCAAATTCGGGCATGAATGAACCCGCAGCCAGAACGATGACAAGTGCCGTCGTGAACAGCAGATCAGTGTATTGTGATCTTCTGACCGGGGGCCCCTCGGGCGCGTAGCGTGGACGATCCGCTTTGGACGAGCGCCATTCGCGCTCAATCTTCTCGAAGACACTCTGATGTATCGTTTCAGCCATCATGTTGCTCCGCTCCAGAGAGACCGGGTAAAGCACGACAGCCTGCATTGCTCAACGAGATCGTAAAATGATGCTTAAGCCGTATGGTAAACGCGCACATACCCAAATCTCCCTTGATGCCGCCCCGGTGGCGCGTCTTCGACGAAATCAACATGGTTGGTGGACATCGAGGAAGACATTCGTGACGGAAACACAATCCTGTACCCCAAGAAGATGGGCCGCGAACCCCTTGATGGGATTGTGCGGGTGCACAATGCCGCCGAGGGCTCGTGAATGCGCCAGCCTGGTATCTTTCAAAAGACGGTAACTTCGTCTTGCTACCAGTTGTTCCGGCGGCACTACTCCTGCCGCACCGTCAACCCGCGAAAGCGCCTCTTCTTCGGACCAGGAGAAAGATCGTCCTGCGAACCGACGCAGGAGATGCAGTTTTGGTTTGGCGGTTTGCCGAGCACCGCCCCGACACTCAAGAAGGCATCGAATGCACGCTCTTCCGTAACGGGAGGCGCTTGGTGAAAAGACCAAGCAGCTTTTCCCGTCAACCAAAGGATCTACGATCATGACAAATCAAGAAGGAATACTCATGACTACGCTGCAGAAAGAAGCTGCAACGCTTCTGGACGATGAGAATGCGATGCTCGCGCACGCGAGATCAGTAACTGCTCGCCAATAACCTGGGCTTTGAGTTTCTTGTTTGCCAGTGGGTCGGATCGTGTCCCGCAGCGTTCTCTAATCGCGGTTGTCAAGCTGGTCGCAGTGGGCATCGCAGGTCAGGCTCATGGTTCTCTTCGAGGTCGGCACTTTGACCGCCTCATCATGGCGTTGGATAGGCTCAGTCGACCAATGTGGTGTTCGCGGTTATCTGGACGAACCAGCACTCGCATTCGTGGGATCGGTCTCGACTGCGCCATCGTCCTGACCGGACGATCTCGCTGGTCTCAGCTAACCAGAATATTCGGTGTAGCTCATGCGACCTCGCTCGGGTCGTGCGATGACCAACGGAACGGCTCGCCGGAGACCCACATGGCATGAAGGATGACGGCGAGTTTTCGAGCCACGGCAACTTTAGCTTTGCGATAGCCGCCGCGCCGCGCGATGCGCAATCCCCAACTCTTCAAAGCGGAGAACTGCGGGATCCTTGTCAGGAGCGCGTTGGCAGCCTCAAATAGACTGCGTCGAAGAAAGTCGTCACCCCGCTTTGAGACCCGGCCGGATCTCATAGTCTCACCAGAGGCGTAGATGCGAGGTGTCAGCCCAAGATAGGCTCCGGCGCTGGATGATCGTTTGAATCGTGTCGGGTCATCAATGGTTGCGGCGAAGCCGAGCGCAGTGATTACACCGACACCAGGGACCGACATCAGCCGTCTGACGACGATGTTCTGCCGCGCTAGCGAGCGAACCTTCGCCTCGAGATGACGGATCTGCTCAAGGATGTTGGCACGTGCCCGCATCAGTGCTTCCACGACAGCCTGGATTGTCGGCGACGCATGGAGCTCGCCGTCGATGATTTCCTCGGCTCGCTTGGCGAACCCACCAACCCGTTTACCAAACAGGATACCAAAGGTGCGAAGGACACCTCTGATCTGGTTCTCCAGGTCACAGCGGGTTCGTACAAGTTGGCTACGAGTGGCAAGGAGCGCCCGAGCTTCGTGGCTTGCCGTTGACTTGACATGAACGCTCTTGCACCAACCCGTACGAACGATCTGCGCCAGGCCGATGGCGTCGTTGCGGTCCGTCTTGGCAGGCATCATCTTTAAGGCCGCATTGGCATGGCGAGCATCCATGCAGACGATGGGAACGCCGCGTTCCTTCAATCCATTCCATAGCCAGACCGACAGGGGACCGGTCTCAAGTCCTGCACGAGTTACTGCATACGGCTCCAGCGCCTCAGCAATGGCGTCCGGGCACGATGCTACCTTTCGTTCGGCAACAACAGTGCCCTCGTCATCAACGATGCAGACTGAGGTCGTTTGCTGGCTGACATCCAGTCCGGCATAATACTTTATGGCGGTTCTCCTCATAGCTTCGGCACACTGGCCACAGTTGACAAGGGACAGTGTGGAGAGCCGCCGCCTGGAAGGCTAGGCCCTGAGCGATTACGCTATGTGGTGTAGCAGGGTAGCGGTGGTCACCAGTGTTTTCCGATAGGGTCGGGTTGTTGAAGCTCAACCTGAAGGACACCACCGATGACCGACGACATGATGAACCTGCGCTCACTCGTTGAGAAGAGCGCCGACGCCGATTTGCTGCGTGATATGATCGGCTTTGCTGCCGAGAAGCTGATGGCGCTGGAGGTCGGCACGAAGACCGGCGCGGGCTATGGCGAGAAGAATGGCTTTCGACTGGCCCAGCGTAACGGCTATCGCGACCGGGACTGGGAGACGCGGGCTGCCACCGTTGAGCTGCGCATTCCGAAGCTTCGCACCGGCAGCTATTTCCCGAGCTTCCTCGAGCCGCGCCGCATGGCGGAGAAGGCCCTGACGGCCGTTATCCAGGAAGCCTATATTCAGGGTGTTTCGACCCGCTCCGTCGATGACCTGGTCAAGGCCATGGGCATGAGCGGCATCTCCAAGAGCCAGGTGTCCCGGCTTTGCGAGGAGATCGACGACAAGGTTAAGGCCTTCCTCGACAGGCCTATAGAGGGTGAATGGCCCTACCTGTGGATCGATGCCACCTACCTGAAGGTTCGCCGAGGCGGGCGCATCGTCTCGGTCGCCGTCATCATCGCCGTCGGCGTCAATACCGACGGACGCCGGGAGGTGTTGGGCATGGAGATCGGCACATCCGAGGCCGAGCCGATCTGGACGGAATTCCTGCGCAAACTGACAAGAAGAGGCCTGCGCGGCGTCAAGCTGGCTGTTTCCGATGCGCATGAGGGCATCAAGGCAGCAGTGTCGAGGTGCTCTCCGCCACCTGGCAGAGGTGCCGTGTTCACTTCATGCGCAATGCCTTGGCCCATGCTGGAAAGAGCGGACGCCGCGTTGTCTCTGCCTTTATTGCCACGGCTTTTGCTCAGGACACACCGGAGGCGGCAAGCAGTCAATGGCGCATTGTCGCCGACCAGATCAGGCCGAAGGTGCCCAAACTCGCCACGCTCATGGACAACGCCGAGCAAGACGTGCTCGCCTACATGACCTTTCCCAAGCAGCACTGGACCAAGCTGCATTCGACCAACCCCATCGAACGTCTCAACGGCGAGATCAAGCGAAGGACTGAGGTCGTCGGCATCTTTCCCAACGATGACGCCATCGTCAGGCTGGTAGGCGCACTGCTGATGGAGCAAAACGATGTGTATGGACCGCTCCCGGTTTGCAAGGAGTAATTTGAACGTCACGGCAGACACGGTGCTTGCGGTCGTGTATCCGGCCTGTCTGTGCGAGCCGCTAGGCCGCTGGCCTTGATGGTATTCGCGGATCGGCGGCCAGACAAATGGACGAGCTCATATGGCTCGCATCGTTTCATGGGCCTTTGCCGAACCCGGATCATACCGGTTTGCCATCACATTCGCTTACCCTCGCAAGCCAGCACTGATCATAGGAACAGTGCTGGAGCTGTTATGCTGCAGACGGTGCCGCAGCAATTGGTTTGCGGTACTTCTCTTCACGCGTCAGCATTGCCCACAAGGCGCGTGCCGTTTTGTGCGCGACGGCGACAGCGGTGACGTTGGTCGGCCTGCGTGCCGCGAGCGCAAGCAACCATGGACGAGGCGTCACGTTTTTTCGGAACAGCGTTCCGACAATCGCTCTCGCGCCATGGATAAGAAGCGCCCGCAGATATCTGTCCCCTCCCTTGCTGATCCTGCCAATACGCTCCTTCTTGCCGCTGGCATGCATCCTGGGAGTCAGCCCGAGCCAGGCCGCAAAGTGTCGTGCTGATTGGAACTGACGGCCGTCTCCCACAGCTGCGACGATAGCGCTTGCAGTGATCGGGCCCACGCCTGGTGCGGTCGCCAGCCGAAGGCTATCTTCGTTGTTCCTATGCCACTCGACAATCTGTCGTTCGACAGCAGCGATCTGTTCTTCGAGTACATCGATATGATCAAATAGGGTATTGATCGCTTGGCAGGCGATTGCTGGTATTTGGTCTGACGTCATTGCGTTCATGCGCTGCCGCAACTCTGATATGCGGTAGCGGCCTTTTGATGCGATCAGCCCAAACTCACCAACCAGTCCCCGCGCCGCGTTTATCGATGCTGTTCGTTGCCGAACCAGCAATGAACGAGACCGGTGCAGAACAAGCACCGCCTGCTGATCTCGGGTCTTGATTGGAACAAAACGCATGCTTGGCCGACCCGCCGCTTCACATATCGCCTCTGCGTCTGCCGCGTCGGTCTTATTCCGTTTGACATAGGGTTTGACGTATTGCGGCGGAATGAGCCGAACGTCATGTCCAAGAATAACCAGCTCGCGAGCCCAGTGATGGGCGCTGGAGCATGCTTCCATCGCGATCAGGCAAGGAGGCAGCTTGGCAAAATACGCGACCAATTCACTTCGTCCAAGGCGACGGCGCAGAACGGTTTGACCGGCCTCGTCAACGCCGTGCGCTTGAAAGACTGTTTTTGCAAGGTCGAGACCAACGGTAACAACAGGCATGGAAACGCTCCTTCTGGCTAAAAGACACCGCTATATTCGCTGAGGGAAAGGGAGCGGTCCATACCATCAAGTGGGCCGTCCAACGATCCCGTTACATGACACTTGAGACCATCGCCACGATGAGCGATGATCCTCTCATCAGCCTGCCAGCCGCAAGCTGATCCGATCCCGGCTCTGTCCGGAAGGCACGGCGATTGCCGAAGCTACACCATCTCCTGGGACACGATCGTGGGTCGCCCCTACACGACCTCTGAATGACCCTGACTATGTCCGTTGGGTCGAGACGCTCGGGCCGCTGCCGATCCACGTGCTTGACAGCGAGACACTGTTCCCGCCAATCCCGGTAGATTAGCCCTCATGACTCAATCTCCTACGGCACCATCCTTATGATGACGCCGTCTAGAAGGTAGACACCGTTGAAGCGGTTTCCAGTGAAATGAACGCTGCTCGTTCCTTCTACGGGCATAAACTGGCTCAGTCCCTTCATAGTGGGATTGTCGGGGGGCAAACTCTGTGGTGCCTACGTCAAGTCCATGCAAGACGGCAGGGTTTCGCGAGATGGCATCCGCGACAATCCGACAAATTCCCGTTTGTCCGTTACGTCCGCCGCCGGAGTGATCCATTAATCTCCATACATCCGTGTCTAGGTGATGAACCCAAAGAACCGCGCGTGGTTTTACCCGTGTCTCATCAAGCAGGGAGGACTTCATCTGGCTGATCATCGACGCGTCCATACCGCCATATTTGGATCGCCATTTGTAAAAGGACGCCGTGCTCATTCCATGCTCCCGGCAAAGCTCGGGGACAGGGACGCCACCTTCCGCCTGGCGAAGGATGGCAAGGATTAGGGTTCGCTGAACCCGCTCGTCTTCATCAAAATCTCCTCGATCATAAAGCCCGAGAAAATTCTACTTTTGAAGCCCGTTGATTGGCGGGAGATTACCAACCCAAGCTTGATCGCATACCCGGCACATTAGTATGAGTTGGACCACAACTTGTGCTGCAGGAGCAAAATCGCGCCATCAACCTTCACGGATGCCATAGCATGAAGATTTGTGCGTTTCATCGGTCCTTCAGAAGGCCAATGAACCACAAGAACCAATCAGAGTCGACGACAGCGCTAACTGCACGCGCCTAGCCTCGGCCTCACCCGAACGTGAGCAAGCGTTACGCCAGCTTCAGCCCTGGGTGTGGCATTGTCCTGCACGAGAATCGAAGTGCTAGATTGGAATTGTAATGACGACGAGAATGCGTGCGTTGATATCGGGCTTGATCTTCTCAGCTGGGATATGGGCGCTGGCTATTGGTGCTATAGTGAGGTCTTTCCAGAGATGATCCGCATGATCACGGCCGGTCCAAGGCTATATCCATGGACGAAGGGCAACGGCACTTGAGCAAAAAAAGCCCGCCGAGGGGTGGCGGGCTAAGTCTATAACACATCGCCCTGATCAAACCGGCGAAGTAGGCGATAGTTCCCGGCCCAAAACATATTGGCCGACTGCCAGCCTAGCGGGGTTTCTTCAAAAACGTGTTGCGGATGATTGCATACGCACACACCGCCAGTAATGCGACTGCAGCGGCTAACGCCACCGAATAAAACATGGGATTTAGACACGTTGGCTCGACTCCTACATCGCCGCCGACTACGTAACAGACGGCTCCAGGTAGTGCGAGCTTCTGAAGCTGGAGCAAGTAGATCGCCATGACCAATCCGGCCACCGCCCCGATGTAAGGGACGACGGTTCTAAAGGTACGGTGACCTGAACCGTCAGATGTTCCAAAGCTATTGCTTGGCGAGGGGCAAACAGTCTTCAGCTTGCTCATTGCGTGAAGAAAAGTCAGAGCAAATGCGATTGCAGCCGCTATCGCCAGATAACTTCCATGCCGTTTAACATCGCAGAATCCCATTCAGAGGTTGCTGCCCCGGCAAGTTGAAGATATCGATATCGCACCATTTAGCGGATTGAAAAGCGTCAAGCAGGCGCGGGATCGTCAATTTCGTCTGAGGCTCTATACACCCTCGCTAAGATGACCCACACGCCCTAACCTCGTGTAACCCGAATGTGACCCGTCTTTTACGGCAATTCACGCCACGATGTGGCAGTGTCGCAGGCGAATCGAGAGACTTGTTTAGGAGCTGTCATGACCATTAGGGTGCGCGCGATGATTTCGGCGATCATCTTTTCTGTAGCGATCTGGTCGTTGATAGTCGCTGGTGCAATGACGGCGCTCACCGAACAGCCGCACGAGCAAGCGCATTACGACGATGACTTGGATGAAGGCTGACGCCCCACGCGCCCTAACCTCTGAGATTCCGCTTTGCACCAGATGCAGCCATGAGGCTATAAGTGCACAGCAGATCCCATTTAGAAGGTCAAGGTTATGTCCTACCAGTGTAGTAAATGCAGCTCGGACATGGAAGAGGGTTTTTACTTGAGCAAGGGGAGGGGCCCGTTTTGTCGGCAGAGACTTGGGTTTCAGGTAAGCCCGTAAAAAGCTGGCTTGCTGGATTGAACCTCAAAGGCAAGGTACTTCATGAAGTCACGACGTTTCGTTGTATTGCGTGCGGTTACCTCGATTCTTACGCATTGAACAAGCAATGAGTCCGGCGGACGGGGCACCGCCAATGGGTCCGTCCGCGCCGGCAGCCTCGTTGATGACCCGCCGCTTTACCACCACCAACTTCCGCATTAGCGCCCTGACAATGTCACGGACAGCTTCATCACGAGCTGCGTCCCATTCGGCCTTGTCAGTCCAACGCCGGGCGTCCTCGTCGTCGATATCAAACAATGCCGTGAAGACGGTCAAGTAGATATCGACTCGGCCTGCGGGTTCGAAGTTGCCGAAGTCCCAGCGGAAGGAGAAAGGAGGAAGCGCTTCGTCCACGATGCGCCGGGCGATGGTGTGGGAAAGCTGCGTCTCTCGCTTCCTCGTTTGGCCGGTGCCAGCGAAGCCGTTGATGGTCGGGCGGTCAAGGCAAGAAATCCGATGCCTGATCGCGGCCTTCAGCTCCTTGGCAATGTCCTCGGACATGGATCAGGATCTTTCGAAGGAAGGCTGCCACCCGCGCGCGAAGCCTCGGCTGGACGTCACCTCGGTCAGCGCCAGTTGCAGCCTCAGGTGTCTGATGTCGTCCAGTAGGGTCGCGATTGTCTGTTGCGCGTCTCCATCGTGCCAGGCGAGGGCGGCTTCGACTTCGTCAACTGCTTCCTCTTGGGCGGCTCCCTCATTCGGCAATGCTGACACGGGCTCTCCTTCGCGCCGGAGCGCGTTCTGCTGCTTCAGATTCTTGATGGAGCGCCGCCGCCCTGCGGCTCCGATGTTCTATCTATGTTCTCATTGCGGCGGGAGTCAATGCGATTTCTTATCAAGCATTTCCTGCTGCAATGGGCAGACGATAAAGCGTTCCCGGAAGACCACGAAGCCGCTGCTGATCAACGAGGAGTTGCCACTGCAGAGCGGCAAGGTCCGGCGTCGTGATCCAAAGCAGCCGGAGCTCCCGTTTGATCCCATGCGGATAGGATCGAGCCGTGTCTGGCAAAGCTCACACGCAAGCCGCCCCACGGCGACGAGCGGTCCTACGAACTGAAGTGGGACGGGTATCGCCTGGCGGTTCACATTGAGCAGGGCAGGGTGCGGATCATCACCCACGGCGGTCACGACTGGACCTATCGTTTCCCTGGCATCGAGGCCGCGGCGCGGGACTACATGCCGAACACTATGATCCTGGGCGGCGAGGCGGTGGTCCTGGACGAGCAAGGGCAGTCTGACTTCGGGCGGATGCAAAACTCGCCTTGGTGGTCGCGGTGGCAAACTACCGGCTGGCAATGCCATCCTCTATGCTTTCGACCTGCTGTACCTCGATGGGCACGATCTGACGAGGATGGGCTATGATGCGCGGCGAAAAGTCATCGAGGAGGTCGTGCCATCGGGGCAGGAGGGGCCACTCTGCTATCGGAGGAGTTCGTTGTGGATCCCGATGTGCAGCTGGCCCATGCCTGCACCCACGAGCTGGAAGGCATCAGCTAGCGGGCAGGCCTCTTCATTCTCTTGAGGAACGTCAAAAGCTCAGTATCGGCTCGCCCGCGATGAGCGAAGCGAAGGTTTCCCTACACCAATCGCGCAACCAGTTGCTGCTCTTCGCGCAGCCCGTTCTCATAGAGTCCGACGATCGTAGCGGCCATGTCTTCCGCGTCTCGTCCCGCCTTCCTCAGGTCTTTCCGTCCGCATGCGTCGTCGAAGACCCGCTGAAGCATCTGAAGCTCGGCGGGAGAGATGTGATTGGGTCGACTTTCGGCGCTCTTCATGGCGCTTATGCTAGCGCTATGTTTCTGCTAAGTGTGACGGACCTCAGTCTGATAGCGGTAGGAATAGGTCGGAACGTGTGTCTTCTGGCATCCAACCGTAGGAGCGCTTTGCGGAGCGCAAGAGGTAGCTAAATTGATGATGACGCTGGGTGAGCAAGCCAGCGCTTCTATGGCAGGTTCCAGAGCAAACGCAGAGGTGCTGCGCCGATTGCTCCCGCTCCAAACATGAAAAAGCCCGTCAGGGGAAACGGGCTTCTTCCAATGAACTGGACTGGAGATCCTGCTCTAAAAACTCTGGACGGCTGCAGAGGTTCCGCCATGACCGCTTTGGAATTCTCGCCAATCAATCAAAACCGTCCCACAGTATCCCACAGTTCGTCACGACAAACCAAATGATCTTGTTCGACCCGATCCCGTCTCGGTAGCTCACGCGGATAATATTGCGGGAGTTGCCACGGATCTTGTCGAAGAACGAGCTTTGGAAACCTTCTCCCCCAGTCTGGCCTGAACTGCAGCAATCAGCATTGGCTCGTTTGAACTCATGGAGACTGCTGTAGGAGACAAGCGTGCTGGGTTCGCCCGTAATTCTAACAAGCGTATCGAAAGGCCGGGAGGCAAAGACCAGCGTAGTTCGATGCCGAGCAACTGCCGACCAACGCTACAAGCGCAATAACAATGCTCTTAGCGGTCATTGTCGGCCTCGATGATTGCACGTCATTTGAGGGAGCTCGGGGCGGATGGGGAAGATTGTGCTACATGTTCGTCGCAGATCTTTATCTGGGTTTCAGTGTCCGGCACGATATGTAGCGTCCGGATCATGTCGGCCGCGGCCAGCAGCGAAGTCTTTACCTGCGCGTCAGTAGCTTCCCCGATCATGATCAGAACCTCAGTCTGCTGAATGTCCAAGACCTCGTCGGCGGCCGTGTTGCTACTCGGGATGCAGGCGGCCTCGCGCATGTCTCGGATGGCCATTGCGGATCGTTCAAGCAGCCGCCGCTTCTCACGACCCGTGAGCTTGTCTAGCTCATTCGCCGCTCTTACCAGTTCGGCGATGAAGTCAGTCGTCCCGCTCAACGACTTTCTCCGAGATGCCTGCCGTCGCGTTCATTCGTTGAAGATATTGCCGGGCACGCTTCTCGATGACCCCGTAGAAACGGCAGGCGGCCTACAGCTATAGCCTGCTTCGGAGCGCCCCAGCCGCTCTCAGATGGTCATGCTTGAGAGCATGACCGCCCGCTCGCCGACGGGAAGGTCTCCACGCAGCATGTAGCCGTTGTCTCTCAAGGTGCTTGCGTCAGGGGTCCAGGAGAGGCGGTCGGGAGTGAACAGGACAGTTACTTCTCCGCCCTCGAAACCCAAAGCTGAAGCGACCTCTTGAAGCGACGGAATGGAGGACGCCACAATATCGAGTAGCGTGAGTGGAGACCTGGGGTCGGTTTGAACCGCCACGACTGCGTCCAACTGCGGCAGATGGACGAGGTTGACCTTGGGTGTTGAAACAGTCTTTAGCATGAACAGTGCCGGGTGGTCGGTCGCTGAGGCTATCAGGGAGACTGGCTCTCTCCGCCGGAAGAGAGCCATCAGCAACGCGACGTCAGCATCATCCGCTAGGGAAAGCACGCGGCTTCTTGTCTGTTGAGATGGTTGCGGCGGCAGATACCCGTGAAACGAGTACTCCTTGAAGTGCCGAAACCCAAAAGGTTGGTAGAGACCGGGCGTGCCGGTCGTCAGAAGGACATGATCGACCCGGGCATCAGCGTATGCAATAGCTTTCGTCATCAGGTCACGGAACAACCCCTTTCCCCGCCATCCAGGCCGCACAGCGACCGACTGCACCCCGAACGACTTAACTTTTTCGCGCAGCAGCCACAGTTGCCGCTCGTAAAGGCTCACATTGGCGACCAACTCATCGCCGCACCACCAGCCGAAGGAGACGACGCTTGGATCATGCCCCAGCCGGTCAAGGGGCGAGACATCCACTTGAAAGATGTCCATGATCAGCCGCCCAAGCTCCCGCTGAACCACAGTGGAAGGGGCAAACATCGACCGAAACTCTAGCTCCTGCATTCTGATGCCCCTCATGCCCGTCGCGGAATGTCCTGCCAGTTCTCGGAATTATGCTGATCCCGCCGGGAGTCTCAATGGCACCTGAATGGGTGTCCATAGGGCGTGTTCTTCACGAGATGGCGGTTGAAGTCCGGGGCACCGTCTGTCCACCGGACCGGGCCAGGTTCCCCCAAGGCAACCTTCGCGACATCTACAGCTTTCCGCGCTTCACCCAGCTTCTCCAGATCGCCCGTGGCTTCCTTCACTGCCCGGCGGGCGCCCATTAGCTCAGACACGAGGCGCTTCTGCCCGTCTTCCGGGAGGTGCGGGTTCGACTTCCTCCACAGACGGCCTCTGACGATGATGTAGCGGCCGTCCGGAGTTTCGAGGACAGGTTCCTTCATGCTCCGGCTCCGGCCTCGGCCCTCGTCAGCCGGAAGTAGTAGCGGCGCGGGTCGTGCTCAAGGACCATCATTCCGGCGAGCTCGTGCTCGTGTATGCGACGGAAGTAATCGGTGATGGGCTGCCGGTCGTAGACCATTGCCGCAGTCATCACGCCGTCGTTCGCCAGCGCCCGCAAAGTAGCCGTCGCTCCTTGGGCGCGCACGCGCGGCCTGATGTGCGAGAAAAGATTGCGTGCTCGGGTGGACCGGCCGAACGCAGCGAACCTGTTTGCGAACCTGATCGGGAAGAACTTGGGATCAACCGGAACCAGGCGGCCGGGTTCTCCCTCGAGCAGAAGGGCGTCCGCGCGCAGATCGGGATGAAACCGCTTCCCGAACCAGTGCAGGTTCTCCAGCACCCCGTCGAGCGGATGTCCTGAGGGATGTCCGATACCCTTCCACAGTCCTATCATGTCTTCCGGCCGCACTGGATCAAGTGAACGAAACCATCGGGCGACCTCGGTCTGCAACGTCGCCTGCAGCAAAGTTTGCTTCACGGGCGGCTCTCCATTTCCAATCACTGGGTCCTCGCCAGAGACAGATTGTCCAGCAAGCGGGCGTTCTGATGGAATGACGGCGTCCTTCTTAAGTTCCCTATGCTGTCGCAGGTTTGGCGGGGCGCGCGCGCAGGACAGAGCAAGGATTGCAGGCGGGCAGGAGCACGAAGTCCCTATGAAGCAAAGAAAGAAGGCGTCTCGAAGGAAGCCGTGAAGAAGTCGGTTAAAAAGGTCGGAAACAGCCGCGACAAGGTCGAGGCTGACCTAGAGGCCACAAAGTGATCAGGGGCGTCGTTTCGGCTCAGGATCGTGGGGCGGACATCGAGAACCGCTCCGAAGACCGCCTGCGAGATGAACCCGGTCTGACAGGCACCCATCGGTCGTTCCTTGCGCAACGCCAGCATGCGGAGGGCTCTCTGATGTTCAGTAGGAACGCCGGCTTCAAGGCAAGAGCGGAGACCACGACCGGAGGGCTTCTCTCCATCGCGGCGCTCGTCTCGAGTATCCTGCTGACGATTACTGTCCTCGTCCAGGTTGCCTGTCCGTGACGGCAAGCGTTCCCGCTGGCTTCTCTGAGGAAAGTAGCCCTTCACCGGATCGGACGCAGGTCAGCACGCTTCGCGTTCGCTAGAGGTGCTCCACCGCTGCGGGATAGGACGTCGCGCTCGAAGATCCAGATCTTGCCGTTTTGGTCTTCTCCACGCGCCAATGCATTCTCCGCCATGTCCAGATAAACCTCTGCGAACCGCACGAGACGGCCCAAGGAGGCCTTCGGCGGCGAGGCGGTCGCGCGCATCGCTTCGCACGTCACGACGACGATCCAGACGGACGATCCGTCCGTCACACTGAAGTGGCCGTTCGCGCCGAACAGAAATGGTGCCGGCTCGCAGAGTACGAGGTCCACTGGATCCTTCATTTTGGTTCTCCTCCCGTGATCCTTCGCCTCCTGCGGCCACCGGGTGCAGGCCAGGCATGTTGCTGTTGCAGACGGGGCAGGGCATCTCGGCGCCACCGCATCTGCAGCCTTCGACGGCTCCCCCACGGCATCCTCGGATGAGATTCACACACCCATCTGACTCCGCTGCAGTTATCGCAGCCGAAGGTCATTAACCCGCCTTCCGGTCGTCCTTGCGTTCGGCTGCGAGGCTCTGCTTAAGTGCAGCCATGATGTCGACGACGTTGGACGTGGGCGCATCCTCGGCCTTCGCCTTGGCCTTCTTCGCAGGCTTCAGCGCCTTCTTCTTCTCCGCGATGATCGACAGTAGCGCCTCCTGAATGGGGTCGCTCACCATTGTCGGCGACCAATGGGCGGTCTTCTGCTTGATCAGCTTCTGCACGAGGGGGACAAGTTCTGGATCCGGGTCGTCCTCGATGTCTTCGAAGTAGCTCTCCTCCCGGCGTACCTCGTCGCCGAAGCGCAGCGTCCAAAGCACGATGCCTTCCCCGCGCGGCTCCAGAACAACCGCTCGTTCGCGCCGTCCGATCACCAGCTTGGAGATGCCGACGACGTCGTCGGCCTTCATGGCGTCGCGGATGACCGCGAAGGCATCCTGACCTACGGGATCGTCTGGGGCCAGGTAGTGCGGCTTTTCCAGGTAAACCCATTCGATGCTGTCGGCCGGGACGAACTTCTCGATATCGATCGTCCTGACCGTGTCGAGCTGGACGGCGTCGAGGTCGTCGTCCGTCAGGATCACATAGTCGTTCTCGCCGCGGGCATAGCCCTTCGCCTCGTCCTCGTTCTGCACAGACTTGCCCGTGACGGAGTCCACGTACTGCGACACGACGCGGTTGCCCGTCTCCTTGTTGAGGGTATGGAAGCGAACCTTCTCGCTCTCGCTGGTGGCGGGCGTCATGGCGACAGGACATGTCACCAGGGAAAGCTTCAGGTAGCCGCGCCAGTATGGTCTGATTGCCATGACGATCTCCTCAACCGGCCTTACGCTGCGGGGCGGCTTTTGATGCGGCTGCTTTGCCAGCCGTCCCGCGCGCCGCGCGTGGGCGTCCCTCGCCAGCGTTGGCATTGGCGGCCGTCCGTCTTGGTTTCTCGTCTGCAGCCTTCATCATTCCCGCGCTCTCGCGCAGCGCCGCGAGCAGATCGTTCGGCTTTGATGGTTCAATCTTCTTACGCTTCGGCAGGGCCTTGCCCTCGATCTTCGCCTTGACCAGTTCGGCAAGTGCCGTCTCGTACCGGTCGTCGAAGGTTGCCGGATCGAATTCGCCCTTCTTCGTCCCGATGATGTGCTTGGCGAGGTCGAGCATCTCGCCCTCGATCTTCATCTTGGGCATGTCCTCGAAGGCCTTCACACTCGAACGCACCTCGTAGTCAAAGTTCAGCGTAGTCGCGATCAGCCCTTTGCCGTGGGGCCGGATCAACACGGTGCGCATCCGGCGGAAGAGGACAGTCCGAGCGATGGCAGCGACCTTGGATCTGCTCATCGCCTCGCGCAAAGCAACGAAGGCGTCGGCGCCGGTCTTGTCCGGCACAAGATAGTAGGGCTTGTCGAAGTAGACGTCGTCCACCTCCCTGCACGGGATGAAGGCTTCGATCTCCAGCGTCTTGTTGCTCTGGGGGATCGTCGCGGCAATCTCCTCGGGGTCGATGATGATGTATTGGCCGCTGTCGACCTCGAAACCCTTGGTCTGAGCCTCCTTTGGAACAGGCTCCTCCGTCTCACTGTCGATGAAGACGCGGTTGACCCTGTTGCCGGTGGCCGTGTTGATGGTGTTGAAGGCGAGCCGGTCGGAGGTGCTGGCGGCCGTGTAGAGGCCGACGCCGCAGCTCACTTCACCAAACTTTATGAAACCCTTCCACTGTGCCCGATGCCCTGCCATTACGCTGTACTCCGAATCACTCGATTGGAGACTTAATCGGATTCGAAGTGATTCGTTCCGACTCGAAATGAATCTAAATTCAATGGGTTGCGCCTTGAGATTGAGAGTCCGATTCACGTTCCGCACGACGTTAGCTGTCGCCGCAGAAGGTCTTCGGGCCGGTCTTGCGTTCGCGGTGCATAAGCACCATCTAAATCATGCCGCCCCAAAGTAAGCGCGACTTCCGCACCGACCCCCTCGTCGTGCGTAGATGGTCGTGCGCGGGGTGTGAGGGCGCTCCCCGCGAGGGTCGAGCGCCCTCAGCGATCTTCACCGAACCCTTGGATCAACATGCACGACAAGTCTCTCATCATATTCTTCCACGGCATCGGCGCTTCCTCGGCGCAGCTCATGCCACTCGCGAACTCTTATCAGGACTTCCTGCCGGACGCCCGGCTAGTGGTGCCTGACGCGCCATTCCGTCACCAGTACGGCCGTGAATGGTTCAGCATCCGCGGCGATCCACTCGCTCCAGACAGGATCTGTCGCGCGCGTAAGGCCTTCGACGCAACCGTGAACGAGATCGTCATGAGGGAAGGGTTCAATCAGGCGTTGGATCGCGTAGCGTTCGTCGGCGTTTCGCAAGGCGCTATCGTATCACTGGACGCGGTCGCCTCCGGCCGCTGGCAGGTGGGCTCTCTCGTGTCATTTGCTGGGTTGCTTCCCCCCGTTGCGGTTTCCACTGAGAGCAACAGGACGCCTGTTCTGCTCGTGCATGGTGAGGATGATCGGACCATACCTGCATTTGCATCCAGCATCGCCGCTGGCCAACTCAGGGCCGCCGGCTTCCAGGTCGAGCTGGAACTTCAGCCGACTGTCGGGCACACAATCTCGCCCAGAGGTGTCGACTGCGCCCTTACCTTTCTGCAGAAGACGCTCTCGCAGAAACCTGCGACGTCGCCAAATGTTTTGGTGGCATGAGAGACGAAGTATCTGAAGACGAACAGGAGCCGACATCGGAAGCGGTCTCGTTCCCGTTCGACCGGATGACGGTCGCGCGGTTTCGCGAGACCTTCCCTCGTGCCCGATGGAGCGAGGAGCTTCAGGCTTGGGCCGTTCCCGGCACCACCGCCCGACGCCGTATCGACCATTGGCTGGCGGCCGAAGCAGACCGCCGGCGACCGTTTGAGGAGGAGCGTGGGCGCGATGCCTTCGAGTTCGAACCCATCTTCAGCCCATACCTGTCTGTCTACGACCGGGGCTTTCGCATCAAAACGCCATATTCTAGGACGGTCGTAGAGGAGCTGAGACAGATACCCTTCGCGCGCTGGAACGGCGAGGAGAAGGTGTGGGAGGTTCCTTATGCTTCCTACGACGACCTGCAGCACCGGTGGGAGACCATCGAGGAGGCCGCGAAGCGTTGCGAGCCGGAGGAGCGTCGGAAACGTGCCGAAGCACGCAAGGGGACCGAGGAGGAGGCGAAGGCGAGGCGCCGAACTCTGGAGCGCCGTAAGAGGCGCCTTCCCGTGCCGAGCGACAACCTGCCCCCTTTGGACAGGCCGGTCGCCACGGCCAGCTACGGAATAATCGTCCTCACGGAGGTCACGGGCGAACTCGTAGATTTGGAAGAGGTTGCCGAGGCCTATCCCCATGCCAAACAAGAGCATGTCTGGGCCATATGGCGGTCGCCGACCCTGGAGGAACTTGTTCAAACTTGGCCGGCACGGATGGAAGCCGCTGAAGAGGAGCGGCGTCGCGGTTGGTGGCAGCCTACTATTGAGGAACTTCGCGCCGCCCGGCGAAGAGCACGTCCGGCTGAGAGGCGGCTTGAACGGATCAACGAAAGCAAAAACGTTTTTTCGTAGGCGTCGATTTGGGTGGCGTGGTTTTCTAGGTTGAGTAGCGGGCTCTTGAAGGGACAAGATTCCACCCACATCTTCTTCAGTATGAGCCAACTTCAGGCCATCATCGCCATTGTCATGACCAGCGCCGGCATAATAGGGGGCGCGTGGGTTGGCGCGCTGTTGGCCGGATGGATCGGCGCAATGCTCTTCTTCCCTTTCGGAGGGGGCGCCGGTTACCTGATCGGGGCTAAGCCCCGCGTCATCTACGAGTTTCTAGGCGAGTTCCTGTCGTAGTCCAATCGCCTGGGGTGATGGGGCGATTGCGCTTCCTGAGTTGGCGAATAGTCTCCCGTCCTCGGTGATGGTTTTCAACGACGAGGGTAGGGAGGTTGTACGGGGGCAGACTTTTGGAGATGCTCTTGCAGCTATGTTGGAGGCAGTTCCCGCTAATGCTGCTGCCTACGACGATCCTGAACTCGGGCATGTCGAGGTTCTTCTTTCCCGCTCCGTCGCGCGGCTCAAGTGGCGGGTAGGTAAGAGGGCTGAAGACATAAGCTACGAACCCCCGGCGCGCCAGAAGGGTGAAAAGGCAGGCCGGATCGCCAACCTCCACTTCATATCCAAATTTACACAGATTACGCTGGGCCTTGTCGGGCAAGTCGTGGCCGGCCGTTGACAGAATGTAAAGTGGTCAAGCGGCACCCGCCTCGCCAGCCGAACGCCACGTGGAGACCGCCAAAGCCGTCGGCAGCGATGTCGGCGGCTTTCGTCCACTAACACCAGATGCATGCAAAAATAATTGGAATGGAACCCACGCTGCAGCCCTGCGTTACATCCGCATTATCAAACCCGGAGAACAAAGATGTCTGATCGTGGACCCACAGTAGTTACCACAGGCCGAAGCAGCAGCGCCGGATGGGCTGTGGCTGTTATAATCGCGGTGATAGCCGTTGGAGCGCTTCTGATGTTTACCGGCGTCTTCAACATCAATGGTGGTGGTGGCGGCACCGACGTGGATGTCAACGTACCGTCCGCAGGCACAGCAGCTCCTGCCGCACCGAGCACAGCAGCCCCAGCCCCGGCTGCGGACGCCGCACCAAGCGCGCCAGCGCCAAGTAACTAGGCACCTTCGCTTGGAAGGTACCACCAGCCGCTCGACTGAAAAGTCGGGCGGCTTCTTGCTGCCCGAAGAGTGGTGGCGGGTCCAGCAACGGGAAGGACCCGCCACGTCGCGGCCGCCCGCCTCTGCGGCGACAAAGCGGACGGGCGACCTCCACCACCGGCGGACCCAAAGGCCTAAGAGCCTATTGCAATATCTGACATTGGACATATTGTCGCAGATGAGGACCTGGGAGGAGTCCTCTGGTGGTATGCCGTTCGAGGAGGCGAGACTGGCGACGCTTCGGCGTCGCCTCCCATCATCTCGATTGAACGAAGCAAGCGGCGAAGCGCTTTTCATTCAGTACGGGAACCCTCGGTCATGTTGTCAGTTTAATCGACGCGCCGAAAACGATTTTCCACGGCGCGGAGCGCGCGGAACCTACGCGCCTGGGGTGACCCGCGCGCTCCCCCTCTCAATCATGATGCCGATACCGGATTAACCCCAACTGGCAATCTAGGTTGCCCTTACCGAGGCCGGGGAGGACCCTCCTGATGGTGGTCCTAAAGGACAGAGACGGCGCTTCGGCGTCGCCTCCCATCACCACAAGAAAAAGCCCGGTGCAATGCACCAGGCTTTTAGTAACAGGTCAAAACTTGGATCAGTCGAGAACTTGGATGACCGTGTAGTTCTGCGGATCCACGATCACACGGCGATCGTTCACATAGGCGTAGGAGTAGGACGGGGATTCCGGAATCGGCGTCAGGACGACAGTCTGCGGCAACGGCTGGCCGACTGAGATCTCTTGCTGGACCATGACAGGCTGTGCTGGAATGGGCTGTTCGCGGACGTAGGTCACGACACGCTCTGGTGGCGGGTCGATGGCCGTCCCAGCTACTGCGCCGACGATGCCGCCGACAGCAGCGCCGATGGGCCCGCCAACGATGGCGCCTGTGACAGCGCCGCCGACTGCGCCGTTAACGGTGCTTTCCTGGGCCATTGCGCCGGTGGCGAACAGCGCTACTGATGCACCTAATACTATAATTTTATTCATGGCCATCTCCTTTTGGTTGTGGCTGGCCATTCAACGTGGATGAGTTCATTACGTTCCGTCGTTGGACTTAGGTCTGACAGTCAGAGATCTTGTGCTGCTGCAGGAGCGATACTGGATGAGCCCGCGCACGGCAGCCTCTGCCTGCTCAAGATATTGGACATCGTAGCAGAATTCGCTGAGCAGCGCCGCCTGGTTCTTCACCGGAACTTTCCTCCGCCCCCCGCAGTTTCAAACATGCGTCTCCCCGACGCTCGGAACGCGCGGCACCATCTTCTCATTGTGGCTTGCACCCGCCGCGCGTTCCGACTTCCATTCATCCACGATTCATGTGGCACGCCGCATGTTAGATGAATGACAGAATCAGAGAACATTCCCTTCGCGCCCGAAGACCTCCAGTTGCTCCAGGACGTCTACGAAGAAGTCTGCGGTATCCGTAACATCGAGAAGGCGGATGCAGGAGCGGTCGCCAGCGAACTCGTTCAGCTATACCAACTGGGAGTGCGGGACGAGGAGCAGCTAAAGGCCTTGATCAGTTAAAAGGCTACTTCAGCTTTCGCGCCTTGGCCTCCGCGATTAGCACAGCCTCTTTCGCCAGGCGCAGCGCCCGCAAGCGTTCAGTTTTCTTCTCGCGCTCTAAAGCCTCTTTGTCGATGATCTCCAAGGCGGCCGCGTCAGTGGCGGCACGCTTTTCATTTGAAGATGGTCTGCGCGATGTAGGTTCGACCTCGCTCATGGTGCACTCCTGTTTGTCCTTGGATATAGCGCCAGCAACGCGCGCGGCAATCTGCAAGGCTGCAGGAACGATCTCCTCGTCGGCCGTTATTGACGGATCGCGAGGGCGATCAGCCCCCCAGCCCGTCCCCCCGGACACGCCCTCGTGATCCCCCTCTCAAACATCACTGCAGATGGCGCGATCTGGCCGAAGTTGCCTGCCGGCCCTGAGCGAACATGCCGATGACCCGTCAATCGTTTAGGATGTAGGTGATATCAGCAGGACCATTCGCAGAAAATGCAGGGAACGCCATGACAATAGAGATCAGGCTTGCTGAACCTGTTTTCGTCCCACACACAGGTGCTGATTTTCTTGAGATTCCGCAGGCCCTCCGGTCACGGCACGATCCCATCGATCACTTCCAACCGTCCCGCCCGATTGAGGGTATGGATCTTGGGGAACGGCCAATTCCCTTCTGGCCGCACAGGGACAGCGGGGCCGAGCTCGACCAGGTCCTCAGTCAGGCAGACGATTTCGCCAAGCTGCAATCCGCCGCCATAGGTTTCTGTGCCATCCTGAAGAGGAAGAAGGAGCCGTTGGCCCGACAGAACAATGTTGCCTCCAGGCCTTGCACCGGCGCGGTCGATGACGATCGGGTTGGCCGGATGTGGAGTCCACTTCCCATGCAGCTCGTCGGCGAAAAATACCGACATCATGTCGGCCGCACTCCCGGCACCATCCCGCTCAGCGGCAAACAGCCACAACCGTCCGTCGCGTTCCACAAGAGTTGGATCAGCCAGCTCGCGATCCGCGATCAAGGTCTCGTGCCGTTCCCACCGATAAGGGAAATCCGTGGCGCGGTAGAGGACCAGGCTTTTACTAGCGCCACCTTCGGGAAGCATCCAGATATCGTCACCGGACCGAAAGACATTCGGGTAGGAGAGGTGGTACTCCTCTTCGAGGATCTGCCTGGGAGGCGTTGCGCGACCATCGGGCGTAACCTCCGACACCGAAATGACACCCTTGCCTTTCGCATGCTCGTACTCTTCCAGGAAGATATAGAAGCGGCCCTGGTGCTCGAGCGGAAAAGGATCGGCAAAAAAGCGGTGGCTGTCGTCGGCAATCCTGGTCCATGTGGGCCCGGACAGATCACGGGTCTCGGCAACGCCTGGACCATCCAGGAAGCGATAGCCCACACACCAATGGGCGTGCGTCCTGGACGTGCCCCGCCTGTAGGCTTCTTTGGCCAGTCTCGGGATCATATGCGTGGCGTAGGGGACCAGGAAAGCCGGGCTGGCTGCAGACGTCTGCGAGATTGGCAGGGACGTCGGAGGCTTGCCGGAGCAGGACAAGCTGGCTTGGCTGACCACGATCCCTTTCATCAACAGCGAGATCGTTCGAGCAAGAACGTCTTCCAGCCCCCGTGTCAGCACAAAGCGGTTGTCGACCATCGGGTGAGCCGTGCCGATCGGCGTGCCGTCGAGCGTCAGCTGCACGCTGGGTAAATCGCCCCGCGCCAGCGCCATCGCGGCTTCCACAAGTGGTTCGTGGCGCCCATCCTTGATGGCGAGGGTGGGAACTTCCCCCAGTTGGGCTGTGCCACTGAGGTCGATGTAAAGGTCCGGCGGCGCGTCCAATCGCTCTGAGGCGATTGCCTCGCGAACCAGCATAGGGGAAGACCGGCGAAGTAGGATGCGCTGCTCGAACCGCAATAGGCCCTCAAGCAGATACGGCGTTCCGGAAGCGGAGACTGTCTTCACGCCAACCGCGTGCCCTGAGGCGCGGATGCGCGACAGGAGCAAGAGATGCCATCCCCGGGTTTCATGCTGGGGCAGAATAAGCTCGATGTTCATTGGCACAACAATTCCACGCTGGATCATCCTACCGACACCGCGCGGGGAACGGCGAACCTGCTGAGGAGGCGAACCACAGACCCATCGATCCCGGTCAGCCTACGGCTGAGGTAAGACATGGCGGCAGACATGACAATGAAGGACGACGCGGTCACCAAGGTCGCGCCCAGCATCTGGAAGCTTGGGACGAACACCATGAAGCCCACCATGCGGGCAAGGACCGTGGCTGCCAGAACGATGACAATCCAGCCCTCATGTCCGGTAAATGTCAGCACCATTCCCGAAGCACCAGCGCCCAGGATGGCTGCCGTCCCCAGGCACAGCAACAGCAGCAGCGGCGCGTACTGGACGTAATGCGGTTCAAGCACCGAGAGAACGAACGAGCCCAAGAGCCAAACAAGCAGCAAGCCGGCCGGGATCAGTACGGCGCATCCGACGGCCACGACATTGAGATAGTGGCCAAGACGATTGAGATCGCCCTCGTAGTAAAGCCGCGGGATGTGTCGGCTCGCATAAAGCCCAACAGCCCCTGAGGCTATGATGAATACGTTCGCCAGACGCGTCAGGACAAAGTAGGCGCCGGCGATCGTCGGGTTGAGCAGCACGCCTAAAAGCAGCACGTCGAGGAACTGGTTGATGGCCTCCAGACCGTTGTAGAGCCACAGCTTCACGGAACGCCTTCGCCAGGTCCCGAACTCGAATTGCGGCCTGACTTGCCAGAAATCCGGGAAGCGGTCGCGGATCTGCGTCTTAAAGAGATGAACGTGAATTGCAGCCGCAAAGACGGCTCCGAGGGGAAACATGTAGAACAGGCTGACGAGGCTGGCCTGCTGGCGCGCAAGAGCACATCCCAGCAGATACACGATCGGCATTGTCAGCGTGGCGAGACTGGCGACGCCGTCGCCGGCTTCAACGCCAACGGCCGCGCGGATCAGGTGACTGGTGCCAATGACGATCGCCAGACCGGCCATGGACGTTGTCACGGCAAATGCAACAGCCTGGGGTTGCCAGACAACGAGGGCGCTGAAGAGCACCAGGGAGAAAAGGACAACCCCGACCGTCAGCACAATGCCGCTGAAGATAAGTGCACCCTTCAAGCGGGCAGCGTCTCTGTCCGCGCCGTATTCGCTCCATGACCGCATCAGAAGGATCTGCTGCCCGCCGGCGGCGGCCAGGGCCAGCATGCCGGCCAAGCTGTAGAGCATGGAGAAGACACCAAAGGAGCCCACGTCCAGCTCTCGGGCAGCCAGAGCAATGAGCACGAAGATCAGCCCGGCTGTCGCCCCTCTCGCGAGGAAGGCCGAGGCCAGCGAGACAGGCGCCGACCGTTCCAACAAAGCCTTGATCTTGCTGATAGGCCCGATCATGCCGCGCGCCGCTGGTCGCGTATTCGCCGTACCTGGCTCTTGATCTGATCCTTGAACGGGAACGAAGCATGGTAGAGAGCGCTGACACCGGCGCCGATCAGCGAATGCGACCTGGTGACGTTGACCATGGTCGTCCCCACTGCGCGGAAGCGTGCCTTGTAGTCAGGGCTACCCGGACCCAGCGAATAGACGCGATCACCCTGGCCATGCCAGTATTGTGCTGCCAGGAAATGGCACTGTATCCCCAGGGAATAGCGGCCAAGTTCTTCGGTGTCCCCACCCAGCAGCGTTCCGTGGAACACGCCGTCGGCCTGCAGGCCAAACAGCGCGGCTCGGACACGCCCATCGACCAGAACAACGAACATCGACGCCTCTCCTGCGTCGATCGCCTCCAGTGCATAGTCCTTGTAGAAGTCGAAATACGGCTGCTGCCGCAAGATGTCATCCTCGAGCCGATCGACCCGGCAATCTCTGACACATTCGATCGCCTCAACGATCAGGTCATGATCTTCCACTCTCACGAACTCGGATCCCGGAAAATCACGCTGAAGCTTCCTGAATAGCTGTTCGAGCTTCCTGGAGGCCTGCCTGTTCAACGACTCGTACTTCCAGAATTCAAGATCGTCATCCATTTCGCAGTGGAAGGAGACGCTGTCGCTGGGCTGGGTCCGGCAGCCGAGAAACAGCCGGCTGTAGTCAAAGCCATCGGCGCGCACCTTGCGAAACAGAAGCAGCGGTCCGCGGCCGAGAAGCGCATCCAGACGTGCCAACACCTGGGGATCGTCTGCAAGCTGTGTCAGCAGCTCCAAGGACGCGACCACGGCATTATAGTCGCAAACGTCGAAGTCGGCAGGCTGGATGGCAGAAATCCCGTACGTCTTGTGGATCACCATCGGAAAGACGGCGAGCAACTCTTGGGTGAGGCTGTCACGGGCGGCGATGGTGCTTTGCTTGGCTTTGAGTGCCGGTGCAAGGCGCCGGTGAATGTGATCGAGCCAGAGCGGTGACTGGAACACGGTCGCAATGGCATTCCGGTACAGGCGACGATACTCGTCGGATAGGAAATCGAAGGTCGGTTCCAAGGAGAACTCGATCTGCTGCAGGTTGGTCATGATCTACCGGCCTTCTTCTCTCGGTGATCCCCGCCACCGACTGTTGTAGAGCCCACATGAGACTTTTCATCCTCGGCGAGGCAGTGGCAACGGGTATTGTCTGATCCGGTCAGTTTCGCCCGCTCAGGTCCGATCTGACCAGGAGGGCGTAGATCGAAATAGGATTGGTCACCAGGTACCGGCGGCCAAGACGTCTTGGCTCAAGACATGTGCGGAATGCCCACTCCAGTCCAACCTTCTGCATCCATGTCGGCGCCCGCCGGTTCTTGCCCGACAGAAAATCGAACAGGCCGCCTGAGGTCTTCACGACGCCGACACCGCGCAGGTTGTCGATGTTGCGACTGACGAAGGCCTGCTCCGACGGAAAGCCAAGCCCGACCCAAAGAATATCCGGTTTCGCCGCGCGAACCTCGGCCACCACCTCTGCTTCTTCTTCAGCACAGAAATAGCCATTGCGGCGGCCGGCAAACACCAGTGCGGGGTAGGCAGCCCGCATGGCGGCAACGGCTTTGCTGTTGATCTCTTCGGTGCCGCCCAGGAAGTAGAAGCTCACGCCCGTCTTCTGAGCTCGAGCGGCAACGGCATGAACGAGATCCGTGGTCGCAACACGCTCCGGGATGGGGTTGGCCGAAAGCAGCTTTGAAAACAGGACCATTGGCATGCCGTCGGCATGGATCTGATCAGCTTCGGAGATCATATCTCGCCAAGCGGCATTCTGCAGGCACTGGGCAATCACCTGGCCGTTGGCGGAGGTGGAGTAGAATGGACGAAGGTTCCTGCCACGGGCGCGCAGAGCAATTTCGATGAAGCTGTCAGCCGCATCAGGCATGTCGCACACAGCGACAGACAAACCGCCCAACAGCGTGTTCGGCCGGCCATTGCCAGGTCTGCGTATCCCAACATCGGCATCTGTTGTCGTCATCTCGGCCCTCAAACCTCCGCTCGAGCGCGATAGGTAATTTAGAGGTCCGTAAAAATCAAACAGCGTCCACCCGTGTAGTTAATTGAAATTACTACATTTTCATTCAATTTTGATGGGATTTTTGTAGCGTCTGCCTTCAGTGGCCGACCCTGTCGGCCAGCACCACCGGACCCTTCAGCTGCGGATGCGCGGTCGAGCCGAAACCTGATCATCTTCCGTCGCAGGTGCAATGATTGCACAGACAAAATCCGGCCATGCGCGGCCAAGCTGCGCTTCCGTCATCACGCAGGCTGTTATGAGTGGAGTCAATCCGGGAGATACAGGTGTCGCGCCACGGGAATGGATACAAACGGTGAAAGGTCTACCGACGGCGAGCCGTCTAGGCAGAAGCGGCTTTCGTCGATGGCAATGCCTTATGTCCCTGAGCGACTTTCGGCGAACGCTGGTTGCGGCAATTCGTCAGTGGCAACGCCGTGTTCTCCCACCACGGCCTTGAACGCTTCCTTGAGGTTTTGGTACCGGTAGAGGGTTGCGGCGCATTCTTCCTTCAGCCGTTTCAGAAGAGCCAGTTCGAGATCAGCTGTGTCGTTCGACATTGCTCTGAGGCGGATATCGCCTTCGATTTCCGCCAGTTTGGCCTGATATCCAACGACCGTGTCGATGACGTAATGCTGGTGCTTCTGCAGAACAAAGCTCATCCGAGGGATCCGGTGATTGGCTCAAGCCTCTTTGTAGCAGGCGCGGATGCCTGCACACCGCTTCATCGAAAACATGGTTAATGACAGCGGGCCGTCCCGGTCGCCGTTGCGGCAGCAGGTTGCCTGGCCGCCTTGTCAGTTCATTCTGCCGCCACGGATCGCGGCGAGATCGTTTCGACACGATGCGTCGATCCGGGAAGATGCGCCCAGCCGGGTCGCTCAAACAGAAACCTGCCGAAGCCTAGCTTCCTGGTGATCCACAAAAGCACGAGCGGCGATATGATGGCGACCACCATGATGACCAGGCTGACAAGATTTGGCTCCTCAAATCCTAAGGAAAGCAGCAGCGTCCGAGCGATCCCCATCGGCAGGACGAACGCGAGGTAGATCACCAGCGAGTGGGTGCCGAGCCGCCGCAGCCAGTCCATCCGCGGCGAGCAGACCAAGAGCGTGGCGGTCATGATGATTGCCCCGACACCGGCAAATGCAGCCAGCAGATGAACGCCGGGCAGGGCGGCCCAGCCCATCTGGATGTGAACCGGGTCGAGGCGGAAACCCGGCGTGAAGACCAGCAGCGCATTCACCAGCGCCCATAACACCAGGACACCGACGGCCGTCAGGCGATTAGCTTGCGTCCACTCGGCAAGGCGAAAGCACTGCGGCGCAAAGACAAAACCGGCGAAAAAATAGACGAAGTAGGCGGCGAACTGGTCGATCAGATAGCTGCCGGTCTGGATCGACGCCACCTGTAGCACCGCGGCAACGGCCAGGGTTGCCGCGTGCGGGATCCTGGCGTGGTGGAGCAGCTTGCTCACCAGGCTGAATACGCCCAGCATGTAGATAAACCACCAAACTCCATAAGGCTCCACGATGGCAAGGGCGAGAGCGCCAACCGCACCCGCGGGATCGCGCCCCGTCAGCGCGATCTTCAGTATGATGTGAAGGGTCGCCCAGAGGGCATAGAAATAAAAGTAGTGCAGGGCGCGCCGGTCGGCATAGGTGCGCCACGGACGGTCGATCACCTGGCTCAGGAACAGACCAGAGATCAGAAAGAACTCCGGCATCCGAATTGGCATGGCAAAGGCAATGGTCCAGTGGAGGAAGCCGGTCTGGCCGGTGTCCTCGCCGACGCTTGCCGCGCAATACATGATGACCACCAGGAAGATGGACAGGCCCTTGGCCATGTCCACCCAAGCGAGCCGCATCGTACCGGATGTCATCTTCTGCGCTCCAACCTTAACCGCGAGCAGGATAAGGGGGTGGGAGACACCGAAAAGTTAAGTTTTTCTCTGCCCACAAGGCAAATGGATCCCTGGTAACCGAACCGCTAACGTGTCTCCGAAACGGGCCTTGCTGGCATGGGCAGTCGAACATCCCCAAGGAGCATGCAAGCGGTCGAAGCATACTGCGTTAATTTCGGCAGGGCGTAAGAACTGCTTAACCCTCGATCCAGGAATCCGGTCAAACGCCCGTCAATCACGATATATTCAACCCCAATTTACCGGTCGACTTCAATATCTGCTCGACGAGCAAGGGACAGGGCGATGACGACGATGGCAGAGAGCGTGCCGGTGGCGCGAATGACTGGTGAGGTGACGGCTGTCGCTCTGCCACAAGCAGCACGGCCGCTCTCCACCGTCAGCCAACGCGACTTCAAGGTGGCTGCGACGCAACGGATCGAAGAGGTCGAGGCCGTCTGGCGCAAACTGTCGGCCTTGGGCGGCATTGAGTCTCCGGGCCAAAGCTACGATTTTATTCGCCTCTGGATCGCGTACAAAAAGATTGGGCTTGAAGACCAGCGCTTCGTGGTTGCTCACCTCCACGGCCAGCCGATCGCACTTCTGCCGCTGCATCGGCGCCGCGTCGCAGGCATCCGCGTCTTCACCTGGTTTCCCGGAAGCCAAGTGGGCTGCTACGCACCGGTTTGCGACTATACCGCGCTGGCAAGTCTTGGCCCGCAGGGGCGCGAGGCCCTTTGGAAAGCGATGGCTGATTCGCTCAGCGGTGCCGACGCCCTCTATCTGCAATCAGTGTCTAGCAATATCGACGGACGCCACACGCTGTTTAATGAGCTCGGCTCAAGCCTTGCAGCGGAAACTGTTTATCGATCGCAGTTTTCCTCCTGGGAGGAGTGCGACAAGCAGCAGCGCAACCGCTCCCGCCGCAAGCACGACCGGCAGCAGGGCGATAGACTTTCGGCATTGGGCAACGTCCGTTTCGAGCAGGTCGTCGATCCCGTCGCTGGCGCGGAAGCGATCGACGTGATGTTTCGCCAGCGCTCGGCCCGCTTCCGGGCTCAGGGCATCCGCGACGTGTTCGTGCGCGACAAGCTGCTGGGCTTTTATCGTCAGGCCATGCAAGAAGGTTCAGGCGTGGAGGTCCGTCTCCACGTGTTGCGCCTCGACGACGAGATCGTTGCAGTGCGTTACAACATCGTCCATGCCGATCGGATGTTTTGTCTCATCTCGTCTATGAGCGAAAACCCGCAGATCCAGGTCGGCTCTCCGGGAAAGCAGTGCCTTCTGTGGGTGATGCAGGCTGTGTTCGAGGATGGCCTTACGATGTTCGACATGGGCCAGGGGATCACAGACGAAAAGCGCCACTGGTGCAATGTTGAGGTGCCATTACGCCACCACTACATCGGGCTCACCTGGCGCGGTCATGCAGCGATCGACTTGCATCAAGTGTTTCAACACACCCGCAGTAAGGCAAAATCGCATCTTGGCCTTAAAAACTCTCTGCGCCACCTGCGTCAGTGGAGCGGGCTGCTGATCACAGCCGGTCTGTTCTAGATCATTTTTTTCGGTGCAGGGTTCTCCGAGCGAAGGATATGTTGCAGGCAAGCACGGTGTATGATCGTCTCTGCCTTTGATGTGACGCTGACGTGTAAAAGTGTCTCACATCGAAAGACATCACGGGCGATCGACCAATCCCTCAACTCGCCTGACCGCATCTTTCGCCGCACTGGCAAGCTCCTCCTGTTTGTCCCTCATCCTTAGACAAACTTTCCGCAAAGCTGACGATGTCACTGAGGGCCCAAAGAACCGATAGCGGAAGTTTTAATACGCCTCAGGTATGCCAGAGAGATGATTTCACTCAAAAAGGGACGCTGTCGCCATGTCTGGTCGGACGCTATTTCAGTCGCTGAAGCCTGTCCTCCGTATCGTCAGCTCGATCCTGGCAGTCTTGCCTCGCTTTCTCTTCACTTTGACCTGGCCTCTCCTTGAACTTGTGCCGTGGAAACTCGGCATCCTGTTGCGATACCTGTGGGCGAAACGCCTGGCCAAGTCCTGCGGTGACAATGTCTTGTTCGAGACGGGTGTGCGCGTCACTCACTGGGAAGAGATTGAGCTCGGCTCCAACGTGGCAATCTTCGAAATGTGCTATCTGGATGGCAAGGGCGGAATAACGATCGGTAACGACGTGTCGATCGCCCATCAATCCTCGCTGATCAGCTTTGAATTCGACCTCGGTGACATCAGTGTACCCCTGAAATACACACCGCAACGCAAGAAACCGATTAGGATTGGTGACGATACGATGATCTTCTCCGGCGTGCGCATCTTTGCCGGTGTCGAACTGGCGCCACGGACCGTCATTGCCGCCAACGCCGTCGTCAGGGCCGGCATCTATGAGCCGGGCCTCTACGCGGGCCTGCCGGCCGAATTCAAGAAAGTGATTTAGAAGAGCGATTCACGCTGGCTTCAACTGCGCAAAACTCTGTTGGTAGCACCAAGGTCTCCTGAGCAGTCAAAGCGTAGTTGGGTCCGGGTCACCACCCATCTCCTTGGGCTGCTGCCGGTTTTATGGACATCGAGTTGAGGTGTTCCTCCTGAGACCGGAGAGCATGAATGCAAAGACGAATATTCAGCCGCGAGTATAAGCTTGAAGCGGTGAAGCTGGTCAGGGAACGTGGGGTGACTGTTGCCCAGGCTGCCCGCGACTTTGATGTCCACGAGAATGTGTTGCACAAATGGATTCGGGAATACGGCGACGATCCCAGCCAGTCCTTTCCTGGAAAAGGCCATATGAAGCCGGAGCAGCTTGAGATCGAGCGGCTCCGTCGTGAAGTCGCCAAGCTGAAGGCGGAGCGCGACATCCTAAAAAAGGCCGCAGCCTACTTTGCCAGGGACGCGATATGAAGTTCGCGTTCATTGCAAAGCACCGTTCGATCTGGCCGGTGGCATGGCTCTGCAAAGCGCTGGGAGTTTCTCGTTCAGGTTTCTATGCCTGGCTCAATCGTTCTCCGAGCGAACACGCCCGCTATGATGAGGTTCTGCTGGACAAGATCACGCAGAGCTTCAAATCCAGCGACCGCACTTATGGTGCTCGCCGCGTATGGCACGACGTGTTGGAAGAAGGTCTATCCTGTGGCCTCCATCGTATTGAGCGGCTGATGCGGTTGAATGCGCTCAGGGCCAGGCCGAGACGGCGTGGCTTGCCAAAGGATGCCGGTGACCGTGCCGTTATCATGCTGAACGTGCTGGACCGTCAGTTCATGGCAGAGCGGCCGAACCAGAAATGGGTGGCCGACTTCACCTATATCTGGTCCGCAGAAGGCTGGCTGTATGTCGCGGCCGTCATTGACCTGTTCTCACGCCGTGTCGTCGGCTGGTCGATGAATGCCAACATGACGGCCCAGCTCGTCACAGATGCGCTGATCATGGCAATCTGGCGTCGAGGAAAACCAGATGCGCTCCTGCATCATTCCGATCAGAGAAGCCAGTAAACGAGCGAGCAGTTCCAGCGCCTCATGGGCGACCACGGTATCACCTGCTCCATGAGCCGCTCTGGAAATGTCTGGGACAACGCCGCAATGGAGAGCTTCTTCTCATCACTGAAAACGGAGAGAACAGCACGGAAGGTTTATCGCACGAGAAACGACGCCAGACCGGATGTGTTCGATTACATCGAGCGCTTCTACAATCCGAAGCGTCGCCACTCGACACTGGGCTATCTCAGCCCGATGGAATTTGGAATGGAGGTGGGATTAGCCTAACTCGGTGTCCGAAAAACCGGCAGCAGCCCAGTGTTCGGAAATTTGGGCGGCTATCGATGTGGCTGGTATAGCGGACTAGTTCGAGTAACTGAGGTTCTACGTCAGTATGATCTGAAGCCGGGGCATAACAGAAACGTGTGCTCGTACCTTTCCGCTGGGCCGTTCTTTCGGGGGCTTGCTAACGCGCCAACGGGCACGCCATTGGCACAGATTCCGGTACATGGAGTTTGACTTTTTTGTTTGTTTTGAGTCACGTTCCGTGCGCATCGGTTAGATTGGTGGATAGTCCGGCCTTTCTCCGTGCTCTAGGGTGGAAGAGTTATTTGTCATGAGAGTTATTGTCACTGGCGGTGCTGGGTTTATCGGATCTGCAGTCGTCCGCCACCTCGTGTTGGAAAAGGGTTTTGACGTCCTCAATATCGACAAGCTCACCTATGCTGGCACGCTGAGCTCGATTAAAGAGGTGGAAGGTAATAAAAATTATCGTTTCCTGAGGGCAGATGTTGCCGATCGTGGTGCTGTTCAATCGGCTATGGAGACGTTCCAGCCGGATCGTATCATTCATCTAGCGGCTGAGAGTCACGTCGACCGCTCTATTACGGGCGCTAGGGACTTTATCGATACGAATGTGCTCGGGACCTTCAATATGTTGGAGTGCGCGAGGCAGTACTGGTCTGGCCTGGCCGTATCACGACAATCTCAGTTCCGTTTTCTTCACGTATCAACCGATGAGGTCTACGGATCTCTTGGTCCGCAAGGCCTATTCGATGAGGAAACACCGTATGATCCCAGTTCGCCCTATTCAGCATCGAAGGCGGCATCCGATCATTTGGCAAAGGCGTGGGGCCGGACGTACGGCCTGCCGGTAATCGTATCGAATTGCTCCAATAATTATGGACCTTACCATTTTCCCGAGAAACTCGTTCCTCTTACTATCCTTAACGCGATAGAAGGTAGGCCACTGCCGGTCTACGGCAACGGAACAAACATTCGCGACTGGCTCTACGTAGAAGACCATGCGCGCGCTCTTAATCTGATTGCAGACAGCGGACGCATGGGCGAAACCTACAATATAGGGGGCCGTAACGAGCGCAGCAATATAGAGGTGGTTACTCGCATCTGCGAATTGCTGAACGATATTCGTCCTCACGCAGGCGATCATTCTGCTCTCATTACCTTTGTTGCAGATCGTCCGGGCCATGACGCGCGCTATGCTATTGATGCAACCAAGTTGGAACGAGAGCTGGGTTGGAAGGCTCAGGAAACGTTCGATAGCGGCATTGAGAAGACTGTTCGCTGGTATCTTGCCAACGAGTGGTGGTGGTCCCCATTACGGAAGGGTTACGACGGCGGTAGGTTGGGGCTGCTGCCATCGTGAGGCCGTATGTTGTCAGCTGCGAAGTAGTGCCGGTCGCCTCTGAACGTCTCGTTCAGCCGCTGAGGACGAATTAGCGAACCAGCCCGCTGCTACGCAGCGTAAACGCACTCCAAACCCTTTAGGAGCGATAACTCTACAACACAGACCTACCGTAGAATTTTTATCTGGAATGCTATAGCAAATGTGACAGCTCCCCCTCAAAGGGTGAGATGGGCAGATTGTTGATCGGCGGAAAGTGCAGGAGCGATACATCGTGAAACAGACGCTAAAGGGAGTGGTCCTAGCAGGGGGGCGGGGCACAAGGCTTTATCCTTCAACGTTAGTGGCATGTAAACAGCTACTGCCAGTCTTCGACAAGCCAATGATCCATTATCCGCTATCCTTGCTTCTATTACAGAAGATAAAGGATATACTATTAATTACAAACACAGAAGATCTGGATATGATGCAAAGGCTGCTGGGTACAGGGGAGCAGTTCGGTGCAAAATTCTCCTACACCGCTCAATCCGAACCGAGAGGAATTGCGGATGGTCTGGCGCTGGCGAAAGATTTTCTTGCCGGTAGTCCAGTATGCTTTTTGCTTGGAGACAACATTTTGTTCGGGCAGGATGTTCGAAGTGCGATGCAGGATGCCCAAAGAATTGTGACGGAGAGAGACGCCGCCGTGATATTTGGGTACAGGGTCTCCGATCCGCAGAACTTTGGCGTAATTACGTTCAATCCGGACTACAGCGTCGCGGAAGTCGTTGAAAAGCCTCCGCTGCCCCAATCCACGTGGGCATCCATTGGTGTTTATTTCTTTCCGGGAGATGCGCCAGAATTTGCGCTCAGTGTTGTTCCATCCAGCCGGAACGAAATGGAAATTACAGAAGTGCATCGCCGATATATTGCAGAAGGTCGCCTTCAAGCGATTAGGCTGGGTCGAGGAACAGCTTGGCTCGACACAGGTACGCCCGAAGCCATAATGGAAGCCGGTAATTTTTTGCATGCAATCGAGAAGAGGCAAGGGCTGAAAGTGTATTGTCCGGAGGAAGTTGCGTTCCGTTCGGGGTTAATTTCCGACGTGCAACTTGCCGAGAATATAAAGGCGATTCCTAGCGCTAGCTACAGAGATTATCTGTCAAAGATTCTCACCGAGAACTGAACCACAGCATCCTGATGACATACCCAGCAAAGGTCAGCTTCTGCTTTTGGTTTCGAACCACGAGCAAGAGATTCGTGATGATTGTCCTATAATAAACGAGTCCAAGCGGTCTAGATGGAGTTGGACCATGGACGTCGGTAGTGCACTTTCTTTCTACCCAGCAATGTTTTGGGGCGCCGTAGATGTGGTGACAGAGGTCTTCATGCTATCTAGACGGCGTTCTGCGCGAAACCCATTGAGATTGCGAATGCTAATTTGTATCAGACCCCACCAGTTGGTGAGGTGACACTTGGTCTGTGAGCAGGGCTTCAGCCTACGATTGATATACGTGGTCACAGAAGACTGGTTCTTCGCCACCCACTTCCTGCCGATGGCACGTGCGGCTCGGAAGAGCGGGTTCGAAGTTGTTGTTGTGACTAGAGTGGGGGAAAAGGCGAGCGATTTAAGGAGCGAGGGATTTCGTCTGATCGACCTGTCGGCGGATCGATCCTCGTTTGGCCTGATTGGTCTTTTCTCGAGCATTGTTCGGCTGCGATCCATTATGGCTCACGAGCGACCAGCCGTTGTCCATGCCATAGCGCTACGTTCGATTGTGATTGCGGGGGCGGCAACTTTGATGCAGCGCAGGACTGCGGCTGTTTTTTCGCTGACAGGTCTTGGCTATTTATGGAGCGGAAACAGGCTGCCGTTGCGGCTTGCGCGTACTGCCATTCGTCTAATGCTATCTGTATTTTCTAAAAGGACTGCGGCGTTATTTACGTTCGAGAATGAAGATGACGCGTCCGAGTTCCCGTCTCTTCAGCGCAAACTTGTAATAGGGGGATGGGGTGTAGATCCTGCGGCATTACAAGTCAAAGAGAGTGTTGGCCCCTCTTCATCGGTGAACGTGCTTTATCTCGGTAGGATGCTGAAGGCCAAGGGCATTGAATCGGCGGTGGAAGCGATACAGATCGCTAGGAGAAAAGAGGATGTCCATCTCGAACTATGGGGCATGCCTGACCCGGGGAATTTAACTAGCCTCACCGAAGCCCAGTTGAACGGTTTCTCAAGCCTTGACGGGGTCCAGTGGCATGGACGAGCTATGGACATTTCTTCGACCTGGCACCGCGCCGATATTGCAATTTTGCTTTCAGAGCGAGAGGGGATGCCGCGGACCTTGATAGAGGCCGCGGCGGCAGGACTGCCGATGATTGCATATGATGTCGCAGGCTGCCGATCGATTGTTCAGGATGGCATAAACGGCTTTCTGATCCCTCCAGGTGACGTACATGAGGTCGCAGACGCGGTTGTTAGACTCGCCCAAGACTGGCAATTGAGAAGGCGCATGGGTTCAGCTGCCCGTGCGGACTTTGAACGGAGGTTCTCAACCGAGAGTATTGTTCCCCAAATTATCGAGCTCTATTTAAATCTTGTGAGATCACCCAACATGAGCTAATTGCGACCCGCAACCCGTAGAAGAAGAGATTTCGCTTATGATTGACCTCCAGAGCTTTTATCGTGGCAAGAACGTACTTGTAACCGGCGCTGGCGGCTTCATCGGTAGCCACCTTGCAGAAGCGCTTGCGAGGCAGGGCGCAAATGTCACTGCCATGCTTAAGTATGGTTCTTCATCTGGCTGGGGAAATCTAGAGCATGCGGATGTTGAGATTAAGCGCGCACTGCAGGTTACTGCGGGCAATGTTGAGGATTCCGACTTCGTCATGAACCTCGTTCAGGGCAAAGACGTCGTTTTTCACCTCGCCGCATTGATCGCGATACCCTACTCCTATGTTGCGCCGCGCAGCTATGTGCGCACAAACGTCGAAGGCACGTTGAATGTGGTAGAGGCGGCCCGCCGCCACGGAACAAGCCGTGTCGTGCACACATCGACATCTGAGGTCTATGGTACCGCCTTGCGTGAACCGATTGATGAAGACCACCCGCTTCAGGGGCAGTCTCCCTACTCTGCTTCCAAGATTGGCGCTGACAAGATTGCCGAGAGCTATTATCGATCCTTTTCCACACCAGTCGTTACCGTGCGCCCTTTCAACACCTTCGGTCCCCGCCAATCGGCCCGCGCCTTCATTCCCACAATCATTTCCCAGGCTGCAACGCGAGATATGATCGAGCTTGGGGCACTCGATCCTATGCGTGATATGACATTCGTCGATGACACGGTCGACGGATTTCTATTGGCGGGTGCTACCGACGGTGTTGACGGACAAACCATTAATCTCGGAACGGGCAACACGGCATCAATCGGCGACTTCGCGGCAAACATCCTTAGATTGATGAACTCCACAAAGCCGATCGTGCAGGACCCGAACAGACTTCGTCCTGCTGAAAGTGAAGTTCTGAAACTGGTTTCTGACAATAGCAAAGCGAAACGCCTGCTAGGGTGGTCACCCGCTACCTCTGTGGAAGATGGTCTCCAGAAGACAATCCTGTTTGTGGAAGAGAACTTAAATCTATACCGTCCCACAGAATATACGGTCTGATAGCACATGAGAGGAGCCCCGATGAAAGCTGTCGTAATGGCGGGAGGCAAAGGCACACGGCTCCAGCCTTTTACCGCGTCGTTTCCCAAGCCACTGGTTCCGCTGGGTGATATGCCAGTTCTGGAGCTTTTGCTGCGGCAGCTGAAAGCGGCGGGCGTTGAGGATGTCATACTCGCAGTCAATCACCTGCATCATCTCATCCGCGCGTTCTGCGGAGATGGTACCGCATTCGGGTTGAACATTGACTATGTTCTGGAGGATTCTCCCTTGGGAACCGCCGGTCCAATCGCTGCGGTTCTAGATCGGGTCGGTGACGATTTTATTGTAACCAATGGCGATCTTCTCACCAATTTTTCCGTAGCGGAGATGGCACGCAAACACCGAGAGAGCGAAGCAAGCGCATCGATTGCTGTCTATGAGCGCACGCTCAAGATAGATTTTGGTTTGGTCGAGGTCGACGAACACATGCGGCTAACGGGTTATCGTGAGAAGCCATCTTACTCGCACCTTGTAAGCATGGGCCTTTATGTTTTGAACCGTGATGCCGTGGCTCCTCACCTCAAGGTCGGGACACATCTGGATATGCCGCAGTTGATGCAGTCACTTCAGGCCAGAGGAAAGACGGTACAATGCCAGCGGCAAGATTGCGTATGGCTGGATATCGGTCGGCCTGATGACTACGCAGCGGCTCAGGAATTGTTTGAAAAGCAGCGAAGCCTCTTTTTGAAGGACTGAGTGATGGCTGTTGCTTTAGTAACAGGCGCCAGCGGCTTTTTGGGCAGATATGTGTGTCGTGAGATCCGAGAACGGGGCGATGAGGTGGTCAGCCTCACTCGTGGTTCACATGGCGGAATAGACTCGCGATTTGTCCTTTCGTCAAAGCCGACTGCGGAGGAAATCTGTCGAGTCGCGGATGAGACCGGGGCAAGTTTCATCTATCACCTCGCTGGCACAAGCGACAGCTCGGATATTGAGGCGCTCTATCGGGCCAACGTCGTCTATGCCCAATCGGTCCTCACCGGGGCCACGATGGCGAGGCTTCCATCTAAAGTCGTGCTAATTGGCAGTGCAGCGGAGTATGGCAGGCCAATATCCTCCGACAATACGGTGCGAGAGGGGGACGGGTGTAATCCGGTGTCTGCTTACGGAATCTCAAAGCTTGCACAAACGCTTCACGGATTGGCGGCGAGTGCATCGGGGCTTCAGGTCACGGTAGCGCGGCTGTTCAACCCGATTGGAGCGGGTAGCCCAACGAGTACAGCCCTTGGAAGCTTCGTGCGTCAGCTGAGTGCCATGACCGGGGGAGGTGGAGTGTTGAGGACAGGACCTCTTCACAGCATCCGTGATTTCATCGATGTTTCGGAAGCCGCAAGAATCATTGCAAAGCTTCCGACGATGCGGAACGCTCAGGGTGAAGTTTTTAACGTCTGCGCGGGCGCCGGCCTCTTGCTGCAAGATGTCCTAACACAGTTGATCGAGACCTCTGGCCTCACCGTAGAGCATGAGGTGCAAGGCCATCTTCGCGGGACAAGTGACCTCGACATAGTCATTGGCAGCAACGAAAAACTAAGTAAGCTTGGAATTCGGGTATCGAAGCCTGATCTTAAAGCCGTACTTGGACAAATGTTGTCGAGCGAGCGGGCCCGAACAGGAATGCTGTAGCGTGAATACGGTCCCGCTGTCCGTTATTGTGCCGACCTTTCGTGATGGTAAGGCGCTGGCACGGGCGCTATCGTCCATTGACGCTCAGACTTCGCGTCCCAGTGAAATCATCGTTGTCGATGACGCAGGGAATGATGATACGTGCTCAAAAGTTCTGCCGCAATTCCCGACTCTTCCGATCAAGCTAGTGACACTCGAGAAAAATATAGGCCCGGGCGGTGCACGCAATATTGGCATCGCCGCTAGCCGCGAGCCCTATATAGCCTTTCTCGATGCTGATGACGAATGGCATCCCGAGAAAGTCGAACGCCAGATGGGGTTGATGCTTGGGGCAGACGCGCCAGGCCTTACTGCTCACCTCAAATCGTTCTCGGCTCGAGATTGGCGGCCGGTTTCGTCAGCAGACATCTCGGGATTTAGCCGCAACAGAATATTGATGAAAAATCCCGCCTCGATCTCGACCGTGATCATCAGACGCGATTCCATCCGGTACTTGTTTCCGGAATGGTATGCCGGCGAAGACTACGCTTTCGTTGCGGCCAATCTCCTCTCCGGAACATTTGGCTTGAAGATAAACATCGTGCTTGCGCGAGCAGACAAGCTCGCTTTCGGAGCCAGTGGTCTGAGCGCTAGGATGCTCGACATGCAAATTGGCGAGATGCGTACCCATCGTCTTCTGAAGCACGAAGGGCTAATTGGTTCGCCTCAATATTATCTGTTAAATATTTGGACTGTCGTTAAATTTGCTCGTCGACTTGTGCTTCAGTTTCTCCGCGCGCAGCGCCGGAGTCTCTGACTTCACGGTTCATTTTGATAGCGGCCTCCAGCGCTGCTACGTAGCCTGACCCCATACGATCGACCGATAGCTTTTGTATTGCGCATTCACGAGCTGCAGTTTTCATGGCGGCTAGCCTGGCCCTGTCGGAGACGAGGGAACGAATGGCCTCAATGAAATCTGCCGTGTTGGCTGGTCTGCAGAGAATGCCGGCGCCGGATCCTTCTATGAGAGCTGGGATGCCGCCAACCCGCGATGCGACGACGGCGCAACCTGATGACAAGGCTTCCAATAGAGCGATTGGTCGCCCGTCGACATGCGATGGTAGAACAAAGATGTCGTAGGTTGAGAAGAACTCCGTTGTACTGTCCACCAGCCCCATGAATTGAAGCTTGGAATCCTTCGGCAGCTTCTTAATCTCTGAGTCAACATACTCCCTGAGAGGCCCGCCGCCCGTCATGATGAAGCGGATCGACGGCTCGCTGCTAAAAGCGGCTACCAGCTTCAGAAAAATTTCAGGAGCCTTCTCTTCCGAGAGTCGACCAGAGAACCCTATAACGATCTCTTCGGCTTTGAGATTGAGTTCCCTACTGAGCCTCGGTGAACGATCGGTATCGAACGTCGACACGTCCACACCGCTCTCCACTAAACTGACCCGTTGGTCGTTCCAGCCCTGCTTTTTGAACCAGGAGATCACCTCAGGATTCTCAGCGATAGCGTAAGTCAGATAAGGCTGGAATTTGACGTGCGAGTGGGTATGGCCGACGGTGTTAAACAACAGGTCGACGATCGCCACGTCGGGATATTGCGTTGTCAGTTCAGGTAGCATTTCATAAAAGAGACGACTCCCTGCAAGCAGTGCCACGTCGAAGCGGCGCGTTTTCATCAGATAGTGGACGAAATTTTCGTATTCCCATTCTCCCAGAAACCGCGGAAGATTGTAGACTTCGCTAGTGACTTCCCTGAACCAGCCGCTTGCATCCTCAAGTCCTCTCTGCGGCAGGGTGGACACCACAGTGACGTTCCAGCCTTTAGCAACGAGGTAACCAATAACTGTCGATAAGAGTCGCTCGGCTCCTCCCACAATCATAAAAGGAATCACGACGAGCAGAGAGCGAGTCGGTGAATGCGCCTGCGCCCGACGTCGAGGAGGCACAACCCCAGGCGGGGTGCAGACCAACCTTCGCGGCGCTTGGGCTTTTGACCGGGTCATGGCTTCAGACGTAAGAAGCGCTTGATTTCTCTTTAGTATCGCCTTCCTTTGGAAGGCTATGCTGCGGACATTTGTGGTGGACAGGGAGCCGGTGTCGTGCACAGTGTAGTTGAACAGATGCTCGCCTGTTATGTTCCGCACGCGTGCACCAGCGGCAACGCAGCGCAGCCAGAAGTCCCAATCTTCAGCAACATGGTCCTGACCTTTGCCAGTGTCGAAATAGCCGCCCACTTTTTCCCAAAGGGAACGTCGGAAAACTGCGCAAGTTGTGATGTGGTTTCCCTGCGTCATGTCGTTGAGGTTTGGTGTGCCCAGGACGTCGATTGTGCCTGTGCGACTGCCTGCCAGATGGATGCCTGTTGAGACAATATCGTAAAAATGGGCGTCCAACAGATAGGCGGCTTTTTCAAGATACGTAGCGTCCAATGTATCATCTGGATCAAGGCAACAGATGAACTTTCCCCGCGCCACCGCTATCCCGGCATTGCGGTTTGCGCCGACGAGTGTAGGCTTCTCGTGGAGGATGATGCTCGTTTTCGGTTTTTCCAACGCCCGGACGACTTGCGGGGTCTCCGCGTCGGTAGAGCCACCCTCGACGACGATGATCTCAATCTCTTCTAAAGTCTGGCTGAGAATAGAGTCGATTGCCTTTTCCAGGAACCGCCCATAGTTAAAACATGGAATGATGATGGAGACCAGGGGTGTTGCCGCCATCTCTTCCACTTTAGCCGCGTCGTGCTTGGTCGACGCAGAGTCATTCTCTATAAGTGATAACTCTCTCGGAGCGATCGCAACGTATTCAATCGGTATGTGATTCTCTTGGATCGGAAAGAGCTTGCGAAACAAGACCGCGTAAAGAACATTGGTGCGGCCGGTGAGAACTAAACCAAGTCCGGTCTTGAGAACATGACATGCACGCGCGATACGGGCTCGAGTTACCGACATCGTTCTACTTACAGCTGTTGGCTTCATGTGCGATCCAATACGCTATTCAATGTCTGCACTGCGGCAAGAGCTAATAGCGAGTGCAGACAATGCGCTCGCTCTAAGTGGTCCTAGATGCCAGATATGCCTCAGTGATCTCGTCGACGGGCCCGATCGCCTTGGCAACGCCTTTCTCGAGCCAAAGTGCCGTCTTACAAAACTGGCGCGTTATGGAGATGTCGTGCGAAGCGATGACGAAGACGCTCGCATTACCCAATATTTTCTCGATCCGTGTTCTAGCCTTGGTGATGAATTGAGCGTCACCCGCATTTATCATCTCATCCATGATAACGATATCTGGCTCAATCGAGGTCGAAATCGCGAAGGCAAGTCGGACGAACATGCCAGAAGAATAGGTGCGCACCGGCATGTCGAGGAAGTCGCCAAGCTCGCAAAATTCGGCAATTGACGGGGCAAGTTCTGTCGCTTCTTTAAAGCTCAAGCCCATAAAGGCGCAGCGGAAGATGATATTGTCCCAGCCACTCGCTTCCATATCCATGCCGAGGGTTAGGTCTGTGAAAGAACTTATGAGCCCTTCGATATCTACCGTGCCTCTCATTGGCGGATATACACCGGCGAGCGTGCGCAAAAGGGTCGTCTTTCCAGCGCCGTTATGGCCAAGCAAGGCGATTCGATCCCCATTCTCTAGGTTGAGAGTCAGGTCCTTAATGGCATCAACTACGACCGTATTGTTGTGTGAAACTATATTGCCACCTAACTTTGAGAATACGGCAGTCCTCAATGACCGCGAATGCGAGTTGAAAATTGGGTAGGAGATGGAAACGTTCTTTAGCCGGATGTGCGCCATTTGCTAAATCCAATAAATCGCGCGTTTGTGGTATGCGCCAATAAACGGCAAGCCCACAAGCCAAACCAGGGACGTATAAATCACTGCGACCAGCCAAGTGAGTGCCGATGTTTCTAACCCAAGGATGGGATCGCGTATTAACGCCAGAAATACAGCAAATGGGTTGACTATATTAATCCATTGATAGCTTTGAGGAATAAAGTCGGGTTGCCAAAGGACCGGGGTAACGAAATATCCGATTTGCGTAACGCTCTGCGTCAGGGGAGCCGCATCACGAAATCGCGTTGTGATCAAGGCCAGTACGTAGCAGGTAGGAAGCAAAAACACCACCGTCAGCACAAGCCCTGGAATAAGCATTATCAGCTGCCAAGTTGGCAACACTTGAAAACAAGCGAACACCACCACTATTATAATACAATTATATCCTGTTGTGATTAGGTTCCGGTAGATGAGCATATAGATAGCTACCGAGAAACTCGTCTTCTGATTGAGGAAAAGGCTGCCTATCGAAGTCAGTGCGCCTGTGGATTCCATCAGGGTGCCGGATAAGAAGCCCCAAAAAATCATCGCTACGGTGATGTAGGGCATAACCTCGGCGACCGGCATTCTCCAAAGCAGGGACCAGACCAGCCCGAGTGCGAAGATCGTTACACCTGTGGAAAGCGCGATCCAGAATTGGCCGAACTTGGATCTAGAGTGCCGGCGCCGCAGATCCGCAGTGCCAAGCAAATGCCATATGCGCCAACTTTTTATGCCGTCCGCCAGCTCGGCAGAGCCGGCCGAATAGGGGGTCAAGATACTCATCTGCTGACATCACCGTAAATTCATGGTCGTGCTTGCTTCTAGTGTGCTTATCCATGGTTTGACAAGCGAGACCAGGCGGCGAAACCGTGAGACTACGATTATTGATAGATCGTGTCCCGAGTCGGTTCTTAAGCAGCGCTCGCCCATCTGCGAGCGAGGGTAGTGCTCGGTCACCATCAGATGTCTCTGAGTTCAAGGATCTACGTCTATAGGGAGCTCATACGCAGAAGCACGCCCCCGCCTTGATCGAAAATCTAGCTCCTGTCCACGAGCTTTCGAACCAGCTTTCTGGCACGGACGTCAAAAGTTCGCTCACATCTCTGCATCCAGAAGGCAACTTCCTCCGCCAGTTCTGCTACACGGTTCTCTTTCTGCAGTAGTTGGCCTTGCAGCTCTGCGTGTGCGACAATCCCAAATGCATCAGCTTTTCCCATAGCGTCGAAAAAGCAAGGTAAGGTGAAACCTCTATTGGCGAGAATCCGTGCACTATCTGCGTCGGCTAGGACCCGATACATAAGTTCCAGCCCAAACGCCCGCATATGAGGCGTGCCCTGCTTCATCGCGAGATCAGCTAGGATTGCCCTTATTGGCCACTTGTCGTACCGCAGATCCTTCGCCTCGGGAAAGATGCGACTGAAGAACTCGCGGTCCCCAATGCTTGCATATGGTTCGAACACCTTCGCTAACTCCCAGTGAACCTGGGCCTGTTTGAAGGGGGTCGAGGCGCTGGTATTCTGTTGGCCGTCTCGGATTCGGTATTCCGTGAGGCGGTCCGGCATGACGTGAACCTCATGCTGCAGACAAATTCGAATCCACAGGTCGAGATCCTGTGTTTGCAAAAGACGCGTATCAAGAGGCCCAACATTGCTCAAAACGCTCTTGCGTATCATCGCAGTGGGGGCTGACAAACTGTTGCCGGTAATGAAAAAACGGCGAAGCCAGACTTCGCGCGGGCAATTTTCCACCTCAACCCACTTGTAGCCAAAGTGATCCCCTATTTCTGAGCCGGACTCATCGACGTAGCGCATGTAGCTGAAAGCCACAGCCACAGCGGGATTGGAGGATAAGAACGCAAGCTGCCGTTCCAGCTTCTCTGCGCAAAAGAGGTCGTCGGACGCGAGCGGACAGATAAATTCGCCACGCGCATTGCTGAAATTATTGTTCGCAGCAACGCTTGGACCTTGATTAAAAGGAAGCTGAAAAAGCCGGATCCGCGGATCCGCAAAAGATTGAACAGCGGCGACGGTGTTATCGGAAGACCCATCATCGGTGACCAGGATTTCGAAATCTGCGAAGGTCTGATCGAGAACGCTCTGTATGCAATCTCGGATATACCTTTCGTGATTGTAAGCCGGTATGCATACCGAAATGCGAGGCGGTCTCCCGTCCGCTACCATTGACCTCGACATGTAGAAATACCTATCTTACTCTCTGAGATGCAGACGCTATCCGTGCAGTCTCGCAACGCCCACCCCAGTTAGACCAAACCCGTTGCCGTTGTAAAACATAAACGTACCGTGTCTGTTCTCCACGACGGACGCGAAACACGTCATCTCGGAATCCCAGCCGCTCTCAGAGGGCTCCAGGCCACCTACATCGTCGCGTCGGGTCCAATTCAGCCCGTCAGTTGAGGTGGCATATCCGATACTGTAGCCTTTGGAATGAGATCGTGCCGAATACCACATCTCATAGCCAGCGCCGGTCCTCCGGACATGAGGGCGACCGAAGCCGTACTCGTCTGGCCCCTCTGGCTTCAAGACGCTGGTGCTCCGCCCCGGCCAAGTTAGACCATCCGACGATTCGAGATATGCCATGTGGTAGGTAGGCACCCGCTTCTCAGAAGTCTCAACGAAAGCCGAACCTGCAGCGTACCAGATCTTCCATAGGCCGTCGCAACTGTCCCTAACTACATGGGCGCCGGTTCTTACGACGAATTCCTCGGCGTTCCTATCAAGCACAGGCGTCTCCTGGTGCCGGATGAAGGTCTCGCCGCCGTCGTCACTGAACGCGAGCCCCGTAAACAGTAGGTATCGCGCGCGTGGCGTTAGTTGCCAGCCAGCATAGTACATGCGCAGCCGGGTCCCGTCCGAAACCACCGCCAGAGGTGTGACCCCGTTGTCGTCAAAAGCGCCTGGACGGCCAACATCTAACGCGGGCTTCTCGGAAACCGAGATCACCACACGCGGATCCTTGGCGGACACATCTATCCAGCCCAGCCGGCCGACCTGATGCTCATCACGGAACGCGAGAAAGACACGTATGCATTCTTCGTTGATTTGGTGGGTCGTCGGGAGGTAGGCATGGGAACGCATCCACGGCGACCGTCCATCGCTGTTGAATATCGGTCCGAGCCTCTCCCATTTCATAGGCGTACTCCACGCTAGCAAGGTCGTCTCCTCCAGGCGGCTCTAGCACAAGGTCTGGCCAGCTGCTTTCCTTGAAGGTCACACTACTTCGATGCAGATAGTTTCGCCTCACGCCAAGCCTTGACGCTTGGTGCGGGGGACCAGCGATATCCGAGGTAGGAGCGAACAGAAGCATCTTGTGGCGGTTCTGCAAGCATGGAAGGGATACTGATTTGCTGAGAAAGGATCGGAACGCCTATGACATGATTGATTGCGCGTCGTATTCGATTGGACGTGTTAACTCCCGCCCGGTGGAACGTCATGGCGTCGAAAAAGAGGATGGAGCCTGCAGGCGCACTTGGCACAGTGTGTGCAAGAGAGACGAAACTGTCAGAAGGGAAGAGCTCGAATTTATGGCTCGATGGCAAGAACGCTGTTCCGCCAGTTTCGACATTGAAGTCCTCGAGACACACAAGTGCGCTTACGGCCAGTGGCCTGGAGGAAACCCAATGCTGATAGTTCAGATCGCGATGCCAGCCCGTCTGAGCTTGAATGCGCTCGGGCCTATTAATGACGCCATTTTGCATCAGCAGCAGCACATTCTCTCCTAAAATGCGGCGAGGTATCTCCAGCAATTCCGGAAGTGTGGCAAGTTCAAGAAACTCGGCATCATAGGCAAGAGGGCAGCGTACGATATCGCGATCGTTCAGCTTTTCTAAAGCCGTTTCTCCCGACAACTCGTCGCACTGGGCAGCATAAACCTCCTCAAGCTTACCATTAAGGCTAGCAACTTTGGTAGCCGGCAGAACGGATTCCAAAACTCCGAACCCTCGCACTGCGACTTGCTCACAAACTGCAGCCACCTGCCCACTGGCAGAATTCGCCGCGGTGATGCCATAGGTTTTTAAAGCTTCAGCTTCCACTATCTTGCCCCTGAAATGCACTGACCGATTTAAACTGACTTAGCATCTTCACAAACACCCGCCAAGCCTGGCCGGGCGTTTCTGTTCTAAGCCCCGCGGCGCTTTTGTTGGATCGATTCAAGCGCCAGGTCTAAATCTCTCAAATCTATCTTGAAATCGAAGCTCGTATGAATCCAGGAGGAGTGGGGTTGCGGGAAGCCGTCACCCAGACAGATGAAATAGTCCTGGCCGGAGGCTGCGGCGAGACTGCTGAACGCCTCGCCTGCGTCCGCGCTGGAACCGAATAGTAAGGCCTTGCAGGATCTAGGTGCAAAAACGAGGTTCGTAAAGGCAGCGCCTGCCGGCCCCGCGATCACTTCAGCATCAGAGAATAATTGGATTTGAGCGTCTATACTCATGCTACCCGTGCTTACAGGCGTAAACCCCGCGCTCTTAAGGCGCCGCATAACCGCTTCTTCATTCAAGAATCTTGCGTTGCGGCTCCCTCCAGTTCCGCGCATCAAATAAAGGCGCTTGCCGACTTTCGCCCCTTCGTCACCCTGCTTGATGAGCCGTTTGCGTATCAAGTTGATCGCAACCGGATTGGCGAGAAGGTTGCGCGAGACCACGGCGGGTATGTTTAGGTTGCGGAAGCGGAGGGGCGCGCTGAAGTCGACCGCTCTCCAGCGCGAGGGAGGGAATCCAAAACGTATGAGCACCTGCTGCTGCCAGGATTTGATGCCAAGACTCACAAGAAGCGAGCGGCCCGAAAGGCATCCGTGGTCTTCAAGGAGCAGCAGTCTTGGAAGGTCCTCACAAATAAAATGATAGTAGTTTTCATTGTGCCCGAAATAAATAGCATCTTCGGTATCTATGTCTCGCGGAGATTCGCGGCATATTAGGATATCATTTTTTGTCATAGCTAGAATGGATGGGGTGTAACGATGCCAATGGATGGGTGATATATGAGTTGTATCGGCCAGCAAGTATTTTCCTATGGCGATAGAAGTGCCATAGCTAGGCAAGATCTCAACCTCTTGAACTTTATAGGAGTTGACTTCGTCAAAAACCACGTCTCGTTCATAATAGCTGAGTTCGCCTCCCGCCACCACATGAGAAGCCAATCTTAGGGTAGTGCTGCCTGCTAGCTTGGTTAGTTGTATACCAGAGATTTCCCTCGCGCCGAATTGATCCGCAACCTGAACAACAGACGATCTCAGCCAGCCCTTCCATCGGTCCATTTTCTGATCGAGTATTAGTTTGCCTTTGGCTGGGCTCAAGCCGAACTCCCCGATTGCGGCGGCCATATTCTGTTCATACAAAGCGGGAGCAAGGAGAAGATAGGACCTTAACGCGTTCAGCCCGTGTTCCCATTGACCTATTTTAAGGTGTGCTTCGCTCAGCAACCACCAAGCCGATTTGTTTTCAGCGTTGAAATCGATCGCTTTTTGCAGTTGCTCTATAGCGTCGGCAAAGCCGCGGTGGGTCCATGCCCGCGAGCGCAATCGCAAGCAAGGGGCTAGCCTTTCGTCAAGCAATATCCCCGCGTCAAAGTGGGCTTCCGCTTCTATGGTCCAACTAGCCTCGATAATATACAGATCGGCGAGGCCTGTATGTGCGAGGTCCTGTTTGTACTCCGTGTGCAACGCCATTTGATAGGCTATCGAAGCGACATCGAACATGCCGGATACCTTGAATGCATTGGCGAGAAAAAGGAGAAATGATCCGCGAGGGTTGTGGCGCCAGCGGCCTTCATAGCTCTCGGTGGAGAGCGGGTTTACACCCTGAGAGAGAAATATCTGCTGGTTTCGTCCCGGAAGGACTGCGCTACCTCTGGCTAAACGCTTGCACATCGTCAAACTCATCGGCACTGGCGTACGTCCGTAGCGATGCTTGAGTGTCTCCACTCTACGGAATTTGGTGAACGTGAGCCAGAAGACACCGCACACCGCCAATCCATACCTTATGTAAAAATTCTTCCGCCGCGATCGAACTTGCATTTCATCCCTGCTGTACAATACGATTTTGATGATCTAGTCACGGCTCGCAAGATCGATTGGCGACATGTCAGCTGCTGGAAACAATCCTCTATAGAGACTTAGCGAAGCCCATGCACTCAACGTATAAGAAACGTCTTTCAAGGCTATTCCAGACCAACGACGCGGCGGCATTAAAAAGCCGGATCGCTTTCTTGTTAAGGCGCCTTGAGGAAGCGAAAGAAATATACATTTTTGGTGCTGGTCAGAATGGTCAACTCGTCGCTCGTCTCCTCAGTGAAATGCACTTCAAGATTGCTGGTTTCATAGACGAGACTCCTGTGAAACAGAACACCATTTTCAATGGAATCCCCGTATATCCGCCGCACTTTCTTGATAACCGGCCTGCAGCGCTTCTGATTTCATCCATTTTCTCTCCGCGTGTCGGTTTCGAAGGGATTTCGAAAAAATTGAGCCGACATTCGTCTAATCTAATGTCACTGTTTGAGCTCCTTTGGGTGACGAGTAGCGACGAAAGCAGTTCTTTTTATTTTCTGAACCAACCTACCTTTTTACATCGCCATCTCGATGATGTTATTTGGCTGTGCGAACGACTTGTTGATGAGGAATCTCAGGAGCAGCTTTACGCACATGTTCGCTTCAGACTTGACTTGGACTACGGCAGCCTTCCGTCGGTCCAGCGCATATTCTGGCCGTCTGAGTTGCCGCCGAGTCCGCTTGTCTATCTGGATTGCGGAGCCTACGATGGTGATACCCTTATTCCAGTCATGCGTGAGCACGGTAGCCAAATTCGGCTCGCGCTTCCAATAGAGCCCGATCCTTACAATTTCTCTCTTCTAGAAAATAACATCTCGTCGCTTGATGAAGCAGATCGCCGCAAAGTGGTTCCGATTGCAGCCGCGACAGGCGAAGTCAGTGGGATTCTGCGGTTCGATACTGGAAAAAAACAGGCCTCTTCACTGTCTGAAACCGGAGAGCTGGCAGTGAAAGTGGTCGCACTAGATGACTTGGTTGCCAAATACTGTGGCCCTGACGACCAGTTCATCGTCAAGATAGACGTAGAAGGTGCGGATCTGTCAACACTGAAAGGTGCCCGGCAGCTCATCTGTCAGCGGCGCGCAAATCTCGCGATATCCGTCTACCATAACCCTTCCGACCTATGGGAATTACCTCAGTATGTGGATCGGCTAAGTCAAGACTACAGATTTTCTTTGCGCAGCAATGGTGCAGACGGAGCAGATCTCATGATCTACGCTTTTGTTCCTTGAGTGGCCCGCCCTTATTAGACAGGATCCAATAGTACCTCGTAGACCTCATGCACTATCGTGCTTCCGCCGAACTCTTCCTTCTGCGTGACTAGGCCCTCATTAAGGATGCGTCCCCCATCTTCATTCGATATCCCGAAGTCGAAGTAGCGATGGGAAAGACGGAACCGGTTTATTAGAAAGTCGAATAAGCCATCCAAAGCCGCAACGTCGCGCCCCTCGATGCTTACGGCGATATACTGCGCGTGGGCGACGGTTGCGGTCTCGAACATGACGACGCCAGCCACTGTCCGGCCTTCGTGCTCTGCAGCATATAATTTAATGATCTGAGGAAATCGCTGGGCGAGTAATCTTATTTCTTTCAACGTGTGGGTTGGCGCCACTCCGTGCCGCGAGTGCAGTGCGTCGGAAAGTATCGTCCAGAATGCTCCCCAATCTTGGCTCTCGTTGAAGGTTACGCCTGATTTGACGGCTTTTTTTACCCCGCGCTCTCGGCGTTTAGATCGTATGCCGGGAGCGAGATAGTCTATGGTTGTCGTAACATCGCATCGGATAAGGCGCGCGCTGTGGCGAAATAGCGCGTATAAATCTTCCTGTGCTGGAGAGCGGTGATAGACGACCGGCAATGCTTTATAAACAAGCCGCCTCACCAGTTGAGCGCGCAGACGATCTAGCAGGGCATCCCATATGGCCAGCATGCGAACGGAATTCACTCTTTGATCGATGACAAGCCCACCGAAAGTCAGACCTTGATGCGAAAAGACCGTGTCGCCGGCGACATTCGCGGGCAACAGAGCAATAGGTCTGCCGTCCTCAAGAACGATATATGAGCAATCCTGGAACCGATCAGAGTGATACTCCATGAAGCGCCGGTCGAAAAGGAAGTGCCCGTTCCGAGCCTGTGCGTTCAACGTGTTCCATAAGTCATGTTCGAACGGCGTGTATGGCACGATTTCGATCATACGTCCTGAACCCGGCAAAAACGCTTGGCCGAAATCTTCCTGCGTTCCGCGGGACTCCCCTGATAAATTGAGTCAGGTAACGTCGATGTTGCTATAGAGGCGGCCATGGCGACGTAATTATCTTCCGCGACGTCAAGGTTATTCCCGATGGCTGCATTGACGCCCACGTAAGTGTAGGTGCCAATGTTGCAGAAGCCGGAGATTACTACATGCGACGTGATGAAGACGTGATCAGCGATTGTGGAGCGGTGGCCGATGTGGTTTCCGCTCCAGAGGATGATGTTGTTTCCGATCGTGACGTAGGGTTGGAGCGTATTGTTTTCGAGAATGAAGCAATTCTCACCGATCGAAACATTGGGCCAGACAAAAGCTTTGGAGCTTACATAGCTAGCAAGTGCATAACCGCGTCGCTTCATATCAGCATAATGCCGGGCACGTACGCGGTTCAACTGCGCATCGCCAATTGCAACGAATGCCGTGACCGATGTAGGTGGGAAATGGTCCTCTACGGTTGTGATGTCTATGAGAGGGAGGCCTTCAAAGGTATCGCCGGTCCGGTAATCATTTCCAATTGCAAATCCTACCGGCTCATAAGAGGAGTCGTGTCGGAAATACTCATATGCCATAGAGGCGATCTCACCGTTACCGACAATCAGCAATGGCGTTTTCATTTTCACCGGATCGTTCATGGTTTCCTCACCAGCAAATCGTCACGGCGGTTGGCCATAGGCAAGGAAGGTGGCTGAGGAACCAGATAGGCGTCACAGCCTAGGGAATGTGCTCTACTGATCAACCCTTGAAGCACCGCATCATCTATCAGTCCGCGGCTGCTATTGGTCGGGGAGAGAGGGGGAAGATCATCTCGACCCGTGAATTCCTGATGGAAGCTTATGCCGGACGCGCTCTGGAAGAAGCGGCGTCGTTTAGAGGCATTCGGAATGTCGCCAAATAACACCTCTCCGCCGTCGGCAAGTGAGTCAATCACAACATCCATGATATGAAATGGATTGGTCTCGACAACCAAATACTGAAGTACGCTATAGCTTAGTACAGCGTGTATGGGAGCCCCAGCCGCTGCGCGAACTTCTTCTTTATTTCCTGGGAAGAAGCCGCTGATTTTGACTACATGAGGAGCATCCGGCAATTGGCTCAGCATTTCGTCTGAATCGACCAATATAAGGCGGTGCCCGTTCTTTTCGCATAAATCTATAAGCATTCGTGGCAAGTTCGCACATCCAGGGCCGATGTCGACTATCACCTTGTTTTTCTCTAACAGGACTGGCAGTTTTCTGCAGATGTCATCGAAGATAGCTCCCTCGAAGTTCTCGCGATACTCCGCCGGGAACCCGATGCGCTCGTGCACGGAAAGGTGGGGATTGGACGCAAGCTTTCGAAAACCCTCGTAATCAAGCTCAACGGCAGCCAAGTCGACGCTACTCATGGTCGCTAGCTCTTCATCCTTCAAGACTGTCTCCTCGTTCATCAAAATCAAGACCTGAAGAAATGGCGCGTTTTGTCAATAACATAGTCGATTTCTGCATCTGTATGCATTGCGTCAAGCGGCAGGCTCAGCGTTGATTTTGTCAGACCTTCGGCAATTGGGAAAGCGTTCTGCGCCCAGTTCATCGCACGGAAGCACTTTTGATGATGAATAGGCAATGGATAATGAATGTTGGTGCCGATGCCGGCACTCGAAAGCCAACGATCAAGCGCGTCCCGACGCCCATCGGCCACCTGAATGGCAAATACGTGCCAAACGGGCCGGGCCCAACTCCGGACTGCAGGTAGGCTTAAGCCTTCTATCCCACTCAGGCCGTCGAAATATCGGCGTGCATGTTCATCTCGTCGCGAATTCCAAGAGTCCAGCTTTCTCAGCTTTTGAGAAAGCAGTGCCGCTTGCATCGGATCGATTCGCGAGTTCACCCCCAACTCGTCGTGGTGGTACTTGCGAGAGGATCCGTAATTACGTATCTGTTTGAGGTTCGCGATAATATCCCCATCGTTGGAGGTAACGCCGCCCGCATCGCCGTAGGCGCCGAGGTTCTTCGTTGGATAAAAACTGAATGCGGCAGCGTCCCCTAGGGAGCCGCAAGGCCGCCCTCTGTAGAGGGCTCCATGAGACTGAGCAGCATCTTCTAGAACAAAAAGGTCGTTGCGCCGCGCGATTTCCATAAGCGGATCCATATTGACCGGATGGCCATATAGATGCACCGGGATGACAGCCCTTGTCCTTGGAGTAATAAGAGACTCAATCTTGCTGATGTCCATAAGGGCCGTATCCTGTTCGACATCGACCAGGACAGGGGTCGCACCTGCGCGCATTACGGCGAGTGCGGTCGCGACGAATGTGTGAGCAGGAACAATGACTTCATGGCCAGGGCCAATATCACGGACCCGAAGAGCCAATTCCAGTGCGTCATAGCCATTGGCTACCCCCGCGGCCCCAGTCGTCCCGCAGTACTCGGCGAAGGCCATCTCGAACTCTTCGACGATGGAGCCGCCGATGAACATCCCTGAATCTAAGGTCCGTTCGACAGCGTGTCGAAGCTCATCGCGCATAGCGTGAACATAACGGCCGAGATCTATATAGGGAACTTTTGTGATTTCCGAGGGACGACTATAATTTATGAAATCACCATAATTGCGAATGTAATCTTTCTCGTCATAATATTCGGATGCAAGTACCGCTACGAGACTTTCGTCGTCAAAATCGACAAGCTCCCGCCAATAGCCGCTGGGCAGGACTAGCGCCTGCTCACAATTATCTAAGCGGATCTCACGCTTTGTTCCGAAGCCTTCAAGTTTTATCGTTACGCCTCCGCGTAATGCGATGAAGCATTGATGCAAATGCTTGTGGGCGTGGCCACCGCGCTCGCTGGCAGCAGTAACATCCGTGAGAAAGTAAAAGCGCTTGAAGTCGAAGCCGACTTCTCTCACGCCCTCGATAACGCCAAGTAAGCCTCTCGGATCCCTGATCGTCTTCAGGGGTATCATACGCGGTTCGATCTGATGGTTTTGGTCTAGTGTCGGCTGCATCGTAAATTTCCTATAGCTCAACTTCGCTGTAGGCGAGAAGATTCAGGATCATTCCAGCCGAGCATGTGTATATTGAATATATCGACGTATTTTTGGGAAGAACGCATCTATTCAAAAGTTAGCCAATAAACGTGTAACAAAGCCTCAGAGCACTCTCTATCGTCCGGTCAACGTAAGCTTCCAGCCGTTTCCACCATTTAAATTTGGTGCCTCTATAGACTGACCTGCTGGCGATCGTCGTGCCATGTCGTCCGGGAGTGACAACGTTCCGCCGCGTCGCGTAGATCTCCGCTTTCATTGCCCAGCCCCGTTCCAATGCGACGTCCAATGGGTACTTCATACGCTGCAAACCCTGGATCAGTTTGCGGGCTCCGGCCCGCGTCACCGCGTAACATGCGGCAGAGCCCTGTGGACCGTGTCCAGCCCGGCCGATCTCATCACCGAAGGATGAGGTGGCAAACATTTTGAACCAAACAATTCTGTGGTTGCAGAGTTTGATGACGTCCGCCCTGGGCAAAACCTCAAACGCAGCTTGCGTACGCACCAGAAGATCAGCACTCAGCTCGATGTCATCCTCAACGATGATCCCGATAGGTTGCCCAGTATCGAGGAAGTCCGACAGCGCCTTTAAGTGGCTCCGATAGCACCCATATTCGCCAGGAAGAATCGTGCGGCCGTTATTGCGCCTGAACGACCTCTCGTCGCACTCTATCCAGTCTTGCCTATCGACTTGAGCTCCATCTATGCCGGGAACGCGGATGAGCCGAAAGTCCAGTTCTGCCGCTTGCCTTGTAAGACGTGTCCAACGCTCGTTCGATCTATCGAGGTTGATCGCAAAAATGCCGATGTCCATCGTGCTGTCAGTTTCTGCTTTCGATGCTTGCTAGGAGCAGTCCATAGCGCTGTCACTCGTCAACGGGCGCCCTCGGTATCACCTTTCTAGTGGGGTCTGCAAGCAAGAGGAAGACATTCCGACACCGGCGATTTCGCCGGCGTCCTTGCCGATGAAGGGTGAGCCCTCCCGTTCGCATGGAGAATAGCGCCGTCCGTTTCTTGGATCACCCGGATCAGGGTCTGGCCCATCCGGCCACCACCACCACGAGTTTCATCGGATTGTCGTTCATGCCGGCGTAGCTTTCATGTTCATGCTGCGGTTTCGGGAGCCTGCAGATTGTTGAGGCGAGCGTAAAGCCCGTCCTTGTGCTGTGCAAGCACCTCGTGCGTGCCTTCCTCGATCACCCGGCCCTCGTGCATGACGATGATCTTGTCTGCATTGACCACCGTTGACAGCCGATGCGCGATCACCAGCACGGTGCGTCCGCTCATGGCCGATTCCAGCGCCTTCTGAACGGCGGCTTCCGATTCATTGTCGAGCGCGGACGTCGCCTCGTCGAGGAGCAGGATCGGCGCCTGGCGCACCAGCGCCCGGGCGATCGAAAGACGCTGGCGCTGACCGCCCGACAGAGTCACGCCGTTCTCCCCGACCGGCGTGTCGTAGCCGAAGGGCTGCGCCAGGATGAAGTCGTGGGCATGGGCGAGCCTTGCAGCCTCTTCCACCTCGGCATCGCTCGCCTCCGGTCGCCCGTAGCGGATGTTGTCGCGGATTGTCCCTTCAAAGAGATAGGGCTGCTGCGAAACATAGGCGAGGTGGCGCCGCAGCGACGACTTGGTGACGTCGGTAATATCCTGGCCGTCGATCAGGATGCTGCCTTCCGACGGGTCGTAGAAGCGGGGAATGAGGCTGATGATCGTCGATTTGCCGGCACCGGATGGTCCCACCAGGGCCGTCGTCTTGCCGCCCTCCGCCACCAGATCGACGCCGCGCAGGATGGTGTCGCCGCTGGCATAGGAAAAGGACACGCCGCGCAGCTCGATCCTTGCCTCGGTAACCACCAGATCCTTGGCGCCCGGCTTGTCGCGCTGCAGCGCTGGCTGGTCGAGAAGCGCGTAGATCATCCGCGCATTGACCACGGCGCGCTCCATCTGGACCTGCAGCCTGGCCAGCCGGCGTGCCGGGTCGTAGGCGAGCAGAAGGGCGGTGACGAAGGCGAAGAAGGTTCCCGGTGGCACGCCGTCGTAGATCGACCGGAAAGCGGCATAGGCGAGCACGCTGGAAATCGCGAAACCCGCGAAGGTTTCCGTCAGCGGCGCCGTGCGTTCCGTCAGCCGCGCGATCCGGTTGGCGCGGTTCTCGGCCTGCGTGATCAGCTTCTGGACCTTGCGCCCGAGTTGATCCTCCATCGTGAAGGCCTTGACGATGGTGATGCCCTGAACCGTTTCCTGCATGGCGCCCAGCACATGACTGTTGAGCTCGATGGATTCACGCGTGGCGCTGCGCAGCCGGCGCGATACGTAGCGCAGCGCATAGATCAGCGGCGGCGCCACGACGAAGACGATCAGCGACAGCACCGCGTCCTTGCTGAACATCACGCCGATCAGCGCGATCAGCGTCAGGAAGTCGCGGGCGGTGGAGGTGACCGTGAGGTTCAGCACGTCCCGGATGCCGTTGACGTTCTGGCTGATCTGCGCCGCCAGATAAGCGGACCGGGCATCGCTGAAGAAGCCGACCGACAGGGACATCAAATGGGCGTAGAGGCGGCGCTGGTAAGTTGCCACGATGTTGTTGCCGATCTTCGACAGCGTCACGGACTGGCCATAGGTGGCAAGGCCGCGCAGCACGAAGGTGAGGAAGATGGCGCCGCATATCAGCCATACGATATCTGCACGCTGATTGGCGAAGGCCTCGTTGACGACGGCTTCCATGATCCAGGCGGTGAAGGCCGTCGTTGCGGCAACGACGACGAGGCAGAAGATCGCAAAGGCATAGGCCTTCACGTGGTGGCGACCGTTTTCCGCGATCACGCGCTTCAGCACCCTGGTCACGGTCCCTGAATCCAGGTGGTGTCGCTTGTTGTCTTTAGCAGAGCCCAATAAGGATGATCCCGTGTCTAGACAGCGCTGAAGGCGGGCGGCCGTTCTGCGTGTCTATACCGAAGAAAGGTCATCATGGCCAGCGCAGCAGCTTTTGCACTTGAGAGCGTGCTTTCCCTGCCAGCGGCGTCCATGGACCGAAATGCCGTTTCCCGCGACGTAAGGCAACGGAAATCAGCATCCTGCGGCTGGGTAGGCAGTGCGATCTCGAAGGGCAGAGAGCGTTCTAACCTAATGCTGGGATGCCAGACCGTGTCGAGAGACACGACGGCCGAAGCGAACCCTGCGCTCATCTCACCCACGCCTCTAGGGCGTTTTTTGCTTCTTCAGGGACGCCGGCTTGAGTCGGCGAAGAAAATTGTCGCCGGCCCGGATGAAGTTCGTCAGAGAGATCAACTTATCAACCTCAGCGTCGCTATTGGAGAGACGCTCGGACAGGACCTCTGCCGCGGCCAGAGCAACGTCTTCAGCGGGTATCTCCGGGAACCGACGTGCCAGCACCGAATACGGATTTTTGGAGACCCCGCCGTGAATAGTAATTTTTCCGAGACGCGCAAAAAGACGCAGGAACGTCTGCTCGAAGCTCCAGTCGTGAATGGAGACGACGCGCCATTTTTCGGTGCGCCTTGCCGAGAAGCCGGCCAGGACGATTTTTGAAGGAAGCCTCAACTCGCTCAGCCACAGAGCGATCGCGAACCCGCTTGTCGGTGTTTTTCCCTCTGTGTAGAAATCGTCGCAGTACCCGGTCAGATCCACATGGCCGGTCGGCGCCTGCTTGAAGTCAGCTGCCGTGTTCAGTTTTTCGTTCTGACCCAACCGGACATTCATGAGGCCCAGAAAATGCGCCTTGGAGAAAAACGACAGGACCTCGTCGACCTCCTTGCGGTAGACGATGTTGGCCCCCTTGGGTTGCGCCCGCGAGACCAGAAGCGCATGGCCGTCAAACGGACGGTCGAGGACCTTGTAGACCTTGTTAAAAAACACAAACAGCGCGGTGGCCGGATACTCCCGCTGCAAGGCCTCGATATCCATCGAACCGCTGTTGGCAACGAGCACGATGTGGGAGTAGGGGGCCAGCAGCTCCCCCCAGTTTGAGGTTTCCCGCAGTCCCGACACCGCCCCGGGGGCTGGCAGGGCGCCTGCATCGCCAAGGGTGGAAGACATTTCTGAGGTCATCCGGTTACTGTTTTTGCTGTACGAAGTTTACCCGCTCACGCATAGCAAACCATTCTTCGGCGTAGTCGTCGTCCTTGTACTCATCGAAATAAGGGCCGCCATCGGTGAAATGCACCAGCTTCGCGTCGTCGCGGTAGTCATACTCGTTGACCAAATAGTTCCAGGCCAAGGGGACTTCGCCGATCTGATCATCGCTCTCGAGCCATTTGAACTGGTGCAGCTCGAGACCGGTCGCGGTATTGACGAACTCCTTGCTCAGCGCCGTGCATTTGGCATTGTTGAACAGGATCATGCTTGACCAGTTCTTTTTCTCATACTTGGTCTGTGCCTGACCGAGGAACTTCGTCTCGACCTTGGGGACATAATCGTGCTTAACGCACATTGCCGCCCATTTGTCATCGCGAAGCGACCAGAGCTCGGCGATATCGGCGCGCGCGAGCATGTCGCAATCCATGAAGATCGACCAACCCTCGTAGTTGCTCAGGTACGGGACGAGGAAGCGAGAGAAGGAAAATTCGGTGGATTGCAGGGCATTGCGCTCGCGGGTGAACACGCCCTTGAGATTGTCGAGAACGATTGGTGAAAAGACGACGGGGATAGAGGAGCGTTCGATGATGCTCTGGCACAGGACATGATAGGCGACGACTTCTTTTGAATCGAAACCTACGAAGATACGAGCGACATCATTTCTCATGAAACACCTTTTACTGCTGCGCGAAGGGATCGGGGTGATCTCAATTCCCGAACCGTTCCCAAGGTTGAACATCCCACCTAAGTCAAGTGAGTGCATGAGCGGCTGAATGATGTCAATCTGTTGCAGCGCCGTTGCGCTCGTGGCAAATATTGCAGAACCCGACGGAGGGGGAGCAAGATCCGCAGAAGGGAGCTCAATGGTGACGGCCATATTATATCTGTCACGGATCGAAAAGTTCAACACCGCCGAGCTCGAAAGGACAGTTCATGGCCTGGTTTAAGCGACAGCAGTCTGCGATAAAGAACCTGTCGATCATGCCTCCCACTCCGGATCCGGATCGGAGCGGTGTCGCCATTGCGCTGTGCGTGAAGAATGAAGCCAGCTACATCGCAGAATGGGTGCGCTTCCATCGCGCAGTCGGTATCTGCCACTTTATCGTTTATGATAACGGATCAACCGACGATACGTGCAGCATCCTTCGCCGGGAACTGGATCCCGAACATCTGACGATTGTGCCGTGGGCAGGTAAGATCACGGCCACCAGAGCCGCCCAAATCATCGATGGTCAGGTTCTGGCGTTTGCCCATGCGATCCTGAACTTCGGGGGGCGGTTTTGGCGAATTGCGTTCATTGACGCCGACGAGTTCCTGCTGCCAATGACCGGTCAAACAATCGAGCAAGCGCTTGCGCCCGCAGCTGGTTTTCCCAATATCTCACTTCCGTGGCATATGTTTGGTACGAGCGGCCATCATCGCAGGCCCGCAGGCGGCGTTCTAAGAAACTACACAAGGCGGGCTGCCGATCCGATCGGGGCAGGAGAGCCGGCCTCGAACTTCAAATGCATCGTCGACCCCTGCGAGATTACGGAAGTGGCGGTTCACCACTTCAACACCCGCGAGTTCGGGGAACTCACCAGCAATGGCGCAGGTTATCGGGCTGATCGCAAAGGTCGAAAGCAGGCACAATTCTATTCCAACCAGGCGCTCCAGCTTAACCACTATTACAGCAAATCGGAGGAGGAAATGCTTGGCAAGATCACCCGGGGCTGGAACTACGCGCGATCCGCCGAAAAGCTGGAAGCAAAAATGCGCACGACCTTGCGCACCATCCAACAGAACGAATTAGAAGACATGGCTATGGTTCGGTTTTTGGAAGAAAACCACATCAACCTGGATTAGTTACTGTCGCGTGGTTTTGAGCTTTAAGCGGTCAGGCGTCCAGAGGGGGATGCCGGTTGTGGCGCTGACGTCCGGATCGGCTGTATATACAGGATGGTTCTTTGCGACGAGGCTTTGCAGAACCCTCAGATCCATGTCCTGGTGAAACCGGCGAAGATTTGCAGCGTTGTACACATGCCCGCTGCTCTTGGGGTTTATCCCTGTGATAATGACGGCAGGCGCTTTATGGTACAGAGCAAAGAGCACCGCGTTAATTCCATTGGAGCACTTGTCGTCGGCGGCCATTTCTAGGCTTTGGAAGCCACAAACACGACCAAGCAGGGCCATTCGGCTGTAGCGATCCACAAGCTCAAGGTTGTCATAGCCATAGTTGAAGGCCTTTAGTCCATCTTCCAAAGCTTGTCGGCCTTCGCGCCACAGAAAGACATACAGTGTGCCTGTTGTTTTTCCGTTCAGAACCCGGCGCACCTCAACGGCATTGGTGTTGACGCCACGGATCTGATTGAACTGCATGAAGGTGATATCGGGAGCCGACACACCCCAGGACGCCATGGCGGTCTGCGAGCCGTTCACCGAGATCGTCCTGTAGCCCTCATCAAAGCCGACTGGTCGGTGTGACATCGGTGCGGAGCCCACCACCACGACCGGACTGTCGAATGAAACTGGCGCCGCGGGCGGGTTTGGCCGCGTCAGCGCGTATTTGAGGTGGCGGTAAATCCGCGTCTTCACATCACGAAACAAGGGTGCACTCGCCGAAAAGTCTATCTGGTTGCGGATTGATCTGGTTCGGCGGAACTGTCAAGGTCCTCTTCATCTGATGACCGATCGGCACCCTCTCGTATGCGAAGGAGTCGCGCCGGCACTCCGACGTAGATTCCGTTCGCCACCGTTGGTCCTTTAATCACGGCATTGGCACCGACAATGCAACCGCGGGCGATGTGAGATCCGCCGAGGATCTTGGCACCCGCACCAATCCAGACATCGTCTTCGATGACGATGGGGAGCTTGACGACGGCTTGCTTGCGGATCGGCTCATCGAACAGCGAAAAGCCGTGGTCGAAAGAGGCAATGACGACATGCGCTGCGATTCGCATATCATTTCCGATGCGAATGCCGCCATGGCCGAGAAGCACCGTATAGTCATTTAACGAAACATGGTCGTCGATCTCGATGGCCCCGGTTTGTGCGTCGATGACAACGCCACATCGCATCAACACGCGGCTGTCGATCTGAATGGGCCCGCTGCGCCAGCGCAGGCGTGGGAGATAGCGCATCTTCGGCCGCTTTCCTATTGTCAGCGCCCCGCCAGACAGGAGAGCACGCATGCGCATCAGCGTTCCGAATTTCAATGCTATGGTTTGCTCCTCAGTCGACGATCGTCGTTTCGGTACGGCCGGTGGCGTGGCTGGCTCGCAGATCGTGCCTGCTCCCACCTGCGGCAGACCGCTTGGGGTCGGAGCGTATATCATAACAGCCCGGCTCCTCGAAGCCGCTCACGAGTCCACCACCTAATTACGGCGCAAATGCGAGGGAACCAGGAGGAGGTCATGCAAGTTTGTTGGCCGCAGAGCGATCGAGCTGGTGACAACACTCGTCACATTGCTGTGCCGACGGTATATAGTGTAGCTGTGAGACGGGAGAAGGCTCAGAATTGACATGAAATTTGGCTCGGATCGGCCGTTTCGGCGTAGCATTATCAAAATTGTCGCGTCGATGGCCTTGGGCAAGTCCAAGTCGCATTCGCACAATGCCTGGCCCGGCCTGAAGCTGGATGTTCCGCGCGCCGCTGGTGCCAGTGGTGCGATCCACTATCAAAAGCGCAAGATGTGCATGCTCTTGCATCCGTCGGAACTGACGACGCAGGCGGGTGACGAGATCAATATCGTCGGTTCCGGGCCCTCCATCAAGGACAACGACCTGACGGCCGTCGCCGCCGGATCAGCAATCCTTTTGAACGGAGCAATCACTCTCCTGAACAAGGAGATAGAACGGCCACTGGCTGTCGCCATCGAGGATGAACGCTTTGTGTGGCGCCATTTTCCTATGATGCGGGATCACATCGCAGACGGCACGATCTGCTTGCTGTCGGTCGGCGTCATCAGGGCCATCTGCGAAATCGATGCCGCCTGGCTTGTCCACAAGAAGGTCATTCTGATCGATGATATCCGCAAGCCATACCTTGGCCGGCGAAGGAACACGGCTGATCTCGAAAGGCTCGATTTTGTTCAGCTCGGTGACGATGGGGTCAGCGGCTTTTCTCATGATCCCGCTCGCGGCGTTTTTCAAGGCGGCTCTGTGGCAATCAGCGCGCTGCAATTTGCGGTTTTCTGCAACCCCAGGCGCATCGGGTTCTTTGGCCTTGATATCTCTAACGCGCAGGCTCCACGCTTTTACGAGAAGCCCGGCGAGACTGCGAAGTCGGGTGTGGCGCGTGCAGAAGGTCGTATTCTGTCGCATGTCAATTTAGCCAAGGCGATTTGCCGGAGCAGGGGGATTGAACTTCTCAATTTTTCAGCGATTTCCGCCCTGTGCACTTGCGGCCTAACTTACGACGCGCGGTACGCAAAGAACCCGCAACGGCCTTGATTCAGCGCTGAGGATCCGATCCATCGTTTCGGTGGCAATTGAAGCGGCCGAAGACGGGCTAAGGTGCAGTCCCCACCTGGTATCAGGAATAGGTTTATCCGACAGGTCTGCCCCGCACACTGTGAGACGGCCGCAGGGTGCGCGTTAGCGATCTAATTGGGGTCGACGATATTCGAGCGAGCGAGGATCACTATTTCTGGGAAGGGCGTATGCGGCAGGATCTGCTCTGCCACCGCGATCGCTTCGTCCAAGGGACGCGGCTTAATCGTTGAAGCTTCAATTAGTTTTCCGGCGCGTTGAAAGCTGGGAAAGTCAATGACCCCCATCAGTTGCCCCTCCACCCGCTGGACGCGCACCGTGATCGCGTCATCGGAGAACGTATCTACGCGTCGAAAGGAAGCCTGGTTCTTCATGAATCATCCGTTTCTGGTGCAAGTGCCGTCTCGGTACGTCTTTTAAGACGACCTGCAACCCCTGAATCAAGCCTAAATAAAGCCAATCATCAGCAAGCACCGGCAATCGTCGCGTACAAATCTCAAGCGTCGGCGCGATCTTTACATAGGAAAAGGCCGGGGCATAGCTCCGGCCTTTTCCATACCCCTTGCGTGCCATTACATCCGTGGTCACGTTTGAAGCGTATGCCGGCTGTCGTTCCGCTAACCTCGCGACGCATCCTCGATTGCCCACCCAAAAGACCAAGCATCCAGTCTCTGCTGCCAGTCTTGCAGCTTGCTGTCGCTGCGCTCGGGGGGCCGCGCCAAGAGCGGGTTCTGCTCAGGCGGATAACCGAGAATGCGCGCGGTGATGCCCCGATCTTGCCAATCGAGAATCGCCTCCATGTCGTTCACGAGCCACCTTCATCAGCCGGCGGGGCCATCATGGCCCCGCACATAAGACGTTGCTAAATAACGAAGCTTGAGTGAAACTGACGCTTCAACATTCGCACGAGTGACAACTACCTCCTAATGCTGTTCGGCCGGGAGCGGAGAGCCCGGTTGTTTCGTTCTCACATGTTTAGAGGGCAGGCAGCATCTCTGGGCATTGCCTCGAGCGGGTAGGTTTGGAGCCTCGATTAGGCAGGACCGGAAACGCGAAACGAGACGTCACACCTTGAGCAATCGAGGTGTCATATCAACGGAATGAGACGCCGCAGCGGCGTCTAAGCGGCATCCGGCCGAGCGAGGATCACGATCTCGGGGAAGGGCGTGTGCGGCAGTATTCGCTCCGCCACGGCCATGGCGTCCACGAATGGGCGTGGCTTGATTCCCGATGCAGCGATCAACTTCCCGTCGCGCTGGAAGCTCGGGAAATCGATCGTGCCGATCAGCCGGCCGTCCACCCGTCTAACCCGCACCGTGATGGCATCATCGGAGAAGGTGTCTACGCGGCGAAAAGGAGCTCGATTATCCATGGGTCACCTGTCTTGGCTAGGGTGCCATCATGGCACATTGGTCAGGATGACCCTTGCTGCTTAATCACGGGTTAACACAAAGCATGAAACAGCATTGGTTAGAGCCTCCCCTCAGCAGTGCGAAGCCCTCGCCGCCGAACCACCAAGCGCGAATCCACGTCGCCACTGATTATCCGGCGCGTTCTGAAGAATCTTGCCAAAATCGATCGTCGCTTCAGACCCACGACGAATTATTCTGGGTAGGGGAGGCGGCATCGACCATGAACATGGGGCGTCTGCCTGACCGTTGCTGCAGGCCAGCCAGCGCCGAAGCTTGCCATTTCGGGCCGCGCCACACGTCCTGCACCCACTCCGGCGGTGCTGTTCGGGCCTTAGCCGGCTCGTGGACAGAATCGGCTGCGCCGACCCTGTCGGTTTTCCGAATGTCCTAATCGAGGGCAACTGCCTGCGCGGTCGAGCTGTCCATGCTCAATGCCACGAAGTGCGGAAGAAGCGACAGTGCCCCCCGTTGAACGCAAAAACGGCCGGGTGATGAGCGCCGCAAGCGAGCCCTCATCACGGCGGAGTGGTGTTGGATCAGGTCGTCAGGATTCTATAGTAGGCAGACCGCACAATGACCCCAGGATCTGGCCGCGTCTGGTGCTGAAGCTTCTGTCAGCTCCCGGCACCATCGTAGCGATCACACTCTCATCTCCAGTCCCGACGATCCCAGCCACCGCGATCCCAATCGTCGCGATCCCAGTCGTCGCGATCGCGGTGTCTGCGGTGGCGGTCCCAGTCACCTCGATCTCGATCTCTGCGGTCACGGTCCCAGTCACGCCGGTCCCAGTCTCTGCGGTCGCGATCCCAGCCACCGCGGTCGTGACCATGGCCACCTCTATCCCAGCGATCCCGGTCGCGGTAGAAGTCACGGCCGCGATAGTGGCGATCCCAGTAGTTTCCGGCTTCGAAGGTCACCGACGGAATTCCGAGCGGACGGTAATACTGCGGTCCGACATGGACGCGCCGCTGCTGGTAAGCGGCCTGAACATGATTGCCAGACACCCAGCCGCGTCCGCCGTAGAAGCCAACGTCACACCAGTTGACGCTACTCATGCAGCCATAGATGGTGACCGTCGAGCCCACCGGGATGACGGTGACCGCGGGATAGGCCGTGCTCGGCCCCGAACGCATATTGACGTTTGCAGTCGAGAACCCGCTCACCGCTGCATCGGCGATCGATGGAACTGCGACGAGCGCACACAGGGCGGCAGCAGCACTTAGCAGATAATTTTTCACGTCTTTTCCTCCTGCGAAACCCGCAACTGGCATTGGAGCTGTAGATTTCGCTCAAATGTTGACGCCTGCCATTGTCTCCAATGGCCCTGAACCTCCATGAACGGAGGCGGCCTGGCGTTTGGCTTGTCGTGTTGACGATGAAGACAAGCAGCGTCCGTTGACATCAAGCTGGACGGAATGGCCTGAAACCGTGAGCATCCATAAAGCCAATGCCTTTCTTTTAACGCCTTACCAGCTTAGATGGCAGCAGACATCATGCCGGTATTGGCCGCAGCCCGCGCACTGCATCTAAAGCCGTCGCTCCGGCTAAGGCTGGGCGTGCCTGTGCACAGATGAGGTAGGAGCCATGAAGACGACGCGTCGACTGCTGATCACATGGGCCGCAACTGCCTTTGCGGCTACCTGTCTTGTTCCCATTCGCGTGTCGATTGACGAGGGCCGTCTCGCCGTAACGCCAAGCACGGCTGCTGCGCAAGGCAATGGCGGTGGTAACGGTGAGGGCAATGGCGGAGGAAACGGTGGCGGCAACGGCGGAGGCAATGGCGGCGGCAATGGCGGCGGCAACGATGGTGGCAATGGCGGAGGAAACGGTGGCGGCAACGGCGGAGGCAATGGCGGCGGCAATGGTGGAGGAAACAACGGCGGCAATGGCGGCGGCAACGATGGTGGCAATGGCGGAGGAAACGGTAGCGGCAACGGCGGAGGCAATGGCGGCGGCAATGGTGGAGGAAACAACGGCGGCAATGGCGGCGGCAACAATGGCGGCAATGGCGCAGGTGCCAGCGGCAACGCTGGCGGCAAAAACGGATCCGGGGGTAGCCGCGGCGGCACCGGACGAACGGAAGTGCGCACGAGCGGATCGTCGATCACCGTTCGTCACGGCAATGGCACCGTTGAACGCATTGCTCGCGGCCGCTATGAGATGCGCGACGCCCGCAACCGCCAGATCGTCAATCGGCGGGCGACGGCGTCAGATCGGGCTCGGCTGAGGTCCTTCCGCCGCTAATGGCATTCTGACACCCGCATCGCGCAGGGCCAGTGCCGCCTCGGTGCGGTTCGTCACGCCCAATTTGGTAAAAATCCGTGTCATGTGGTGCTTGATGGTCTTTTCATGAAGATCGAGCGCAATGGCGATCCGCTTGTTGCTGAGGCCGGAAGCCACCAGCTTCAAGACATCCTGCTCTCGCTGCGTCAGATCCGCCAGCGGATGCTTCCTCTCTTCCGCGCCCGACAGGCTGGCCAGAAGCCGGGCTGACAGATTGGGTGCGACATAGGTGTCTCCGGAGGCAACCGTTCGCACCACCTCAGCCAGCGCTTGCGAGCCAATCCCCTTGAGTACATAGCCCTTGGCACCGCGCTTCAATGCCAGTGCCAGGTCCTCGCTGGCTTCCGAGACTGTCAGCATCACGATCTTGGCGGACGGTTGCTTGTCCAGCACGCCCTCAATCGCCTGAAGGCCGCTGCCCGGCATCGAGATATCCATCAGCAGAACATCGGGGGCGACGTCTACGGCGATCGCGATTGCCTCGTCACGGGATGCTCCCTCGGCGACGATCTCGAGCCCTGGACATTCCGACAGGCTGCGGATGACGCCTTCGCGAAACAGCGGATGGTCGTCGACCACGGCGATGCGAATGTTGCTCATGATGTCTGTTCCTCTTCCTCTGCATTGATCGTCATGCGCAAGCGCGTTCCCCGCGACGAGCTCTCAATCGCATAGCTTCCACCGAGACTTTCAATCCGTTCCCTCAGCCCGGCCAGGCCCAATCCTTCGGGTCTGATGTTTTGGACGTCGAAGCCGGGGCCCTGATCCGCCACCTCGACGACGATGGTATCGCCGTCGACGCCTTGCCAGACCTTTTGGCCACGACCCTGGCCGTGCCGAAAGCCGTTATTTAGAGCCTCCTGCACAAAACGGTAGATGCAGATCTTTGCCGAGGGCGAAAGGCCCCGCATTTCCACCGATACCGAGAGCTCGACGTCGGCGCCTGTGCGTTGCCGGTGAGCGCTCACCACCCGCTCCAGCAAATCCGGAAGATCGGCAGCCTCGATGTGGGGAAGAACCAAGCCGCTGCAGATATTGCGGATCTCCTCCATGGCCTCGGCGAGACGGGCCTTGATGCCATCCAGCTCCTGTTCCCGAACGGCCTGAGGCGTATCGGGTGCCACCAATGCAGGGCTGTCGATCCTCAGCGCTGCAAAAGCCACCAGTTGCGCCGGCCCATCGTGGAGGTCGGCGCCCAGCCGTCGCAGGTAGCTTTCATTCAGCGCCGTTGCCCGTTGCGAAGCCCTTTGCGCACGCCCATGCAGCTCCCGGTTCTGGCGCAGGAGATCCGACAGTTCCGCCACCCTTTGCGTCAATGCCGCCTGTTGCTGCTCGATGGTCCGGCTCCCCCGCAAGACGATGGCCGAAAGTGACAGGAAGAAGATGGAGATAACCGCAGCGACCGAAAACCAACTCCATAGCCGAGCCTGCGCGAGACTGTGCTCGAAGCCTTCGGCCACCTCATAAAACTCGGAGACAGCGACAACCTCGCCCGACCAGGGCTGCAGGATCGGATTGTAGATCTCCAGAAGCGGCCGACCGAGCGCCCGTTCAGCAGTGCTCTCCTCGTCATCGGGCACCTCGAACTCAGCCACCAACGTCCCGGAGAAGGCTCTTTGGAGGCTGTCGCTCGGACCGAAGGTCTTGCCGATCAGGCTTTTGTCTGTGGCATAGAGGATCGTTCCATCTGCGCGCCACAGGCGAAACGACATCACCCGCCCTCCGAGCGCACCCTGCCCAAAGGTCTCATCCAGCGTGCGGCTGGCAAGATCGTCGAGAACATCCGTCGTTTGCAGATCGGGCAGCAAAGGTGCGATCACGCTGTCGACATACATGGCGGTGGTGGCGGCGGAATTGCGCGTGACGGCATCTTCGATCAGCGTGGTGACCAGCGCACCAACGATCAGCATCGCCGCCAGAGAGACCACGCCGCCGGCCAGCAGGAACTGCCGCGCCAACGACTGATTGTGCCAACGCTTGAGAAATTCAGACAATCGCACTTCACCGGTTTCTGTTTTCGAGGGTCGGTATCGCGCGGCAGCCTTTTGTCGTCAATGGCAGGTTTGCCGCCCTCGTCGCGGCTCCAGATCTGGCCGTGGCGGAGCAAGACTGTCCTTGGCTGAAGAGTGGAGACGTCTTACGGGTAATCAACAGGCCGTTCAGCGAGGCGCCTTTGTCGGGCCGTTGCGACGTGACCAGGCTTTGAAACGCTTGCTCTGGATCGTCACCCGCGCGACGGGCTGCCGATCCCTGTCTCGTAGCTCCACCTGCGCCTGCGGCCAAGATCGTCGCCGCTCAGACAAGGGGATACGGGCTGGGTCCACGATCTCGGCTGCAGCGACCGCCAAAGCAGCCGGCGCTGCGGCGTCTTTGCCTGGAAAAGACGGGAAGACCCACCTGTCGCAACCTGCGCCGCTCGGGCAAGGCTTGTCCTGCAGGGCAGAAGGTGCATCCCAGATTACAAGACGCCTAATCTCGGTCGGGGTTTCCGCCGTTGCCGAGGCCGTTGCCGTTATTGCCTTTGCCGTTGCCGCCGCCATTGCCACGGCCGTTGCCCTTGCCGCCATCGTTGTCGTTGCCGCCGGAATTCCCATTGCCGTTTCCGTCGTTGCCGCCGCCAGCTCCCTGGCCGTTTCCGATCCCATTGTTCCCGGCGAGGGCTCGCTGGTGGTCGTTATCACCGCTTTCGCTACTCTCGCCGCTCACGCCGCTGGAGCTGGCATCGCCACTTGTGCTTGCGGCCGCTTGATCGCCAGGCGAGCTCAGGCCGAGGCCGGCACCGACCGGGGCCTGCTGCCCCACCGCCGGCACCGATGCCTGTACCGGCTCGACCGCAAAAACCGAGGGCGGCTCGGCGATGCCCGCGACCGACATGGTTTGAGCCTGGTCTACGGTGACCTGCTGACCGGGTCCGACGTTGGTACTCTGGCCGCCGGTGAAGGATGAAACCTGGACCAGCCCCTCATCGACGGAAACCGACGCGGCCTGCGCGGTGACAGTCACCGTAAACGTCGTCCCTTTTACCACGGCGGCAAGAAACGGGGTATGGACATAGGTGTGTGGCCTGCTCCGCTTCTCGATGTTGAGGGCGATTTCACCCTTCTGCTGAACGACCTCGGTCTTGCGGGACGAAAGCCCCACGCTGGTGATGACTGCCGCAAGCGTGTTGGGGCTGAGCGAAATGCTTTCCTCGCCGCGCATCAAGGTCGCTCTTCCGCGCGGACCGGTCGACATCCAAGCTTTGCTGGGAACAACAGTCCCGACCTCTACAGCCTCCCATGTCTTTTTGTCGAGGGTGTAGCTTACCTGCTTCGTCGTCTTTGAGACCGTCCAGTCCTGCGCGAGCACAGCCGCGGGAGCAAACGCAATGAGGCAGAGAAGGACGAGGCGCAGACGGCAAGCGACAGAAGACATTGTGACCCCCATGATAGATCGCTAAATTAGGCTGTCCGCCTTAAGAAAGGGCTCGCGCCAAAGGTCAAATCTTAAGGATTTGATCCCTTGCGACGCAGCACTTGAGCTCCGCCAGTTGGGGCACAGACATAATCGCATCGTCGCCTCTCATTGATCCCGCGGCATCTCTTCATCCCTGCCGCTACAGCTCCTCAAAGGCTTGGTTGACGCCCGTGCTGTTCTCTTCGCCGTGGAGTTCGATCCAGAGCGTCATCAAAGCTGGTCTGTGCTCATCGCCGCGGACGAAGGCCGTCTGGCGACCGTGGAACGCCCATGCACGGCTGGGTCGTCAGGCCGGACTCCCTGTCCTGATCCTGGCATTACGCTTGGTATCGATAGCCGTGAAGCCTGGAACATTTGCTTCCGATATCGCTTCAGTACCCGAAACAGGAGCGTGCGACATGTCCGACGACAGCGTTCAGACCATCACCGCAAGATTTCCGACCCGTGAGGCTGCAGATCTTGCCATAGAACACCTGACCCAGGAGCACGGGATCGATCGATCGGACATTTTCGTGCAAGCGGTCGGCGCGGCAAACACGGTCGGAACAGCACCTTCGGGGAGTGACGCGCCCTCGGGTCGCGACGACGACCGGGCTGCCCGCACCGACGGTGCGCTCGAGGGCGGGCTTGAGGTCTCAGCTGATGTGACCCAAGAGCAATATGCCAAGGCTCGGGCTGTCTTTGACGAGCTTGGTGGCCGCCAGGACACGCAAGACTGAGGCGAACGCTGCCATGGCTGACAAACTCTCCACCTACCGCTCCAAGCGCGACTTCGGGAAAACCAAGGAGCCGAGTGGCGAGGCGCCCGTCAAGCCGTCGCCGCGGCCACGCTTCGTCATCCAGAAGCATGCCGCGACACGCCTGCACTATGACCTTCGCCTTGAGCTCGATGGCGTCTTCAAGTCCTGGGCGGTGACGAAGGGCCCGTCGCTTGACCCGCACGACAAGCGCCTGGCGGTGGAGGTCGAAGATCATCCTCTCGACTACGGCGACTTCGAGGGCACCATACCCAAGGGCGAGTATGGCGGCGGAACCGTGATGCTGTGGGACCGCGGCTATTGGGCACCGGAAGGCGACAAATCAGCAGAACAGGCGTTGGAGAAGGGCGACTTCAAGTTCGTCCTGCACGGGCAACGGCTGCACGGAAGCTTCGTGCTGGTGCGCATGCGCCACGACCGCGAACGCGAGCGATCCAAGCGCACGAACTGGCTGCTCATCAAACACCGCGACGATTTCAGCCTGGATGCCAATGGCGCATCGATCCTGGATGAACACCCCACCTCCGTCGCCTCGGGCCGGACAATGGAGGCCATTGCGGCGGGCACAGGCCGCAAGCCGAAGCCGTTCATGATGGTCGGCCAAGAGGTCGGCGCAGCCGCCGTATGGGACAGCCATCACGGATTGGCGGCTGATCAAAGGCGAAAGACCAAGGCGTCGATCACCGGGACTTCGGCGCCGTCCAATTTGCCCGATTTCATAGCGCCGCAGCTGTGCCAAACGCGTCCGCGGCCACCTTCAGACAGCGGCTGGCTGCACGAGATCAAGTTCGATGGCTACCGCATACAGCTGCGTTGCATCGGCGGTGAGGTGACGCTCAAGACCCGCAGGGGCCTCGACTGGACCCACAGGTATCCGGAGCTGGCAAAAGCCGCATCCGGGCTTGCCGACTGCATCCTCGACGGCGAGATCTGCGCGCTGGATGACCAGGGTGCCCCCGATTTTGCTGCCCTGCAAGCTGCGCTGTCTAAGGGCAAGACCGCAGAACTCGTCTATTTTGCCTTCGATCTTGTTTTTGAAGGCGGTCGCGACCTTCGCGAACAAGGGCTTGTCGAGCGCAAACAACGGCTGCAGTCGCTGCTGCAGGGCGCTGGCGACGACCCGCGCTTGCGTTATGTCGAACATTTCGAAACCGGCGGCGATGCGGTGCTGAAATCGGCTTGCAGGCTGTCGCTGGAAGGCATCGTGTCCAAACGGGCAGACGCCCCCTACCGCTCGGGCCGGACCGAGAGCTGGACAAAGTCGAAATGCCGCGCCGGTCATGAGGTGGTGATCGGCGGCTATGCCACCACCAACGGTAGGTTCCGCTCGCTGCTGGTCGGCGTCTATCGCGGCGATCACTTCGTTCACGTCGGCCGCGTCGCAACGGGCTTCGGGGCGGGCAAGGCGCAGACGCTGGAGGCCCGGCTTGGGCAGATTGCGACGCGCAAATCACCGTTCACCGGGATCGGTGCGCCGAAAGCTTCTTCCGACATTCACTGGGTGAAGCCAGAACTGGTGGCGGAGATCGAATTTGCCGGTTGGACAGCGGACGGCCAGGTGCGTCAGGCCGCGTTCAAGGGGCTGCGCGACGATAAGCCGGCCGCCGAGATCGAGGTTGAACCAGCAGCGAGCCCCGACCGGCAGACGCCGCGGCCGGCCAAACCGCCAACCAAGGGGGCCGTTGCGCCGCGCCGCAAGGGCGCCAAGGCTCACGTCATGGGGGTGCTGATCTCCAGCCCTGACAAGCCGCTGTGGCCGCAAGATGCCCACCACGACGGACCGGTGACGAAGGAAGATCTTGCGCGCTATTACGAAGCCGTCGGCGACTGGCTGCTGCCACACATCAGGGGGCGCCCCTGCTCGATCATCCGTCTTCCCGACGGCATCGGTGGCCAGCAGTTCTTCCAGCGTCATGCCATGCCAGGCACCTCCAATCTCCTGGAGCTCGTCAAGGTGGTCGGGGACAGGAAGCCCTATCTTCAGATCGACCGCGTCGAGGGTCTGGCGGCGGTGGCCCAGGTGGCGGCAATGGAGCTGCATCCCTGGAACTGCCAGCCACATCAACCGGAAATCCCCGGGCGCCTGGTGTTCGACCTTGATCCCGGACCCGACCTTGCATTTTCCGCCGTGGTCACGGCCGCGCGCGAACTGCGCGAGCGCTTGGAGGCGCTCGGCCTGTTGAGCTTCTGCAAGACCACCGGCGGCAAAGGTCTGCATGTCGTCACCCCGCTTGCGCCAGATCCGCGCAAGGGGCTCACATGGGCTGAAGCCAAGACATTTGCCCATCAGGTTTGCCTGCAGATGGCGGCAGACAGTCCCAAGCTTTACCTGACGAAAATGTCAAAGAGCCTGCGCAACGGACGGATTTTCCTGGACTACCTTCGCAACGACCGTATGGCGACGGCTGTCGCACCCCTGTCGCCACGGGCAAGGCCGGGCGCGCCGGTCTCGATGCCGCTGACATGGACGCAGGTCAAATCCGATCTTGATCCGATGCGCTTTACGATCGCAACGGTGCCGCGGCTGCTGGTCAGGAGCAAAGCCTGGCAGGACTATTGCGACGGCGAGAGGGATCTTGCCGAGGCCATCAGGCGACTGGGTGCGGCAAGCAAGCACGCCGCCTAGGGGGCGCTTGGCAAGATCCGTGTTGCAAGCCTTGTGTCTTCTGGCACCTGGTCACCCCGCCCGTAGCATCCTGCTGCTTGGCAACAGGATCGTCAAAAGCCCCAGCGCCGGAAGCACCGAGCAGATGGTGTAGACCGTTTCGATCCCGTGCCGGTCGGCCAGCACCCCCAAAAATGCAGCGGCAATTCCGCCCATGCCAAAGGCAAAGCCGAAGAAGATGCCGGCGATCATGCCGACCCGCCCCGGCACCAGTTCCTGCGCCATGACGATAATGGCAGGAAAGGAAGATGCCATCACGAACCCGATGATGCCGGACAAGACGATTACAACCGGCAAGGACGCAAACGGCATCGCCAGGGTAAAGGGCAGGACGCCGAGGATCGAAAACCAGATCACCACCTTGGAGCCAAAACGATCACCAATCGGCCCGCCGACCAGCAGCCCTGCGGCGGAGGCGCCGAGGAAGACAAACAGCATGATCTGCGACTGCTGGACACTTACGCCAAAGCGCTCGATCACGAAGAAAGTGTAATAGCTGCCGATGCTTGCCATATAGATGTTCTTGGAGAACGTGAGGATGACAAGCACCGTCAGAGCGGTGAGAACGACGCGGCGCGGCAGTCCGTGCCCCTCCTGCTGCCGCTTGCGCCCGGCATTGGCGAGCATATGAGCCTTGTACCAGCGTGCAACGCGGCTGAGGATGATGATGCGAGCATCGCCGCCATCGAGAACCATGCCACGCTGCCCTGGCCTTGCGGGACGATAATGAACGCTGCCAGCAAGGGTCCGAGGGCCTGGCCAAGGTTACCACCAACCTGGAAAATCGATTGCGCAAAGCCATAGCGGCCTCCAGCGGCCAGTCGGGCCACCCGCGAGGATTCAGGATGGAAGACGGCCGATCCGACGCCGACAAGCGCGGCGGCAACCACCAGCATACCGTAGGAACTGGCGCTGGCGAGCACAAAGAGACCGATGAACGTCGAGCCCATGCCAAAGGGCAGGGAGTACGGAAAGGGCTTCTTGTCGGTGATCATGCCGATCACCGGCTGCAGCAGCGACGCGGTACACTGAAACGCCAGCGTCAACATGCCGATCTGCCAGAAGTCGAGATTGTAATCCGCCTTCAGCATCGGGTAGATCGCCGCGATCATCGATTGCATAATGTCGTTGAGCATATGACAGAAGCTGACCGCGAGAATAATCGGCAGGATCGTCGTCTCGGCAGCTGCGGGTCTTGCCACTGCTTCAGCCATTGCTTCCTCCAAACATGATCCCACGCCCGCCCATTGCGGTCATACTGCTGATCTGACTGACCTGTCACGTCAGCTATGGGCATCACAGTACGCCCCGGTAAAAAAATTTTCGACCAGCGGCCCAGCCTGCGTCGGACTGACAGGGCTGTGGCCAGAGCGTGTAAGGCCCATGGTCGAATGCTTTCGATCCCTGTCATTCATAACCTGCGCGATCTTGGCGATGCAAAGCTGGCGCAGAACCGTGGCGGTGCCGGCTGCACATCGTTTTTTCGACAACAAGAAGGTGCATTAAGCGCCCATGCTCTACTATTGCGAGAAAAGATCCCCATGTCAGTCTCCTGACAATGGAGATCCACATGAACAAGCTGGCAATTCTTGCGATATCATTGGTGACGGGTTTCAGCAGCTTTGCTCCGGCTCACGCCTTACCCGCTGCGACAGTCACCGTGCAGCCGGGCGTCGCCGACATTCAGCCGGTGCAATATCGCGACTATGACCGCAGGTATGATCGTCGGGACTATGCTCGCCGAGACCATGACAGGCGCGACCGTTACAGCGAACGGCGCCACTATGAGGATCGTCATGACCGGCGTCGCCATGACAACCGGCGCCACCGCAACGACGCAGGAGCCATTCTCGGCGGACTTGCCGTCGGGGCGATCATCGGCGGCGCCATTGCCAGCCAGCCCGGCCGAGCCGAGTCCATGCCGAACCAACACATCCAGTGGTGCATGGACCGGTATAGGAGCTACCGACCTTCTGACGATACCTATGTGCCGCGCGCCGGCGTAAGGGCGTACTGCAACTCGCCGTATGGCCGCTAAAACGGCTTCGAGCGCAAACCTGTCGGCAACGACGGGGTTTGTTCGTAGCTGCTCACGCTTGGGGAGAAACGTTGGGCGGCCTTGCTGCCGCCCCTCGTCGACCAGATCTCAGTCGAACCGGTGCTTGGGCACCCGCTGTCGGCTTCGGTAGCACGCTCGAGCAATAGCTGGCCAAGGCTGACAAGGGCCGACCGTCTCTATCGTGCCAGCCTCAGCCCTCACGAGGGACGAGGAAACGACCACCATTCTTGGTAGGGTGCGGCCTGGCCCTCGAGAGGGCCCCCCGGGGTCATCTGCACGACGGCTGCTTGCCGCGTTGAACCGGCGCCCGCCGCGTTATGCAGCGATCCGTCGCGCCGCCTTGTCGGCTGCTTTGCGGTCACTACCGTGTTCAGCAATGATCTTTTCTGCCTCTTCCACCGAAATCCGGTGCTTCTTTGCCAGCGTCTTGGGCTCGTAGGATTGCGCGGACGCGGCGGCGTCTTGTGGTTGTGTCATGATGATTTCCTTGATTTTGGGGCCACTTTACGGGGCACGGGCCTGTGGCCGGTAGGTCTCATATGGGGATGCGCGCAGTCGACCACAACCCGATTTCGTCTGCAGCATCGAGTGGGTGACGTCGCTGCGTAGCTGCCGGCACATCAAAGGCGAGCATGCCGTCCTATCGCTTGATCAGCAGGCTGACCGTCGCCGCAAGCGGCGGCGCGAAATCAACACGGCAAGGGAGAGCGGATGTTGACCGACGCTGGGAGCGCTGAAGGCGACAGGGGGCCGATCACAATCATCCGGTGAACACTCAGTGCATCGACCCGCACCGGAGCGGCGCATTCGAGCGCGGCGATGCCCGTGCCTCGTCGCCGCCAGTCACCAAGCCTCTGCGGACGCCGCTACCGCGCCATCACCGTCAGGCGTCTGCGACAATCACGGTGATGATGCCGCTGCCACGACAATCGGGACAGGTTTCGCGGCCCAGCTTGCCGGTGCCGGCGCAGGCGGGGCAAATGCCTTCTGCAGACTGTGGCGAGCCGGGCTCGGTTTCGTCGCCAGGCAGCATCTTCGAGCTGTCGTTGTTGGGTCGGTCACGATCTGTCATTCCCAGCCTCCAGCGCTACGCGTGCGCAAGTCTACACCGAAGTTGCAGCGTTCGCACGTGGATCTTGGGGCTGATGACGCAAGCAGTCCGCTTTCGCTAATTACAAGCAAATGGGCCAGTGATGTGCGAGACGACTGCGAACGATAGGACGCAGAGGAGATCCAGCGAGCCAAACGTCGACGTCTCAGGCATAGCCGTGGAAGAAATCGACCACCGCCTGCCATGCCTCAAGCAAGAGTGCAGGATCGTCCCAGATCGTCCATGCGCCGACAGCCAGCGCAACCAGAAGCGCCAGCACGAACAGTTTTCGCACCACGGCGAAGATGAACCACAGGACCAGGGCGGCAACCAGGCCGGTGATGATAAGCGAGTAGTCTGGAATGTCAGTCTCCTGAATGCGGTGAGCGCCATCATCACATCGCCGCCTCAGGGCGGCTTTTTGATGGCCAGAGACGTGTCATCCCGATGGACGCATCAGGGCGCGCGCTGCGGCGGGAGGGCAGGGTACTGCTCGCTGCTCACAGGTTCCAGCCATTCCGCACTGCCGCCGTCCAGCGCCTCATGGATTGCGATGTGGGTCAGTCCCGTATCCGGGCCGGCTCCATGCCAATGCTTCTCACCTGGAGCTAACCAGACGGAATCGCCGGCATGGATCGTCTGGATCGGCTCACCATCCTTCTGGATGAGGCCGCAGCCAGCGATGAGGTGCAACGTCTGTCCCAGAGGGTGCCTATGCCAGTTCGTCCGGGCGCCGGGGTCAAACCGAACGATGACGGACCGGACCCGCGCCGGCGCCTGTGCCTCAACGATCGGATCCTGCCAGACCGACCCGGTGAAATACTGTGACGGCGCACGTTGTGACGGTACCGAGCCGCTGCGTCGAATATCCATTGTTCTGTTCCTGTCTGAGTGCGCGGACGCCTCGGTTGCCGGTCGTCGACAACAGGTAAGCGTTCCGGAACAAGACGTGCATCCTAGAGAATGGCTCAGGTTTTGGAAGCGATGATTGGCAGCTGCCAGCGGTCCAGCGAGGTAGGGGTCGCTGTAAGGCGTGGAGCGCGCAGGCTCAGGCCCCGCAGGTCATCAGGGCGCCGCTGCGGCTGCACCGTCGTGAGCGGAAAGACCGTCGGCGCTGGCGCTCCACATCATCCTTCGCCCTTAATTGGCCACGGCTGGGCAAGACCATAAGAGCTGGGCGACGTCCCGGTTGTGGTCCAACATGACCAGGTCGCAGGTGGCCTAACGTTCCATCGCCTTGCCGGTGCGGTGAAGCTGATACCCTGTGGTCGTCGGTTCCTCCAGACGAGCGGGCTCTGCTCCCGATCGATCAGTCACCGCCACACGCGCCACCAGCTATCTCTGGCATATCAACCGTCCAGCATCCGCTGTTCGGCACCGCGCTCCCAGCCCGTGTCGTCGTCGATCCGACAGGTCACCCTACCAGGCAGCTCTTGCGCCAAATGTTTGGATTTCTTTCAGGCCAACCGGGAGGCCAACTGCTGCTCTTCGCGCAGACCATTTTCATAGAGGCCGACGATCGTCGCGGCCATGTCTTGTGCGTCCCGGCTTGCCTTGGGCAGATCTTTGCGATCGCAGACACGGTCAAACACCCGCTGCAGCATCTGGAGCTCGCCAGGAGAAATGTGGGCTGGCCGGTTCCCGTTATCTTCATCGCGCACCCCTTTGACCGTCCGATGACCGATCCTTCAAACCATTGTGCAAGAGCTGCTCCGCAACTCCCGCAACACCGGGATCAGCGCCGTGGTCTTGCATCGCTGAAAAGGACGTTAGCAGCTATCATCGACCATTGCGCCACGGACCTTGGTCTGAAGCTGGCCGCTTCGGTCGAAGCCCCGCTTGATATTGCGACCTACGCCGTGGGAACACTAGGCACCTAGAGCAGCGACCCCTGAACCGCTGGCTGGTTGTCTGCCTGCTGCTCGACCTTTGCCAGAAGCACCAGTTCTTTGTCCGGAAAAGGCCGCTGCAGCGATTGGGCTATGGTCCACGGCGCCGAAAGCCAGACCTCCACCTCGGCCTCGCCACGGAGAATGACCGGCATTGCCTTGGGGTGAATCGGACCGACCACGGCGTTGGGCTCGGTGGTCAGGAAGGCGAACAGGTCGCAGGTGATCATGCCTTCCTTGATCTTTCGAACAGATTGCCAGTTCGGCACCCAGAAGCCTGCAAAGAACATCAACGGCTCGCTATCGCCGCCGGCAAACCAGGCGTTTGGGGTCCGTTGATCTTCGAACTTGCTTGCGGGGTCCGGTTCAGCAAAGCGGGTAAACGGCACCACACAGCGGTTGTCGACGCCGGTCCAGCGCGTCCAGTGTAGGCTTGCGGTGTTGCGGATGTTGGTCGTCCCTCCATCGGGCTCCATCTTGAGCAGCTGCTGGAAATCGACCTCCTTGCCCTTTGCACGAAGCTTGTCGGCGCGCCTCGTGGCGGCTTGGTAAATTGCCTGCTGCGAGCTTGGCATGCCCCAGCGGACACGAGTCAGCTCACGCTCACCGCCGTTATTGCGCACGATGGGTGCCATTTGATCCGGATAGATGTCGAGCGACGGCTCCAGGTTCCCCAGCCGATCGAATGCCTTCGTGACGGCACGAATGGCCTCCTGATTGGTGGTAACGTTGTAGAGATTGCACATCTGTCGGTTATCCTCGTACCGGCTCCGGCCCGTATTGAGCGGTCACCGGCGGGGTTGCCGGCGCCGGCAGGTCGTTGATGAGCCGACGTTGCGTCATCACGAACTTCACCTGCGCGTCGTCGAGCTGGCGGGTCAGGTTCCTCGCATTCCCTTACGCCAACCCGGGATGCTCCCATTCTCGATATCAAACAACACTGTGATGACAGTCAAGGAGTTCCTGGGCTCATGGAAGGTCCGGAGAGGGTAGACGCGACCCGGTGCGCGCTTACGCTTCAGACAGATCTTCCGTTCGTCAAGCAGCGGACCTTCGTGCTCTTGGATCTCGAGCTGATCTGACAGTTGTTGGTGGACGGGTCCACCGGCCCGGTCATCGCGTGCAATCTTGGCAAGGATGGATGCAATATGCGGAGGGAGCCGGAGCGGCTTTCTCGGCGGCAGCCCGTCTCTCTTGTTCGGTTGCCCGACAAGCCATTCTTCTGCCGACGCTCTCGCTTTTGAACGGCGTATCGGTACGCGCCTCGGCATAGGTTGGCGCTTTGCTGGCCCCCGGTCACTCGATTGCCCCAACCTGGGTCATCTGCGTGATCAGCGCCTCGGACAACTTTTGCCGCCTGTTGAACACGGGCAGCAGCAGCTCCAGCGTCACCGGCTTGAGGCCAAGCTCATAGAGAGCGATCGGCGGAAGCATACGAATGTTGTCGTCACCCAGGGCCTGATCCCGGATCAGCTCCTTTCGATGAGCCGCCGCCTCGGTCACAGCTTTTTCCATGGTGGCGCAGTAGCCAAGCAGCTCGTCCGAGCCAGGGACGATCTGGAAAGCAAACAAATGATCCATCATGTCACTCCAGTTGAACAACGGTTGCCAGAGCAGAGCCGGGCACAAGGATGAGGGGAGGGGTTTGCAAGGGCTCGTCCGGTCAAGGACTGGTAGGGGACCGATCTCCGCATGCTGAAAAAGCCCGTCAGGGAGAACGGGCTTTCTCAGTGCTAATCGACTGGAGTTCTTTTGCCTAAACACGCGAAGGCGCCATAGGTTCCGCAACAGCTCATTTTGGGAAGGTGACGTTGCTCTCGGTACGATTCATTGAGGGCTTTTCGCCGGGGACATGGGACATCGACTTGGTTCGGCTTTCGAGTTCGCCGTCCTTCACGCGCGTCTTGGTTTGCGACTTGCTGAAGGTGCCTTGATCCATGGCCTGCGCCTTGGATTGCGCCTTAAGCTGGTTTGGATTTTCGTTGACCTTTGTCCGGCTGTGCGCCTTGCCGTCTGCGGTAGCGGCACTGCCGCCAGAAGCGATGGAGGACGTTGTTTCGTCTTCGGTTAGACAGGTGCCGGCGGTACCAAGAGTGCTGGCTGAGGTTCCACCTGCCGCTGCGCTTCCACCTGTGCCGACTGTTCCTGCCGTGTCACAGTCCTGAGCGAGTGCTGGAGATAGGAAGGAGATGCCGAGTACGGCCGCTGATGTAAAAAGGAACTTGCGAGACATGGGGTACCTACCGAGGTTTGGGTTTCGTGATGTCACAGGTCCCGTCCGATCGGCGTGTAATGACCGTGCCATCTGGTCTGGTGACGCTGGCCGTCGAGAACGATTGGCCATCGCTGGAGCCGGCGGTCGCGGAGGACCCTGTGCTTGATGTCGAGGAGTTTGCGACGGACGAGGTTGTTCCCCCACCGGAGTGGGTCGTGGTCGTGCGTCCGTTGAGGGTCGTCGATGAAGACACCGCTCCCCCGCCGGCTGTAACCGAAGAGGATAGGCCGCTTCCCGTTGCTGTCTCACTCTCTATGCCATTGATGACGGTGCAGGTTGTCCCGTCATTCAGGGTGACCTGCTCCGACGAAGCAGCGACGGCGATTGTACCCATGAGAATGATTGGTAGGGCAATAGGCTGTCTCAGTAGCGCTTGAACGTATCGCATTTTGCTCTCCTTCAAGAGGGCTGGTTCCGGAATTCACCGGAACCAGCAAACGCTAGATCAGCAGGTGCCGCCGTTCTTCTTGGCTTGGCCCGGAGGGCAGTCTTTGTTGCTCGTGTCATCCTGTGCTGCGCCTGCGGCACTGCCGGCAGTGCCGACGGAACTGCCAGACGTGCCGCCGCCAGCGGATGTGCCGCCGGTGCCCAGTGTCGAGGCCGAGCCGGAGCCGCTCCCAGTACCGGCAGCCGAACCCCCGGTCCCAACGGAACTGCTGGACTCACCACCGCCTGCAGAGGTGCCGCCAGTTCCGAGAGTGGATGCCGATCCCGAACCGCTACCCGAACCTGCGGCGGATCCGCCTGTACCAACAGAACTGCTGGAGGTGCCACCGCCCGCAGACGTGCCGCCGGTGCCAAGCGTCGAGGCCGACCCGGCGCCATCACCGGACCCTGCAGCCGAGCCACCTGTGCCAACCGAGCTGCTGGTGGTGCCGCCTCCTGCGGACGACCCTCCGGTCCCGAGGGTGGAAGCAGAGCCCGACCCGCAATCAGTAGCTCCAGGAGCACAGTCCGCGCTGCCCGCAGAGCTTCCGCCTGTGCCGATGGTGCTGCTGGAAGTTCCGCCACCAGCGCTGGTACCGCCTGTTCCCACCGTGCTGCTGGTTTGGGCGTAGGTCGACATTGCGGTACCGGCGAGAAGCGCCGTAGCAAAGGCAAACTGCGTTATGATCTTCATGGTTTCCTCCTGGGTTATCCGAGTGCTTCTGGCAAATATCTCGCCGAAGCTGCAACCGGAACACCCAGTGCGGTAGGCTGTTCCAGCATTAAGGCTTCAGTCGCACAGCAGGTAGGACCTAGGTCCAATGGCACGATCGCGTGCCGAGACGAAAGTTGGAGAGGTCATATTCGGCCCATCGGGGCGTTGTTCTGGCGTTAGTGCAAGCTCGTCTTGCTTCTATCCTGAAGAATGCGCAGATCCCGGATCATGCTTACTCCCTTCAGCAGAGCCCGACGAACGCCTTCAGCGTCGAGTACGTCATAATGAAGCTGCAAGCAGGCTTGCAGCACAACCGTAGCCTCGTCGGGTCTATTCAAGCTTGGCGTGATGCCCGCATCTATGCGCATGGCGCGAATGGTCCGCAGCGCACGGCTGAGAAGCCGACGCGCCTCAGTTTCCTGAAGCTTCTCCACTTCGTTGGCAGCCCGAACCAGTTCGGCGATGAAATCAGTGACCGCCGACATCCGCGTCGTGTTCGTCAGGCTGCGCGGCAGTCCTGTTTGATTGCGGCCAGGCTGCGACATGGGCCGTCGCCGCGCGCGTCGGTCTGCCGTCTGACGCAGGAGAGGACTGATGAGCGGCAGTGCTGGTCACTCCGCAGCCCGCGACCCGGCCGACAGTGTCACCGGTCTGGTTCTATCGAGTCCGATTCATCGCTGCTCCCAAGCGCCGAAGACGCCAATCGGAAAAGCCTGTTCAGTCGCCCCAGGTATTGGCGAGCGCGGTGTTCCGAGACGCCGCTGATTATCCTCGCCTCGCGTCCGATAGGCGTCCAAGTGTCGAAGACGGTCCAGGTTCCATCGTCTTCCTGCCGACTCTGATATCTTCCACCCGGATCATTGACCATGGTCGCCTCCGCTCGATGAAGTCATCAGCCTCTTCTTTGTTCCAGCTTCTCCTGCCTGGCAAGTCTGCGCCAAGGATCGGCCTCGAACGCAGCCTCTGGACCGCGAGGTCTGCACGGCGGCAAAGATGAGCACGGCATGCGGCGACCGTGCGGGAAGATCGTGCTCTTCAAGCACGAGACGGCTGCCGGGAACTGCCGCTTCTGAAGGCCTGGGGGTTGCACGAGCAGGCCAGGCAAAAATGGGATGTCATGAACTAGCCTGGGCGCCGGACGGACTGGCGCCTGCACCGGATGGACGGCTAGGTGCCGATCCGCTGATCCGACATTTTGTCACGAGCGCCAAGCTTGGATCAGCCTCGTCCTTCGCAACTACTCCATCAGCAAAGGCTCAAGCATGGCCTCCAGTTCAGAGGGATCGGTTATCCCAAAAAGGTGCCAATCCACAAGCTCGCGCGCCAGCTCCTGGGCTCGCGGACCGTCGAGCGGGATCTGCTTGGCGTGACAGGCGCGTTCAAGAACCTGGCGCAGAACGGCGAGGTCTTCCGGTCCCATGGCATCGAAAGAGGCAAACGGCATTCGGCAACGTCCTCTGCAGTGCGCAAGCTGGTCTTCGATGACAGGATACTGCAGGACTGCCCTTGGTCAATCGGGGCCATTGGTCTGACGGCAACAGCACGACCAACCGCGGCGACGGCTGTCCGATGAGCCGCCGCTTCCGCTCCCTGCGCAATGAAGTCAAGTCCGTGAGTAGCAAAGGGGAACCGAAGCCTTGAGACTTACCGCCAAGGGCGTAGGATGGCGCACTGGAAACAACGGCACATTCGCTCCATGATGTCTTTGGCAAAGACTTTGGGCGTTGTTTGCAAGGGACGCGTCTTTCATAGGTGCTGGCGGATCGAAACAACCAGAGCCAGGTCCTGTGGATCGGAGTGTCATGGGCGAAACGGAAGAGACGGCAACAAGGGCTGCCTTGGCCGGATGTTTGTGACCAGTCTCGACATGGGCCTGTCTGTGAGCCGCAACGCTTGCATCAATCCAGTGCAGGTGGCGAAACACTTCGCCGCGCCAGCCAACACAGCTGCAGCCTGTTGAAGGGTGACAGCCGCCATTTCGCCAATACAGGTACTGCTAATGTCTCGGTGCCGCTCAACCAAAGTAGAGCCATAATCTTGTCCATGACCGTATGTATAGGCCTTGCATTGGCGTCAATCTTTGCCCACAAACGCGTCAATCACGACGATGACTGAAAAAACGGCGGAAGGAACTACCATGAACGAGGGTGGCGAGACGGGCGACAGACAACAGCTCGCACAGCTTACGGCAGGCATTGTTGCCGCCTATGTGGGCAACCACGTGGTGCCTATCGACGATCTTCCCGGATTGATTTCCGACATTCATTCGGCACTTGCGCGTACGAAGGGTCCAACATTTGCCGAGTCTGTTGTCTTTGAACGGTCCAAGCCTGCAATTGCAATCAAGAAGTCAGTCGAACATGACTGCATCGTCTGCCTCGAGGATGGCCTCAAGTTCAGGTCTCTCAAGCGCCACTTGATGACATCTCACCAGATGACGCCCGAACAATATCGTCAAAGATGGGAACTGCCAGACACCTATCCGATGGTCGCGCCATCCTATGCCGACAAACGCTCTCAGCTGGCGAAAGACATGGGCTTGGGAAACCGCCGCAAGAAAAAAGCAAAGTAGACCATATTGAAACAGAGAACGTTCTGCCGCAGGCGACGGATGCCGCCAGGGTTGGGCAGAATGGCAAAGCCGCCCGCCGGGCGCCTGTGATCGCTGGCCGGGACCCCGACATGGCATGCGTCCTCGAACCCCATGTCGTGCCCGGGACTGTCTCGCAACGGCGTCTCGCATGGCCGCTTGGGCGCCAATAGCGACCTGCTGCCAGCCGTGCGTTGGCGATCAGTCTTGTGTGAACGCGCATTAATTGATCGTCGTTGCACGCGCCCTGCCAGTCTGACGCGGGTGTCAGACGTCGTTGCATCCCAACCTGCCTCAACGACTGGGCATCCTGGCTGGCTCGTGCACCTGTTGTCGTCATCAAAGGCCGCTCTATACCTGATGCCGCAACCCGGTGTCCTACGCCGCAGGTTCGCTACAAGGCATCTGGCGGCACCCGCTCTGACACGTCACATTGTGCCGATACAATCGAACGAATCAATCATCACAGGGAATTTCGATGTCGAAGAAAGTATTGGTGGTCGGAGGAGCGGGCTTTATCGGCGCACACAGCTGCCTGCTTCTGTCGCAGCGCGGCTACGAACCGATCGTCTTCGACAATCTGTCGAATGGTCATTCGGAGTTCGTCCAGTGGGGGGCGCTCGAGACCGGCGATATCCGCGATCGCGCCCGCCTTGATGCCGTGCTCGCCAAGCACCAGCCGGATGCTGTGATGCATTTTGCAGCGCTGATCGAGGTGGGTGAGTCGGTCAGCAATCCAGCTGCCTTCTACGACAACAATGTTATCGGCACCTTGACCTTGTTGTCGGCGACGATGGCAGCCGGCATAGATGCCTTTGTCTTTTCATCGACCTGCGCGACCTACGGCCTGCCTGATCGTGTCCCGATGGACGAAGCGCACCGGCAAACGCCGATCAATCCCTATGGCCGCACCAAGCTGATCATCGAGCAGGCGCTGAAGGACTACAGCGACTACCAGGGCCTGCGGTCTGTGATGCTGCGTTACTTCAATGCTGCCGGGGCGGATTTCGAAGGCCGGATCGGTGAATGGCACACCCCCGAGACGCACGCCATTCCGCTGGCTATCGAAGCCGCACTCGGTCGACGCGGATCCTTCAAGATTTTCGGAAGCGACTATGAGACGCGAGACGGCACCTGCGTGCGCGATTATATTCACGTGCTTGATCTGGCCGATGCTCATGTAAGGGCCGTGGACTATCTGCTGGGCGGCGGAGAGACGGTGGCCCTGAACCTGGGCACCGGCACCGGCACAACGGTGAAGGAACTGGTCGATACCATTGCGGCGGTAACGCAACGGCAGTTTCCCGTCGAGCACGCTGCGCGCCGCCCCGGCGATTCGACCGCGCTGGTCGCCAACAACGACAAGGCGAAAGCGATCCTCGGATGGCAGCCGACCCATGACCTCGAGGCGATTGTCCGCTCCGCCTGGAACTGGCATTCCCGTAGCAACCACTGACGGCCACAGCCTTTCCAGGCCGGCCGTGGCGATTGCGATGATTGACTGTTGGAGCGCAGGGCACATGTTCTAACGGCAGGCCAGACAGTGGTATACTCGCGACTGTCGCAGGTGACAGGCCTCGCCGTTGGTGCTTGCGACGCTAGAGAGTGATGTCTGATGCTGGTATCCGAAGGTGATGCACCGCTCCCCGCGACAGACGTCTGTGTGGTCGGCGCCGGTCCGGTCGGTCTGGCCTTGGCGTTCAAGCTTGAAGCTCTTGGTCTGACTGTCCTTGTGCTGGAGGCGGGGCCGGGCGACGTAGACGATGCTGCGGCGACCGAGTTTTCCAACGGCCACCATGCCCTGCCGGGGACAGCAAGCCACCGCGGCATCGGCGGAACCTCCGCGCTGTGGGGCGGGCGCTGCGTCCCCTTCGATGACCTCGACTTCCAGCACAGGGCGCATGTCCCGGTCCCCGGCTGGCCCATTGCCCATGCTGAGATCGCCGCGCATTACGCCGAGGCAGCAACCTTTCTGGACGCCGGGACAATAACGAGGCGCCAGCGCGATGCAGCTGCCGGCCCGGTCGCGACGGATGCGATCGAGCACTGGAGCAAAAGTCCGGCGTTGGCGCCGCGCTACGAGGCCGCCCTTCGCCGGTCCCACCGCATCTTCCTGGCAACACAGTCGGTTGCCACCGAGCTGATCTGTGAGCCTGGTGGCGACCGGGTCACGCATGTGCGCGTGCTGCGTTACGGTCGTCACGAGGCCTACGCCGTGTCCCGTCTGGTTCTGGCTGCCGGCGGACTGGAGACGTCACGCCTTCTTCTTGCGCTCCAGACAAAGCAGCCGGCTTTGCTGGGTCAACCGGACGGCGCGCTTGGTCGCTATTACCAGGGCCATCTGACCGGCTACCTCGCCGTCATCCAGCTTACCGACGATGACCTCGCCCGGCAGCTGTCCTTCCAGACCGATGCGCATGGCTATCGCTTTCGGCGACGTCTGCAGCTTGCCGCCCCCGTCCAGCTGCAGGAACGTCTGCTCAACACCGTCTTCTGGCTCGACGCGATCTCCATTTCAGATCCGATCCATGGATCCGGCAGCCTGTCTCTCCTGTATCTCCTGATGACCGCAACGGGAACTTATCGATGGCTGTCACGCGGCCTGGCACCGCGGCCGACGCACAGCCGCAAAGGCCAGCTTCGGGGTCATCTGAAGAACATCCGGCTGCGCGGGATATCGCTGCGGCGGGCCGGGCTGACGTTGGCGCAGATCTGGCGCGGCGGTGACGGTGGCATGCTGGCCAACCCGGCGGGGCGATACCTTCTGCGCTATCACGCCGAGCAGGTGCCACAGCCCGACAGTCGCGTTGTGCTGACGCAAGCAGCGGACGGACGAGCGCGGTTGAGCGTCGACTATCGGGTCGGGGAAGACGACCTGACCTCGGTGCTGCGCTCGCACGCCCTGCTCGATGCCTGGCTGTCGCGCAACCGGCTGGGCCGGCTCGAGTATCTGCATGACGAAGCCAGCCGGCGTCAGGGTGTCCTCGCGCAGGCCTTCGACGGCTATCACCAGATCGGCCTGGCACGCATGGGCGACGACAGGCGTTTCAGCGTCGTCAACGGCGATTGCCGCGTGCATGGGCTGGCAAATCTCTATCTCGCCGGCGCCAGCGTGTTTTCGACCGGAGGTCATGCCAACCCGACACTTCCTGCCGTGGCCCTGGCGCTGCGGCTTGGACAGCACTTGGCCAAGACGCCACCTTGTGCCGACGACCCCGATGAGAACGGGCCGGACAAGAGGCAAGGGGAGCGAATGTGACCGATCGGCCGGCCCTGCGTCCATGGCGCCGTAAGCAGGCTAGGGCGTTGATCGCTGCAAGACGGCGGGCGTTGCGGGCGCGCGCCTGCCCTTGATCCACGACTGGATGGGTTTTTCCACCCATTCGTAGGCCATCACGCCCAAGATCGCCCCAGCCACCACCCCGCCGGCGACCACCAGGGGCGCCGGTATCGCCAACATCAATCCGGCCTTGATGAACACCGCCAGCGCCAGCGTGTGCCAAAGATAGATCGAATAGGAGGCGTCGCCGAGATAGGCGAGAGATGGCAGCTTCGGCAGCTTCTCGTGACGCTCCAGCGACAGCATGCCTGCCACCAGCATGACGGCGAGGGGACCGCACTGGAGGGCGCCGAACTCCAGACCCTGCGCCTGGATCACCGCAAATCCTGCGACAGCCAAGATGATCAGCAGCAAGCCGACGGCGCTGCGGGGCAGTCTGTCGTGTGCCCACAGTTTCGCCAGCGCCGCGCCAGCAGCGAACTCGAGGATAAGCGGCTGCGTGTAGAACGCCAGCATCGGCTGGTTTGCGGGCAGCAGTCCAAGGGCGACGACGACCACCAGGATGGCCCAAAGCGCTGCCACCCGCAGCCCCGGTCGCAGCAGCAGGACGACCGCGAATATCAGGTAGAAGAATAGTTCGTAATTCAGCGTCCATCCCTGGACGAGGACCGGCCACAGCTGCCCGCTGCTTGGCGAGGCAACCGGCAGAAACAACAGCGAGCCGAGAATGTGGGCCAGGCTCAGCTGGAGATTGGGAAACAGCCCTGCAGCCGCTCCGGCGATCATGATCGCCGTCACGATCCAGTAGCTCGGTGCGATGCGCAGCAGCCGATCACGCATAAACGCCAGCGGGGTCAACGGCCGGCGTTCGCTCAGCACGATCATGATGAAGCCGCTGACGACGAAGAACACATCAACACCGGCAGCGCCGATGGCGAAGTGTTCTCCGGCCCGCTCGGCCGCATGAAAGACCAGCACGGCCGTTGCCGCCAGGGCGCGCAGGTACTGGATACCGTAAAGCGTCGTGGTGCTGCGGCGCGCTTCAGACATGCGGCTTCTCACTTGGCTGCGGGAATGGCCAGTGCGATCCTGCCGCCTTCTGGCGCATACCAGCCTGCGCCCGGGTGAGTGGCTGGCTGGCGGCCTGATTGCGTTGCGTCAGCTGTCCGGCCAGAAAATAGAGCAGGAAGGATCCGACGTGATAGGGATGCATGATGTCGATCTCGACAAACGACCGCACCAGGAGAAGCGTTGCGATCAACACCATGACGAGTGACTGGGGACTGTGTCCCCAGATCAGGAATCGCCGCAGATGGCCGAACAGCGACCGCAGCAACACCAAGACCAGAAGAACCGACCCGGCCAGACCGGTCTCCACCATGGTTTCGATATAGGTGTTGTGGAAATGGAAGCCGCTGCGGGAGGCGATGAAGAAATCCTGCCACAGCCGCTCTGCCTCGGCAAATCCCTGGACCCAATAGCCCTGATAGCCGACGCCGAACCAGGGCGAGATGGCAGCTGCGGCAATTCCCTGCTGCCATAGATAGGTCCGCCCGGTCAGGGTGGAATCCTTGCCGAAGACGGCAAGGATGGCGTCCAGCGCACCAGCCTGAAGCGCCGCAACCGCCCCGCCGGCGACAAACACGACAGCGCCGGCAAACAGCACACGACGCTGGCGCGGTGCCAGGCGCATCGTCAGCTGCAGGGCCAGTCCGATGGCGATCACGGCGATGGTGGTGATGACCGAGGTTGCCGATTGCGATGCAAACAGTGCGTAACCCGACAGCAGTCCGGTGACGGCCGCGGCAGACCGCCACATCCGGCCCGGGCGCAACAGGATACCGGCGGCGTAGGCAAACAGGACGCCCAGTGAGGCGTAGAGCCCCAGCTGGTTTTTTGACGAGAAGGCGCCGACGAAACTGTAGCCGCCGTCGAGCGGGTCATAGTGATAGCTGCCGAAGATAAGCGAGTAGATGAGCACCACGGCGGTGCCCACCATGGCGCCGCGGCACAGCGTGGTGGTGGTGAGGATCCGCATGGCAATCAGCGCACAGGCGATATGAGTCAGGTATTGCACGGCCGCGCGCAGCGACACCGACGGCGCCTGCGACCAGAAGGCTGACACAAAACACAACAGGCCGAACGCGAAGATCCAGCCGAACCGGGCGTAGTTGCCGAGCACGCGCTTGTAGTCGATCAGCACCAGCGGCAGCCAGACCGCGTAATAGGCAAGGATGGCCCCCTGGCCGAAGCGGGCGGAATAGGCGAACACGAACATTGACAATGCCAGCGCGGCAACACCGTAGGGGCCGTTATCGGCGGGTGCCAACAGCCGGGACTTGGCGATCCTCATGCCGGCCTCACTGCATCAGCAGTTCGGCTGTCGCCTTGACCACATCACCGGGACGCACCGGCGTCGTCTCATCAACGGCGATTTCCTTGGGTCCGTCACCGGCATCGCGCACGATCACGTATTTGATCGACGCGCCCCGGCCGGTGGCTTCGAACTTCAACGCTTCGGCCGATTGCGACAGCGCCTCCGACATCAGATCGCGGCTGGTCGTCAACTGCAGCTGCAGCTTCTCCAGTTCCGCCTCGGTGTCCTGCAGCTCCTTGGCGCGCTGCGCTTCCCAGTCGTTGCGCAGGTTGATTTCATCCTGGTTGGCCTTGCTGATGTCCTGCTTGGCGCGCAGCGAAGCGGTGTCGATATCGAGCAGCGTCGACTCCACGTCAGCGGTCCGTTGCTCGACGGCCAGGCGTCGTTGACTGGTGGCCAGCCCCTGTTCGGTCAACCGGCTGATCCGGTCGCGGTCGCTTGTGACCAGCTGCAGCTGCTCGTTTTGCGTCTGTGCCTTCTGGGCCAGCGATTCGACCTCGCTTTCGAGCAGTGACCGCAGGTCCTCCAGCGCCTTGAGCTGGAGCTCGTAGCGCTGGCGACGGGACTTCATGAGAGCGGTTTCGCTGGCCAGCAGCGCCGGGGCCGTCGGTACCGACTGCAGTTCCGCCGGCATCTTGATCTCGCTGGCGCCCTCGACCTCCGCCAGAAGGCGGGCACGGCGAGCCAGAAGGCGGCCGAGCTCGCTATCGTATACGGCGGCATTGCCGCGGGCATTGATGAAATCGCGGGCAAACCGCTGGCCGGCTTCGGACCGACGCAGGCCGCCGGCAAGGCTGACGGCCTTCAGCACCGTAAGGTTGGGGGCAAAGGGATATTCGCCTGGAGTGGTCACGTCGCCGGCCAGGAAGACCGGGCGAAATTCGGCAATTTCCACCGACGCGGACGGTTTGGTGCGCAAAGCAAACTCGGTTTGCAGGCGCGAGCCGATTTCGGCGGCGACCTGTGCCGTGGTCTTGCCGTCGACCTGCAACTCACCGACGAAGGGGATCGAGATGGCGCCCCCGGGGCCGACGGCATAGTCGCCGCCGATCACGTCCCAGTCACGGATGCTGCCCTCCGCAGGTTGCCATTCCGCGACGCGGATCTTGAGCTTGTCCATGACGCCGAGCCGGTAACCGCCGTCGTCTGCCGATACCGATGCGGGGCCGGCCAGCGCCAGGCTGCCGGTGCACAGAAGGGCGACAAGCGCCACGCGGCGCAATGCGGGCAATGGTCTTCGCATTGATCTTCCTTTGCTCTGACAGGGGCTGAAACTGCGGGCGTGACTGCAAAGACCGGCCTAAGCCTGATCTCGACACGTCAGCTGTCGCATCAGTAGCTTCCGCGCGAAAGGCAGACAGCCGGGATGGTTTTGGCGATGATCAGAACATCCTGAACCAGTGACCAGTTCTGAACATAGTGCGTATCGAAGGCGATGCGGCTTTCGTAGGAGACGTCGTTTCGTCCGCTGATCTGCCACAGACCCGTGAGACCGGGACGGGTGCGAAGGTAGTAGACCGCGTCAGTGTCGTAGAGGCTCAGCTCCTCGTCGATGACGGGACGAGGACCCACGACGCTCATGTCGCCGCGCAGGATGTTGATGAGCTGCGGCAGCTCGTCGAGGCTCAGCTTGCGCAGCACGGTCCCGACGGTGGTCACCCTTGGGTCGTCGCGCAGCTTTCGGGTTGCTTTCCATTCCTCAGCCGCTGACGGATTGTTGCGCAGATAGTCGCGCAGGACCTCATCGCCGTTGGCCACCATGGTACGGAACTTGAGGCAGTGGAACGAGCGGCCATTGTGACCGATCCGCCGATGACCATAGAATATCGAGCCTTTGCTGGAGACCTTCACCAGCGCCATGATCAGCAGAAGGATAGGGCTGAAGAAGACAAGGGCGGCCAGGGCTGCGGTGATGTCAAAACTTCGTTTCGCCAACCCTCCAGTGGGGAACGCGAGGGGGGATTCATCGGTCGTCAGATACGGCGATCCGGCCGAACGTGTCGCTGACTTCATAGAGTGAACTCCATTTTTGTGTGGCGATGTCGGTGCCTTTACGGTGCGTCGTGCGTGGCAATAGGATAATAAGTCTGTGTTCGGAATTTGATGCCAGCGTTTTTTTAAGCCGAGTGAGCGCCACCTCACGATCTCTCTGGCCGAGACCAGAACCGGCAAAGAACAGCGCCAAGCAGGCAGGCTATTGAGTGCAAGTGCAAGCGTGTCGTATGCCAGTAGGAGCAGAGATCGATTAGCGCACTTCACGGCCGACACCAAATCTATACGGCCCGCTTTACATAAACGACTTCAAGATACTGAAGGGCGGTTGCCTCCGCGCCCGGCCAAAGACACTTGCGCGTCGGACTTTTGTCCCGCGAAGTTTGCGGTGCAATACAATGCTGCGTCGCGGTGGTTGCAATGCTGCACCGCACACGTCCGAAACATAATTTGATTCAAATCAATGCCAAACCGCGGCAAGCGGCTCGACCAGCCGGCGTGACCGATGCAGCGCCGGGCAGATTGTGGCGGCATGCCGGCCAAATTGCGGCAAATGCCCGACTCCCTTTCGGGTCACGGCGCGGCGGGCTGCGCCTTGAGTGCAGCGCCCGTGCGGTGCGTCGCACCCACAGACAGACAATCCTGTCCCGGCGGCGCATCGACGCGGTCGATTGTGATTGGACCTTAAGGGATCGAGGGGCTGCCGCAGGCAGGCGGCCTGCAGAGGATGGATGAACAGGAGGGCAGGTGGCCCAAGGCGTTTTGGCAGCGGCAGATGACGCAGCAACGCTCGAGCAAACCTCAGCACAGCTTGCCGCCCGACCTCGATTCCGGCCGGCGAGGGAATTTACGCCCGCATTTGCCGATTCCTGTCTCAAGATTACGAAGCTTTCACGAAGATCATGTAACAAACGGCGCTGGCGAGCTTGTATGCTTGCGTTTAGCTCAATATGCTTTCCGATGATTGGAGAGGAGCCAAGACACGCACGACCGTAGTTGAATGGAATCCGGGAGGACGGATGATGTATGCACCCCGCGTCTTTGTAAGCATGACCTGCGTCCTGCTGGTTTTTGCAGGGTCTGTCTTCTGGATGACGGGATCTGCGTCCAGCGTTCTGGTCGCAACGGTTGTGGCCGCGATTCTCTTGCAGGTGGGCTACTTCCTCGGCGTCCTCTATCTTGTCCACCGGGAAAAATTGCAGCGGGAGGCAGCCCGCGGCGAGCAGGCCCCAACGCTCGGCGACCGGCGCAGCAACGATCAGCTGCCAGCCGATGCTGCCGCGCATTGGAAGATCCCCGATCATTAGCCTTCCCCATCATGCGCCTGATCGACCCATTCCACATCCCGGTCATGTTTGTATCTTCTATTGCCGGCTGAGTGTCAGCAAGGAGAGCAGCAATGTCTACGCAAAACGACGAGTCGGTCTGTGTGATCATCGCGGCAAGAGGCGCCGCCGGCACGATCGGCCTGGCCATCGCCTCGGCCCTAACCCAGCAACAGGTCAGCGAGGTCGTGGTCGTCGACGATGCGTCCGGTGACGCGACTGCGGCTGCGGCACGGGCGGCCGATGACGGCAGCGGCCGGTTGCGTGTCGTCTCCTTCGAGGTCAACCGCGGCCCGGCTGCAGCCCGCAATCACGCCATATCCATCTCGAGCGCCCCGCTGGTCGCCATCCTCGATGCCGACGACTTCTTTTTTCCTGGACGCTTTGCCGCAATGCTGCAGCACCGTGACTGGGATTTCATCGCCGACAATATCGCCTTCATGCATCGCCCTGTTGCGAACCAACAGCCGCAGGTGTTCCAGCCACGGGCGCGGCAGATTTCGACGCTGGAGTTCATCGAGGGCAATATTTCCAAGCCGGGCATCCGACGCGGCGAAATCGGCTTCCTGAAGCCGGTGATGCGCCGCGCCTTCCTGGCCCGCCATGACCTGCGCTACAACGAGGCGCTGCGGCTGGGAGAAGATTACGAGCTCTATCTGCGTGCCCTGATCGCCGGCGCACGTTATACCGTCATCGAACACTGCGGCTATGGCGCCGTGGTGCGCTCGGATTCGCTGAGCGGCCAGCATCGAACGGAGGATCTGAAACGCCTGTTCCAGGCCGACGGCGCCATCCGCGCCGCCTCCCGGCTCAGCGCCCCCGTGGAGCGGGCACTGGCCCGCCATGAACGGCACGTTCGCAAGCGTTACGAACTGCGCGCCTTCCTCGACAAAAAGGCCGGCGACGGACAATTTGCCCCGGTCGGGTACCTTATGGCCCGGCCGGCGGCGTTTCCAGCCATTGCCACCGGCATCTTGCGCGACAAGTTGCGGCGAGCCGAGAAGGGCGCCGGCGATGGCGCCCTCCATACTGATTTTCGCTACCTCCTGGCCGGGATTCCGCTTTCTCAGAAATAGTCCCTGCGCACCTCGTCCAGGACCGTGTGGAACCGATCCTTCAACTGCTCCAGCGCGCCATTGCGGCTGAGCTGCGGCTCGGCGCGGCTCGCCTGCCACAGCGCCAGGATCGACGGCGCCGCCAGCACCTGCTTGGCCATAACCCGCAGACCCGTCGGCGCTGGCCGTGGCCGCGTCATCACCTCGTCGGTCGCGACCATGGCGGGTGCCTGGACCGCTTGGTGATCGAACTGCATCCCCCAGAAGCGGGCGCGCTTGGCAACCGCTTCGGCGCGCGACGAGACGGGCACGAAGCGCGGGTTATAGGTGACACCGACGCTGCTGGCCCAATCACCCCACTTGAAGTCATTGATCGACGCCGAGGTGGTGACGGCAACCCAGGGGACGCGGAAGGCGTCGGCGAGGATTGCTGCATGCATGGATTCGGCAATCACCAGCTCCGATTGGGCAATGGCGCGGATCACCGCCTTGGCGTCTCCGCGCGGGTCGAGATAAGTCAGCCCCGCCGGCTCGCACACCGCCTGCCAGATGCCGAATTCGGCCGATTCCCAATGGGGAACGAAGGTCTTCTTGGTGCGCTTGGGCAGGTTCTGGAATTCCGGCATCTCGGTGATCATCACCGCCGGATCGACGATCCCCCGGTCGAGCGGCAGGCCGAGGCGCTCGGCGGTCCTGGGGCCGCGCACGCAGCGCACGTCCCACTCACGGGCGTCGGCGATATCGGGCGGCGTTCCGTAGCCGTAGCCGCTGCCGACCACCAGCTTGTGGACGCCGCGCGGCAGGAGCGTCGGGTTCAACACGGTGCCGACACCCACCAGCATGGTCTGCGGGTGGACCTCCCGCAATCCCGGCAGCAGGAAGTCCCAAAGCCAGAGATTGAGATCGTCGCCGAAATTGCCGTGATGGGATTCCCAGTGATATGGCTGCATGCTGCCCTCCAAGGCTGCGATGTTTCAAGAAAATGGGTTCAAGCGCCGGTTTTGGCGAACTTGTCGGTGCCCAGCTGGACCAGCGTGCGCAACAGCCCCGGATCGCGCCAGGCCCAGCGGGCCAGCAGGCCAAGCTCGGGCGCCTGGCGTCGGCGAACCCGACCCGCCTGGCTCCACAAGGCCTGCCGACGGGCAGTGTTCTTATAGGCGCTGATCGAGGCGACATCGGCTGGCCGCTTGGCAAACCGCGCCTCCAGACGGTCGAGGGCAACCCAGGTGTTGAACTGCTGCCTGAGGAACTGCGGCGACCGGTTGTCGATACTATGGAAAATATTGACGCCCATGCCGCGCATGGCTCCGGCCTCGTCGCAAAGCAGGCTACGACGAGATTGCAAGATACAGTCACAGAAGAAAAGCACATCCTCTGCCGCCAGCCGGAGCACCGGATCAAACCGCACGGTCTCAAACAGCTGGCGGCCGATCACCATGCACGACAGGTGCAGGAAGCTCCAGTTTTTCAGCATCGCTGTGGCAAGATCGGGCACTTCGAGGATCAGCGGCGTCTCGTTCAGTCTTACCGCTCCGTCGCTTGCTTCCAGCCGCGACATGGAAAAATGATAGTAGAATTCTTCGCTGGCCTGCATTGAGGCCCAGAAACAGTCGCCCTTGAAGCGGATCATGCTCTGGTGGGCGTTGTTGAGGTGATCGGGCAGCCACAGGTCGTCGGAATCGAGAAAGGCAACGAACTGGGTGGCGGCGGGCACGTGATCAAGGCCGGTGTTGCGGGCCCCGCCTGGTCCGGCATTTTCCTGTGTGATCACCGTAATACGGGCCTGTTCCTCAGGCGCAAGTTGCGCCAGTTCAAGATCGGCCGGGTGCGGCGAGGCGTCGTCGACGACAATGATATCGAAATCCTGGAAGCTCTGCTGGAACACCGAGCGCAAGGCTCGACACAAAATCCCCGCCTGTTTTTGATAAAATGGGATAACAACTGTAAAGCTCGCCATGTTTTTGCCCCTGCTGTCTCAAAGGAATGGACGCCATCGACGTCGGCGACATCTTAAGCGGCACTACGGATCGCCAGTGATCCTCAAACGACCTCCAGCACCGGGACTTCATCTATGGCACCAATCCACGGCGTGAAGACCATCACAACCAATGTCGGTTGGAGCGTTTTGTCAAAGACCGCGACATTCGGGCTGAAGTTTGTCACTGTCCCTATTCTGGCCCGGCTTCTGAGCCCCAGCGAATTCGGCACCGTTGCGGTGGCGCTGACGGTGGTGCAGTTTCTGACCATGATCGGTGGCGCCGGATTGACCTCGGCACTGATCATGCGGCCCGAGGAAGACCTTGAGACCGTGCATACGGTCTTTTGGGCCAATCTGGCCATGGCCCTTGTCATGTCTGTCGCCCTGTATCTGACGGCGGCGCCGCTGGCGGTGCTGATGGGCGCGCCAGAAAGTGCCTACCTCCTCCAGATCATGGCTCTGCTGATTCCCATCCAGCTGTCGGGCGATGTGGCCTATTGCCTGCTGGCCAAGCGAATGAATTTCAGCAAGGAGGCGATGTGGAGCACGATCTCCGAATCGCTGGCGGCCATCATCGCAGTGCTGATGGCCGTTTCCGGCTTCGGGATCTGGGCGCTGGTCGCACAGCTGTTTTCGTCGGCGCTGATCCGATTGGCCGGCCTTTATGCCGCCTCCGCCTACGTCCCGAAACTGGTCATGCGACCGCGCAAGCTGCGGCCGCTGCTGGCCTTCAGCTCCGGCGTCATGGGCTCGGAGATCGCCAACTTCCTGACATTCCAGTCGCCGATGATCGTCATCGCCAGGATGTTGGGGTTGGCCGATGCCGGTGCCTATTCGGTTGCCAACCGCTTTGCGAGCATTCCCAACCAGGTGGTGCTGACAGCGGTCATGGGTGTACTTTTTCCCGCCTTCAGCGTCATGGGCCAGGACCACAAGCGCCGCTCCGACGCCTTGATGCTCAGCACCCAGGTGACCACGGTCCTGTTGGCGCCGATGATGTTTGGCCTGTGGGCCGTCGCCGAGCCGGCGATGCTGGTGATTTTCGGCACTAACTGGGCCGATGCCTGGCCAGTGCTGGGCCTGCTGGCCCTGTCGAAGGCCATCGTCACGCCCTGCAGCACCTTCATTCCCTACCTGAAGGGCACAGGCCACGGCCACATCCTGTTCTGGTCAGCGGTCATTCGCGCCGTCGCGACCACGGCAGCCATCGCGCTTGCGTGTCTGTGGGGAACGCTGGTCGACGCGATGGTGGCGCTGTGCGTCGTCAATGCGGTGACCCTGCTGGGCTATTCCTGGGCCGTGTTCCGCATCGATGACATCCCCTTCCTGCGCGGCCTGTTGACTAGCAGCCGCTCGTTGATCAACGCCCTTGTCATGGCCGTGACGGTGCGATGGGCGCTCGACGCGCTGTCTGCACATCTCACCAATCCCTATCTCGAGATCCTGGCAGGGGCGACGGTGGGCGCGCTTGTGTATGGTCTTCTGCTGCTTGTCACCGAAAGAGTGCTCCTGCGCAAACTGATCGGCCTGTCGCGGGCCCGCAAGCAGCCCCTACCGATCTGAAGCGCCGCACGGCGTCATCTTGCCTTGTTTTCGCCGCTGTCTGGACCGTTTGGAGAGTGCACGCGGGTCAATGTCGCCGCCGGCGCTGACGCACCGTCAGGAATTTTGCCGACCGGGAAAAACCACCCCAGCCGCAGGCTCATGCCTGCAGATCCCCTGCCATGACAGGTGCAGGCCTGCCCGTCTCAGGCCCGCAATCATTGCCGATGGCGTCGGACCAAAGTCCCCGGTTGATGTTTTTTGCTGCAGTGCCACATTTTCCTCTCATGGAACCGCGATGGTTTCCAAACGCGGGCTGAAGGGTCTGCTCTGGTTGAAACGGCAGCGACGGGAGGCGCTGCTCAAATAGAGGGGACTCGTTTGACGGTCGATCAGACTATATCCTCCCGCATCAATCTGATGCGCATCTTGTTGATTGGCGGCATCGTCTTCGTGCACGTGCCCTATGACGCCCAGACCAGTCCATTTGCGGGCCATTTCGGGGCGTTCGATTGGCTGCGGGTTTTCCTCGGCGAAAGTTTTTTCCGCATCGGCGTGCCGTGTCTCAGCGCCATCTCCGGCTACCTGCTCTTTCGTCGCGGGTTTGCCGCTTTCGACTATGGCAGGACCTTGCGCAGCAAGGCGGTCACCGTGCTGACGCCGTTTGTGCTTTGGAACCTCGGGCTGCTGCTTGCGGTGCTGCTGATGCAGAGATTTTCGGTCGCGAGCGGCTATTTTCCGGAGCTATGGCAGGCCTCCGGGCGCGAACTGGCAAGTCATGCGCTGGCGCTGGAAGCCTTTCCGGTGAACCTTCCCCTCTATTTCCTGCGCGATCTGCTGGTCTGCATCCTCCTGTCGCCGATCCTGGCGCGGCTTGTGCGGTGGGCTCCCGTGGCGACATGTGCGGCGCTGTTCATGCTGGCCGTTCTGCCGGACGTGACGATCGGCATCGTCTTGAAGAAATCGATCCTGTTCAGCTTCACCTTCGGCATGGCGCTTGCCCTGTACGACAAAAATATCCGCGCGCTCGACGGTTACCGTCTCCTGGGTGCGGCAAGCACTCTTGCACTGGCGGCGCTCCTGGCCGTCGGCCTTGTCCGCACGGGCCCTGCCTATCCCCTGTGGCTCGACCTGGCACGCAACACTCTTTCTATCCTGGGCGCGCTCGGCTTCTGGCTGGCGTCGGGGATGCTGATCGAGACCCGGTTTGGCCGCAGGCTGGCGGACACCGGCAGCTTGAGCTTCTGGATCTTCTGCGGCCACTACCCTTTGCTGGTCGGTCTGTGGATGGTGTGGAACCGGTTGGCTGGCGACAGCCTCTATCCCGCCTTTTATCTGATCGCGATCACGGCGACCTTCGTAATTCTGATTTTGAGCAACCGTATAGTCGCGACAATGGCGCCGGCCACCTATCGGATTCTCACCGGAAGCCGCGCACGCGACCGTAAAGCCGCAGCCCTGCACGCCGGCTCCGGCAGCGACGCCATCGACACACCAGCCGGCGCAGCCCTGCGCCATCAAAGAGGTAAAGCATGACTGACCCGAAACGCCGTTGCCCCGACCACCACGCCGTTCGCAGCGCCATGCTGATCGTGTCCCTGGCCATTGCGCCGGGCGGGGCGATGGCGCAAGCGGGCGCAACCGGTGGTTCCTTCGTGGAGGAGTTCGACACGCTCGACAGGTCATTCTGGTATGTCTCCGACGGCTGGAGCAACGGCGCGCACCAGAACTGCACCTGGTCGAAGCAGCAGTTGACGCTGGAGGATGGATCGTTGCGGCTTGGATTTACCGCCGCCAGGACCGGTGAGCGGAACTACGCCTGCGCTGAATTGCAAACCCGGGCGCGCTATGGCTACGGCACCTACGAGGTGCGCATGCGCGCCGCCTCAGGCTCTGGGCTCAACTCGGCCTTCTTCAGCTATATCGGACCGGTCGACAAACAGCCGCACGACGAACTGGATTTCGAGGTGCTGGGCAAGAACAGCAGTCAGGTGCAGGTCAACCAGTATGTCTCCGGCACGGGCGGCAACGAAAAGCTGGTGCCCGTGGCAGGTGGCGCGGACACCGCATTCCATGACTACGCCTTCATCTGGGAAAAGCAGCGGTTGCGGTATTTCGTCGACGGCAAGCTTGTTCATGAGGTCACCGATGCAACGAAAATCCCCTCGCATGCGCAGAAGATCTTTGTCAGCTTGTGGGGGTCGGACAATCTTGCCGGATGGCTGGGGCCGTTTTCCTATGCCGGACCCGCCTCCATGGCCGTTGATCGCATCGCCTATACAGCGCTTGGCGAAAACTGCCGCTTTCCGCAATCGGTTCTTTGCAAGATCCAGTGACGGTGCCCATGCCCCTGCAACCAGTTCGTAGCTGTCCATGAAAGAGTGGCTCAAGTGACATTGAACGTCCTTTATCTTGCCCATGATCTGGCTGACGCGGCAATCCGCCGGCGGGTTTTGATGCTCAAACACGGCGGCGCGCACGTCACCGTGGCCGGGTTCCATCGCGCCGACAGTCTTGTGTCCGACGATCCGGATGTGGTGACGATCGGTCTGGGCCAGACCAGCGACGGGCGGCTGTCGCAACGGGCCTTGGCGGTCGCCAAGGCCGCCGCCACGCTCAAGACGCGGTTGCACGGGATCAGGTCCCCCGACGTCATCCTGGCCAGAAATCTCGAGATGCTGGTCGTTGCCAGTCGCGCCGCGCGGCTGTTTTCCGATCGTCCCGCGGTTGTCTACGAATGCCTCGACATCCATCGCCTGCTTCTGGACGACGGCCTGAAGGGCCGCGCCTTTCGCATGGCGGAGGCCCATTTCGGGCGCCACGCGCAGTTGCTGATCACCAGCTCGCCGGCCTTCATCAATCACTATTTCGCCAAGCGATCCGGGCTTGCCCTGTCCACTCTGCTTCTGGAGAACAAGGTCCTGGAGCTTGATGGTGCTGTGCCCACCACGCGTGCGCCGCGCGCTCCACCGGCGCCGGGAGAGCCCTGGCGGATTGGCTGGTTCGGCGCCCTGCGGTGCCGCAAATCACTGGCCATCCTGATCGATTTGGCAGCGCGCATGCAAGGCGGCGTCGAAATCGTCCTGCGCGGTCGCCCGGCAAGACGCGAGTTTGACGATTTCGATGCCCAGGTCGAGGCCGCACCGCATGTCAGCTACCACGGCCCCTACCGCAATCCGGAGGATCTCGCCGCCATCTATGGCGCCGTCCACTTCGTCTGGGCGATCGACTTTTTCGAGGAGGGGCTTAATTCGCAGTGGCTGTTGCCTAATCGGTTGTACGAAGGCGTTCTGCATGGGGCAGTTCCAATTGCCCTGGCTGCCACAGAGACAGGGCAGTTTCTGCGCCGCCGCGACCTTGGCCTGACGCTTGCCACTGCGACGGCTGATGCCCTGCAACGTCAGTTTCACGACATCGACAGCGACCGCTACACGCAGCTCGTGAAGCAGGTGTGCGCCACCGAACGCGGCCAGTGGACGACCGGGCCGCAAGACTGCCGCGCCCTGGTCGATCGCCTGGCTGCCACCACAGGGGCGACCACCGCAAAACGGGGCCCTGATGCCCTGTCCCCGGTTCAATCGTGAGGGTGCACATGACAGACGATGGTTTTTCCGATCACCGGACGCTCGTGGTTATTCCCTGCCTCAACGAGGCGGAGACAATCGAGCCGCTGCTGCGGGCGCTGGACGCCCACCGCGGCGACCTGACGCTACGCATCGTGGTCGTCGATGGCGGCAGCTCGGACGCGACCTTTGAGATCGCCTCGGGTCTCGTCGGTCATATGCGCGACCTGTTCGTCCTTCACAATCCAAAACGGCTGCAGGCGGCGGCGATCAATCTCGCCGTCGAAACGTTTGCAAGCGACTGCGACTTTCTCATCCGCATTGATGCGCACGGCGACTATCCCGCCGACTATTGCCAGGTGCTGCTGGAGGAGGCGCACCAGCAGCAGGCCGACTGTGTGGTCACCGGGATGAAGACGGTCGGCTTTGGTCTCTTCCAGAAGGCCACCGCCGTTGCCCAAAATTCCAAGCTCGGCAATGGCGGCTCCAAGCATCGCGACGGCCGTGGAGGCCAGTGGGTGGACCACGGCCACCACGCGCTGATGCGCATAGCAGCGTTTCGCGCCGTTGGTGGTTACGACGAGAGTTTCAGCCACAATGAAGATGCCGAGCTCGACCACCGGCTCCGGCAGGCCGGTTACAGGATCTGGATGACCGCACGCACCTTCATGACCTATTTCCCGCGCAAGACGCCAGCCTCCCTGTTTCGCCAATACCTCGGCTACGGGCGGGGCCGCGCCCGCAATCTGATGAAGCATCGCGTGCTGCCAAGACTGCGCCAGGCGCTGCCGCTTGCCGTGGTTCCCGTCGCGATCGCTGCGCTGTTGAGCTTTCTCCACTGGTCGGCGGCGCTGCCCTTTCTCGCCTGGGCAAGCCTTTGCCTGGCCTATGGCGTCTGGCTGGCGGTTCGGGAGAAGAACCCCTATGGTCCGGTTGCGGCCATCTCGGCGATGATCATGCATTTTGCCTGGTCAGCCGGGTTCTGGTGGGAGCTCCTGCGTCACGGTCCACGAAAGGTGCCTGCATGACGACCGACTCCAAAACCAGACCGACATCGATCGACATCGGGATCTGCACCTTCCGGCGCCCTGCACTGGCAGAGACATTGTCGTCGCTGTTTGCCGTGACTGTCCCCGACCACCTGCGGGTGCGCCTTGTTGTTGCCGACAACGACCACCGGCCAACGGCGAAGGCCATGGTCGATGCGCTATCGGACACGTCCCCGTTCCCGATTGCCTATGTCCATTGCCCGCACGCCAACATCTCTCTTGCCCGCAATGCCTGTTTGGAAGCATGCGAGGCGGACTATCTTGCCTTTATCGACGATGACGAGTGCGCCGCGACCACCTGGCTGGAGGCGCTCTACACGGGGATCGCGGCAACCCGGGCAGATGCGGTGCTGGGTCCGGTGGAAGCGCTTTACGACGGCAGCGCTCCGGCTTGGATGCGCCGCGGCGACTTTCATTCGACCCGCCCCGTCTGGGTCGCTGGTGACATCCGCACCGGTTACACCTGCAATGTCCTTCTCGACATGCGATCCCAGCATGTTTGCGGGCGCCGGTTTGACCTGCGGCTGGGCCAAAGCGGCGGTGAGGACACGCAGTTCTTTGCGGCGCTGACAGCGGCAGGCGGCAGGATCGCTTATGCCCCCGCCGCGCTCGTCACCGAAGTCGTCCCGTCCGGCCGCGCCAGCTTGGCCTGGCTTGTCAAGCGCCGGTTCCGCTCGGGACAGACCCATGGCCGCATCCTGGCCAGTCGCAGCCGCGGCGCAGGGCGCCTGCAACAGGCCGGGCTGGCGCTCGCCAAGCTCGGCTTTTGCAGCCTGGCCTGTGCCGGATTTGTTGGCTTCCCGGTGCGGCGCAACCGCTATCTTCTGCGTGCGACCCTCCATGCCGGGGTGGTCAGCGGCTTGCTGGGCGTGCGGGAGATCCGGCAATACGGCCTGGCGGAGGCATCATGACCATGCTTCAAAACATCCCCGATGTCAGCTTCGTCATCGCCGCCTACAATGCTGCGGACACGATTGCGCGGGCAATCGACAGCGCACTTGCCCAGGTCGACGTGACGCTCGAAGTCCTCGTGGTCGACGACTGCTCGAGCGATGCGACAGCACAGATTGCCGAACAGATTGACGATCCGCGCGTCACGGTGATCCGCCAGCAGTCCAACGGAGGCCCGGCGAGAGCGAGAAATCGCGGCATTGACGCAGCAACCGGCGCCTGGATCGCGGTGCTTGATGCAGACGACACCATGTCTCCTCACAGGTCGGCCCGCATGATCGCCCGTGCCAAGGCGATGGCAACACCGCTCGTTGTCGATAACCTCGATGTCGTTGCCATGGACGGTGCCCGCAGCTGGCGCATGTTCACCGAGAACGAATTGCGCGCCCGCGCACAGATCACCCTTGCCGACTACATCGGCTCCAACGTCCTGTTTCGCAGCACCTTCAATTTCGGCTACATGAAGCCAATGTTTGTGCGTGATTTCCTGCAACGGCACGATCTGGCCTTTGACGAGCGGTTGCGCATTGGCGAAGACTACCTGCTGCTCGCTTCGGCCCTGGCCAGTGGCGCAACCTGCGCGGTAGAACCTTCGGCCGGCTACGTGTATCATCTCAGGCAGGGTTCCATATCGCGGGTGCTCGACTTGCATCACGTGGAATCGATGCTGTCGGCGGACCGCAGCTTCCTGAGCCGGTTCCCCTTGTCAGGGGAGGCTCTCGTCGCGCAGAGGCGCCGCACAAGAAGCCTGGTGGAGGCCCGCGCCTTCCTGACCCTGGTGTCGCACATCAAGAACCGCTCAGTCCCCGGAGCGCTGCGGGCGGCCATCGACAACCCGCGGGCGCTCTGGCATCTGCGCTTGCCGATCGCCAAGCGCATGCGCGCGCTGATGCGACACCAAACCTCTGTTTCATAACCCATGACTTCGAAGAAAGGGCAGTACTATCATGCATAGCAAACCAGTGCGCAAAGCCGTCATCCCCGTCGCCGGCAACGGCACACGCTTCCTGCCGGCCACCAAGGCGATGCCCAAGGAGATGTTGACCGTGGTCGACCGGCCGGTGGTGCAATACGCAGTGGACGAGGCGATGCAGGCGGGCATTGAAACCATCATCTTCGTCACCAGCCGCAACAAGAGCGCCATTGAAGATCATTTCGACACGGCGCCGGACCTGATGGCAACGCTTGCCCGGTCGGGAAAAACGGCGCAGATCGACCTGCTTGAGAAGATGCAGCCGGTGGCCGGGTCCGTCAGCTATACCCGCCAGCAGGTTCCCCTGGGTCTTGGTCATGCGGTCTGGTGTGCACGCGAGCTGGTCGGCGACGAGCCGTTCGCGCTGCTGCTCCCCGACATGGTGTCGTTTGGACCACACGGCTGTATGGCCGGTCTGATGGGCCTTTACCAGGAGGTTGGAGGCAATGTCATCGCGGTGGAGGAATGCGCCGCGCACGAGACTTCAAGCTATGGAATCGTTGGCATGGGCGCCTCGGTCAAGAATGGTTTTGAGGTCACCGACATGGTCGAGAAACCCGATCCTGCCGTGGCACCCTCGCGCTACTACCTCAATGGTCGCTACATCCTGCAGCCGGATATTTTCGATCTTCTGGCATCGCAAGAACGCGGCGCCGGCAATGAGATCCAGCTGACCGATAGCATGCAGCGGCTGGCCGCCAAGCAGCCGTTCCACGCTCATCCCTATGCGGGACGCACCTTCGATTGCGGCAGCAAGCAGGGTTTCATCGAAGCCAATGTCGCCTTTGCACTGCAGCGATCAGACCTGGGACCACAGTTGGCGCAGTCGCTTGCATCTCTGCTCAGTGACCACCGGGCCGCCGCGGAGATCGCTTAAAGCGCGTGCCGATACCTGCGCCCGGCAGTCGCCGGGCGCTGCCACCAGACCATCAACGCGAAAGCCTCACGAGCATGGACCAACTTCAGTTCAGGACAAAACCGGTCCTCCACGAGCAGCGCACCGACGCCGACAGCTTCATCGACCTTGATCGGCTTTGGAGCGCCCTGGTCCGGCGCCTGGGCGTGATCATTGCCTGCATCGGGGTCGCGATACTGCTCGCCGGGCTCTATCTGTTTTCGACGCAGCCGATCTACACCTCGATGACCCATATCCTGATCGACGACAGCCTGTCGCGCTTTGCCGAGGAGGAGGAGGGACCGCAAAGTGCCCAGCAGATCGACAACCGGATGTCGAGTGCGGTCGAGATCCTCAAATCGAAAGCGTTGGCGCTGCGGGTTGTCGACGAGGCCCGGCTGGGCGACAACGAGCTGATCCTCAACCCGCCCCGCTCGCTTGTCGATGTTGCCAAAGGGACTGTCAAAGGCACGCTCTCGCTGTTCCTGCCGGGTCGTCCGCCGGCGTCACAAGAGGCCATGCAGGCTGGTCGGCGCGAGAAGGCCGCTGCCATCTTGCAGGCGTCGCTTGGCGTCGAGCGGGTGGGACGCAGCTCGGTGATCGCAATCTCCGTGCGCTCTCCCGATCCGCAGCTTTCGGCGACGATTGCCAGGACCTATGCCAGCAGCTATGTGGAGGAACAGCTCAACGCCAATTTTGACGCCACGGAGCGCGCTTCCGTATGGTTGCAAGAGCGGCTGACGGACCTCAACAACCGCTCGCAGCAGGCGGCCCTGGCCGTTGAACAATACAAGGTTGACAACGGGCTGGTGTCGCCGCGCGGCGAGCTGCTGTCGGCTCAGCAATTGGCCGATCTCAACAGCCAGCTGATCGTCGCTCAGGCCGATGCCGCCACGGCCTCGGCACGCTACCAGCAGTACCGGGCGATCATCGAACGGGGTCCCGACGCCGCCGTGAGCAATGCCGTGGTTTCCTCGCGCGAGACGGACAATTCAATCCTGCAGGACCTGAGAAAACGCTACATCGCCATCAACGAGCGAGAGCAGGCGGTGGTGCAGCAGTTTGGCGCCGACCATCCGCAGGCCGTGGCCCTGCAGGCCGAAAAGCAGGATCTGTCGCGGCAGATCTTCACCGAGCTGGAGCAGCTCACCGGCAGCTTCCGCAACGAGATGGAAGTTGCAAGCTCAAGAGAACGCTCTTTGCGCGACAGCATAGGCGAAGTGGCCGGCACCAATTCGCAGGCCAACGTCTCTATGGTGCAATTGGCGGAACTCGAGCAGAAGGCGGCGGCGCTTAAGACGCTGTACCAATCGTATCTTGCCCGTTTCGAACAGGCCTCGCAGCAACAATCGTTTCCGATCGCAAAGGCGCGCGTCATTTCGGAGGCCGGCGTGCCGACAGCACCGTCCAGTCCTCGCAAGACCTTGACGATGGCCCTGTCGATCGTGCTTGGAGCGATGGCGGGTGGTGCTTTGGCGACGCTTCTGGAGGTTCGCGAAAGGTTCTTCCGGACCGGCGACGACGTACAGGAAAAGACCGGCCTGCCGTTTCTCGGCTACCTGCCGCGCATCAGCGGCAACAGGGCTGCGAGTGCAAGCGGGACCGCACCGGAAAGTGCGCAGCCGATGCCGGATGGCGAACCGATCGATTTCCGGCACATGATGAGGGTGGCTGTGGATTTGCCGCGCTCCAACTTCGCCGAGAGTCTGCGAAATGCACGGCTGGCCAGCGACATCGTGCTGCAGGGACGCCGCTGCCGCGTGATCGGCGTGGTGTCGTGTCTGCCCGGCGAAGGCAAATCCACTGTGGCCGCCAATTTCGCCGGCCTGTTGGCAGCCAGCGGCCAGCGCACGCTCGTCATCGACGCGGATCTGCGCAATCCCGGCCTCAGCAAGATGCTGGCGACGGAGCCGGAGGTGGGTCTGGTGGAGGTTGCGCTGCAGGAGGTTGAGTGGACAAAGGCGGTACGGGTTGATCGCCGCTCGAAGCTGGCCATCATGCCGGTTGCTGCCCGTGGCAAATCCTTGACCCACGCCAGCGAGCTTTTGTCGTCGCCCGGCATGGCACGGTTTCTCGACAGCGTGCGCGACACCTTCGATGTCATCGTCGTGGATCTCGCGCCACTTGTTCCCGTCGTCGATGCCAAGGCGTTCGAGCCGCATGTGGACGGCTTTCTCTTCGTCGCACAGTGGGGTGTTACACCCGCCAAAACGGTCCAGAATGTCTTGGCTGCGCAGCCGCAGGTTGCCGCCAAGGTCATGGGCGTGCTGCTCAACAACACCGACATGTCGCAGCTTCATCGATATGCCGACCCCGGCAGCCCCGAGCGGTTCCGCGATCAGTATCTCACCTACTATCAGGGCGAGCGGGCTTGACTGGCGCCGCCTGTCGGGCGGCAGCCGGGCGGGCGCCGGCAGGCATTCAAGTTTGCCAGGACGTGTCGCACCCTAGGCCGCCGCTTCAGGCATGACGTGCGCCAGAGGCCATCGACGAGCCTGCGAAAGCGCTTCTAAAGCGGTAGAAAGGCGGGGGCAGACACGACGACAAGCGGCCTCGGCTACGCTTTATGGAGGCGTTGACCCGGTTGTCGAACTTGGCCACCTTGTGCCTCTGGAGGTGGCCATGACGTCGGCAATTGATGGTCTTTTGTGTTGTCCCGATTGCCGCTCAGATCAGGTCTCGCTGAAACGCTGCGAGGCATGCGGACGCCATTTTCAACTGGAGGACCAGCGTCCCAATCTGATGCCGCGCGGCGGCGGCAGCGTCAGCATTGAATGGCCGGCGGCAGCCCTCAGTCCCGCAACCATCCCGGATTCCGAGATCCTGCAGTTTCCGCCGGTCCATGGCCAGGCACGAGGGGTGGTCTATCATCTCGACGCGGCGCACGAGGCATGCTTCGACAGCTTGGCGCAGGGACAACGGATCCTGGAACTCGGCTGCGGCGGCGGCCAGATGCGCACCTTCATGCGCGATCGCGGCCTGGTCTACGTCGGGGTGGATGTTGCCGTCGATCGGGTTCACGACTGGCTGAGATCCCATGGCGGGCCCGATCTTCTGTGTGACGCCCATGTGCTACCGTTCCGCGACGAGAGCTTTGACGTGGTCTATGCTTCGGCTGTCTGGGAACACCTCGCCTTTCCGCAACTCGCGGCTAAGGAGGCGGCCCGCGTCCTCAAACCCGGCGGCCTTTGCCTCGGCTCAGCCTCGTTCCTCGAGCCATGGCACGATGCAAGCTACTACCACATGACACCCTATGGCGTGTTCATGACCTTGACCCTTGCAGGCCTCAAACCGGTAAAAATCTGGCCAGAGGCGCAGTGGTCGGGCTTTCGGGCGATGCTGGAAATGGGCAATAAGGCGACGCGCCCCCTGCGCGCCTTGTCGGCTGTGATCTACGGTTGGTACCTGGCACCGAAATTCGTGCAGGCCTGGTTGCGCAACAAACGCAGACCCGGATGCGCCGAACTGCTGCAGCCCATCGCTCAGATGTCCGGCGCCATTGCCTGGATCGCGCAAAAGCCTGAGCTTTCCCCAAGCGGTCCACCGGTCTAAGGACCGGCAGCAGATTGGTGCCGCGCCACGCGTCGGCGGTGATGCAAGGCAGTCAGATCCCGCGTCCAAGGACGCGCATCGGCGCCGTCGTCGCGGGTCCCGCGACGTCAGGTGACTTGCCGCTGATACCCACCTCACCCTGAAGGGCAAGCCGAAAGGCGCGTCTGTCCTGCCGGCCGTGCGCCATTGCAACCGCGGCAACGCTCAGCCCACTCAGTGCCCAATAGATATGCGGTATAATCGAAACACTGCTGGTCGTGCCGATGATAAACAGGATGCCGATCATCAAGCCAAGAAGAGCGTGATGGGCCGACTGCAGCCTGGCATGTGCAAGCGTCAGGCGCACGAGAGACGCGACAATGGCGGCGAAGAACAGCACGAACAGGCACAGGCTGACCAGGCCGTATTCCAACGCGATCTGGATGTAGCTGTTGACGATGTCGATGATCCCCTGTCCCTGAATCAACACCTGCAATTCCGGAGCGCTCAGGAAGTCCATCGAACCAAACCACGGATTGCGACCAATCACCGTCAGCGAATTCTCCAGAAGTTCGGATCGATACGCTTCGCTGCCCTCGTCGGCATGGCCGATGAAGGGAAGCAAATTGATGAATCGGTCAATCGTCGCGACAGGTCCAAAATACGGCAGCAAAGCCGCTGTCGGGATGGCCAGCAGGCTGAGCGCCACAGCCAGCCGCGGTCTGGCAAGAAGCACGATCGCAAGGCAAAGTGCGAACCCGAGCCACGGTCCTCTCGAGAGGCTGACAAACAACCCGCCGACAAGCATCGCCATCGCCAGCCACCACCAGATCAAGCCGATCTTGCCCGATCGTATCGCCAGCAAAGACCCGCCACCGACCATACACAAAAAGCCGAAGGCGATCGGTTCTATGGCTGTGGCTGCCGCGCGTAGCGAGCCGTCGCGAAAGACGTAGGGGCTGATCAGGGTGAGGTCCCACCGCAAGACCACGACGAAGTAGACGCGCCAGTCGCGCAGATACTCAAAAACGCCCACCAGCGCCAGCGGCAATGCCGCCACGACAAAGGCCACGAGACAACGGTCCAGATCCTTTGGAGTGCGAAGGGCACGGCTGAAGACAAAATAGGTGAGCACGATGTCGAGCCAATAGCTCGGGATAACCCTGAAGATCGAGTTGAAGTCGCCGTGACGCAGGGCGAGAATGGAAAGCATGGCGCAAAAGGCGACAACCGAAAGATCGAGTTTTCGCCACCGCCGCATCTCCGGCTGAGCCCATAGCTTCAAGGCTATCGGCAGCAGGATCAACAGCGCCAGGACGCGGGGAAGATTAAGGTCAATGAGCCTGTTGAACAGCCCGGGGATGCCCACACCCACACTCAGACAGGGCGCGGTAAACATCAAGATGATGTACAGGTACAACGGCTGGGTCAGCCTCTTTCGCACCAGGAAAATCAGCAGCCCCAAGAGTGCGACAAACAACAGGAAGCTTGTGGTCAGAAAGGTGAGACAAGTGGCGATGATCCACGCATTGCGCCACAGCGAGAATTCCCTGGCCCCGACAAGCGGAACCGCCAACCGCGCGGCCACGAAGAAAGCCGGCACCGCCAGGATCAGAACGTACGCCAATGCTCTGATATGTTCGGGCATTCAACCCACCACCGCACATTGGACAAAACTGCACCCGGCGTTCTTTGCGCAGTTTTTGATCTCGGCTGATGTGAACAACGGCGCTTTTCCTCCCGCGTGTGCCAAATCCCCATCTCCACACCGCCGCTAGGGGAAGGAAAGCGTACGCCATTGTGAGTCTGGCCATAAAAACGGATTGCCCTCGCGCTCGGGATCGGTACGCGAGAAATAGCCCCTGCACCGGCCGATTTCCTCATAGGACTGGGTGTAGCTCCAGTAGCTCTCACACACTGACTCGACGAGTGTCCGGCGGCACTCGGCCATTTGCGGGCGCCGGTTTTGCGCAAAGCGCGTCACGACCTGCCAGGCCAGTGCCTGCAGCTCTGCCGCAAAGTCCGGCGCGACGGAGTCGGGTGCCGCGGCCCCTTGCGGCGACTGGCCATAGATTGCGGCGTAGTGGACCGCCGCCAGAAAATAGATTGCCGGATCCGTCAGATGGACATCGTCGCGAAAGAGCCCATCCACGACCTTTGCCGGGCTGCCTTTCAGATGCGACGATTGTCCTGACAGTCCCTGCTGAACGAGCGTGGCAAGTGCTGAACCTGCGGGAATGACGCTGAGATTGGCGGGGCGGTTTTCGGCTTCCAACGAGAGGTTTACCTTCTCGACGGTGCACTCCCAGATCCGGCTGATGTCCATCTCTCGCGCCACGAAGCGGGCGGGATCGTTCCTGTCGATGCCAAGCCAGGCGTGAACGTAGAGGGTTCTGCCGGCTGGATTGGCCGCCGTCAGCCGGTCGTGAAAATGCCTGAGATAGCCAATGCCGTTTTCCCAGATGATCGAGCCCAGCAAGCCGTGGTTTTCTGCCACCACAAGCGTGTCATAGGGGTGGCGCGTCCCAGCGTGACGCCCTGAGCGAAGTTCATCGATCACGTCGAGCCCTTCCCCGACACGGTTTTTTCCATAGTGGTAGCCCTTCCACCCGGTTGGTCCCTCTCCACGGGTGCGAAGCCGCAGCGGTGACCCCAGGATCATCTGCTGCTCCCAGCTGATGGTCTTGCCAAGACTGGTCGCAATCAGTTCCACCCAGTCGGGGAGGGGGTTGTCGATGAGACTGTGACCGGAGAAGAAGACCTGTGCAGCCTCTTTGGGAAGAGGCGCGCGATTGTCGAGTGCCTGACCCGCGACCGGCGATGACGCCATTGCCGTAAGCACAATCAGCGGGAGAAGACGCCGCCGGAGCCATCCTGACCGGCACCTGACCTGTCTCATCGCGGTGATCGTCTGAGTGTGAAGGGACATCGTGGCTCCCGGGCGGATTGGTGAAACGCTTTGGTGACGCAGGATACAAGCTCAGTCGACGGGTATCACCCTGACCGAAAGGCGTAGAGCCTGCGCCTGGAGCCCGCATGGCGCAGCCGGACCGGTCCTGGCGGTGCTCAGCCGCCCCCAAAAGGAGGTATCGGGGAAAGCGCATCGACGGCCTAGGATGCGCCGGAGACCCATGGGAGCGATGATGTGGCCACTGTGCTCGGCGTCGTGTCAGCAACCTTGAGCGGGAGTTTTACAGCGCATGGAATTTGGGATCATTCGCCGCCGCCCACTGCTTGGACTGTTGGCCCTATTTGTTCTGGCCGGCGTGTTGCTGAGAATCGTCAACCTCCTGATGGAACCCAATTTGTGGGCAGACGAGATCTTCTCCGTCGCGCTTGCCGAAAGCCCACTGGTCGATATTGTGCTGGCCACGCTGCGCTTTGACACGCACCCGCCTCTGTACTACCTGCAACTGCATGGTTGGGCAGCCGTCGCCGATGGCGATCGGTGGTTCATCCTCAATTCGACGCTGCAGAGCATCGCGGCGCTCGCCGTGCTTTTGTTTGCATGTCGAAAGATCTTTGGATTTGCGCCGGCGATCTGGGCCGCTGCCATTTTTGCTCTCATGCCGTTGCAGTTGTTCTTCGCCGAGAATGTACGCATGTACGCCATGGTGATGATCCTGGAGATCAGCCTCTGGTATGTTCTTCAAAGGATCGAGCAGAGCGGCCGCGCCACCATGCGTCACCTGCTGGCCGCTCTCGGTCTCGGGCTCGGTCTGACGCTGACGCACGGCCTAGGCTTCTTCGTGGCGTTCTTCTTGTTTCTGAGCACCACGTTGCGAATGATAAAGCTTGCCCGTCGGCGCGAGGTCATCCGGCTCGTCGCGGTCTATGGCGTGGTCGCTTTAGCGGCGCTTTACCCGCTGGCCATCGGCGCCATCCGTCAAACTGAGGGCCTGGCCAGCCTGGATCTACCGACGATCGGTATCCATCTTACCCTGACATTTTTAGGGATGGAGTTCCCTTGGCCAGCCCTGACCGGCTACCTGGTTCTGCCACTCATGCTGCTGTTGCCGCTGACGCAGCCGAGCAGTCGATGGACAGCAGGTCTGCTGGTGGTGCTGCCGCTTTGCGTCCTGCTGTTCATCTCGGTGGCGTTCAAGCCGGTCTTCATCTACCGGACGCTCGGTCTGTTTCTTCCGTTCGCGGCCATCGCCCTGGGGATCTATGCCAATGCAGTGTTCAGCGCCCGCATGCCGCTCCAACAATCGACGTCCTTGGCCGTCACGATGCTGCTGCTCATGGCCAGCATCAACTACACCCTCCGGTTTGAGAAAGGCGGATACCGCGATCTGATCGACACATGGGAAGCACGTTCCGCTGCAGACTCCATCATGTTGACCAACAGCCCTTCGGACTTCTGGGCCGTGTTGAGGTATCTGGACGATGGCCGCGGCCGATCGAGCGCATTGGCCATCCAGCCTCCGGTTCGCAACCACATGCTTCGCCTAAAACAGAAACTGGAAGCCGCGGGTCGAGGTGGCCTGTTTGGAAGGAGTGACCACGCAGCTGTGGGGATGCGTCTCGTCTATCCCTACATCCCTGCGCCGATCGTTCAATCCACACACAGCTTCTGGCTTCTGAACCCTGTCGCTGACGATTGTGGACTACAGGCTCTGCCAGAGACGCAGTTCCACAAGGTGGAGGAGTATGTCTCCAAGGGCCAGCAGCTCATCCGATGCCAAAGATCTCCTGCATTGCTTCAAACGCCGCCACGAGACACATAAATCAGGCTAAGGGGGGCGCTACATGTCCCATGCATGTCGTGATCCTGTTGCGCCCGCTGCCTCGCCCAGGCGTGATCGCGCACCACAGGCTCTGGCGCGGGGCCAGGTCTCGCCATGGCACCCTTCCAAGCTACCCCGAGGGTTGGCTCCGTGCTACCGTAGAGAGGGGACGTCAGGCTGGGGGTGTATTCGTTTTTGGACACAAAGGCGCACTTCAATGTCCCGAAGTGACGGCATGCGTGGAAATTACCGGATGTATCTTCTGGGTCCGTTCACCATGACGGATCGTGCTGGTGCGTCCGTTGCTCCCAAGTCGCAAAAAGCTCAAGCCCTGCTGGCGATGCTGGCTTTGGCACGTCGAGGGGCTCGCTCGCGAGCGTGGTTACGCGACAAGCTGTGGAGCGATCGCTCTGCAGAGCAGGGTCAGGCCAGCCTGCGACAGGCTCTCATGGAAATCAGAAAATCGCTGGGTCCTAACTCTGACCTGGTGCAGGCCGACAAGGTCACCGTTTGGCTGAACCTGGAGCAGATGGAGCTGGACATAGACCAGACGACGTCTTGGCGCGATTCGCAGGATCAGCTTCTGGAAGGGATCGACATCCGCGACCCGGAATTTGAGGACTGGTTGAGCCTCGAGCGGCAGAACTGGCAAATCAAGCGACAAGGTGACCGTCCGGTTCTTAAACCCCAGCCTCACGAGATCGTCTCTCAAGGTGGCCCGATTGATCCCTTACGTATAGCGCGTTTCGACTATCCCGGGCCTGAGCTTCTCCTGCGCAATGCTGGCGACGACACGAAGCTTTTCGCTGCAGCGCCACCTGGGCAGATCTTAATGCGTTTGCAACCGCCGCAGGTGATCGGAGTGGCCGACAAGGGGCGCATCATCGCACTGCAGCTGCAGAGCCTCCTGACACGATCGCTGGGCGAGACGCTTGGCATTGGAGTAGCCGACCTCTCATTCGAAAGCACGTCCCCCGCCGATATCGACACGGATCCGTCCCCGGCCAGAGTTCTTCCGATCACCGCCCGAATGCGTCTGACGTTCGACGGTGATGCAGTCTTGGCGCAGGCCGTTTTGCGCCGACGGTCCGACGGAGCCCACATTTGGTCTGCGGAACAGGTCGCTGATCGACTCGCAGTCCGGTGTGGCAGCATGTCGGAGTTGCATCCGATCATCACCCAGATCGTGGATCAGGTGGGCCGGTACCTGCTGTCTCCATGGGTGGAGGATCCCGCCTGCGCCGGTGCCGACCTTCTCCATGCAATTGATTCCATCTTCAGGCTGTCGCGGCAAGATCTCGAAAGAGCAGAACGACTGCTGGGCAGGTGCATCGCAGAAGCTCCGAGCGGCGCAGCCTACGCCTGGCTGGCCTTTATCCGCACCTTTCAGGTTGGACAAAGGTTCAGCGTTACCGACACCCACGTCCTCGAGGAGGCGCGCGCCTATTCGCGCAGGGCGCTCGAACTCGACCCGGCCAATGCCGTGTCGCTTGCTCTGGTTGGGCACGTACACTCGTTTCTTTTTGCCGAATACGATCGGGCCACGGCCCTCTTCGAAAAGGCAATTCATCTCAACCCGGCCCAGCCACTGGGCTGGGACCTTTATGCGATGCTGCACTGCTTCACCGGTCAACCGGCGAAAGCCGTGGCAATGTCCCGGTGGGTCAGCCGGTTGGTGGTCCATAGCCGCTACAAGTATTACTTCGACACGACCCGGTGCGTCAGTGCCGCTCTGGCCGGGGACCATGCTGGCGCGATTGCGGCTGGCGAAGAGGCGTTGTTGGAGCGGCCACAGTTCAATTCGGTTTTGCGCTACATGGCCTCCAGCCATGCGCATGCCAATCATATCGATGACGCTCAGAAATACCTCGTTCGTCTGCAGGCGATAGAGCCCGACGTCTCCATCAGCGCCCTGCGCGAAAGCCGCTATCCGATCCTGGGCACTGACGGCGGGCAGCTGTTGATCGAGGGATTGGTTAAGGCGGGTATTCGCCCGCGATAGATCATTGAAGCATCAATTAGGCAGGAGCGACGACATGCCAGATGGACAATCGCCAGCTGTGGCTTTCCTCAATGCATTCCCGTTCAAGGTAGAGCCGGATACGATTCTTGCCTGTAGCGGTGACGCGGTCGTTCCCGGGGCATACGGAAGGATCGCGGCAGCCGAGTCGACTGCAGAGACTGGTACAGGACCGATGATGCCCCACAGCCCCGGCATCAGGGCATCGGTGCTCAGGAGCGTTGCAAACAAGGCAGTCCTCAACAAAAACAAAAACAAGAATAAAAACAAGAACAAGAACAAAGCGACGGGAGGCATCACAGCCCAGGCATCCGCACAGATGATCCCGGCCTTCGAGTTGCGTCGCCTTCATCAGCAACCGTCATTCAGCGCCTTCACCGCCGCCAAACGTTTCTGCTGGGAGACACTGGATATCTTTCCGCCACCAGGTCCCGACCACACCCGGCTTGAGACCACAGTGCTTTTGGCAATGCAAAGGCGGGATCGGGAGCGCACAAGGCGGCTGGCGGATATCGAGAGAGAGGCGACGATCTCGGTCTCGGAGTTTACCCGTCCGCTTCATGTGGAGGACGTGGCGGGCTATTCCGCAACCGAGGGCGTCTTTCAATCGATCTTGACCGCCTGCGAGTACGTCGGGCTCATCTATAAGGACAAATTCGATCGCTTGAGGCCGAGCCATTTCGAGCCTCTGCTCAGGCCGATGCTCGCTGTCCCACCGCATGCAGCCTTCCCCAGCAATCACGCATTTCAGTGCTATTCCATCGCCTTTGCCTTCGCAACGATCCTGCCGGAGCATCCGGCCACCGACGACCTTGCGAGAATTGCCCGGAATGTCGCCGAGAACCGCGAATGGGCAGGGCTTCATTATCCCAGCGACACGCAAGCCGGCCGTGAACTTGCGCGTCGCTTCGCACCCTATCTTCACGATGCCTTCGCTCACAGCTTTCAGGCGGTACGAGCAGAATGGACCTAGAGCACCGCCCGCGGTGAACCAAGGAGGATGTCAACATGAGCCTCACATCTGAGCAGCCCAGGGAAACGCCTCAGTCCTACTATTATCTGTGGCACCTGGCGGCCTTGAAGGTCATCGACGCAGACTTCGGTCCGGTACCCGCCACTCTTCCCGGTCCCGAAGCTTCTGCCGTACAGGAGACGAGCCGACCCGATGTGAGCGGCACGGTCTGGGATCGCATTGCCGCGGCAGGGGCCGTTGTGCCGGCCAGGGTCGCTCTCATCGACGTGGGCATTTCCTCAGACCATCCCAACCTCGCGACGCGTCTTGAGCCGGATCGTTGCATCGATCTGGCGTCCCATCCGTTTGGCGCCCGCACCGTGGCGCTCCTTGACGACATGGATCCCTACACTCCGGAGCAAAAGCAACCCTTCTTTGCCGGCTTGAACCTGAGCGGGCTTGGACCTTTGGGCCTTTCCAACGATGATCAGGAGTACCTCGAGAGCCTGGCTGCCGAAATCGAATCTTCTCAGGGATGTGTTCGCCGGCTCATCAATCCCGAGACCCTGTTTGGCGCGCATGGCACGGCATGTGCGGGGCTGATCGTGGGCGAGCCGGCGGCCGTGGCCGTAAGGACCGGCCAGGTTGCGCTGCCCGAAACGCTGTTTGCAGCGCCAGGGACTGCCGCAGAACCCAACAGCAACCGAAATCTCCTCCCCTATTTCGGCGTTGACCCGTTCTCGCGCTTGATGTCGATCCGGACATCATTCGACGCGGACCCGATGCAGTTCATCAGCGCCTTCCTGTATGCCTACCATCAGCAAGCCGATGTCATCGTCTTGCCGCGTGGACTTCCAGACCCCGACCGCGCCCGGTCGAGGCCGAAGGCGGAGTTGACGATGGACACGCAGCTCTACCTCAACCGGCTGTCCGCGGACCTTGTTGCCCGCCTCTCTACCGGCGGTGAAGAAACGGAACTCGAGCCCAAGTCGCCGCAGATCAGCGAGAGTAACCGCAGGCTGTGGAAGATCCTTGAGCACGTTATCCTCGGCGTCAGTCGCAAGATCCCGATCGTTTGCGCAGCTGGAAACAGTGGCGAGAGCCAGCTTATCTATCCTGCAAACCTCTCTGCGGACCAAAACGGAATCATTGCTGTTGGCGCGGTGACCGTTGAGGGCTTCCGCTCGGGATACAGCAACTATGGCGAGGGATTGACAGTGGTGGCCCCCTCCGATGATGAGGAAGTCATCAACAGGCACCAACTGCGCGTTGACCGACAGTCACCGTTTCATGCCCGCCACGCCTACCTCGCCGACCGTTCCAAAGAGTATTGTTATTCGGGCTTGCGCCTGCTGACGACCGATCTCCCCGGCTTCTGGGGGTATGATAGTGGCGACGATCCGTGGTCGGCCCTGCCGCTGCAGCAGAACCCGGGCATCGGAGGCGGCTACTATACGGGCTTTGGAGGAACATCCGGCGCGGCAGCTCTGATTGCAGGGGTCTGTGCCTTGATACAGAGAGCCCATAAGACCACTCATGGTCAAGGCGCTCACCTGGATGGCGCCGCGGTGAAGGCAATACTTGTGGCAGCGTCGAGCCCTCAACGGGTCGTCGCGCCTGGGTTTCGGCCGCTCACGGCCGATTGCATGAACTCTGACCAGGAAGGCGGCAAAGCTGCCGCCTATTTTTTTGGAGCAGGGCTGCCCGACGCGGCAGCAGCAGTTGAGGCGGCTCTCGCCACCTAGTGGCGAAGGTTCCACCGTTGCGTCAACCCGCCAGGGACGGTGGCTTAGGATCTGGATCTGATGCTTCCACTTGGATTGGCGCACGTCCAATGACGCCCATGGTGCGGTGATTTTTTCGATCTTGTCCTCTTTTTTCACGCCGCTTTGACGGTGGGTTTGCGCGCGACTGACGCCAGTGCGCGATCCTGCTGCCAACAACAAAGGCAACGCCGGATCAACGGCGTGCCAAGACGAAAGAAGGGAGAAGAGAAATGAGGAAGCAGATGCAGCGTCTCGCCCCCGCTCTTGTCGGCTGGCTGGCGGTGCATGGCGATAGCCACAGCGGCGACAGGTTCGATCCGACCGGGCGGTCAGTGATCAGCCTGCAGCGCGAACAACAGGGCTTTGACCCGAACTCCAGACGACACAGGCTCGTCTTTGGGTCGAACAAGGCCGGCGACTATTACGAGGGGGCGCTGCCACCCTAGTGCAAGACGTCTCACATGCGTGCAACCGCTGCCCGCCAAGGGCGGCAATCGCAAATGAAAGGACAGGAACAATGAGAAAGACCTTGATAACGGCCAGCCTGGCCCTCGTGGCAGGCATGGCAAACAACACGGCAGCGTCCGCTGCCGAGGGTGAATTCTATCATGGTGCCGAGCTCGCACTGGGCGTCATACCGGTTGACCAAGTGGTCACGGGCAGCCCGCGATGGAAGAAACCTGCGATGTCGCACATACCGACATCGCGAGACAATCGGCAGCCCAAAGATGACGTGAAGGGCGCCCGGTGATCAGCACGGGGACCCCCTAATCCATCCAAAACCCAACAGCGCGGCGCAATACCCCGTGCGATCGAATGAAAGGACAGACCAATGAACACCACCTGCAAATTTTTCGCTGCCGCCTTCATGGCTTCGGCAGTCTTGGCGACGGCAGCGTCCGCGGCCGAAGGCGAATACTACCCCGGGGCCGGCGGGGCGTCTCACACGCCAGGCATCGACCTCTTCACGACCCAGGCCACCCAAACGCTGCTGCCGCGTCCGATGACCGACAGCCGGACGATTGACAGCGGTGACTACTTCAGCGGAACCGACCGCCACCGGTAGAGCCTGTCGCACAGGCACGCAGTACGTCCATTGCCTACCGCTGGACATCTGCGTGCCGACGCGTCGTTGCTTTTCCACTACCTGCTGAAACCGAGGTTCTACCATCGGTATGCATCCTGCAAAGGTCCATCTGAGAGGATGGCGACAGCAGGGCTGGGCAGCCGACGCGAGAGCGATGTCAGGACCTCTCGCAACATCGCCATCCAATACCACCAGCCATTATGGCCGGACGATGCGGGTGTGCCGGCGGTCCCTGGACGTTGATAGCCGAGCTGCGCACGCCGCGCAGACTGCTGATGACGAACTGGCTGGAAGAAATGAGCCCGAAGGTGTCTCATCTACGGCACCCTCGGGCTCCTCCTCGTCCCCAAGTCAGGAGAATGATCCCGCCCGGGCGCGTGGGCAATCTATCCTGTCGAGGTAGCGCCCCTCCGAAGGCATGATGGCGGTCAGCTCACACAGGCAAGCAATCGCCTGTGGGCGCATGGTTCTTGTCTATGCCCTTTCAGCTCCTGGAAGACTGCGGCGCTCGCCGGCGCTTTAGAGCGCGAACCGGAGTGGCCAGATCCCGCTCGAACTTCTGGTCTGCATTGGGCCCGATGGGGACTTCGAGGCCGACGGAAACGTCGTCGACCCCATATGAGGTGCTGACGGCCGCCAGGAAGGCGAGCCGCACCGCCTCGCCGGTTTCGCGGCGCCTGAGAAACTCTGACGCCAGACGGCGCGCCCGCTGGTATTCATCGTTGCGCTCGGCTGTCCAGCGATTGGCCATAAAGCTCAAGGCTTCGGCGGGATTGACGATCACCTCCTGGCGAAACGGGCCAGTCATCACGGTAACGGGCAAAGGCCAGTCGCTCCAGCCGTGGACTGGCTCGGTGGCCGGCGAACGTCTCCTAGTCCGTCCCATGCGCTTCTCCTTGGTCGGTTCAACATCGTGACAATCACGCCCCGGATCCCGTTCATAGCGGACTTTAGCTGCCACTGGCGTGCGTGCGATGCGCATTATCGAGTGCCAACAGGGCCTGACAAAGGCGGCTTCCCCAAGACAGTGAGCGATCGAAATGGACATGCCTGCGTCGCGTCAGTTCTTCACGCAGTCGCGCCACACGGTCGCGGTCCATGATGAGTTCGCCCATGCATCGTTGCAGCGCTTGGACGTCATCTGCAGGAAACACCACGCAGGCATCCTGGAGCAATTGCTTGGCCGGGACGACAGAACTCAGGATCGCAGGCACGCCTTGAATGGCCGCCTCGATGGCCACGAGGGCAAGGCCCTCGCTAAAGGCGCGGCGGGTGGGGCAAACCAGGAGGTCGGCTGTGCTCAACAGATCGTGCACGCCCTGGGCGTCCAGCACGCCGGCCAGATGAACGCGGTGTCGCACCGGCGACTGCAGGACCTGTTGCATCAGCCGCGCAGCCAGGCTGCCGCCGCCGGCAAAAATCAGCTCCAGCTCCTGGTGCTGATTGGCAACCGCCTCGAAGGCGGCGAGCAGGTCCAATGGCCCCTTGTCCTCCTCCAGGCGACCAACGTAGACGATCCGTTTGATACCGGTCGCCGGCCGGTCGCAACGAAGGTGGCAATGCTGGACTTGCGGGACCTCTGTCCAGAGTTTCCCGGCCAGTGCGGGGCAGGCTTCCGCCACCTGCCGTGCGACTTCCTGCGATGTGCAGACACCAGCTGCCACCCGCTTCAGCCGCACCGTGGTCAGCCTGCCGCGCAGGCGTTGTCGCAGCGTCGTTTGGGCCAATCCCATGGGGTAAAGCGCATTGTGGGCGGTCAGCACGATTCGCCATTCGCGAGGGGCATAGCGCATCAGCCAGAAGGGTGCATCGACGCCAACCAGCAGGATATGCGGCTGGTAGTCGCGCAGTGCCTGCACGATCCGCCTGCCGTAGGCCATTTCCGAGCGCCGGTAGGCGATGGGGCCGGGGGGTCGCGGGCGATCGATCGAGACGAAGGCAAAGCGGGGATCATCCGCGTCCGGCAGCCGCGACTGCTCGCAGATTACCAGCGCTTGGGCATTCAATCGTTCCACCAGACAATAGAACATGGTGGAATAGGCCATGACCGGCGTACGCGGATCGGCCTCGCGCCTGGTCCAGTGTTCGAAGCTGCCAGCAGCATCGCCGGGACCGGCAAGGAATGCAATGCGCGGTCGAACGGTCGCCGGAATACCCAACAGCGCACGCAGCTCTTCGTCGGCACCCTCCGGCACCTGGACGAAGTCGTAGAGATCTTCCCCGAGCGGATCGTCGTTCGTCCCGTTGCGCTGGCCCGGTCTGATCATGGCTCTCGTTTGGACATGTTTCTACCCCCGTCTTGAGAGTACTGCAGTGACTGGACGAAAAGCAGCCTGTCCATTGGATGTAGTCTCTCGGGCCGGTGTTGCCGCCACCAGCGGTTCTGGTCGCAAGATCTTGCAGATGTCCGGGCAAGCGCACCAAGGCGGCTCGCCCAAAAGCGGTAGGCTTCATCCTTTTGCCGTCCTCGTGGCACAACCACCGCGTCCCTAAGATTGCAGCCTCGACAATCCCAAAAGCGAGGGACTGATGGCGCACACTCGGCCTCCAACTACCATAGAGCAGGCTGCATCGATCGTGGTTCTCGTGCTTGCGGTCTTATCGCTGGTCGCCATCGGCGCCGGTGGCTTCATGAAGGCCGCACCACCCGGGAATGACTTTTGGGTCTTCTATCAGGCGGGAAACCTGTTTCGCAGTGGTGTCGATCCCTGGTTGGCGCTGATGAGCTCGCCGCAGCCGTTTTCCTATCCACCGCATGCGCTCTCCTTTCTGCTTTTCTACAACGTTCTGCCGCCCACGGCAGCCTTGGTTGTCCACGGCGGCGTCAATGTCGGCGCCATTGCAGCCATCTGTTACTGCGCCAATCACTGGTTCCTTGGCATCCGCAGCTGGCGCAGCCTGACATTTCCGCAAGCGGCGGCCTTGGCGCTCATCATCGGCAATCCCTACACCGCCACCAGTGTCTATCAGGGTCAGACAACCTTGGCCGTGACAGCCGCGCTGATGATGTCCTGGCTGTGTGTGACAAAGGGACATCGCACGGCAGCCGGCCTGCTGCTGGCCGTCGCAACCGTCAAGCCGCAACTCTCGCTGTTATATGTGCTGTGGCTGATGCTGTCGGTTCAACTGACGGTTCTGGTGGTCGCGGGTTTGGCAGCGATTGTCCTGTTCGTCCCAGCCTTTCTCATGCTTGGCCCATGGGCAACCATCCACAGTTGGTGGCTTTCGCTCAGCAGCTACGGGCAGGTGCCCATCAACATGGCCGGGTCGCCCTATGTCGTCGGCCTTGAGAGCTTTCTGGTGGCGCAGGGCTTTAGCCCCGGCGCCTGGCCGATCGCAGCAATCGGGCTCGTGCTGACGGTGGCGGTCTTCTGCCTGCGCCAGCGTCTCGACGCCTTCATGACGCTGCAGTTCTTGCTGGTCCTGACGTGCACATTCCTTTTCGTACACGACTACGACTACGTCGCCATCACTCTTGTCTGGAGCTGCTCGCTTCATCTTGTCCTGTCACAGATGACATGGGGACGATTGACGAGTTTTTCGATGCTGTTCCTTCTCTTCTTCATGCCGCAGCGCCTCATCCGCGATATCGACCTCCCCTTGGTCGTACACGCACGCACATTGATAGTGGTGCTGATGTTTGCGTTGCTGCTGACCTGGCGCAGCCAGCAGCCACGCAGTGGCACAGCCGGCTGGCTAAAGCGCGACGTCAGGACGCCGATCTGACCCATGCAAAAGCGTCAGGGAGACTTGCGCGCGCGCCGCGGCCTGGCGTCTACGCTGAGCAGGCTTTCGGTTCCAAGCGCGCCTGGCGCAGAAATTTCCCGCCTGAGGAGGTAGACCGGTCGCTGCTTGATCTCGCTGTAAACGCGCCCGAGATACTGGCCGAGGATGCCGATCCCAAGCAGCTGAATGCCTCCCAGAAACAGCATGCTGACCAGCAACGACGCGTAGCCGGGGACATCGATGCCGAAGTACAGCGTCTTGATGACGGTGACACTGCCATAGGCAAACGAGCCGACCGAGATCAGCGCGCCGACATAGGTCCAGATTTCCAGGGGAACGGACGAGAAGGAGGTGATCCCCTCCAGGGCAAAGTTCCAAAGCTTCCACCCGGAAAACTTCGTCTTTCCCGATCCGCGTACGGCCCGGGTGTAGTCGACAATCGCCGTGCTGAAACCCACCCAGGCAAACATCCCTTTCATGAAGCGCCGACGTTCCGGCAGCCGCTTGAGCGCCTCGATCACCTGTCGATCGATCAGTCGAAAATCCCCGACGTTGTTGGGGATTTCCTGGGCGGCGATGAGGTTGTGCAGCCGGTAGAACATTTGCGCGCTGCAGCGCTTGAGAAAGCTGTCGCTGGTGCGATCGCAGCGCCTCGCCAGCACCACCTCAAATCCGTCCCGCCACCGGTTGATCAAAAGCGGGATGAGGGCCGGGGGATCCTGAAGATCCACGTCGATGGGAATGGCGGCATCGCCGCGGCAGGCGTCGAGGCCGGCCGTCATCGCCGCCTCCTTGCCGAAGTTACGAGACAGATCGAGGATGCGGATGCGCCCGTCCTTCTGCTGCGCCTCGATCAGGCGTTCCAGAGTCGCATCGCGACTGCCGTCGTTGATGAACAGGAATTCAAAGCGGTAGCCGGTGGCCGCCAGGGGGGCCACCGCAGTGGTCACTGCCATCAGGAACGGGGCGATCGCCGCTTCTTCATTGTGGACCGGGACAACGAGACTGATCAACAGCTCCGGCCCGTTGTCCATGGATACAACGTTCATCGGTCCACCTCACTTCCTCGTTCACTCTAGGTCTCGCTGGCGTGGCCCACCAGCTATGCTTTCGAGGGTGTCGGTCAGCCGAAATGTTCAGTCGAAGGTGGATGTCCCCCTATGGGATGATCACCAGCGCAACATCTCCTGCACCGCCTCCCACTTTGGCCGCCGGTCGCCTTCAAATTCCAACAGTCCCCAACTGCCCCACTTGCTGGGCTCTCCCATGGACGCGAAAAGCGCGTAGACCTCGCCACCCTCTTGCTGCCAGACGGCCAGGTGACGCTTGTAAAGATCGCCCATGCGGGGATCACGGTTGGCTTCTATGAACAGCTTGGTCAGCCGGTCATCGTTTTCTGCACCGCCGTGGCCGACCAGATGCTGGCCGCCTTCATAGGCGTAGAGAGGCAGGTCATAGTCCCTGGCGATAGCCGCCTGCGCTGCGATCTGCTGTCGATTGTCCGTTTCAACTTCACGTTCAAGCGTGCTGAACAAGCGATGCAGTCCCCAGTTGCGGACCTCTGCCGCCCGTTCCGGCGAGCCAAGGCCACCACCGACATAGGGAGCGATTGCAAGTACGTCGGCAAAGCGACGCGCGTCGCCGAACTCCAGGATCGTCTCGCTTGTCCACGGATTTGCCGATTGCGCCGCATAGACCCCGACCACCCGGAAGGCCTGCGCCGCAAAGACATCCTCCCAGATCGCCAATATCTGCGACGTGCGCAGCGAGTAATAGCGCAGCTGGGCTTGGTATCCGTTCGCCGACAGGCCAAGCTCGAGGCCACGGCTGCCGGCATGGCTTGCCTGACCAAACATCGTATTCCAGACTTCATTGGAATACTCCACGTGCACAGCCAGGTCCGGATCAAGATCGCGCTTTACCTGCCTGGCGAAGTCACGCACGTAGTCGTCGTCGGCCAGGTGCGGCATCGTGAACCATGGGGACAGGCCGGTCGTGTTGCTCAGTGAAATCATTGTCTCCAGCGGCACGCCGAGTTCGGAGCGACCAAACTGGCCGCGTCGCGGGCGATCCTGCCATTGGCGAACCGCAGAGTTGTTGGTGCCCATCCAGTCCATGAAGCGCAGCACATGCATGCCCTGTAACCGGTCGAGAAAGGCGCTGCGGAACTCGGCGGCGGGCGGTGGATCTTGCTCGGCCAACCGAATATTGCGGATCGGGTCGGATCCGTCGGTCTCGATCATACGCAAGGTGAGCGCATCATCCCGCGCCAGGTTTCGCAGCCGGTCGCGGCCAGGCAGCCGCTCGACCAGTTCGCCACCACCCACATAGGTGAGCTTTCCACGCCCGTCGTAGTGCAAGAACAGTTCGCGTGGCAAATGCTCGCGGCGGGCCGTAAACACCAGGAAGCTGTCCAGCCAGGCGCTGTCCGGCACCGAAAGAGGGTAACCGTCCGGCGTCAACGGCGGTAGCGGCTCGTCCCAGGTAAACGGCGCGTCCTTGATCTGAACGCGCCAGCGGGCGGCATTGTGGGCAAGGTTGGTGAAGGGTTGCTCTTGCGCCCAGTAGCTCATCCCACTGAGGTTGATGCCGAGGCGAACCGGAGCATGCGGCTTGGCGGCGGCCCCCGTGCTGTTCCCAAAAAACGGGGAGCACAGGCTGCCCGACAAGGACTTTAACAGGTTTCGGCGGCTGATCATCACGCACCCCGTATCAACACCAGGGTAATAGGCCTGCGGGAGAGACTGCAAGCAACTGCACCAAAGGGCGGACCTATGGTAGCTTGCTCTACCCGCATCTACGCCCTTTGCACATGCTAAATTGCCCTTGTGGATCGTGTAGCGTCTGGCCGTCGGCGACAAGCACTGCAGCAGTCGGCACAATGGCTCGTGTGGGTGGCATCTGAGGGGCGGTGGTGTGGGTCTGAACCAAAACCTGATCCCTTTGCGCATCGCCGCGCTTGTGCGGCAAGTCCGGTGTTTTGCGCTCGTCGGCCTGCTGGCCACGATCGTCCACCTCAGCGTCTTTGCGGTGCTCTCGCAGTCGTTGGGCATCCCGCCGCTGCTTTCCAATTCCGCAGCCTTCCTGCTGGCGTTTTCCGTATCGTTTGCCGGACAGGCCGCCTGGACCTTTCGTACCCAGATCGATGACCATGGCCTGACGATGCGCCATCTCGTGCGGTTTATCTGCACCAGTCTCGTCGGCTTTGGCATCAACAGCCTGATCGTCTACGTCATCGTCGTCAGGCTCGCTGCCTCAAGCTGGTTTGCTCTTCCTTTCATGGCGACCCTGGCACCGGTGGCCGTCTTTGCCCTCAACAAGTGGTGGGTCTTCCGCAGCGACGCAGGGGCCGCAGAGATCGCGCCAGGCGATGGCGCAGCGCTTGACCCGGTTCGACAGGACGTCGCTGACGAAACGGGATCTTTCGGCGTGTGACGACGACCTGCACCGTCAGCACTATGCGTGACCGACAGAAAACAACAGTGGCCTTCCGCCTCAGTGCCAGCAGAGGCTGATCGATCGTGCCGACGACGCCGGCGTGCCTTCGTCGTCGTGCCGGCGCCACGGCTATCCACTATTTGTATTCGATCAGGCGCTGACGACGTCTTGCGACCTTGTTCATCGTGTACTGCAGGACGCCTTGCATCTCCGCAAACTTCCCCACCACGCAAAGCGTCGCCCGTCTCAGGCTCCTTTGCCGCCTGTGGAGGCGAAGGATCTGGATCGGGTACAGCAGCGCCAGGCCCAGCCATGCGGGGTGAAGAAGCAAGGCGGCGATCATCGTCGCCGGCAGAAGCATCGACCAGGACAAGGTGCGCCTGAGATTGGCACCCCAGATCCGCCCCGGCGCGCGTTGATGGATCAGATGCACCTGGGCGTAGGCGTGGCCGGCGCGGACACTGCGTCGCCACCACTGGAGGAAGTGGAGAATATTGGCGTCGTGCAGGCTCATTTCGCAGTCGAGACGCCAGACCCGGTGGCCGAGCTGGCGCAGGCGTATGCACAGTTCCGGCTCCTCGCCGGCAATGAGATCGTCTCTGTATCCACCAAGCTTTCGCAAAACCTCTGCCCGCAACAGCACGTCGCCGCCGCATTCCATCGCTTCGCCTGGTGGTCCATTCCATTCGTCGTCGCAGATCGCATTGTAGATGGAGTGCGAGGGATGGAGCTCGCGCCGGCGGCCCAAGACGACGGCGACGTCATGCCGGCGACGCAAAAACTCGGCCGCTGTGGGCAACCACCGTGGCTCGATGCGGCAGTCGCCGTCCAGGAACTGGACGTAACGGAGATCGGGCCAGTTCTCCAGAAGATGCCGCCAGCCGGCATTTCGCGCCCGCGCCGCCGTGAATGGAACGGCTGGGTCGAGGATGACAACATCGGCACCAGCAGATCTTGCCACCGTCAGGCTGTCGTCGGTTGATCCGGAATCGACATAGACGACTGGCCCTTCCACCTGACGCAGGGACGCAAGGCACTCGGCGAGGCGGTGTCCCTCGTTCCTGCCGATCACCACCACCCCGAGCGATACCGCCTTTGCGGCCCGCACATCACCAGCTTTGCCCTGCCGGTCGCCGATCTCGCGGCCATTGCTTGCAGGATCGGCCCAGCCTTGCCACAACCCTGGGGAACATTTACGACTGGGAATCTTGGGAGCGGACGGACGGGAATGATCGTGGTTTGTTTGATTGGCGGCATGGCCGGCCTGGCGTTCAGGCCGCTGTTCCTGGTCCTGCTGATTGCTGTTTTCGCCGCAGTTCATCTCGGTTCCCTTGTCTGGCCTGCGTTATTACCCCCCGCGTCGCTTCCCGGGCTGGTCGGGCAGGTTATCGCGCTCAACCTCAGCTATCTGGCCGGGGCCTGCATGCGACGGTTCTTTTGGCTTCCTTAGCGTAGGAGCAGACTGCGACAGCCAAGGTGGGCGGTTGCCAGATTTGGACCTGCTGCCGCGTCTGTAAATTACGCCTAAGGGCGTAGAGCGAGGGTGCGCTACGCCCTTTTGACAACTGCACCGCCCATTCCAATGCTGTTAGCCCAGACCTGCGGCCACAGATGCTGGCAGAGTCGATGGGGTGAGACGCATGCGGATCGGCTATTTTACCAACTGCTATCCCGCGCCCAGTCATACCTTCATCCGTCGTGAGCTGATTGCCCTGGAGCGGCGCGGACACAGTCTGGTCCGCTACGCCGTCAGACGCGCTGCCGCTCCCCTCGTGGATGAGGACGACATCGCCGAACAAATCCGGACGCGCTACCTCCTGCACGAAAACTGGCGAGCCGGCCTGCTGTGCTGTGCGCTGACGCTGATGCGCCAACCGAGATCGCTGATGCGTGCCGCCTCGGTTGCCAATCGGTTCTCAAGGCTTTCAGCATACGCCTACCGCAGGCATCTGGCGTACCTCTACGAGGCCATCCTCTTGGCCTCATGGTGCCGTCGCGATGGCGTCGATCACCTGCATGTGCACTTCGGAACGAACCCAGCCACGGTTGCCTGTATGGTCCACGCCCTCACGGGGATACCCTTCAGTCTGACCATCCACGGCCCGGAGGAGTTCGACCGACCCGAGCGACTGGGCATTGAGACCAAGGTCGCGACCGCTGCCTTTGCGGTGGCTGTCAGCTCGTTCGGACGCAGCCAGCTGTTGCGCTGGGTAGACCTCCACGACTGGAAAAAGATCCACATCGTGCCTTGCGGCATCGAGGAGGCTTTTGCACGGCCTGTTCCCATTCATGCGGCCGAGCCGCATAGGCTTGTCTGCATTGGCCGTCTTTGCGAACAAAAAGGACATCTCCTGCTCCTGGAGGCGGCGCAGCGCCTGTCGCACGAAGGCGTCGACTGTAAGCTGGTCCTTGTGGGTGACGGACCGCTGCGCGGTGAGATCGAGCGGCGGGTGGCGGAGCTTGGGCTGCAAGATCGCATCGAGCTGACGGGCACGGTATCGCAGGACAGAATAAGAATAGAGATCACTCGGGCGCGCGCTTTGGTCTTGCCAAGCTTTGCCGAGGGCCTTCCCGTTGTTCTGATGGAGAGCATGGCGTTGTCTCGACCGGTGATTGCCACCTATATTGCTGGCATCCCCGAACTCGTCACGCCTCAAACCGGGCGGCTGGTCCCGGCGGGCGACGCTCAGGCTTTGGCTGGAGCGATGCGCGAAATACTCGCGCTCGACGAGGACGAACTTGCCACAATGGGAGAGGCAGCCCGGCAGCGTGTTCTCCAACGCCATGACGTGCGACGCTCTGCGGCTACGCTTGAAGCCCTCATGGCGGCGGTTGCCACACGCGAGCGGGGAGCGGCAGACGCCAGTCCATTGCGCCGCCGTTTCGAGCTAGCGCGACCGGACACCAAGGCTGTGCCGGAGAAAGTCCGCTAGCAGATGCGGTGGGCCTGTGAACATCTTCCGTTCCACAACAAGTCGGATGCGAAAGACGAGATGACCGGCAATCCAGGCAGCGTTGGCCCACCGGGCGTACTGGCGACCGTGGTGCTTTAAGAAGAACCGATCCCTTGACGCGAACCAGTAGGGCGGCCGGCGCGCAGGTGCCACGTGTTTGGTGACGCCTGTCGAGCAGCCGACCAAATGCACAATACGGCTTTGGGGAACATTCCAGCATTGCCAACCCGCGGCCGCCGTGCGCCGGCAAAAATCGACCTCCTCATAGTACAGGAAATAGGAGTCATCGAGCAAACCGACTGCGTCGAGAACCTCGCTTTTGACCAGCATGGCAGCACCGGAGACCCAGTCCACCTGGACGGGTTCTTCGCCCGTCGACGCAGCCACCTGCCACTTGCCCAAAGTTCTGCTGACGGGGCCAAGCTTTGCCTCGCTTTCGAATTCGCCCAGGATCGAGGGAAAGCGGAAGGCGCAGGCTTGCGGCGTCCCGTCGGGATCTTCCAGACGCGCGCCCGCGATGCCAACGTTCGGATGGGCTTCAACGAAGTCGAGAAGCGGCCGAAGTCCGTTGCGGCGAACGACCGTGTCAGGATTGAGGAAGAGAACATAGCGCGGCTTGCCAAGGTGCAAGCGGGCATGGGCATAGGCGCAATTGTTGGCATGCGCGAAGCCTGAGTTGGCCTCAAGTGCAAGAAGATGCGCCCGCTGCTGCCATCCATGGGTGTCGATGGCAGACCGTAATACCTCTACGGAGCCGTCACCCGATGCACCGTCTGCAACGATCACCGCCGCATCCGCCGGCAGCGTCACGTTATCGAGTAGCGACTCCAGGCAATCATTGACCAGATCGGCGGTGCGGTAGTTGACGATGATGACCAGCAGACTCGGGGCAACTGCCTTCTGTTCGTCGGGCGGCACGTTCATAGGCCGTGCCCCTGCGCCTTGTTGAGCACCACCTGCACCGTCTGGTGCGGCTGAAAATAAGTTTGGCACACCGCCACCTCCGCGCGCGTCGACTGGCCGGCCGCGACAACAAGCACGACGACATCGGCGGCGGCAACAATGGGTGGGGCTTCGTCGAAACCCAGCATCGGCGGCAGATCGACGATGGTGATCGCCGGTTGCAGGACCTGCCGAACCTGCTCCAGATCTCTTGCCAGTTGATGGGGATTGTCTTTCCGCTGCTGACCACCGGCAGGACGCAGCAGATCAAGCCTGATACCTTGTGCGTCAAGCCGGATGTGACCGCCAAGGTGGCTGTCGCGGGGCAGGGTCGGCAAAGGCGCCAGGCCGAGCAGGCATGCTGCGGCTGGAGCCATGGTATTGCCGTCCACCAGCAGAATACCGCCGGCAGTCGATCGCGCAAAGCTGAACGCGAGGTTGATGGCGGTGACCGAAGTGCCGCACCGTGATGCTGGGGCTGTCACCGCGATCATCAAGGACGAACCGGCTGTCTTGCACGAATGGGCGATATGGTTTCGCAAGATATCATAGGCGCGTGTAATGCGGTGATCGGGGCAACAGGCGACAATGCGGCGGCCGTGCAGATAGGTTATACTGAGGGCATGCACATGCGTCGGCTCGCGTGGAAAGGTCTCCGCAGGGGCCGTCTGCTCCGGATGAGGCCGCCCCGCATGTGCGGTGCTCGTGAGCTCGACCGGGTTGGGGTCGTCCTCGAGCCGGCTGTGCGCGGTGATGGTCTTCATCATCTCCATTCGAGCGGTCCCTTTTCCTGTTGATGCTGCATCATTCATTCCTGCCGTTACCGCATGACCTAACCTGGCTGTCTGCCCGACACCGTCCTCGGCAGTCGCCACGACGGCACCATCACCAGGGTCTGGCCAGCCAGTGCCTCCTGAAGATCGAAAGCGCCACGGACGCGCCGATCGGCAAGGTCGAAGGCAAGCAATCCGCCCAGCCCAGCCCCCGCGCATGCAATGGCAAGAGCGGCAAAGAGAAGAAGGCGGCGCGGTCCCGAGGGGCTCCGGGGCAGCACCGGTGACTCCAGGACCTCGACATGCAAGGCGGCATCCTTGCGCTCCAGTCGCTCCCCCATCAACGCGGTTGCCAGACGGCCTTTCATTTCGTTCAACGCCGGCTGCAAAGCCTCCCGTTCCGTGTCGATGGCCGTCAGCCGCTCCTCCACATCCGCGACCCTGTTGATGGTGAGTTTGAGCGCTGCGATGCGCCCCTCCAGCTGCAGGCGGCGCTCCGCCAGCCCCTCCCTGCGGGGTTTGGCCTGGCTGAGGCGCTCTGAGAGCAGCGCCAGTTCCGGCGTGAACGCCCTTTCGCCAAGGCTTGGCGGTTCGGGCGCGATCGCGTCGTATCCTGCCGCCAGATCAATGGCTTTTTGCCTGAGAAGCCGCATCTGTGGATGCTCGTCGGTATACAGCAGGCGTTTGTCGGCGATTTCGCCTTCGATCACCGCGATCTGGGTTCTCAACTGTCCTGCGGGACCATGTTCCTCCAGTCCCACGCGCAGCTGCGCGTCAAGCAGCTCGACCTCCTCATCGCTGGCGCGAAGGGCTTGCTGAACGACCACAAGCTCTTCTTCCCGTGCCTGCAGTTCGATCAGCATCGCCGGTAGACGACTGGGCTGCGCGTCGCGATTGGCATCGACGATCGTTTCCCGCTCAACGTCGCGGGTACTTAACCGCGCCGCCAGATCCTCCACCTCTCTTTGCAGGAATTCCGTCGTTTCAGAGGCGCGTTGGGTCCTCAGACGGCGGTTCTCGTCGACGACCATTCGCACCAGCGCTTCAACGACCGCCACTGTCTTGCCGGCGACGGGATGTTCGAAGCCGAGGAGAACTGACGCGCTTGCTGTTGAGCCGTCTGAGCCCTCGGTGAAGGTCGTGCGCAGCTTGATATTGTTGCGCATCCGGCCAGCGATGGCGGCCGGCTCCGCCGTTGTCGCCAACTCGGGGTAAAGCTGCAGGCGCTCGGCGAGCTCTGCCAGATTGGAACGCGACAGCACGCGCTGGTCAATAAAGCGCAAACGGTCGTTTGCAACGGTCGGAGACACGAGCGAGGAGGGGATCTGCTGGAACTCCATCACCAGGAGCGCTTCGCTGTAGAAGGGGCGGACGATGTTGGAAATGGCATAAAGGCCGATCCCCAGGACCAACAGCGCCGGCGTGGCCACATGCCAGGGGTGCCGAAGAGCCCGCGTAAGGTAGTAGAAGGCGTTGCGCCACAGCATCTCGATCATTGCTCTTGACCCCCAGTGGCTGCGGCGGCACTGGCCAGGGCGGCAGCAGAAGCACCTGGGTTCTCCTCCACTGCGGCCTCGACTTGACCGGTGTGCGCGCTGAGGCTGACGCGAACAAGGTCATCGGGCTGCAGGGCAGAGGTCTCGGACGCCGCGATTTCGTGAGCTTCGCCGTTGCGGGAGCGGACAATCGTGTAGGCGATCGCCTGTTGCTCTTGCTCCCGTGCCGTGGCGGCGCTGGCGCCATAGATCGACATGATGCGTCTGCTGTCGTTGAGGCGCGCGTCCGTCTCGGCCTGCTCGCGCCGCACGGCCTGCAGTTCGCTCAACAGCTGCGTCTGCCGCTCCTGGCGCGCAGCATGATAACGCGCTGCGTCGGCGATCTCGGCGCGCTCCAACACCACCATTTCCGCCGACAACCGGCTGATCTGGCCATCCAGTTCGGCAATATTGGCTTCATGGGCATTCTTCTGGGAGCTTTGCACGCCCCCCTTCTCGACCAGCTGCGATACGCTGCGCAGCCGGTCGCGTGCCAGCTCAAGGCGCCGTGTTACTGCTTGAACCTGCTCTTGAAGAGCCGCACGGCTTTGTGCATTGAGGACTTCAGCCTGCTGTTGCGCTTCATCCACCATGGCAACGCTGCGTGAGCGTGCATCCAGCAGCATCTGCTCTTGCGCCATCAGCGGATCGTCAGCTGCGCCCTGCGCGGCAAGCGTCCGACGCCCCTCCAGCTCCGCCAGAAGTCGGGCTTCGCGCGCTGCCAGTTCTTGCATCCGCAGTGTGCCGTCGCTGACTTGGCGCCCGACGATGACGGACCGGTCCTGGTCTGCAGGCAGCACGGCTGCACGATACAAACCGCCGGCAACGGTGAGAGCATGCAGAACCGTCATGTGCGATCTGTAGGGATAGGCACCGGGGGTAGTGACCTCTCCGATGACGTAAATGATGGGTTCGCGCCCGGGGCGCAGCATCAACGTCAGGTCGGTGTCCTTGAAATAGGGCTTCAAGCGATCGCGCAACGCCGCCTCAAGCTCCAGCAATGTCAGGCCTTCTGCACGCAGATGCCCCGCAAGGGGAAAGGAAATGCCGCCATCCGGCGCCACAACCCCATCTCCCCGCAGGTCCTCCGTCTGGGCCATCCAGACCTGCACGGTGTCGCCAGGCTGCAAGGTATAGGAGGACTGCGCTCGTAGATCCGGTATCCCTACGGCGTAAAACATAAGGACGGTTAGCGCCAGGCCAGGCCATTGCCTGCTTTTGATCATCACCTTACCCCCCCCCAATCGACATTGGCAAATACTACGAGCCGTTGGCTTGTTCTGAGAACAACGCACAAAGCGGTAGGCTGGGCTACCTCAAAGTGACAATACTCGAGCCCATTGACGTCCTTGGCAACCTCGCTTCACCGTAAGGCCCGGCTGTCGCCGGCGGCGGGCAGGCGATCATCCTGCGCGCATCTGCTGGGATCTCAATGCCGCTGCCTGGACCGGGCCAATGGTTGCTGGAGGGGTGTGAGGGTGGACAGTTGGACGCAGCGAGTGGGGCGAGCGATGATGAGCATGGCCATTGTCGGTGCGGCCGCAGGCGATATCCGTGCCATCGCCGCTAGCCCTGCCTCTTCGGCCGGCATCACCGGCTTGCCGCGCTCGATCCTGATTTCCGGACATAGTTTGACAGACATGCCTTACCCAAGTTTGCTGCATCAGTCGCTCACGGCACTGGGGGGTGGCTTGACGGTAACAAGCCAGCAGTTCCCCGGGGCGTCAATCCGGGAGCGCCTGGGCCAAGTCGAAGCAGGCGCCACCAGTGACGTGAGATCACCAGATAGGGCTCGACCCAGTTTCGCCGAGGTGCTTGCTCTGCGCAGCTTCGATGTCCTCATCATAACCGAACGCAATGGGCTGCTCGATTCTCTGGCATGGGAGGATACCGTCTCCTCGTTGCAAGTGGCTCGCCAGCGCTTCGTAACTGCAAATCCCGGCGCTGCGATCTATTTCTTTGTTCCCTGGATCGGGGTGTCCGACATTCAGGATCCACGGCAATGGATCACCTACGAGCAGCAGGCCCATGTCATGTGGTCGTGTCTTGTCGGTACCGTCAACGCGCAAAGCGCCACGGACGGGGCTGCAAGCGATATCATCGTGCTTCCAACGGCACTGGCGCTGGCGTTCTTGACGCAAAGCCTGACTTCTTCGCCGGAGATCCCAGGTTTCGAGGGTCTCAACGACGGTGAAAAGATGCGCTTGATCTTCACCGACGACGTCCATCTGACACCGCTTGGCGCATCCTACATCTCGTTTCTGACCTCGGCCTGGCTCTCGGGCGCGGCTCCACCGCGCCCGCCATCCAGTCAGGTCGATCTGTCGACGCGGCGCCATATCCACCTGCAGGACATTGGCCGTCGCTTTTTGCAAGAGCACCCATGGCCGCAGGCAGCCCGGCAGCGTTGCTCAATCGCACGGCGGCTGGCATTCGTGGTCCATTACGTCGCCTATACCGGGCAAAACCATCCACAAACAGGGACGCTTGCATATGGATGGCGGCAGGTTACCCGCCTGCTGCAGTTCACCTGGCACGTCTGGCGCGGCTTCGGCGGCGAGAGCGGCGTGCCTGCAGCCGCTGCAGCATCAACAGACAGGAGCCGGGCATGACCGACCGCATCGGCTTTTTGATACCCGAGTTTCCCGGACAGACGCATATCTTTCTGTGGCGCGAACGTCAGGCTCTGGCGGACCTCGGGATCGAGGCGCAGCTCGTCTCCACGACACAGCCACCCGCGGGCATCGTCTCCCATTCATGGTCGCAGGGCGCGCGAAACGAGACACTGTACTTGATGCCAATGACAATCCGCGACGGGGTCATCGGCATGGTCGATCTTGTGTGTTGCGGACCCGCACGGTGGTCTTCGTTACTCGACACGATACGAAAAGCCGATGTCGCGACCCGCTGGGAGCGACTTCGCCTTCTTGCCATGGTTTTGCCAGCTGTCAAACTCGCCAGGGCGGCGAGGCGGCTAGGCTGGAACCACCTACATGTCCACTCTTGCGGCAACGCGGCGAACGTCGCCATGCTCTGCTCGATTCTGTCGGACGTGAGCTATAGCCTGACACTGCACGGCCCCACGCTTGAACTGTATGGCTCCAACCAGCGACAGAAGTGGCGCCACAGCCGGTTTGCCACCGTCATATCCAAGAAGCTGTACCGCGATGTCGTGGATCGCCTCAGCCTTGCCCCCGCCGACCGGGTTCATATTGCTCCCATGGGGGTCGACGTGGAGGCGATCCGGCGCCGCAAGCCTTATTCCGCCTGGGCGCAAGGCCAACGCTGTCGTCTGTTCAGCTGCGGCAGGTTGAATGCGGTCAAAGGGCATGAGGATCTTTTGCAGGTTGTCTTGCAGTTGCACCTTCGGGGGGTTGACGTGCACCTTCGCATTGCCGGAGAGGACGAACAGGGCGGACGCGGCTATCGCACACAGCTGGAAGACGACATCCGGCGGGCAGGGCTGCAGGACCGGGTGACCTTGCTGGGAGCGGTCGACGAAGAGCAGATCCGACAGGAGCTGGAAGCGGCTCACATCTTCGTGCTGGCCAGCCACAACGAAGGGATCTCCGTGGCGATTATGGAGGCCATGTCGATGGAGATGCCGGTGGTCGTCACGGATGTCGGCGGCAACTGCGAATTGATCGAGCAGGGGGTTGATGGCCTTCTCGTTCCGGATGCAAAGCCGGAAGACTTTGCGCAGGCGGTCTGGCGCGTTCTTGCCGACCAACAGCTGGCCGCGACGCTGCGGGCGAACTCGCGTGCCAAGATCATCTCGCACTTCAACCATTATATCAGTGCGGCCAAGCTTGCGGCCTGTCTGGCGGGCGGCAATGCCGAGGGATCAACCAGTTCTCATACCTCGATATGGGTAGGACAATCATCCGAAGGCGTATCTGCAATCGGCGCACGGATATGAAATGATCCCTACGAGCCGCTGACGCACAGTCGCGGCGTAGGTCGAACGGGTCAGGGGATCACATGTTGTCTTGGCGGCCACTCAGTCATTTTGGCAGAAGAGCAATCGGCGTCGCCGAGGCGCACTTTGACACGATTGCGGCCGAGCAATGGACTATGGCACCGGCGATGCGACGCTACATCCCGCCGGCACGCTTCTTACCGCACCACCTGCAGCGCATTCGGGCAACGCAATTTGGCAGTATCGCCGAAGTCGTGCATGGCTTTCGCGGCGACTATGACGCGTACCAGCACGCCACCGTTGGGCTTCGGCTCAAGGATGTCGATCTTGTTGACGGGACCCTTTACGCGGGTGGTGCAGCTCACCCGTTGCGCGCGCGCCGACGCCGGCTGCCCCTGTATGCGCGCCCGAAGGCCTCGATGGCGCAGGCGGCCATGTTCGAAAGCTGGATGGGAAATCGCTGGTTTGGCATGTGGCTGCTCAATGACTGCCTGACCTACCAGCTTGCCGCCGATAGTGGCCGGCCGGTACACACGCAGATGGCGGCTACCCAACACCAGAAAGAGTATGCGCGCCAGCTCCAGTTTCGTGCCCAGCCGATTGCTGACATGCACTTCGATGAACTCATGGTGTTCCGCGATCAGGGAAACAACGAGGGCAAGCGGCGCCGTGCCGATGACCTGAAGGCGCAACTGTGCGGGACGGGTCAATTTTCTCGCCACCCGGGTGTCTTTCTTCTGCGCGGGCGCAGCGGTGATCGCAGGCTGCTGGTCAACGAGCGCGAGATCGCCGAGCAGTTCGCCAAGCACCGCGGATTTCGAATTCTCGACCCTTCATCGGCCACGCTGGCGGAAGTGATCGATGCCTGTGCCGGGGCATGCATCGTGGCAGGGGTCGAAGGCAGCCACCTGACTCATGGGCTCCAGATCATGCCCAATGACGCTGCACTTTTCGTGATCCAGCCGCCTGATCGCGTGGTTTCCATCCTCAAGGTGGTCACGGACCGGCAAGGTCAGGTCTACGCTTTCGTGGTCGGGCAAGGCTCCCACGACGCCTTTACCGTCGACTGGGACGATGTCTCACGAACTCTGGATCTGGTGACGCGATGATGACCAAGACACCTGTCAGCCTGGCACTCGACGATTGCGCTGGCCAAGCGCAGCGATCATCCGACCCTCGAGCAAGGGGGCAGTTTCTCGACGAGGTGCGCCTGGACTACCGGCGTCACGGATGCACAGTGGTCAACGCTGCTTTTCTGGCTCTGCTGACCTATCGCCTGGGGCGCTGGAGCGAACGGCGCCGCCGCCGCTGGTCGCGATTTCTCGCCCGCAAGCTTTATGCCGCGATTCACGGTCCGGTCGCCATCCTAACGCGGATCTGGATCCCGCCTGCGGTGACCCTTGGGGATGGCTTCCATATCATTCATGCGGAAGGATCACTGTCCATCCATCCTGATACGGTCATCGGCAAGCGCTGCGGCATCATGCATAATGTCACAATCGGCACCAATATGAGCTCCGGGGCGCCGGTGATCGGCGACGATGTGTTTATCGGCGTCAACGCCACCGTGTTGGGCCCGATCCGCATCGGGGACAGGGTGCGGATTGCAGCCAATACAGCCGTTTCCACTCACATCCCGTCCGATTCCATTGTGGTTGGTTCTCCCGCCCGGATCTACCCGCGGCTCTGCCCGTCTCGCCGTGAACCGGATCGCGACGCCCCAGCCGAAGGACGCATCCATGACTAGTCTGGCAACGACCTTCTACCACCTGCTGAGCGATAATCTGCCGCATCAGGCTGACGCGACCGCGATCGTCGATGATGATCGCGACATCACCTATGGCGCACTCAGTGCAGATGTTGACCGGATGGCAGACCACCTGATCAGCAAAGGAATTGCAGCAGGCGACCGCGTCGTTGTGCAAGTGCGCAAAAGCCTCGCAGAGGTTGTCGCGATGTTTGCGGTCGCCAAGATCGGTGCGGTGATCGTGAACGTCAACAGCCAGTGGACGCGCGAGCAAGTGCTGTATGTCACCCATGACAGCGGCGCTAGCGCTATGATCGTCGAGACGCGAGCTGCTGGGCCGCTTGCACAAGACAGCCTGCCGGCTGGCGTGCGGGCAGTTGTTGTCAACGGCTCCGCCCCCCGTCACCCATCCTTCATCTCCTGGTTGGACGCTCCTTCGCTATCTCATGCAAGTCCGCGCCAGCGGTTGGGCAGCGATCTGGCAATGATCATCTATACCTCCGGATCCACAGGCCTGCCCAAGGGCGTCATGTTGAGCCACGCCAATATCCTCGCCGGTGCGCGATCGGTGGCGCGATATCTGCGCCTCGACCGACACGACCGCTTGCTGAGCGTGCTGCCTTACAGCTTCGACTACGGCCTCAATCAGTTGACGACTATGATGCTGATGGGCGCGACGGTGGTGCATCAATCGGTTCCGCTGGCGGCGGAAGTCATTGCCACCATGGTGCGGCAACAGGTAACCGGTGTCGGGGCTGTCCCGCCCCTGTGGAGCCAGATCGTGCGCAAGCTGATGGCGTCGCCGACGCAGCTGCCAACCTTGAAGAGGATCACCAACTCCGGCGGCAAGATTGCGCCTCACGTCATGGGTCAGATGCCCTGCGTATTCCCCGGGGTCGATATTTACCTGATGTACGGACTGACCGAGTCCTTCCGCTCGACGTTTCTGGCGCCTGAACAGTTCGCACGCAAAATGGGTTCGATCGGCCGTGCCATTCCAGATGCCGAGGTCTTTGTGGTCAGACCTGGCGGCGGTCTTGCGGGTCCCCTGGAGGAGGGTGAACTGGTTCACCATGGTCCTCTTGTCAGCCTCGGTTACTGGGGTCGTCCCGACCTGACGGCGCAGAAGATCCGTCCCTGCCCGGAGCTCAAGCATTTGATCGGCGAGCAGCCCGTCGTGTTCAGCGGCGACACCGTCCGCATCGATGAGGACGGGGATCTCTGGTTTGTCGGGCGCGCGGATGCGATGATCAAGACCAGCGGATTTCGCGTCAGCCCCGAGGAAGTGGAGGATCTCGTGTATCGCTCGGGCGTCGTTGCTGAAGCGGTAGCCTTTGGCATGGCCGATGCGGAGGTTGGCGAAACCGTTCATGTCGCGATCACGCCGGCAGACGACCAGTTTGATGAGCCGGGGCTCCTGCGTCACTGCCGCAAGGTGATGCCGAGCTACATGGTGCCGCGTCGCTTTCACCTGTGGCACCATGCCATGCCGCGCACCGCCAGCGGCAAACTCGATCGTCCGGCGATCCTGCAGCATTGCCGCCGACAGGCCGAAGCGGATGAGACAAAACCGGCCGATGCTGACGACCACGCTATTCATATGGGAGACATGGTGCTGTGATTTTCAACCAGAACACGCTACTCGCCTATCTGCGCGATGACCTTGAGATCAACGATGTGGGCCTGGATACCCCGCTGTTCTCATCAGGGCTGCTCGATTCCGTCTCAATGGTGAACCTCTTGGCCGTCATTGAACAGGCGAGCGGCATGGTCATCCGCACGGAAGACGTGACGCTTGAGAACTTCGACACGCCAGCGCGCATTCTCGCCTTCGCCCAGGCGACGGTGTGATGGAGCGCGCCCTGGCAATCGATCTGTGGCTACAGTCGGCCGCCGACGGATTCGGCACGCCCTGCTACGTCTATGATCTTGCCGCGATCGAGCGGCGCAGCCAGCGTCTGCGTCAAGCTTTCGGCGGACGGTTCCTGCTCAGCTTCGCCGTCAAGAGCAACCCGAATCCGGCTCTCTTGGGTTGGCTGCGCAGCCACGCAGATGGCCTGGACGTGTCCTCGGTCGGGGAGTTGCGTTTGGCGCTTGCTGCGGGATGGCCGGCCTCCCAGCTCAGCTTTACCGGCCCGGGCAAACGTGATGCCGAATTGCGCGAAGCAGTGGCGGTCGGCGTTGGAAATCTCGTCATCGAGTCGGTACGGGAGGCAGTCAGCGCCAGCAGCATCGCGGTCGAGCTTGGGCGCCAACAACCGATCCTTGTACGCCTGGCCCCCGCCACAGTTCCCAAGGGCTTCGGCGACCAGATGGCGGGGCGCCCGTCGCCCTTCGGAATCGACGTTGAGGACAGTCCAGACGCTCTCGAGGCAATCCTTGGCCTGCCGGGTCTGTGCCTGCGCGGTCTGCACATCTACGCTGGCACTCAGTGTCTGCGCGCCGCAGCCATCTGCGAGAACTACCGCAACTTCATCGCCATCTTCACCGAGGTCGCCGACCGGCACCGCCTTTCGCCAAAGACGTTGATCTTTGGGTCGGGACTCGGCATTCCGTACCATGCCGGAGATGAGCCGCTCGATCTGGAGGCGGTTGGGCGCGAGATTCAACCAGATCTCGATGCGCTGGCCGCCAGGAGCGCCTTTCGGGAGACGCAGTTTGTTTTGGAGATCGGGCGCTATCTGGTCGGGGAGGCGGGTTACTTTGTGACGCGGGTGGTCTCGACCAAAGTGTCACGCGGCACCAAGATTGCGATCTGCGACGGGGGTATGAACGCCCATCTCCCCGCCAGTGGCCACTTCGGCATGGTCATGCACCGCAACTATCCCATGCACAAGGTAAATGGCCAGGGGCCGTTGGAACCGGTGACGCTCGTGGGTCCCTTGTGCACGTCGATTGACCGGCTTGCCAACGCAATTCCCTTGCCTCCGCTTGAGGCGGGCGATCTGATTGCCATCCACAGCAGTGGCGCCTATGGACCCAGCGCCAGCCCTATTGGCTTTATTGCTCATCCCGTGCCCCGTGAAGTCGTCATCGATGCAGCAGGGCTGCGCGACGTGACGGCGCCGGCAAGCGCCTCTCGCACCGATCAGTAGGCTCCGCGAAAGTCGTGCAGCTGAAACACGGTGCGCAAGATGATCTTGACGTCCAGCCACAGTGACCAATTGTTGATATACCAAAGGTCATGATGCACGCGCTCTTGCATCTTCTCTACGTCGGGTGTTTCACCACGACATCTGTTGATCTGCGCCCAGCCCGTGAGACCAGGTCGCACATGGCGGCGAAAGACATACTCGCCAATCTGGTTGTCGAAGTAATCGTCGTGAGCCAAGGCGTGCGGTCGAGGACCGACCACCGACATGTCGCCTTTCAAGACGTTCCAGAACTGCGGCAGTTCATCCAGACTTGTCGAGCGGATGAAGGATCCCACGCGAGTGATGCGGTGATCACCACGGGTTGCCTGGCGCACCTCAGGCCCGTCCTCGAGCACCATCATGCTGCGAAACTTGACGATGCGAAACGGCCGCCCCCCATAGCCCTTGCGGATCTGGCGGAACAACACCGGGCCGGGACTGTCGAGCTTGATTGCCAAGGCGACCGCCAACATCATCGGCGACAATGCCAAAAGACAGGTGCCGGAAAAACCAATGTCAAACAGGCGTTTAATGGCACCTTCGTAAAGGCTGAGCGGCGGCCGCTGCGACTGGAAAACAGTCAACCCGCCAACGGGTCGCGAATGCGCCGACACGATGGTGCCGATAAAGCCATTGAACGCGACGCTGACGGGGAGGGTGGAACGCCGCAGCTGCCAGAGATACCGCTGCAGGCCCGTCAGGTCGTGCTCTCCCCAGATCAGGATAATCTCGTCGATGCGCTTGCGGGTCGTCTCCTTGGCAAAATCGAGCGCCGACTGAGACAGTCCTTCGTCTTGGCGCAATCGCAGCACCTCAACGACAATCATGCCGTGGGCGGCGGCCCGTTCTTCAAATTCCGCGACCGGTTCGCTTGCGTTGCAGATCAACAGAATGCGCCGGCGCCCGAAAGCGCCACGCGCCATGGCGTAGGGCAGCAAGGCCGGCCACAGAAACCTCAGTCCGGTCAGGCCAGCCAACGACAGAAGCAGACTAGCCCCGATCGAACCGCGTGAGAAAGTGGCGCCGAGCTTGAGGAAGAAAAGGACTGCCAGCAGGAAACCGAAGGTGCCTGGAATGAGCAGGCAGATCAGCCGGATCTGGTAGCGGCGCAGGACAATGGCATCTGGCCGATAGGCATGGGCGCTGTGCATCGCGAGCACAAAGCACATTGCGACCATCAGCCCGATCCCGATGTAGCCAAGCGGATCGGCGGAGAGGCTGAAATTGATTTGTTCGTAGAGCGAGAAACCTGCAGCACTGGCGGCAAGCAGCATCGCAAAATCGCTGCCCGCCGCCAGCCAAGCAATCGCTCCGTGCCCGAGGCCGCCCCTGCCAGCAAGGGTGCGCGGACGGTAGACCGCGCTCGTGGTCACAGATTGCAAAGTAGCCGTCATTTTCTAACCCCCAGTAACCAACTCAAAGTATACGGCCGGGGTGGGCTCCAACAATCATGCGCGCCTAAGCCTAAGGACGCATGTCCTTATGGCGAATTGCCGATGGCGGGGGTCTCGGTTAAGGATCGTTCGGTTGGAACAAAATGCTGCGCTGGCGAAGGTCCACGGGTTTTTGCTCAAGCCAAGCGGTCGCATTGTGCAGACATACTGGCCGCACAGGCTTCGCAGCCGTCGTTTCCAAGGCAATAGTGAAACCCGTCCGTGAGGGTCAAGAAGATGCAATGGGACGTCGCGATCGTTGGCGCGGGAATGGGCGGCGCTGCCTTCGGCTATGCCTTGGCACAGGCTGGCCACTCCGTCGTCTTCGTCGAAAAGGGAATGATGACCTTCGCCGATGACCGTGCGGATGCTCCAGACAGTTCGGATGAACTGGTCAGGCTGCACCATGGTCGCTGGCCCACGCAGATCGTTGCCCGTGTCGACGAAAGGGAAACCAGCTTCTATCCTCCACTGGGATGCGGCGCAGGAGGATCGACCTTGCTCTATGCTGGAACTTTGGAGCGTATGGCACCCGCCGATTTTGAAGACAGGCCCGACAGGCCCGCGTGGCCGTTCCAGTACCGCAACTTGGAGCCCTACTACCGCGAGGTGGAATCCCTGTTTCGCGTTAGAGGCAGCCCGGACCCGTTCTTCGAAGGCCCGCCCGCAGAGCTGCGCACCCCACCCTCGATGACCAGGTCCGACCGCGACCTGTTCAACCTGCTTGAACGCAAAGGGCTCCAGCCCTATCAACTGCACAATGCATGCGAGGCAAAGCCAGGTTGCCTCGCATGCGGCGGCACAATCTGCCACCGCGCGTGCAAACACGACGCCGGTCGCATTTTCGTCGAACCGGCGCTGCGCACCGGCCGGGTGACCTTCCTCGATATGTGCACGGTGCAGACCGTCGACGCGGACGCAACGACGGTGAAGGGATTGATCTGTCACCGCAACAATGAGCCGTTACTTGTCCAGGCCAAATTCTATGCACTGGCGGCGGGAGCCCTTTCGACGCCGCTGCTGCTGCAACGCTCGGCGAACCGATTTTGGCCCAATGGTGTAGCAAACTCCTCCGACATGGTCGGCAGGAACCTGATGTTTCATGTCTCCGATTTCCTAGCGGTTTGGCCGCGGGCCCATTCCAGATCGATCCAAGCCGAGCGCTCCCTTGCCATCCGTGACTTCTACAAGTCCGGCAAAGATGACTTCGGAATTATTCAGTCGACCGGCATGACGGCTACAGCGGGCAACATCGTGCATGTGCTGAAAGGCATGATCGATGCAGGTCCCCTGGGATGGCTGCGCCCGTTGCGCCGAACACTTTATGCCCCCGCGCTGGTTGCCGCCTGGCTGTTGGGCCGGGCGACTATTCTGGCAACGGTGCTGGAAGACTATCCGCATCCAGACAACCGCGTTCGCCCTCATCAAAACCATCCGGAACAAATCTACTTTCAATATGTGATCCGTCCAGAACTGCGCCAGCGGGTTCGCCGCTTCCGCCGTGTTTACCGGGCCGCATTTCGACCCCGTCGGACTATGGTCCTGACCCCCAATGTCAACCTCAACTTCGGCCATCCCTGCGGCACTTGCCGGGCTGGAACTGATCCACGTTCATCGGTCGTCGACAGCGAAAACCGAAGCCATGATCTCGACAACCTGTTTATCGTCGATGCTTCCTTTTTCCCCAGAAGCGGCGGTGTCAATCCGTCTTTGACAATCGCTGCAAACGGGCTGCGGGTTGCCGAGTTCCTGTCGGCACGGCTGCATCAAGTGAAGAAGAAAGCGCAGATGGGGGAAGGACCGTCCCGTGATGTCTCATCATCAAGCGCTTCAGACATCGCCTGGACCTCGATCGGTGCGGATCCAGCTGGTGTGGTTGCTGCGGTAGAATGAAGGGTACAGTGCCAGCCGCTTCATCATCCACCTGGGCAACGAAGATAGTCGCGACAGCGGCACCATCGTGCGACCATGATGCCACCAGACAAGCGAAAGTGTTGCACAGAGAGCAAGCCAGCAAATCGCAGCACCGGCCAGCAGCCAGTATCCCGTGCCAGCCATCACCAATGCCACCGCCGTCAGCACCTGAAGGCACAGCAATGCTGCCATCAGTGTGAGGGGTGGGATCAACGTGTCCAAGATGAGAAGCAGAAGCGCCGGCCGCCTGTAAGGCACCAACGAGGCAAGCAGACGAATACCGATGCATAGCAAGGCGAAGCGGCCGCTTTCCCAGCGATGACGCTGTGATGCTTGACCTTGGCTGGAAAGGGGAAAGCTGCTGGTGATCAACGCGGCGTGACAATAGCTCGCCCCCAGCCCATCTTGAGCCAGCTCAAGTCCAAGCTTCATGTCCTCCACCAGATGGCCGTGCGCAAGATCCGCGTTTGCAATCACAGCCCAAGGGAAAGCCATGCCCGAGCCTGTCAAATGACACGGGAGACCCAACCGGGCCAGTCCGCCTGGGCGGATGCTGTTCTTGATCAGGAAGGCAAAAGCCGCAATAGCATATCGGTCCGGCGCTTGCTCTGGCGCAAGCATGAGGTAGCGAGCCTGGACCGGCCGCCGGTCTTGCTCCACGGCAGCGGCCAGCTGCGCAATTGCTCCGGAAGCGACGAAGCAGTCAGCGTCGATCACGATCACGGTTGCAGGTGGCACTGCGTCAAGATGCGCGATGCCGGCCGCCAGGGCGTATGCCTTGCCGCGACGAGCGGGATCATGTCGAACCAATACCTCGGCACCGGCACACCGCGCTCGCCGTGCCGTAGCATCGGTGCAGTTGTCCGCCACGACCAGGAGGCGGTCCGTCCGCCTCAGTTGCTGGCGCACGCTGTCCAGCACGATGTTGATGGTTCCTTCCTCGTTGTGGGCCGGGATCAGCACGGCCAGCGGAGAGGTTCGATCTGCCGGCGGCGTGCAAGGTGGCGCTCGCACTCCGGCGATACATTGCAGGCAAAAGAACAGGGTCGCGGCAGACAACACGATCAACGCGAGGGCCGCGGTAACTGTCAAAACCTCCTGTACCACCTCGTGCCTCCCAGCAGTGCTGCAAAAGGCAAGCCTAGTGCAAGCCACGGCGATTGCGCCTCTGCTGCGCTACGACCTTTGCATGAAACGGACGTCATCCTTTCGATCCTCGCAGGCCTCGTGACCGACGTCCTCCTCCCATTTGCTGCCACTCGGGTGAATTGAACCCTCCCTGCGCCAGCGTAGAATTGTGCCGATAAATCAGAGGCTTGAGACACTGCGCGAAAGCAGCACGCCGCATCGGCACTGCTTGGCTGGGTCATGGAGGAGAAGGTCATGAGCGCGATCGATATGCCGATTCCGGCTTCAGCCGGTGCAGCCACCAGCGCAATCCGGCAACGGCGAATGTTCCTGGGGGCTAACTTTGATCTGCTATCGCAATTGACGGTTCTCGACATGCTGCGCAACAGCGCGCCGGAGGCTTCATTCCGCTATGTCGTCACACCCAATGCCGACTATGTCGTCAGGATGAAGAGCGATGCGCGCTTGCGCCAGTGCGTGCGGGATGCCTGGCTGAGCGTTTGCGACAGCAGGCCTATCTGCGCCCTGGCACGCCTGCTCTTGTTGAAGCTGCCGCTCGTCACCGGCTCCGATCTGACTGCGGAACTGTTTCGCCAGGTCATTGGCAAGGGTGACAGGATTGCGATGATTGCGCCCGGTCAGGATGTCGTGGCACGGATGCGTGCTGCCTATCCTGAGGTGGAATTCGATGCCTTCGTTCCGCCACTTGGCGTGCTTGATGATCCGCAAGCCATGCAGGACTGCCTTGACTTTGCCGTGCAAGCGCAAGCCCGTTTCGTGTTTTTGGCGATCGGCTCGCCGCAGTCCGACATTCTCGCCCACCGCCTCTCGAACCACCCCGAGGCGCGCGGCATCGGATTGTGCGTCGGCGCGTCACTGGAATTCCTGGTCGGGACAAAAAGGCGCGCGCCCAAGTGGGTTCGTACTCTTGGATTGGAGTGGCTGCATCGGATGCTAAGCGATCCACGACGCCTCTGGCGCCGCTACTGCTATGGGGTCGTGCCGCTGCTCAGGTTGTTTACCCAAGAAATCGCCCAACGGGCACACCACGCGCGTTGACGCCATTGCCGGCAGCGTCATCGCCGTGACGATGTGGCCCTGCGTTAAGGCGATCCTGCCGCTCACGCAGTCGCCCGTACGGAAGGGCATGATATTGTCGTTGAAGCGTCCCACGAACGATCCGTCCTGAAGAGCGAGCGTGACTGTCAGCACTTCAAAACCAAACATCAGCTGACTGATGGAAAACTGGCATTTGAAGATGCATTCCTTGGCACTGAACAGTGCCGTGAGGAGGGTGGTCTGTACGCTGCGCGGCTGCAGCGAGAGCCACAATCCTTCCTGCCGGTCCAGTATCTCCTTTGCCAGGTCCAAGCTGACGGCATCACTGCGCTCGATGTCGACGCCGACCGCGGCAATAGCACCGGTTTTGGCAGCCACGGCCACAATGCATTTGTCCTGACTGTGACTGATGCAGCCGGTGTAGCCGCTTGGCCACAAGGGCGTGCGATCATCGCGTGCTGGGATGGCGACAGGTGGCTGCCCAAGCTGGGCCAGAGCACGGCGCGCGCATGTACGGCCGGCGGTAAATTCGCGCCACCTGCGCGCGTAGGCGCCTCTCAGACAGGCACGTTCTGCATCAAACAAGGGCTGTGACGGCGCCGAAAGCTCCGCCTGTGCTGTCGCCACTGAGGCCGGCAAAAGCCCTTGCAGAAGCATGGTCACACCAGGGCATCTGCGCGTGCCGCACGCGCCTGACGTTGCTGAAGTGCCGTTCGGCGCAGGGCTGCTCGATCGGCCGCATTGCCGAGACTTTCATGGGTGGTGTCTTGGCCGCCAATGTGGGCAGCCAGTGTCGCCACGGTTGGGTACCGAAAGAGGTCAGTGATCGTCAGGGCCGGCGCGAGCGAGGCTTTCAACTCACGATGCATCTGTACGGCAAGCAATGAGTGGCCGCCAAGCGAGAAGAAGTTCTCTGCGCGGCCCACACGCTCGCGTCCCAGTGTGCGGGCAAAGACGGCACCTAAGGCTTCCTCGATGTCACCGACGGGCGCAACGAAGAGCGGGCTCTTCGACAGGTTGTGGCGCGCGGGAGGCGGCGGCAGGCGGTTGCGATCGACCTTGGCGTTTGGCGTCAGCGGGAGAGCGGCAAGCGTCACGATGTCGGCAGGGACCATGACATCTGGCAGCGACTGCTGCAGATGCTGCCGCAGCGCGTCTTCAGACACGGGCTTGCCTTCCGTGCGGATATAGGCGACCAGCCTGGCTTCCGCCGTCAGGTCCTTTCGGGCCACGACTACCGCTTCCACGATACCGGGAAATTGCGCGATATGTGACTCGATCTCGCCAAGCTCAATCCGGTGGCCGCGAATCTTGACCTGTTGGTCGTTGCGTCCCAAAAAGTGCAACTGGCCGTCTTCGTCGAAGCGGACAAGATCGCCGGTTCGATAAAGGCGACCTTGCGTGAAGGGATTGGCGATAAAACGCGTCTGGGTGAGATCGGGACGGTTGAGATATCCGCGTGCGACACCATCGCCGCCGATGAACAGTTCGCCGGTATCGCCAGTCGGCACGGGCCGAAGCTTGCCGTCAAGGACGTATAGCTGCGTGTTGGCGATCGGCCGCCCGATCGGGGCAACGCCCGTCGTCGGCACTGCTTGGCATGATGACGACCAAATGGTCGTCTCTGTCGGGCCATACATGTTTTCGACCGTTGCCTCCGTCGTCCGCCTCAGTGCTGCCACGAGTGCGCCCGGCAAGGCCTCGCCGCCCAACAGGATATGGCGGAGGTGTCGAAGGGCGGCACGGTCTTCCTGCGACATCATGAAGGCGCGCATCATCGAAGGTGTCGACTGGAGGTGCGTCACCTGGTGGCGGGCCACCGTGTCAGCGAAACCGTCACCATCGCCGGACTCTGCGACGCCACGGGTGCGCTTGACAACTGCGGCCAATGGGATCAGCCCGTCGAGCACCACCGCTTCAGGGAGCCCCCAATCAATCAGGCAGGCAATCTCGTCGACCCCGGCCGCCTTGACCTGTGCCAGCCGCTCGAGAGCGTCAGACTGGGTACCAAAGAGACCGCTATCGTCAAAATAGCGTTGGAAAGCAAAGTCAAGAATGGCATCCATCTCTTCGCCCGACAGCTGGCTCAGATCAAGGTCCACAGCCTCGCATGTCCCGACAGGCTTTCGAAAGGCTGGGAAAGCCCAGGCGTACTGCTTGATCAAGGCCGCGGCGCTTTGCAGATAGGCCTTCAGCGGACCGCGCGCTTGTTCGCGCACCAGGTCACGGTCCTCGCCGATCAGAGTATGCAGCATCAGCGTGACCTTGAACCTGGATGGATCCTTGCCTGTGTTGACCAGCTCCTGGCGATAGATCTTGATCTTCTCGGCAAGTTCCTCGATGGACTGACCCAGCAGATGGGTCAGCACGTGGGCGCCGGCGCTGGCCGCGTCGCGGTAGCTTTGCGGATTTCCCGCTGTTGTCAGCCACACCGGCAGGTCCTTCTGCACCGGCCGTGGCTGGGTGACAACGTCCACAGGCTTGCCGCCGCCCATGTCGAAGGCGACGGTGTCGCCGCGCCATAGACGTCGGACCAGATCCATATCGCTGCGCAAGCTCTCTTTGTTTTTGGGCGGTGCGTTTTGCGGCCGCAGCACGAAATCTTCAGGCATCCAGCCCGATGCAAACGCAAGCCCCACTCTACCATTGCTCAGGTTATCGACCATGGCCCATTCTTCGACGACGCGGATGGGATGATGAAGCGGCAGCACGCAGCTGCCAGCTCTGATGGCGATATTCTTCGTGACCGCCGCCACGGCCGCGCCGCTCACAGAAGGGTTGGGAAAAGGCCCGCCGAAGGCATGAAAATGCCGTTCCGGCGTCCAGACCGCGTCAAATCCGTTGGCATCGGCGAACTTGGCACCTTCGATGAGCAAGCGGTACTTGTCAGGTCCAGCCGCGGCATCGTTGCCCCAGTAGAAAAGGCCAAAGGACAGCGCCGCCGCCTGGCCTGCGCCTGATGCACGCGCTTTTGCCTTGGCCCGGGTGATTTCCGGCGTGTGCAAGACCACCTTGAAGCCGCGAGACAGGGTCCAAAACAGCTCAAGAACAGAGATATCGAAGGAGAGGCTGGTGACCGCAAGCCAGACGTTTTGGCGATCCGGCAATACCGCCACGCGCTCATCCATCCCGGCGAAGAAGTTGACGACATTGCGGTGCTCGACCATGACGCCCTTTGGCTTGCCGGTGGAGCCGGATGTGTAGATCACATAAGCGAGATTTTCGGGCGCCGCGCGCTCGCCTCGTTCTGATGCCGATGCAGGCTTTGGCTCCACATCGTCAAGCACAAGGACCTCGGTCGACTGCAAGACAGCGGAAGCTGAAAGCTCCCGGTTGCAGACCACCAAGCGGGCTTTGCTGTCCTCGATCATGAAGGCCAGGCGGTCTTGCGGGAAGTCCGGGTCGAGCGGCAGGTATGCGCCACCAGCCTTCCAGACGGCCAGCGCCGCCACCACCAGATCCACCGAGCGCGAAAGATGCAGACCGACGATGGTTTCGGTGCCAATGCCGCGCGCGATGAGAGCAGCAGCCAAGGCTTCCGCTCGTTCATTCAGGGCGCGGTAGGAGAGGCTCTCGTTGCCGTCATGGACTGCTTCGGCATCTGCAGTGGCAATGGCTTGCCGTTCGATCAGGTGGTGAACACAAGCCTGCAACGGATAGTCCTTGCCGGTCTTGTTCCATGCGTAAAGGAGCGTGTCGCGCTCCTTGTCGCTCATCATCGGAAGATCATCCAGAGGTGCCTGTATGGCACTGAAGGCCTCGGCGAAGCGCTCCAGGCGGCGAACGATTGCGCGGGCGCGATGATCTTCGAGTCGAGTTCGGTCGTAGACAAACTCGCAATTGCTTGCGCCGATCCGGAAGGTGACGACGCAGCCCTCAAGGGCTTGCACAAGAGGCGGGATCCGGGCATCGACAATACCAAAGCTGAGGGGCGTTGAGGATACCCCCGGGTATCGATCCGGCAGGTCCTCAAGATGGGTCAGGCGCCGGTCGAGCGTGCGCAGCTGCTGTTCAGTGGCATCGATCACCTGTTTTGGGGTTGCCGCATCGGCAAGGTCAACGCGCAGCGGCACTGACGGCGAAAAATACCCCGGCCAGACAGCCGACAGGTGCGAAAGTCTGTCGTGACTGAAAGCCACGTCAAACTCCATCTGGTCCGCCAGACGCCCAACAAAGGCGCAGATCAGGGCGATCCGATGGCTGCGCGGCAAGCCATCACAGGCGCTCAAAGGCAAGACGCCAAGCACCGCCTCCCGGTCTGGATCGTACTCCACCGTGTCGGGCAGGCATGCGTCAATTGTCCGCTGCAGCGCTGAAACGAAGCCAGCTTCGTGAGGTGCCAGCGCTGCAACCGCATCGGTGAGGTCATCCGATTGCTGTGATGTCCAAAACGGCAGACGTTCGCCGACCTGCACGGCAGCGGCAAGCGGGACGAGCCCGCCACCGAGCCGGCGCTGCGCCGACACCGTGACGCCATGATCGATCGTGGCAATGGTGACGCTGTCACCGAAGATGGACAAAATTGTGCCTGGCTCTGCCTCAGCCGGCTGGTCAGCTATGGTCAAGGTGCTCACCTGATAAAGACCAGAGGCGTGCCGGATCTTTGGTGTCACCAGCGGGTTGGTATAAGCATGTCCAAACGACAAACCCCGCACCAGGCGGTCCAGCTTCGCTGCCGATTGGCAGAAGTCGAGTGTTGCTGCAGCCGTCGGACGGCTTTTGCGCCGGTACATGCGCTTGGGCACCGCCGCCTCGGCCTCGGCGCCGAGACCGCCGTTCTCAATCCGGTCGACTAGCTCGCCGAAGCTCTCGATCCCTGCAGCAAAGCACTTGCTGTTGAGGGTCAGGGCCGTTTCATCGGCGGCGATGTCGAAGGAACGGCGCAGATAGATGGCGCCCTGATCAACTGCGGCGGTCATCGCGTGCCATGTCACGCCGTGGATCGGCCGTCCTTCCATGATGGCCCAGGCAGGTGTATTGAGGCCGGCCAGTTCTGGCAGCAGCGCATCGTGAAAATTAATGGCGCCTTTGCCGGCCCGCGCGAGAACGGATGCCGGTAACAGTTTAAGATTGGCGATGCTCAACAGCCAGTCAAACAACAAATCCTCGAGCGCCGCCTCGATCTCCTCAAACGGCCGCGTCGGGAGGTGGTGAGACATTGCCCAGGCTGTGATCTGCGGATTGTTCGTCACCACGAGGCCGACGGCATGTCCTTGGTCCAGGAGTCGCTCGCCGCACTCAGCCAGCAATAGCCCATCCCCTACCAGTACGGCGGCAAACTTGCCCATGGTCATCCCCTTTTCACCCCGCTTGCATCAAACAGATACAAGCCATGCGGACGGCAAAGATCAACATGCGCGCAAGTAGCCATGCGGTGGAGGCCATCTCCACCAAGGCGCACCAATTCGCCATTGCCCCCCTCCCTTCGGCTGATGGGCGCTCCCAAAGGCGTAATTGCGCCAGCCTCGGCGCTGGCGGCAAATGCGCTGGGGTTACTGCGCGCCATCGCCGGCTTGCGCACAGATCACGGAGGCAGCCGACAAGAAGGTCGCCGCCTTGGAACTTGGGGGAATGGGAATGCTGGACGGAAGACATCACGTTGCTGCCAACGATATCGCCATCGTCGGCATGGCTGTCAGAGTTCCCGGTGCTGCCGACCTGGAGCAGTTCTGGACCAATCTCAGACAGGGCGTGGAGTCCATTCGCGACCTGTCGCAAGAGGAATTGCTGACGGCGGGTGAAGATCCCGATCGCCTGTCGCACCCGAACTATGTGGCACGTGCGGCCGATCTTGCGGACATGGAAATGTTCGACGCCGAATTCTTCGGGCTGAGCCCGAAGGAGGCAGCGATCATGGATCCACAGCACCGCCAGTTCCTCGAATGTTCGTGGGAGGCTCTGGAAAACGCTGGCAGGGTTGCGCGCGGCAAGCCGGAACCGGTGGGCGTATTTGCCGGTTGCGGCATGGGCTCCTACTTCTACTTCAACATCTGCAGCAATCGTCAGCTGGTCGACCAGGTCGGCCTGTTCCTCTTGCGCCATACCGGCAATGACAAGGATTTTCTGGCCACTCGCGCCTCCTTCCTGTTTGATCTGCGCGGGCCGAGCGTCAACATCCAGACTGCCTGTTCCACTTCGCTTGTCGCCGTTCATTCGGCGGCTCAAAGCTTGCTCAGCGGCGAATGCGATTGGGCCCTTGCGGGCGGCAGCACGATCGAGTTCCCGCATCGGCGCGGCTATCTTTACCAGCCCGGCGAGATTCTCTCGCCAGACGGCCATTGCCGTCCCTTCGATCACCGCGCAGCTGGCACTGTGTTTGGGAGCGGAGCCGGTGTGGTGGTCTTGCGTCGCCTGGCTGACGCTTTGAGCGACGGCAATACCATCCATGCCGTCATCAAAAGCACGGCCATCAACAACGACGGGAACAGCAAGGCAGGATACCTCGCGCCAAGCGTCAGCGGCCAGGCCGAAGCGGTCGTCGAAGCGCAATCGGTTGGCGACATTGCGGCCGACACGATCCAGTATGTCGAGTGCCATGGCACCGGTACACCTTTGGGTGATCCTATTGAAGTCGAAGCCCTGACGCAGGCTTTTCGACGAAGCACCGCACGCACCGGCTTTTGCTACATCGGGTCGGCCAAATCCAACATCGGCCATCTCGACACGGCCGCTGGCGTCGTTGGGTTGATCAAGACGGCCCTCGCAGTCAAGTACGGCGAGATTCCGCCGACGCTTGGTTTCGAGCGGCCCAATCCATCGATCGACTTCGACAAGACGCCCTTCAAAGTCTGCGCCAAGCTGACCGCGTGGCCAAAGGCGCCTGGGCCGCGGCGTGCGGCGGTCAACTCCCTTGGAGTGGGGGGGACCAACGCGCATGTCATTCTTGAGGAGGCCCCGGTTCCCTATGCTGCTGGTGCCCTGACGGGAGAGGACGGCGCCGGAGCGGATGATGACCCGCTTCTGCTGCTGCTATCAGCGCGCAGCAGAGCCGCCCTCGACGCGGGCGCAACACGGCTTAAGGACTGGCTTGAGCGTCACGACAACCTTGCGCTTGAAGATGTCGCCAAGACCCTCTTTGATGGGCGCGGCCGGTTCGAGCAGTTCCTCGTTATGACGGTACGAAGCCGGCAGGAAGCACTGGAGGCGCTTGAAAGGCCGCAGGAGCATGGTGCCATGCAGACTCGCATCGCACCGGCTCCCGGTGCTGTCTTCATGTTTCCCGGCGGCGGAGTCCAGTATCCTGGCATGGCGGCCAAGCTTTTCGACGAGGACGAGGAATTCCGGCAGTGCGTCGAAGCTGGCTTGTCCGCCCTTGATCCACCAGTGGCAGCAGACATCCGCTCCGCCTGGTTTAGTTCCAAAACACCCGAAACCGAGCAACAATTTCTGCGACCGGCCATCCAACTGCCCGCCATCTTGATCCTGGAGGTCGCACTGGCACGCTTGTGGCAGCGCACGGGCGTCGAACCGGTAGCGCTGATCGGACATTCGATGGGGGAATATGCCGCGGCATGTCTGGCAGGGGTCATGGATTATCGCGACGCCGTACGGCTGGTGCGGCTGCGCGGAGAACTCTTTGAAACGGTGGAGCCAAGCAGCATGCTCAGCGTGCCGCTCAACGAAGAGGCGGTGAGGACCCTTCTACCTCCGACCCTCGATCTGGCGTGCGTCAATGCACCCGAACTGTGTGTTGTCTCAGGTCATGATGCAGCCCTGGAGTCCTTCCGCCAGCTGCTCACCAGTCGCGATGTCGAGGCAAGACCAATCGCCATTCGCGTTGCTGCCCACTCGCGCCTGCTCGACAAGCTTCTGCAGCGTTTCGAGACTTTCGTGGCGACGATTGCGTTGCGCGCGCCCGCCATTCCTATCGTCTCCAACCTCACTGGCACCGTGCTCACGGACGACGAGGCAACAGATCCAGGGTATTGGAGCCGGCATCTGCGCCACACCGTGCGCTTTGCCGACGGACTGACAACTCTGTCTCGCGATCCCGCCCGCGTCTACATTGAAATCGGCCCAGGCCGGGTGCTTTCGGCGCTGGCCAAAGCTCATGGCGCGATTGCGCCACAGCAGATCATCAACAGCCTGCCCCATGGTGAGGACGTGGCTGATGATCACTGCCATCTGGTAACAGCACTCGCGCGCGGCTATTGCGCCGGCTTGCCGGTGAACCTCAGCAAATGGGTCGAGCGAGCGGGTGCCAGAATGGTGACGCTGCCCACCTATGCATTCCAGCACAAGCGGTACTTCATAGACGCCAGCAAACCAAGTCTGGGACCGGCGGGGCAAAGCTCTATCAGCAAGGTAGCTGACATTGCCAAATGGGGTTATCGCCCCGGCTTCAAACGCAGCCTCGTCGGCGACGCCCTCGGTGCTGAAAATGCCCCACGGACATGGCTGTTCTTCGTCGATGACGAAGGGCTTGGACACACCTTGGTCGACCGCCTTCGCGCAAAAGGCCACCATGTCGTGACCGTGACGCGGGGCGACAGTTTCGTTCGTCGCGCTGCGCACAGCTACGTGCTATGCCCGGAAACGGGTTTATCGGGCTACATCGCACTGGTTGCGGCGCTGCAAAGCGACGGACTGCTGCCCTCCCGTCTCGTACACATGTGGCTTGCTGACCACAAACCACGCTTGCGCGAGGGTTCAAGCAGCATCCACCAGTTTCAGGAGTGGGGGTTCGAGAGCCTGGTCCTGCTTGGCCAGAGCTGGGCGCAGTTGGCCCCCGACGAGGAGCTTGCGGTCACGGTGGTGAGCCGCGGCGTCCTCCAAGTCGATAGAACAGATCCGGTATCGCCGGAAAAAGCTCTCGTCCTGGGCCCTGTGGCCGTGTTGCCAAAGGAACAGCAGTGCCTCGCCATGCGCTTGCTCGATCTTGATCCAGCCGGCGTCCCTGAACCTGCCACACCCAGGCGCTGGCGTCGCTGGGGCACCGGCAGCCAAGCAGAGCGGCAGGAGCGGCGCGCACTGGCAAACGATCTGTGGGAGGAACTGCTAGCGCCTCCGGCCAGTGAGATCGTGGCGCTGCGAAAGGGCCGACGCTGGCGCCAGACCAGCCTGCCTCACCTGCTTCCCTCCGTGACCGACAGCCCGAATGGGTTTCGCCGCCACGGCGTGTATCTCTTTGCCGGCGGCTTTAGCGAGGTCGGCTTGGCACTTGCCGGTGAACTGGCCGCCAAATTCGCGGCCCGGCTGGTGCTCGTTTCGCGCCTGAGCTTACCCCCGGCGCAGGATTGGCAGAGGCCCGAGCAGGGGTGGGACGATGCGGCTGTCCGGCGCGCCATTGCCGCGATCAGGAAGCTCGAAGCGGCCGGCGCGGAGGTGCTCCACGTCCAGGCCGATATCACCGATTTCGAGCAGATGTCGGCGGCTGTCACCGCAGCCAGCCAGCGCTTTGGAGGCGTTGACGGTGTATTCCACTGTGCCGGCGCCCTGGAAGACGGATTGCTGACATCAAAGACGCTGGAGAGTATGCAGCGTGTTCTGGCGCCAAAGGTCACTGGCGCCCGCGTCCTCGGTGCCGTATTGGCGGATGTTCCTCTCGATTTTCTGATCCTGTTCTCCTCCACCAGCACCGACGTTCCCCGTGCAGGCCAGGTCGACTATGTGGCGGCCAACGCCTATCTCAATGCCTATGCCTGTAGTGCCGCCAGCGGCGAACGACGCGTCATTGCCGTGCATTGGGGCGTCTGGAACGAAGTCGGGCTTGCAGCGCGCGCCGTCGGTGCGGGCCGCCGGACGAGCGGGGCACCCTCTCGTCCGGCGCAAGGCCCCTTGTTGACGCACTGGATCGATGACGAGACAAGCGGCTTGCCGTGTCTGGAAGCGACAGTCGCCACCAACACGCACTGGGTGCTCGATGAGCACCGTATCTCTTCAGGCGCTGCGGTGTTTCCCGGGACCGGTTACGTGGAGATGCTCGTGCAGGTCGCGATGGAATGCGGGCTGGGGGCACAGGCGCATCTTCGCGATCTTGCCTTCATCCGGCCCTTGGCAGTGGAAGACGATCAGCCCCGGGTGGTGAGGCTTCGCCTCGAACGACGTGGGACGAATGTCCACGTTGCCGTTACCTCCCGGCGTCCTGAGCATCGCGGCGATCAGGAGATTGTTCATGCACACGCCTTGCTGGAAGCCCCCCACCCATGCCATCGAACGGCACTCGATTTGGAGCCTATTCGCAACCGTTGCCGCAGACGCCGTGCCGCATCCGACGGGGCAGGACTTGCCTCGGTGCAGGATCGCTATTTGCGCTTTGGACGGCGTTGGGACGTCTTGCGCGCTGTTGCATTCGGATCAGACGAGGCAATTGCCGATCTTACCCTCGCTGAAGCTTTCCTCGAGGATTTGAAACAGTATCGGATCCATCCGGCTCTGCTCGACATCGCGACTGGCTTTGCCCTCGAGCTGAGTGCTCACTACGGCGAAAGCCAGTCGCTGTGGGTGCCCGCCGGCTATGGCGAGTTGATCTTGCACGCGCCACTGCCGGCACGTGTAGTCAGCTGGGTGAGGCTTAGCGCGCTCCAGGATCTCGGCGAGGGCTTCTCGTCCTTTGACATCACGATCGCCGATCCTCAGGGAAACGTACTGGTGGAGGTCACCCGTCTGACGATGTGCCGCACGCGCAACGCCGTGCAGCAAATGGACGACGCCGGTCCCACAGCCCCTGGTGCTGCCGTGCATCGCTCGCCGGCAATGCTGAGACTTGAGACGCAGGTCAAAAACGGGATCTCCCCCGACGAAGGGCTACAGGCGCTGGAGCGGGTGCTTGCGCTACCCTACAGCGAGATGATCGTCAGTTCTATCGATCTTGAGGCGCTGGCGCGCTTCGTCGACGAACCACCTGCCAGTGCCGTGCCCCAAGCGGGGGAAAGCTTTGAGAGGCCCGACCTCGCCAGCGCCTTCGTGGCCCCACGCACGTCTGTCGAAGAGACGCTTGCGCAGTTTTGGCAATCTCTGCTGGGGATGGAACGTGTCGGCGTTGACGACAATTTCTTTGATCTTGGTGGTCACTCGCTGATAGCGGTGCGCTTGTTTCGGATGATCAAGTCGCAATGGGGAGTTGATCTGCCGATGTCGGTGTTGTTCGAAGCACCGACGATTGCTGCATGTGCCGAACGCATCGGCGTCATCGCCGCCGAACCCGCCGAGCTGGCCGCGCCTGGTCATGATCGTGAAGCCAATGTCGCGCTACCGATCCATCTCGTGGCCATGAGCTCAGGGCCAACGTCACCAGCGCCCCCCTTGTTCATCTGCGCGGGCATGTTCGGAAATGTGCTCAACCTCCGGCATCTGGCTATGGCGACTGGCGAGGACCGCCCGGTCTTCGCTCTTCAGGCAAAGGGGCTCTTTGGTGATCACGAGCCGCATAGGCGATTTGAGGATATGGCTTCGGCCTGCATCGAGGAGATGCGCCAGATCCAACCGAAGGGCCCATATTTGCTGGCAGGCTACTCCGGTGGAGGCATCACCGCCATGGAGATTGCCCAGCAGCTGGTTGCGGCGGGCGAGACGGTTTCTCACTTAGCCTTGCTCGATACCCCCTTACCGCGACAGCCGAGATTGTCGCTCACCGATAAAATGCTGATGAAGAGCCAGGATCTGGACCGCCATCGCGCCGGATACCTGCGCAAGTGGCACCGAGATCGGCACAATAGCAAGCAGGAGCGGCAAAGGAAGCAAATGGCAGCCGCGGCTGGCGAAGCCCCAGAGGGGTTCAACAATGTTCTGATCGAACTTGCTTTTCGAGAAGCCGCCCAGGCCTACACGGTCAGGCCCTATTCGGGTGCGGTGACATTGTTTCGGCCACGGCCCGCCGTCTTCTATCGGTTGCCCAGGGGACGTTGTTTGGCGGAGAACCGCCACATCCTCCTCCACGACAACGGCTGGGGTTCCTATCTCGCCGATCTGACAGTCGTGGAGGTTCCCGGCGATCACGACAGCATGCTGCTGGACCCTTTTGTGCGCGTCCTGGCGGAGCGGCTGCGTCCGAAGCTACGGTTTGATGTGGGCGAACACGTTGCTGACCCTCAGCCGATGGCGAAGATGACGGCACCACCGCTACAGCAAAATGAGCGGGTGCTGGAACCTCAAACCTGACGGCGAGGATCAGCGGTCGCGGTGGCAACGCGCGCGCGCAGGCATGGAGTGGTGGATTGTGGCACTGGAAGGGTCTGTTCCCGGTCATGGGAGGGTTGTTGGAAAACAGCGGCCACAGGAACTTGACGACGGTGTCCCCGCCGGGCGCCAGACGCAGGTGCCGTCGCAGGCAAGTCAGCGCCCCCAGCGGCCGTTTCGGGTGCGCATTCTCCATGCCGCGAGTTGGTCGATGGGCAGCTATATGCTGCTTCAGCTCCTCCGGATCGCCAGCAGCCTTGTCTTGACCCGGCTGCTGATGCCGGAGATGTTTGGCATCATGGCAGTGGCAACGATGGTGCAAGTGGCCGTCGCCATGCTGTCTGATGTGGGGCTACGTCCCGCGGCCATTCAAAGTCGGATGGGCGACGAGCCGCGTTATCTCGACACCGCCTGGTCGCTGCAGCTGGCCCATGGAATTGTGATCTGGCTCGTCTGCTCCGCAATTGCCTGGGGCATCGCGCTTGCGGACAATCGGGGCTTGTTTCCCGTCGGGTCGGTCTACGCGGAACCTGCCTTGCCCCTGGTGATCGCGGTATTGTGTTTTGTGACCGTCATCAGCGGCCTGCAATCCACCAAGATCATTACCGCCTACCGGGAATTGGCTTTGGCGCGGATAGCGGCAATCGAACTGGTGGCTCAGCTTGTCAGCCTTGCTGTTGCCGTCCTGCTGGCATGGTACACGCGATCCCTCTGGGCCTTTGTCGCCGCCGCCTGGTGTTCAGCGGTGGTTTCGACCGCCCTGAGTCACTGGTGGTTGCCCGGCCATCGCAACCGTTTCGCTCTGGATCGGCTGGCGGTCAGTGACCTGATCCAGTTTGGCAAATGGGTACTCCTGTCATCAGCGTTCACTGTTCTTGCTGCCAATGGTGACAAGATTTTGCTCGCCGGCTGGATTTCGCCGACCATGCTCGGGCTCTACGCCTTGAGCTTTGGTCTCGTGGCGATGCTGGAAGCTGCGGGCAGCCGGCTGTTTTCTTCCGTGGCCATGCCAGCGCTGAGTAGAGTCAACCGCGAAGACCCGCAAAGGCTTGCGACCGTCTTCTTGAAACTGCGGCTTCCCTTCGACCTTGCCTTCGTATCTGCCGCCGGCGCCATGTATGCAATGGGCACCGACTTGATCAACCTCCTCTATGACGAGCGCTATGCCGGCGCCGCAGTGGTCCTGGAAATCTTGTCTTTCGGGCTCGTGATCGCCCGGTTTGGGGTCATCTCCAACGTCTATTTGGCAATCGGAGAGCCCCGTCAGCTGACGCTTCTCAACCTGGTGCGCGCCCTGTCGGTGTTTACGCTCGTTCCAATCGGCTACTCCCTCTCTGGATTTGAGGGCGCGCTTTGGGCCATTGCCCTCCATGGCCTGCCGGGCACGGTTCTGCTCTGGTATCTCAACAGGCGCCACAGTCTCAACAGCTTGGGGCTGGAGGTTGCCACCCTTTGCATCTGGCCCCTTGGATACGCCGGCGGCTGGCTGGGGTCATGGATCATCGCTCACTTCATGGCGTAACCCCACCGCAACCGGACTTTCGGGTAGAGGGATACCCCCATAGAGGTAGACCCTTGCCCGTTTGTGATAGGTTGCCAGAATCCTGCCGCCCCCCTACGATGGGCCCACCAAACGGCTAAGGATCGTCTGTTTGGACGCTGGGGGAGAGATGCTTGGGCAACGACGCCCAGCCATCCCTCACCCAAATGGATAGCATTGCAGCAACCAACCGGTCGGGTGGGGCAGGGGTCATGACGACGAACACAGCCAACCGCGACAGCGGCCGCACGGCCTCTGTCGTTTTACCGCAGGCGCTGAGGCCCCGGGTCGGGACGCAGCAGCCGCGGCGCTTGCGACCGCTGCTGATCGCTGAGGCTGCCAATCCCGATTGGAGTAGCGTGCCCCTGGTCGGCTGGAATCTGTCACGGGCGATCGCACGGCAGACCGACGCCTTGGTCGTCACCCAAGTTCGCAACCGTCCGGCTTTTTTGCGCGCCGGCCTCGTCGAGGGCGAGGACTTCATCGCCATCGACAATGAACGGATCGCCGCGGCCCTGCATCGCTTCGGGGAGCGCATGCGAGGGGGCAGCAACAAGGGCTGGACAATGGTCACCGCAACCTCGTCATTGGCCTACTACAGTTTCGAGAGAGAACTGTGGCGGGTAGTAGGATTGCGGTTGCAGGCAGGCGAATTCGATTTGGTTCACCGCATTACTCCGCTGAGCCCGACCAGCCAAAGCGGCATCGCCCACCATCTGAAGCGGCTCAACATTCCCTTTGTTATCGGGCCGCTGAACGGAGGCACACCCTGGCCTGCGGCTTTCGACGCCGTGCGTCGACGCGAGTTGGAGTGGCTGAGCCCCTGGCGAAACCTTCACCGACTGATGCCCGCCTACGGCGCGACCCGGCGCAAGGCAGCGGCCATCCTGGCCGGGTCCAACGCGGTTGTTCAACAGCTTTCCAGACGCGACCAGGCCAAGACCTTCTGGGTGCCCGAAAACGGTGTTGATCCGCAACGTTTCCCCTTCACCCAAAGGCGGATGGGCAAGGGTGTGTTGCGGGTGGCGTTCGTCGGTAGGCTGGTGCCCTACAAGGGCGCCGACATACTCTTGGAGGCCGCCGCCAGGGTGGCCCCTGATCTTCCGGTGGAGGTCTTGATCATCGGCGAAGGGCCTGAGCGCGACGCGCTGGAAAGAACTGTTGCTACGCAGCGACTGACCGCCAGCGTCCGCTTCCTGCCTTGGCAGCAACAGGAGGCTTTGGCATGCGCACTTGCAGGCGCGCATGTGCTCGCCCTCCCAAGCATACGGGAATTTGGCGGCGGTGTCGTTGCCGAAGCGCTCTCACTTGGCCTGGTGCCGGTTGTTGCCAACCACGGTGGTCCGCCGGAGTTAATTGACGAAGCGTCTGGGATCGCAGTAGATTTCACTGATCGCGAAAGCCTGATCGCGGGATTTGCAGCAGCATTTGAGCGCTTGGCCGACGAGCCCGGTCTTTTAGAGCGCATGAGCGCCGCCGGCGGTGCAAGAGCCCGGCGGTTGCTGACCTGGGACGCCAAGGCTGACCAAATCGTTGCTATCTACGGCTGGGTCACCGGGGCGAGCGTAAGACCGGGCGCCGCCGCTTTTGCAACTGACGAACATCAAGAGCAAAGATTGTTTTAGTTGTTTCTTGATAAGAATGGACAATTTAAGTGTAAGGTTGTACCATCAGATTGTAATAATCTTCCACGAGCATTCAATGTTGTCGTGGTCGGACATGGCAGGGATCAAGCGTGAAACAGTAACGAACAGGGGGATATCATGAACTCGGCAGCAGGCGGCTATAGGGCATCAATGGTGGAGAGGCGGCTGGCCACCCCTCCCGCTTTGGCGGCAGTCTTTGATCAAAGGCGACGCGACGAGATTGCGGACCCGGGCGACGGTTGCCTTCTGGTTCTTGATGGACGCGCGCTCGACCGCGAGTGCCTCGCAAAAGCTCTTATCAGCCGTGGTTTAGACAAGGAGGTCTTCGCCGTCGGTTCGGTCGACGAGTGGAAGCGGGAGAAAGACTCCCATCCTCCGGTAGAAGCCATCTTGTTCAACATCGGCGCGCGTCAGGCTCATGACGCCGCGCTGGCAGCCGAGATGGCTCGCCTGTCATTGGAGTTTCGATCCGTTCCAATCGTTGTCTTGTCAGATTCAGATGAACTGCCGCATGTCCTGCAGATGTTGGAACACGGCGCCCGCGGCTTCATCCCATCATCTGTCGGTGTCGCCGTTTGCATTGAAGCCCTTAGTCTTGCAATGGCAGGTGGCATCTTCGTTCCCGCCAGCACCGTGCAAGCCATGCGGCACCTGGTCAGCGACCCCGCGAGCGCCGGACCGAGGCCGATGTCGGGGATGTTTACTCCGCGTCAGGAAGAGGTCGTTGAAGCCTTGCGCAGGGGCAAGGCGAACAAAATCATCGCCTATGAGCTCTGCCTGAAGGAAAGCACTGTCAAGGTTCATATTCGAAACATCATGAAGAAGCTGAAAGCCACCAATCGCACCGAAGTCGCCTACAAACTGAACGACCTGTTTAAGGGTTCAGGCTCTCAGTCTCCTGCCTGATGCAAGCAGCGGAATACCCGTGGCACAAAGCCCGTCAGTTCGCACTGAGGGGCTTTTTCTTTAAGGTCTAAGCCTTTTGGAGGACGTCGCCTCGGGCTCAACCCTTTGGTTGATACCGTACGACACCATCTCCACCAAAGGGACGGTTAATAGATAATTTCCTTTTTATTACTAGATGTTAGGTTGTTATTACGTGACTTAGTGCCGCTTCGGGGCAGGGTCGCCCGCCAAGCGGGCTCAGTCTGCGCCTGCGTTCTGAACTGTTTGCACCGGCTCATCTCGATTTCAACTGCGGCAGGCCCGCCGCGGTGGGTGGACCTGTGCCGCAATTGGGGGATGAAAATCGCATGCCAGTCTTTCTTATCTCATTTGATCTGGACCGCATTGGAAACAACTACACATCGCTGCGCAAGAAGCTTGTCGGCCTCAACGCGCTTCAAGCGCAAGGATCGGTATGGTTTGCCAGACACGACGGAAGCGCCGAAGTTCTGCGAAACCACCTGCAGGAATCACTGGATAACAACGACCGGCTGTTTGTCGGGATGATCAACGATGACTGGTCCGCCTTCAACATGAGCGCCCCCGGCCGTTGGCTGCGTGAGCAGGTGGCGTCGGCGAGCGAATGATCGCCAGGTCTGGCCTGACGGTTTGGTGCGTCCTCACTGTGCTGGTGATCCGTGGAATTGGCCACTTCAATTGGCCGGCAAGGCTGCCCCAAGAGTGGACTGGCAGCCGGCGGAGATGCGTAGCAGCCTGGGACTGCTGAAGGCATCTGCGACAGGCGGTCAGCGGACCTGCCGCGAGATCTGGTGCTTGCTGGGGGGGTAGACATGACGCGCCGTGGACGCAACTGGTTGTTGGCTATCGTGGTCTCTCTGTCGATCTGGTTGCTCGTCGCCGACGGCTTGCTGTCGATCCTGCGTTGAGACAGCGTCGCGTGCCGTCATCACGACAGCCGCTCAGGATCTGGCTTATGGCTAGTCTGCCAGCACTGCGGCAGGACGTGGAAAGGCGACATGGCCCCTCGCCAGCAGGTCCGCCGCCTCATGCCCTTCCTCCAGCAGCCGCTGCAAATAGGCGCCATAGCTGCTCTTTGCATGCCGGTCTGCACAAGCCTCCAAGTCGAACCGGTCGATGAAGCCCATGCGGTATGCAACTTCTTCGGGGCAAGCGATCTTGAAACCCTGGCGCCGTTCAAGGGTGGCAACAAATTCCGCCGCCTCGAGGAGACTGTCGGGGGTTCCGGTATCGAGCCAGGCGAAGCCGCGCCCCAACCGCTCGACCGAAAGATTGCCCTGTTCAAGATAGAGACGATTGAGGTCGGTGATCTCAAGCTCGCCGCGCGGGGAGGGCCGCAGGCTTGCGGCAAGATCGACGACCCTCTCGTCGTAGAAGTAAAGCCCGGTCACTGCCCAGTTCGATCGCGGACGCAGCGGCTTTTCCTCGATCGAGCGCGCCTGCATGCCGGCGTCGAATTCGACCACGCCATAGCGCTGAGGATCGCTGACATGGTAGGCGAAAACAGTAGCGCCGGCACCCGGTCCCGCAGCGGCGGCGCCCAACAGCTCCGGCAGGCCGTGGCCATAGAAAATGTTGTCACCGAGGATAAGCGCCGAGCGGGATCCGGCAATGTGATCGGCTCCGATGATCAAGGATTGCGCAAGACCGTCCGGGGTCGGCTGTACCGCGTAGCGAAGATCGATTCCCCATTGGGCGCCATCGAGCAGAAGTCTTTGAAAGCTGTCCAGATCATGGGGTGTCGTGATGATCAAGATGTCTCGTATCCCCGCCAGCATCAGTGTCGTCAGTGGATAGTAAATCATCGGCTTGTCGTAGACCGGCATCAGCTGCTTCGAAACGGCCTGCGTGATCGGATAGAGGCGCGACCCGGTGCCACCGGCAAGGATAATTCCCTTCATGCGACGACCTCCTGCAGCGCTTCGCTCAAAATGTGATCGACAACAGCTTGCGTCGACCATTGCCAATGCGGCAGCGAAATCCCGTAGATCTGCGCGATCTTGTTTGCGTTCAGCCGCGAATTGGCGGGGCGCTGCGCGGCGGTCGGATAGTCGGCCGTGGCAATGGGATTGATCCTCGTGTCGCGCCCGGTGATGGCCCGACGGCATTCCATGATGGCCGCTGCAAATTCAGCCCAACTGGCATCACCGGCCGGTGCAAGATGATAGGTGCCGCGCAGCTCGCTGCTGACATCTTCGGTCAGACGCGTGGCGAGCGTGACCAAGACATTGGCAAGATCGATTGCAGATGTCGGTCCGCCGCGCTGGTCGTCCACCACAGCGATCTCGCTGCGGGTCGTTGCCAGGCGCAGCATGGTCCTGAGGAAATTGCTGCCATGGGGCGAATAGAGCCACGCTGCTCGCAAGATAACATGGTTGTCGGTGGCGGCCCGCACCCGCCGCTCACCCTCGAGTTTCGAGGCGCCGTAGACCGAAAGGGGCGCCGCGACATCCGCTTCGTCATAGCCGTCGAGTTTGAAGCCATCGAAGACATAGTCCGTCGACAGCTGGATGATGGGTACGCCAAGTTCCCCTGCAGCTGCGGCAACGGCGCCCGCGCCAGGACCGTTTACCCGAAGCGCCACCGTCGGCTCCGCTTCCGCCTTGTCAACCGCGGTGTAGGCTGCAGCCGAGACGATAACATCCGGATACGCCTGACGCACTGCAGGCAAGACCGATGAAGGATCCTCAAGGTCAAGCTGAGGTCTGCCAACCCTGACGACTTCGACACCACGGCTGGTCGAGACATCCTGAAGACACTGCGCCACCTGTCCGCTGTTGCCCGTCACCAGGATGCGCATCACACCACCTCCTTGAGAAGGCCAAGGCGCTCGTCTGCGCAGGCCGGCTGCCGCAACGGCTTCCACCACCATTCATTGTCGAGATACCAGCACACCGTCTTTCGCAAGCCGGAAGTAAAGTCGTGCCTTGCATGCCACCCCAGTTCGCCTTCAACACGGCTGGCGTCAATTGCGTAGCGTGCATCATGCCCGGGGCGGTCCGCGACCAGGCGGACCAGACGGTCATGAGGCGCTCCTTCGGGATGGAGCTCATCCATCAACGCGCAAATGGCGAACACCACATCAATGTTGCGCCGCTCGTTGTGTCCGCCGACGTTGTATGTTTGTCCCGGACGCCCCTTTGCGGCGATCAGCACCAGCGCACGGACATGATCCTCGACATAGAGCCAGTCACGGACATTGTCGCCCTGGCCGTAGACCGGCAGATCCGAGCCCTGCAAGGCATTGAGGACCATCAGCGGGATCAGTTTTTCGGGAAACTGAAATGGACCGTAGTTGTTGGAGCAATGGCTGACCACCACCGGCAGTCCGTAGGTCCGGTACCAGGCGATCGCCAAATGATCGCTTGCTGCTTTGGAGGCCGCATAGGGCGACGAGGGATCATAGGCTGTCGTCTCATGAAACCGATCGTAGTCCCCCAGCGACCCGTAGACTTCATCCGTTGATACATGGACAAAGCGGAAGCTTTTTTTGGCGAGCTGGGACAGCCCCATCCAATAGGCACGTGCCGCCTCAAGGATGGAGAAGGTACCGACGATGTTGCTTTGGATGAAGGCCGACGCCGCGGCAATGGAGCGGTCCACATGAGTTTCCGCCGCCAGATGAATGACCTGATCGGGACAAAAGGATGCGAACGCCGCCGCCATCTGCTCCATGTCGGTCACATCGGCGCGGAAGAAACGAAAGTTATGCTTGCCCGAGACCGAGGCAAGCGAAGCCAAGGTTCCGGCATAGGTAAGCTTGTCGATGACCAGGACTTCGGCGCCCACCTGGTCGACGAGATGGCGCACCAAGGACGATCCGATGAAGCCCGCACCTCCGGTCACGATGATACGCATCACGCGGTCACCTTCAAGGACTGGAAACAATTGGCGGCTCCATCGCGCAGGCGCGGCAACTCGGCATCTTTTGACGAGATATGGATCGCGCGGCCGCCCAGCGGCCAGGATATCGCCAAGTCCGCATCATTCCAGATGATGCCATCTTCCTCGGCGGGGCTATAGGGTGCAGTGACCTTGTACTGAACCACTGTCTGGGGCTTCAGACTCAGGAAACCATGCGCAAAGCCCGGCGGGATCCACAACTGCGCACCATCTTCTTCGCACAGCTCAACGGCGGTCCACTGACCAAACGTAAGGGAAGACGGACGGATATCGACGGCAACATCGAAGATCGCGCCTGCAACAACCCGAACCAGTTTCCCCTGGGCTGCAGGAGGACGCTGGAAGTGCAATCCTCGCAGCGTTCCCTGGCGCGACGACAGAGACTGGTTGTCCTGCACGAAATGGACGTTTGCTATCTCCGATCGAAACCATTCTTCCCGATAAAGCTCGCAAAAATAGCCGCGGTCGTCTTTGAACTGCCTTGGTGTGATCTTGACGACATCGCCAAGTGAGGTTGACTCGACATGCATCGCTTGCTCCTTACGCTGCTGACCGCGGTCGCCACGCCCTTGTCTGTCTCAGATGAGTTTGGGAGCAAGAACAGACCGTGCCGATGCGCCGGCCTACCTGTGCTCGGCGTGGAAGCTGGTCCATTGCGCCCTTACCTCGCAACGCTATCAAAGAGGTGCAGAGCAGCACGAGTTGACCGAAAGGCGATACCCGCACGTCTTTCGGATAGGGGCAGGTCAACGTCTTGGCTGCCGCAATCCAGCATCCCGCTGCTTGGCCACCAGGATTGGCCATCCCAGGAGACGGGATGCGGTTGCTGACAGGCGAGGCCGGATGCGGCGCCGTGAGACCATTCGTCGTTGAAGGAGAAACCCCGGCAGCTGTCCGCTGCAACGATCACTTTGGGAAATCGTAGCGATCGGTGATCTGCCAGAAGATACGATTGATCCCAACGAGGGCCTTGATGCAATCCTGGATGCGCGCGAGCTCGACATCATCGAGCGCCTCGACCTTGCCATATTTGACGGCATCTCGACTTTCAAAAATCCGCATCGATTGGGTGAGGCCGCTTTCGCCGTCGGCATCGAAAGAGTAGATGCAGTGATTGTATTTGTTTCTCAACTTGGCTTGCTCACCCAGGCGACGGGTGGCATCAAGAACGTCAGCGCGGCAGCTGGACTCCGTCCTGCTCAGTTTTGCCAGGCGCTCTACCAGATCCATGCGCGCTCTTGGCGTGTTCAATGTCAAAAAGATGACGATGGCCGTTTCCTTGTCAGTGCCGGCCAGCCCGGCGATCATATGGATCAGCAGGCTTTCTGTGTTTGTCCAGGTGTAGTTGAGTTGGCCCACCAGAAGCAGAACGTCCTTGAAGCGTGGCATTGGACGTCTTACCCGATGTTGCGGGGTGTCTGCGGCAGATGATCTTCCCTTGTATCTGTTTCGCGCAGAAAGATTGCGGCAGCCTCCGTCCGATTATGGACGCGAAGCTTCGTGATGACGTTATGGAGATGAATTTTCACCGTGTGTTCCGACAGTCCCAGCACTGCAGCGATGTTCTTATTCTGGCGACCGCGCGCCACATGCGCAAGGATTTCCAGCTCCCGGCCGGTCAGCCGCGACAGCACGCAAGGCCGCAGCGCGCCCTGATCGCCTTCGTCGGCACGGTCTGTATGATTCTGTCGTGACTGCAGCGCAAGGCGATCGAGGTTCAGACCGGGATAGTGGGTGCCGCCGTTCAACACGATTGCAAGGCTGGAGAGGAAAATGTCGAGCCTGACGTCAAGTGCCAGCACACCGCGCATCTGCCGCGGATCAAATCGTCGTAAAACTGCCGGATCGATGCCGCCTTCGCCTTGCGACAACAGGGCCACCCGCAACCCGGGAGAATGCGCGCGCAGCGCCTCGGCATAGTTTTGGAACCTGTTCACGAGCGACAGATCAATGAGGATCAACTGGACTGGCTCGGCCTCCTCCGCCAGCAGCCTTTCGAGCGCGTCAATGAGGTGCACATGAAGCCAAGGAAACTGGCGTTCGATCGCGGCGCAAAGGGGAGCAGAGACTGTTCCAGGCGGCGCTACGATTGCTACTGCCCGGGAGTCCGGACGTGATGCCGTCGCGGACCATATGGCGAAGAGGTCCTGTGCGGTGACAGTGGCCGTAGGCGTCATGATGGGATCCTCCCAAGGAATTCAGGGGCATCCATGCCCTGCTGACGGTGACGGTGGACGCTAGCTCACGAACCTCGCTTTTCAAATAGCTCCAACGGGGGAGGGCGGCGGGATAGGCGCAGGTGCCGGCGCAGGCTGCCCCTGACAAGCAATGCTCTGTCATACTCTTGTTTGTCCTAGCTATTTTCACCGAACTCCCTGACCAGGACCGACGTTGAACGCCCATGATCTGGAGCGACCATCACACTTACGGCGGGGCCGGTTCCACCAATGGTGTAACCCGTCCGAGCAAAGCCGGCAGATGCTCTAGCTCGAAGTGTCATCTTACCCGATCGCGCCCGGAGCCGCACAGTAGCTCCCATGGCTCGGCCAATCCCGAGGAGGGTGACCGTTCCGTGGTTCAACCAGCACAGGAGGAGTGTGCAACCGATCAGGCAAGAAGAGCCCCGGCGCACGTCGAGACGTGCCGTCGTCCAACCTCACCTCGCGCAGCAAAGACCCCAAGGAGATGAATGGTGGCCACGCTGTTGCGACCAACTGAAGGACCAATGCTATGTCGACCAGACGTACAAACAATGACACCCTCGTTGCTCCCTACTTCTTCGATGACGATCAGGAACAGCAGCAGCAGCAGCAGCAGACCGAGAACCAGAGCCAGGACCAGAGCCAGACGAGCGACCAGGCCCAAACAAGCGAGTCTGTCAACGAGAACCTCAACGGAAGCGCCAACCTGAACGGCAATGCCAACCTGAACGGCAACGCCAACTTCAATGCCAGTGACAACATCAACGAGAACATCAACACCGCCACGGTAGACGTCGGCGTCACTGTCGATATGGCGATGGAAGGCTATCTTCCCGATGACAATGACTTCGCCGAGATCGATGTGAGCGGCGGCAGTTCGGTGGACGGCGTCTTCAACATCAAGTTCGAGGATATCCTCGGTGGTGCTCTCGCAGGAGAGGGCAATGATGTCGGCAATGTCTTCAGCCAAGTGGCCAATATTCAAGACAACGACACACTCGAGAACGCTGAAGTCAGCAACGATGGCGACTTTTCGCTCGACATGACCGCTCACGGTGGGCTGGCGTTTGCGAGCGACGGCATCAATGCCGGTGGCGAAGGTGGCAGCAGCAGCGGCGATGCCGATGCCGACGGCGGTGACGGCGAAGAAGGCGGATCGGCCGATGGTGGTGGTGCCACAGCCGGTGACGGGACTGGTGGTGAGGCCATCAGCCTGGCAGCCGGTGGCATTAGTGCCGGTGGTTTTGCAGCTGGCGGCAACGCAGCCAGCGGCGACGCAGCCAGCGGCGACGCTGATGGTGGACGCGGGGAAGGCGGACGCGGTGGCAGCGGCGGCGACGGGCTCGGCCTTGGGCTTGGACTGGGTCTCGGCCTTGGTGCCGGCCTTGCCTTTGGCGGAAGCGGCGCCAATGGCGGCGACAACACCGCAGGTGACGGCGGCAGCGCCGGCAGCGGCGGAACAGCTGATGGCGGTGATTCCGGCGACGGCGGTGACGGTGGAGCGGGCACCGGTGGTGATGCCACGACGAGCGTCGGCGACATCATGGGCTTGCTGAACCCGCTGTATATTGACAGCGATGGCGGCGGCGACAGTGACGGCGGTGCAGCAGGCGATACCGATGGTGGCGCCGGCGGCGGCGGTGGCGCTGGCGGTGGCGGCGGCATGGGTGGCGGCGCTTCAGGTGCCGGTGCCGGGGGTGCAGGTGGCGCAGGCTCGGGTGCTGGAACCGGCACTGGTAGCGGCTCCGGCATGGGCTCGGGTGCCGGTGGCGACGGTGGCGACGGAGCCGACGGAACCGGGGGCGAAGCGACCTCCGGCGAAGCAATGAGCGGCGACGCGGCCGGCGGCTACGGCTGGGCCGGTGGCGGCGATGGCGGCGCGGCATTGAGCGGCGCCTGGGCCGACGGCCTTGGTGGTGACGCCTTCGGCGGCTGGGCCATGGGTGGCGCTGGCGGTGCCGGTGGTGCCGGTGGCGTGGCCATGACCGGCGCGGGTGGCGCTGGCGGTGGCGGCGGCTCCTGGGGCTCCGACAATGGCGACGATGGATATGTTACCGGTACAAGTTCCGCATCGGCGGATGCCGGTATCGACACCTCCGCGTTTAACCAGGACATCGTGATGGGCGCAAACCTGCAGCAGAACGCGATCGACATGACGATCGTCGGCGGCAGCCTCACCAGCACGACTGTGGGTGAGGATGACGATGGCGTCTAAGGGTTGGTCTTTTGCCCGACCTTGATATCGAAGCCGAAGGCCTGCGCGGGACATCTCGCGCAGGTCTCTCAAAGCGCACCTCATCCACCTGCGATGAAGTTGCCTAAGGAGTGCGTGCCGTGGCAGTCTTGGATCAGATTACCGAAGAAATTTCCCATTTTGTGGGATTCTTTCACCTCAGCCTTGAAGACGCCAGACTGCGCGAAAGCTACCAAGATTTTTCGTTCAAGACCACGCTGCAAAGTGCTGATGCACGCTTGATAGAAGAAGCGCCCTTCTCTGCGCCGCATGTCCTTGTCGATTACGATCCGGCGTTGAGCTATCGACCCATTGCTCCGGTTTTTCCCTCCGTTCCCGCAATTCACCTTCCGCCTGCACTACTAAAAGCTGCTCGCGAAGAAGTGGAAATCGATGTGCTCGCCGAAGAGATGCCTCCGCGCATGCAGATGGCGTTCTCCATGGGCGGAAAGGCTAAGGCGCCGGCCTTGGATCCTCCGGGGTCTATTGTCACCTATGCGCAGCAAATGGTCGTTCTAGCTGATAACGACGTCTTTTCGGTCGGTGGGCACGGGTTGAGCATCGCCGGAACTCCGGTACCCTTGGCGGACATACTCCCGCTTGCAGAGACAGTCCTTTCTGTTTCGCCTCTTCGGGAGCTTGAGGCGCCCGGTTCCGCTGTCGAATTGGTCAACTTCGTCGAGACGATCGCCGAGACCCTGGGGGACCTCGTCAATGATGCCGGTAGTGCTACCGGTTCCCATCTTGTCGCACAGGCGGTCACTCTGTCGGGAACCTACGTCAGTGGTTTGGCTGTCGAGCAAGCTCCTTCTTTGGACGATTATCACTCCTTCGACGACGAAGGAGCCGTCGTAGAGGCGTCCTGGGGAAGCGAGGAGAGCCAGCTGCCACAACCGCAAGTCAGGATCTCGATGGGGGACAACACGCTCGTTAACGATGTGCTCGTCAAAAGCCTGTGGACAGCCGCGAAGGTGACCGCGGTGCTGGGTGATCATGTGGAGGTGAACGCTATCGTCCAAATAAACGCCATCTGGGACGACGATAGCATTGGGACCGGAATTGCCGCCTGGCGTGCTCTCGGGAGCGCCAATGACCTCTTCAATATAGCAAGCTTCGACCGCGACGATGCCGCTGGATCGCAGACTGTCGGCACCAGCGGCGTCGACCTCTATCCATCCTATTGGAGTGTCACGACCATCACGGGCGATCTGATGATCGTAAATTGGATCGAGCAGATGATCTTCATGAGCGACGCCGACATGGGAATTGTTTCGGCATCGGGTGCCTACAGCACGATCATCAGCGGCGGAAACACTGCCATCAACCACACCACCATCGCCGAACTCGGCTTCGGCTACGACCTGATCATCATCGGCGGCTCTGTGTATGACGCCAACATCATCCAGCAGGTCAACGTTCTGTTCGATAGCGATGCGGTGACCACCACTGACGGATTTGCGCACGCGGGAGCGGGGAGCGTGAGCACCGCCAGTAACCTGTTGTGGAACCAGGCGAGCATCTACACGATAGGTGCCGCCGAACGGTTTGGCGAGCTGTCGGATGCCTATCGGGAGGCCGTTGCGTCGCTGGCCAACGGCACCATGACTCTATCGGACGAGATCCTTCAGGACCCTGCCTTCGCCGGGCTTGCCAGTCTGCGTTTGCTTTACGTCCAGGGCGACTTTATCAATGTGCAGTACATCAAGCAGACCAGCATCATCGGCGACGATGACCAGGTCCTCTTGGCGATGGACGCCTTGACACCTCAAGACGGAGCATCATGGGCTGTGGAAACGGGCTCCAATACCCTCGTCAACAATGCCGCTATTGTTGATCTTGATTCCTTCGGCAAGACCTATGTCGGCGGCGAGCAATACTCGCAGGAGACGTTAATCCAGGCAAACTTTATATCGTCGCAGCCGGAGCTTGGCGGCCAGGATCCCAGCATACTGGCAAGCGAAGCTGTTCTGTTTCTGGACGACACCATGCTTGCGGCTGATCCGACACCGGAGGGAGGCAATTATCTGCCTGCCGACTCTGGAGGAGGTCAGAATGACGGCCTGCAGACAATGCTGGCCTAACAGGAGAGTGCCCCGTGAATATGCGCCCGACCAATGCCTCTGCCCGTCACGAAACAGCAGTTCCCGGACCGTTTGTTCTGACACCTCCCGATCCCGAACTCGATCAGACGTACCGTAAGATAGAACAGGCCGTCGAGGCTTGCCTTGAGGCGGCAGGACCACATCCGCAAGATCAGCGGGAGAAGACACCGCAAGCGCTATCGCGGGCTGTCGCAGACGGCACGGCACAAGAATCGGAGGATCTGGACCGCGTTGCTTCTGACGATCCGTCAGGGTTGTTGCCGGAACTGGAACGTGACCTGCAGCAGGCAGCGGAAGAGGAGCTGGCCGAAACATCGGCAAAGGCGGCCGAGCCCATGGTCGCCAAAGCAGCAGAAGGGATCACGACCATAGACGGCGATTGTGGCCCGATCCTCGCCAAGGACGATCGCAGTAGCGGTGGCAAGGGACAATCCAACGGCGGCGGCCGGGGGTCTGGCAATGGCGGCGATACCTTCCACCGGCGCCTTGGTCCCACCGATTTCGATGCCAGCCTCAAGGCAGGTCTTAAGGCCGTTCGGCACAATATGGCGATCGTCATGCTCTTTACGGTCGCCAGCAATGTGCTGGTGCTGGCAATTCCCATCTACCTATTTCAGATTTCCGACAGGGTCTTTACCAGTCGCTCCATCGAGACCCTGGTGATGCTGACTGTCATCATAGTCGGCGCCATCCTGTTGCAGGCGATGTTCGACGCTCTTCGCCGCTTTATCCTGATGCGGACCGCCGTAGAGGTGGCGGTGCAGCTTGGCGCGCCAGTCCTCAGCGCTGCGGCGCGCGCATCCCTGCATGGTTCGGGGCGCGAATACCAGACGCTGGGTGACCTTCAACAGGTACGATCATTTCTCGTGTCGCGCACATTGCTATCTTTCCTGGATGCCCCGATTGCCCCTTTGTTCGTGCTCGCGGTTTTCCTTATTCATACCGATCTCGGATTCATTGTCGTCGGGACAGCGATCCTGTTGCTGATCTTCACGCAGATCAACCAGCGATTGACTGCAACACCATTTTCGGAAGCCAACACCGCGCAGGTGAAGGCAAACCTCCATTTGGAGTCCATGTCGCGCAACTCCCAGATCATCAATGCGCTCGCGATGATCCCCGAAGCTGTATGGATTTGGGGTCGCGACACCGCGACTTCACTTCGCGCGCAAGTCATTGCCCAGGATCGCAACATTGCGATCGCCGCGGTGTCCAAGGCCATTCGTCTCTTGACCCAGGTGGCGCTTTTGGGTTGGGGAGCGTATCTGTCTTTGCAGGGAGAGATCACGGGCGGAATGGTCATCGCCGCTTCGATCATTGCCGGCCGTGCGCTTGCGCCGATCGAAGGTGCCATCGAGGGATGGAACCAGTATAGCCAGGCGCGTGCGGCCTACGGGCGCATCAGCACGCTGTTACGCTCTTCACCGCTTGCCTTTGAACGATTGACGCTGCCAAAGCCTCAAGGGCGGCTCGACGTGGAGCGGCTCCTCTACGTGCCCCAAGGAACCAAACGGGTCGTCCTCAACGGCCTGTCGTTTGGGCTGCAGCCGGGCGACTCTCTGGCCATTATTGGAAATTCAGGGGCGGGCAAGACAACGTTGGGGAAGATGCTTGTTGGATCGATCCTCCCGACCTCCGGAAACGTGCGCCTTGACCTCATGGACCTGCGCAACTGGGACCCCCGGCAGTTTGGAGAAAACATCGGCTATCTGCCGCAGGATGTGCAGCTTTTCCCCGGCACCATCAAAGCCAATATTGCTCGTATGCGCGAGGATGCAGATGACGAGGCCATTTATCGCGCGGCGGTACTGGCTGACGTTCACGAGATGATTGCCAATCTCCCCCACGGATACGAGACGATTGTCGCAGCCGACGGCGCCCCGTTGTCGGGTGGCCAAAAACAGCGCGTAGCGCTGGCGCGGGCCTTCTTCGGCGAGCCACGCTTTGTAGTTCTCGATGAACCCAATGCCAACCTGGACAGCGCCGGTGACGCAGCCCTCCTGCAAGCGCTTCGTCACGCCAAGGAGAAAAGCATCACCGTCGTTACGATCACGCAGCGTCCTTCCCTGCTCGCCTGCGTCGACAAGATCTTGCTACTGGTCAACGGTACGGTGGCGCTGTTCGGCATGCGCACAGATGTGATCAACGCCCTTGAGGGCCGTGGCATTGCCGTTGATGCCGGCTCTTTCGGACATCAGCTACACTAGGGGAGGGGCGATCATGAGCAACACGACAAAACCACTCAACACCGACTGGTTTACCGAGGTTCCACGAGCGATCTGGAAGCAGACAATTGTCGGGCTTGTCCTGATCGCCATCTGCTTTGGCGGCTTTGGCACCTGGGCAGCCACAGCCCCACTGGCCGCCGCTGTCATTGCACAAGGAAGCTTCGTCGCGACCGGCCGCAATAAGATCATTCAGCATCTGGAGGGCGGGGTGATCAGCGAGATTCTTGTCAAGGAGGGCGATCGCGTCGACGAAGGTCAGGCACTGGTGCGGCTGGACGAAACCGCAGCAAAGGCAAAAAGCCGCGAACTCTTCCTGCGGAAGATGCGGTTGGAAGCGATTGCAGCGCGACTGACCGCGCAATCACAAGAGCTTGCCCGCTTCGAGGCGCCTTCGGTGTTTGCAAAGGCCGGGGACGACCCCGAACTCCAGTCTATCCTGTTAAGCCAGCAACTCAATTTCAAGGCGCAGCAGATCAAACTGTCTGGTGAATTGTCACTTCTGGGCCAGAACGTGGAGGCGCTGGTTTTTCGGGCGAGAGGTTACGAACGCCAGGCAGATGCCTATCAGCAGCAGCTAGCTTTGCTGACGACGGAGTACGAAAGCAAGGTTCGCCTTCACAAGAGAGGCGTCATTCGGGCCAATGATGTCAAAGCATTGCAAAGAGCGATGGCGGACGCTGAAGGCCAAATTGGGCGGCTTGAGGCTGAAGTTGCCGAAACCCAGGCACAGATCATCAAGGCCAAGCAGGAGATTGAGCGGGCTCATCAGCTTTATCGCGAAGATGCACTGGACCGTTTGCAGGAGATCCAGGGGGAAAGCGATCAGGTCCGTCAACAGCTTCGGCAGGCTGAAAATGTTCTCGAGCGCGCGATCATCCATGCTCCGGTGGCAGGGGTGGTGGTGCGGACACATTATCACACCACCGGGGGCGTTATCGAAAGCGGCAAAGGTATCCTGGAGATTCTCCCTTCCGGCGTGCCACTGATCATTGAGGCCCAAATTCCGCGCACGGCCATCGATCGGGTTAAGGTCGGGCAGGCTGCCACAGTGCGGCTGATCTCGCTTAACCAGCGCACGACGCCCGTTCTTCGTGGAAACGTTATTTATGTGTCGGCGGATGCGCTGCAGGATGGAGACAAGCAACTGCGGCAGGAGGTCTACGTGGCACGCATTGACGTCACATCTGATGAACTAGCGCGAGTGAACGGTTTCAAACCGACGCCCGGGATGCCCGCGGAGGTCATGGTGCAGACAGAGTCCCGAACATTTCTAAGCTACCTTGCCAAGCCAATAACCGATAGCATGTCGCGCGCCTTCACAGAGCGATGAGGCCGATCGGCGCAAACCGTCAGTGAAAGGTTGCCGAAGAGGTGTACCACCCGATCCCATCCGGTGATCCCTCTCGCTTCAGCCACTCAGAGATGATGTCCGCGGCATCGAGGAGATAGATTTGGATGAGATCGCGTGGAAGTGACGCGACCGTTCTCGGCGAAGTCAGTAGCGTAATCAGTTCCGCACGGGTTGCATCGTCTGGCGAGGTTTGGGACGGATGGATGTCCTGGATGAGCCCGATGGCGCGCGTCAGCATGACAGTCAGTTCTTTCTCGGAGATGCTGTCCAAAGAGGACGCCGTACGTACCAGTTCCCAGATGAAATCGCTGATACCCATCATCACCATCTCCTCATATCCCATGGATTGACACGGTTCTGACACAGGAAGTCAAGAGGGGTCGCGCTGATCCTTCAACGGAAAAGTCACGGCATTGGGTCTTTAGGGACGCGGTGTGCGCCGGCCGATTTTGCCGCAGACGCGACGGCTTCCTGCCGCGCTCAGCCCTTCCGCCAAATCACAAGATGTGCGGGACGATCAGGTCAAACCCTTGTGGTGGGACGGTCGCCACATGTTCAACCAAGGGAATAACAGGATGCTTTCGCTGTCACGCCAAGACGTGTGCTTCGATCGCCGCAGACAAGAACAGCTCCCGTGCTTCTTCGGCAGGCACGTGCCCGATGGTGGCGGCTCGGCATCTCGCCGTCGCGAGTTTATGGTAAGCGCCGTCGACACACGGCCAACGTTGCTCAAGATAGTAGCAGGCCTCCGTCGGACCATAAACCGGTTCAGAGCATCCGTAGCCAATTCTGATCACGACAGGGGTCCTCCAACGGGGACTGGAACGTAAAATTACTTCGACTGCCATTCCGCTTGCCCTCCGCAACTCAATGTCGGTCAGGACTATCCCACGGGAGTAGCGCCTCATCTAGACCCGTCCTGCTCCATCATTATGCTTAGATGCACTCCAAAAGGTTAGCGCCTCAGTTTGGGTGTTCTGGTTTTGTGAGTTCATGCTGAAGCGCGACTTGCGGGCAGGGTGAGGCTAACTGGCATGCCTCATCTGTGCGAGCAATTTGTTGCGGAAGACTTCTGCCGGTGTCCGGTAGCCGAGGCACTTGCGCGGCGTCTGATTGAGCTGGCTGCAGATCTCGATCAGGTCAGCGTCGGTGACTGACAAGGGATCGACTTCTCTCGAAAGCCATTTCCGCGCTCGCCTGTTGGTGTTTTCCACCGTGCCTTTTTGCCAGGGGGATTGGGGGTCGCAGAACCACGTTTGGGTGCCGATGCTTGCTTGGAGATAAGGCCAATCGGTGAACTCGGTGCCACGGTCGAAAGTGATGGAACGCCGGGCGAGGTGAGGCAGTGCTTGTAGCGCTTGCACAAGTCCATTCATGACTGGCCGGGACTGCCGATCATTGTTGCGCAGGAAGATTGCAAAGCGACTGACGCGCTCAACGAGCGAAGTCACATTGGCCTTGCCGAACTTCTGGCGAAACTGGATCAGATCGCATTCCCAGTGCCCGAACTGCTTGCGATCAGCCACGACATCCGGGCGGCGCAGGATGTTCAGTTCCGGGCTAAACCTCTGACCATGCTTGCGTCTAGCATGTCGCGGTCTGCGTCGAGCTCGATGCTCCGGCAAGTGACGCCACAGCTTGATGGCATGGCCGTCTGCCGAGTATGCGAACTTGTAGATCGTCTCGTGACTGACCGAGATCGGATGCCGTTCTAGGCGCATCCGGCCAGCGATCTGCTGCGGCGACCAACCATGCATGATCCTGTCGATAACGGACTGCCTGACGTGAGAGAAGCGCGCCAGCTTGCGGAGCTTGGCTCTTCGTCCGCAGGCCATGTCGTGTGCCGTTACGCAGTAGTAGCCACTGAGATCTCGGACGACCTTATCGACGAACATGTTGCGCTTGATCTCACGAAAGATTGTTGAACGGTGTCGTCCGAGCTTTTGGGCAATGATCTCAACACTGAGGCCCGCCATTCGCCAACGGGCGATCTTACGTCGTTCGTCCAAATCGATATGGGAGTAGGTGCGTTTCATTGCAGCTTCCTTGCGATTGACAACCCATTGGTATCATTCGCAAGTCGCACTTCATCCTTGAACCCACCCGGCTACAAACAAAGATCGCATAACTTTTGTTATGGAACTTCCGGGGATCACGGCCTCAGATATGAATAAGGCCCTCGGACAAAAGAAATTTAGATCAATGGCTGGGGCGCCAGGATTCGAACCTGGGAATGCCGGTACCAAAAACCGGTGCCTTACCGCTTGGCGACGCCCCACCATGGCTTATCCGTCAGCGGAGGAAGTAGCGCCGCCGAGCAAGCGCAGTTGCACTAGCAAAGCTTCGACGAGGATGCAATCGGTGGCGTTAGGTTTCTGTCGGTTCGGCAAAAATTGCCGCAAGTGTAGGAGGCAGCTACACTTCCTAGCCAATGTGGCAGGAATAGCCCGGCGCAAGCCTGCGTCGAGCTATTCCTGGCTTCTATGGGATTAGTTGAGCACCTGCACCACCGTGTATGTCTGCGGGTCTACGATGACCCGTTGCTCGTTGACGTAGGTGTAGGCGTACTGCGGTGCCTCAGGAACCGGCGTAAGGACGACGGTCTTCGGCAGAGGCTCCCCAACCACGATGTCCTGCTGGACCACGATCGGTTGGGCCGGCATCGGCTGCTCACGAACATAGGTAATGACCTGCTCCGGTGGCGGATCAATTGCTGAGCCAACGACCGCCCCAGCGATCCCGCCAACGGCCGCGCCGACTGGTCCGCCGACGATAGCCCCTGTGACTGCGCCGCCCGCCATACCGCTCGCTGTACCTTCTTGGGCGAAAGCTGCGGTTCCCATCAATGCGGCTGTTGCCGCTACGATAATGATTGTCTTCATGGCCATCTCCCTTTGGTTTGGCTGCCGGTCAAACGTGTGCTCGCAGCCTCCGTTCCCTTGTCAGACTTATGAGACTGATAGGTACGACTTAGGTCGGACAAACAGCCGCTGTAGACGATCACGCATCTTGGTTATCTGTTAAATAGCTCCAGGACTAGCCGCTGACCAAATCAGGCCGGCCGAGCTTTCAGCCCCCTATGAGGCGCAGCTGCGGGGTGCGCCCGCATCCTTTGAAAGAAGAGTATCTCTCTGCTTGAACTCATCAGACTACGGCAAGCTATGCGGCTATACGGCGCCGGACGCATCTGAATTACGGCCGCGGCTGTAACCAACCGAAGCGCAGTGAAAAAGAGGAACGAACCCAAATTGATGCGCGCCGCTCCCTGCTTGCAAATAGATCGCGACGGGTGAACCGTCACGTACCCCTCACTACGAGGACGCCAGAGCCACCCCTAAGAGCAGCCCCGCGACGAACAGAAGACCGGTATAGCCCAAAGTTGCATGCGATAAACCTGGCGCCGGCGGTGGGACTTGTGCTGCCCCTACATTGGAAAAGGCAGCAGCTTGGCCTTGTGAGGCACCCTCTTCCTGATCTGCCGTTGCACCTGCCTCATGCGAAGCGTCCAGTACCTGCCGTGGTGGTGCATCCACAACGACTTGCTTGCTGCTGTCTTGATCAATCGTCACGGTAAAGGTGACCGTCGCGGCATCTTGAAGGGCAAGCAATGTTGCCTCGGCTGCGGCTATCTCACTGTCCGCCTCGATCAGCGACTTGTGGCTCACCAAAAAAAAGGGCATCGGCAATTGATCTCGTATTATTAGAGGGTTGTATCAGCTCTCTTCAGGTAATGGGCTAGACGGACTCAGCTGGTGGGACGCCCGAGAATGCCCCAAGGTCTTCTGTCACACTCGCCGCTCTCTTTCCTTTAAAATTGCGCATCAGGATGCGCAGCTGACGCTTCCGAGCCACACAAAGTCGGGGTCCTTTAGAGCTCGCGCGCCATGAAAAGTCCAGCCCTTGACCCGAATGCGGACGATCCCACATAGGGGCCCGTTACGTAAGAGCCGAGCACCTATGCGTTCATTTTTTGAGACTACTTTTGGTTCAGCCGAGCTGGAAATTTTGGACACGGTGCTGATGGAGTGGTGTAAGAGGCACCGGCTTTCCAAGAATGATCCCGATGCGGGTCTGGCCGGGGCCATCTTGATCAACCTGTTTCGCGAAGGAAACGACACGGTTCCGGCATTGCGTAAGGCAGCTCACGCTCACAAGGGCCTTAGCAGTCTTGTTGCAGTCGAGCAGCGGCTCCGGCCGCCGGCTTCCGATTGAGTTGCAGGCCCACCGTCGAATGTCCCCGCCCCCCGCGATCAGCCCGTTGCAGCTCTAGCGATCCGCGCATCGATGGTGAGAGAGAAGCGCGCAAAATCGGCGGCCGCTGAGAGTTCAAGATGCGCCGCGATAACCGCGGCTCGATGGGCGCTGCGCTACGCACCGCACACAAGTGACTTGCAAGGCGCAGGGTTTTTGCCGACGTTGGAGAAATCCGCAAGATGTCCAGCGGCAGGGATAACCGCTAGTCCGCCCTAAATCGCAATAGCATTCGCCGCAGCTGGCGGTTCTGCTGGAGCAGTCTCTGAGACAGCAGCGACCTGAGGCGCTGGTTTTCTTCTTCAAGTTCAGCCAGATCATCGAGAGGCTGCTTGCCCACAGCTGAACCATGGGCCTCTGGCAACTTGGCTTTGTCGCGACGACCCGCCGATCTGCTGGGCCCGCGATCGCTCTTCTTGGGTTCAGTCGGACACGCAGCAACCTGTAGACGGAGCACAGGCTCGGCAGCCGGTGCAATCGCGGCATTTGCCGGTCCGGGCGTTTCTCTTTCCGCTTCGTTGTTTTCCACCGGCTGCACATCGGCAGGACCAAGGCTCTCGAGTATCCGGGGAGCTGTTCCAGTTGCTTGTCGCCGCTCCTCTGGATGATCGTGAGCGTCACGGTTTACAGCAGGATCAAACAGATGAGGAGCGTCCCGTTCTGCTTTGCGTACCAGCGCTTTCAGATCCGTGTTGCCCCAGATAGAGGTTGGCTCCGGACCTGACCGTCGCCGTCCCGATTTGAACTCAACCGTAAAATTTCGTTGTGGCGTCTTCATAGGTCTCCGCTCATGTCGCTTTGTCTCTCAGCTTGGTCGGTTAAACCGCTCCAGCATTTTCCGAAGCTGTTGGTTCTGCATGCGCAGCTTGTCTGCCAGATGCAGTCGCAGTTGCTGAACTTCCTCGTCAAGATTGGCCATCTGCTCGAGGAACGGGTTGTCGGCAGCCGCCGGCTGGGGCGCGACAGGACTGGAAACAGCTCCAGCTAGGCCTTTGTCGCCGCCGATGCTCTTCGGCCGGCCTGGCCCTCTCGTTCTGCGCGCCTGTGGAAGCGTCGCGTTCGACTCGACAGACGGCTCTTGTTCAACCTCGGCAACTGCCATGGTCTCCGCTTGAACAACCAGCGCCGAGGCATGCTCTTCTCCATCTGGAGACGAGGCCTGCGCAGCAACTGGCGAATCATCAGCATCATCGACAGCAGGATCTGGCACGTCGAAAACGGCTGGCGCCTGCTGATCATCGCTGCGGGCGGCCGAGGGCGGTGAGACCTCGCCGGCCGCCTCTGTCTCTTGGGCTGGAGATACGTCGCTGTCGGATGTGGGAGCGGGCGGTGACGTTTCCCCCCCCGCACGCGCATCTCTTCGCCGGGAAGCAAACCCGGCGAGGAATTTCCATGGTGACTTTTTCATGCGCATCATCCTTGACGGCCTGGCTGAACCTTACCGCAAATTCCGCTCGCCGACTGCACCTCAGTCAGGCGAGCGTCACGTGTAGAAAAGCAGCAATGGTCGCCGCTTCTAAACCGGCTCGCGCTGTTTTTCTAGCACCTAAACGAGATTGAGCCGCTTGCGCAGATCTGCGTTCTCCTGACGCAGCTTCTCGGCAAGCGTCTTGCGCAGCCGCTTGTTTTCCTCTTCCAGCTGGATCAGGTCTGCCATGTCATCCATGCCGCTGTCGCGCGTTGTTTCCGACTGCACGACCTGTTTGGAAGCTTTGCCTCGACCGCGGGCTGGCGCTGCCTTCTCGGATGTCGCGACCGTCGCACCGTTTTCTGCTGCCTGCGCCGCCGAGCTGTCAGCCTGGTTGCGGCGCTTTCTGCGTTTTACGGGAACCGCCTTGGCTGCATCTACAGCTGCTTTCTGGCGCCGTGGTGCACGTTGCTTCTTTGCAGGAGCCTCAGACGCAACATCCGTTGCTGCGATATCGCCGGCGGCGCCTGCATTGTTTTCTTCAGCCATTAAACTCTCCATCTGTGGGGAAATCCTTTTCGACCGAGGGCTGGATGGAAGTCAACATGCAGGCTCGCCCGTACTTGGAAGTAGTCTGTCTAGCACAAGTTGCAGATCGACGGAAAGTGCTGTGTCTATGTCTTCGGCACTATCACCTGCAACAACAGTTCTATGTCCGCACCGCACCTCTGATCAGTCTCACTGTCAGCTCTTCGCAAAGGCAAGTCAGGGCGGATTTGCTCCAGGAGCAGCGCTACGATGCTGCAGCAACGCACCCCATTGAGCATCTATCCAGACTTTTTATGATGTTTTCGATGGTCAAGCTTGTTCACCTTGACGACCAATAAATCGCCCGTAACGCATTAAGTCTCGCGATCATCTTGGGTCGTTTCTCGTCCTAGTTTCGATCTTGTGTGGGGTGACTTGCCATCCCGATGCCGCTTTGCCCTCTCGCCTCCACGACTTTCGGTGCGTTGCGGAAGCACCCGGTGATCTTGATCTGGCGAGGTTTCTGCCTCGTGTCTTCCAAGCGCCTGTTCTGCCTCTTTGGCATCGGGCTGTCGACCGCGGCTTGCCTGCTGCAGCGATCGACGTAGATCTATATTTCCCTCGCCCGCGCTGCGGTCATTGCGCCTACCGACGGTCTTCCTGCGAAGCTCCAGAAGGTCATTGAGTGCACGCCGCAATACACGATATTCGCGGGCCGCGTTCGCTACCGATCGACTGTCGGTGTGGTCCACCGGTCGAATAGCCCGCTCCACCTCAACCTTCTTGGGGTGGAGACTGCCCTGCCGCGCGCGTGGCCAGTCAGCGTCCACGCGCTCCGCTCCAGAGCGCCTGTGGCTTGGACCGTAGCTCATCAACCGCCCGATTTGTTCCTGAACCCATCGTCTACCGTCTCCTGCGAGCGACAGTTCGATGCCCTGCCAGGCTCGAAGAGCCGCGAACCGATACTCAACGCTCTTGCCTGCAAACACCACAGTATCGCGCCGCTTGTCGTTGTAGCGCAGCGTCGCTGCTTCGCTGGTTCCAACGTGAAGCGTCCTGCCAGCTGTTAGCGTGGGGCGGACACTTCTTCTGGAGTAGGCTGGTGCACTGGCACGATCGCGCCTGTCTGTCAGCTCCATGTCGATGCCGTAGGCCTGCGCCTTGTCTGCCATTAGACTGCGCCACTGCCTGAACAGGGAAATCGTCGTCGTGATCCTGTCGCCGCTGTCGGACCGCAAGGAAACGATTGCGTGCAGATGGACATGTGGGCGCCGGCCTCCAGATGATTCCTCTCGGGGATCACTGAGTGGCTCGTGAACTGAGAACGCATAACGGTGCCCGGCAAATTGTGCCGCGAGGAATGCGCGGCCGGCTTTTTCAAAAGCGCTTGGATCCGTGCCGGGGCGCGCCGACAAGACAAGATGCATGACATCCCGGGACTTGCGGCTATGCAGTTGGCCCCGCCACTCCCGCTGAACCAGCTCCCCCGCGGAGGCAAGACCTCCAATCAGCCTTCCGTCCTCATTCCAAACCTCACCCGGGAACCGTCGCACCAAAGCGCGTACGTGGCGGCTGCCATAATCGGTACCATTGCCGTAGCCGGTGAACCGAAACCTGACGGCATTCGCTGGTCGGCCTTCACCCAGCCGCCGCTGGACGATCTCGCTCGCTTTACCGTCACCCGAAAGTCTCTCGCCGGATCGACTTCGAAGTACCGTCACGCCGTCGATGCTTACCTGGCCATTCGCTTCCTTCGCGATCGCAAAGACAAATGACCGATCGCCCAGTGCCTGCATTAGCAGACGTCGCACTAACTCCTCAATGCCCCGCCGCTCCTCAGTCTGGATTTGAATTTCGAAGGTTCCGATGTCGCGGCTGGCAGACCTGTTCTTGAGAACAGGACCCCAATCGCGAGCGAGCGCGGCATGTTGGGGGGAACCGTACAAGGCCTGGCCTCCCTCGGTCTCAACACCGATGGCGCCTTGCCGAGATATATAGTTCAGCATCGCCTTCAATCGCCCGCCGCCGCCAAACGACGCCACCTTCACCACGGCCGGCTGGCCGCCGGCAGCAAGCTTGGAAAAGCGCACCGCCATCGGCCGCTCCGATGCCGATGTCCCGGTGGGCGATTCCCGTCCTGCATTCGCCCCGCCAGGGTACTGGCGCAACGACAAGCTTTTTCCCGCCACCGGTTGTGTAGTGTTGGCAACGGCCCGCCTGCGGCGTTCTTCCTCTTCGGTCGTCGGGCGCGGTCGGTGGGACAGCTCATGAAGAAGAGCAGCTCTTCGTTGCTCCCAGTCAGCCGTGAACACACCGTAGAACACCTCCATCACGACACCTGACGGCGGCGGCGAACGGCGCGCTGCGCAAAGAAGCTGATCTCGGTGCAAAGCGCGGCAACAACACGCTGCACATCCTCTATTACCGCCTGCTCCTGCGCGGTGCGCGCGTCTCCTGCATTCGATTGCGACCGCAAAAGCAGATGAAGGCTGGCGCGAACCGACTTGAGATCGGTCATTATCTCAAGCCAGAGCAATTGATCTTCTTCGGCGAAAAACGGATCGACCCCTGCCCCCTCTAGCATCAACGAACGCATAAACGCGGACACTGTCATACCTGCATCGCGTGCAGCCGCTTCGACCCGCACCCACTCTGCAGGATCCATCCGAAAGTGGATGACCTTGCTCTTTCGCATCCGTTGACGACGATCCACCATAAAGCTCTGCACAGGATCAGACATCGACCTCGCCTTCCACGCCGCAGGCAGACCAACGGCCGGTCCGTTGGGCGAAGCAAAATTGCATCACAATTTTGCGTATCCTGCCATACAAGTCCATTACCAAATCGGTAACGTATTATCAAGCGCGCGCGATGGCTTCAACAGGGCCTGCGGCGGTGGCCGCCATACCGCCTCTGCACCTGACGCCGCTATTGGTCGCAAATTGCTCCGGCTACGGGCATGGCAGCTTCACACGGATGTGCTGCTCTGTTCAAAAGAATGCAGCAGCCATGAGCTGTAAATGATCATCCGGCCGCTGCAAATGCTTTGTTGTTCACACAGCTACATCTCAACAATTGAACATGTTATGTTCTTTTTTCGTTGCAATCTTTGCATCATCTGGCAGGATCGGGTGATGATCGTCGCGTCGGAGAGCGGTTATGACACGGACTTATGCAGCCGTGAGCAACAAGGGCGGAGCGGGAAAGACCACGCTGGTGACCTTGCTGGCTGGCGAATACGCCTTGCGGGGCGAACGGGTTTTACTGATCGATGCCGACGCTCGCCGAAACCTCTCCGGTTGGTGGCGGTTGTGCGGCGAAAAAGACAATAGGCCGGACCGGATCGAGCTGGCATTTGCCGCAACGCAGCGTGCCATCGAAGAAACGATCAGCATGTCTGGACACGGCTTTGACCGGATTATCATTGATGCTCCCGGTGTCGACAGCGTGCTGCAGACAACCATAATCCGCTCTGCTCAGCTGGTGCTCTCTCCTGTACAACCGGCCATCAAGGAGCTCGAGGCGGCAGGACAGGCCGTGGCTTTGGTCAGCGAAATCAACGACCGCTATGACCTCCAGGTTTGCCATTTCAGCGTCCGCACGCGCATCACTGTGCCCGGCCGCAATCTCGAGGCCTACCGCTACATCAGGCCATTCGTAGCCGGCCTGGTCGCGGCCGACTACCAGACCCGCCTGCTCGACACGGAGCTTTTTGAACGCAACATCTACCGGGAGATCCAAAATGGCCTCGGCACCTTGCAGATGCAGGAGCTCACCGCGCCCGTACGCAAGGCCCGCCTTGAGGTTCAGGCACTGACCCTTGAAATCGAAGGCGCCGCCAGCCGCAGTGCGCCGGAGCTGTAACGATGGACGCGCGCCAACTCGAGCTCCAGAATTTTGCCATTGCCACCCGCAAGACCACGCCGGAAGCGCCGGTCAAACCTGCCGAAGCTTCGCCTGCGGACGCAACCGACCCACCGCATCAGATGCTGTCGCGACCGGCGGAACCGGAGCGACGGCGGCGCTCCGAGGAGCGCGCCGCTGCGCAACAAGAGGTTGCCAACAGCCTCAAGAACCTGAAGCGCGCCAACCAGCGCAGCATCAAGTTCTTCGTCAATATCGCGCTCGACTACGACCTGAAGGCACGCCTTCGCCGGGCGGCAACAGAAAACGATGTGAAGATGACGTCGGTGGTAAAGGCTGCGCTCGACTCTTACCTGACCGAGAACGGCTACTGAGAGCCGCAGGGCTGCAACTGCACCGCGTTGAACAGTACTCATCCCTCGCTGCCTGCACATCGCCAGACGGCAAGACTGGAGAACCCATGGCGCGGCAGTTGCAGATTGGAGCAGAGATTGTTGCGGAGGATGACGACCGTTTTGCCGGCTGTCTGGCACATGCCTATCATCTGCGGCGGCGCCCCTTGTGTCTTTGCCGCCCGGACGGGGTGGCACTGTATGTTGCTCGCATCGGTGCGCAATTCGTCGCCAAACGCATGCCCTTGACGGGCAAAGACCATCATCCCAGCTGCCCGTCGTTCACTGCCGCGGACGACCGGACAGGGCTTTGCACCGCGCTCCGGGCAGCGGTCACTGCAAAGGACGGCTGTGAACCCGTTGCCATCGACGTGGATTTCGCGCTCGCCACCGGCCGCACCTCCACGTCGACTGGCGCAAACGACACCAGAGGCAGTCGCAAGAGTGCGCTCAGGATGCGGCTGTCGTTGCTGGCCCTGCTGCACCTTCTGTGGCACGCTGCCGGACTGGCAGAATGGACCGGCTACTGGAACGGAAAACGCCGCTGGTGGCATGTCCATCGCTATCTGGTCAAGGCAACGCAATGCATATCCATCCGAGGTGAGCCTCTGTCGGAGCGCGCGTTCATTCCCGAACCGTTCAAGGTCGCCGACAAACTGGCGATCGAAGGACGCCGGTCGAAATCTCTGGCGCGGATCTTTCAGCGCGACGCAAAGCAAAAGATGTTGTTGATTGGCGAGGTGAAGGAGCTTCGAACCGCGTCCGAGAGACACGAAATCACGCTCCGGCACATGCCAGGCGTCCGGCTGCTCCTGGAGGCGCCACAGTCACGTCGGTTGCAGCGCGGTTTTAAAACGCCGCTGACCCTTTGGAGCAACGACCAAAGCCTACACTTGGTTGCCATTGCGACCGTCGAAGCTGCAACCGCAGGCGCGCTCATTATCGGCGATATCGCCGTGATGACTGTCACCGAGCATTGGCTTCCCGTAGAAGACGCCCACGAGCTTCAGCTTGTGAACAAGCTGGCGCGCAGGCGAAGCAAGCTGGTCAAAACCTTTGCTTCGATGCCCCAAAGCGGCACCCGATAGCAACGGTGACCCTGCCAGACGCGAGACCCCTTCCCTGAACGCTCTACCGTGTGCCTGTCGATGCCGGCACTGAATTTGAGACGCTTCTTGCTCAAAGTATCCTCGCCCACCCAGAGACACGAGCCTGGGTATGGCGTCCTCACGACCGTGCTATGCCGCCGCTGCCTTACGGCGGCGTCAAGCGAGCGTTGGTCGATGGCGAAGACGATTGATGAACCATCCGGCGAACGCACCCGTTGCCGCACCAGCCGCCTTCACCAAGGCATCATCCAGGTGGGGATGACGGGACGGCGACAGGAACTGCAAGACCTCGATGAAGCCAGCCCCCAAGATCCCCAGACATGCGCAAAGCAAAAAATGCCGGGGATAGCTGAGGGCGAACAGCATCGTCACGACCATGAACGCCAGGGCGCGATCGACGTCGACCGAGAGGATGTCGTCAGGGCGCAGCCCGATCGGCGAGATTGTCACGGCAACGATGGCGGCAAGTACACCCCAGGCGGCGCATTGGATTAGTCGGTCTGTCATCAGGCTGTCATAATCAATCGGTGACGCACCGGCAAGCCCTCTACGAGAGCCACCATGAACACGAGCGAGTAGGGGATCAGCCTGAGGCGAGCGACAAAACGATCCAGACCGGCCTGTCGAAGCAGGCGTAATCTGTGGACAGCGGCACCAGGCAGTCCAATCTTTGCTGCCGGCATGATGACAGCCGATAGGCCAGATGGAATGGTTAAAGCGAGAAACAAAAGGGAACTACGATGACCAACACCAATGAGATTGCGGACAAGATTGCCGCCGAGAACAATCTGACGAAGCAACAGGGCAAGGCCGTTGTCGAGGCTGTCTTCGCCGCCATCACCGAGTCCGCCGTCGCCGGCAGCGAGACCTCGATTCCCGGGTTCGGGAAATTCAAGGTCAAGGATACGCCCGAGCGCGACGCGCGCAATCCGTCAACGGGAGCGACCATTAAGGTCGCCGCCGCCAGAAAGCTCACCTTCGCGCCCGCCAAGGCGTTGAAGGAGACGCTGAACAAGTGAGGATTGACTGCCCCACTCGTGGGAGCGGGGCAGCCAGTTCCTGTGCATCAGCGGCGCACGTTGCGTGACCAGATGAGCTGCCGCTCACCATCGCCCAGCGCCTCCGCCAGCGTTGCGTAGATGGGTGCGCGAAAGCTTGGATCGTCGAGTTTGACCGAAATGTAGGCGCGCTCGCTGTCGCGGGCTTGTCTTTGCCAGCCGACCCCGATTTCGACGTCGCCAGTGAGGACCCGGAAGTCGGGAGCGCCTTTGGCAGCCCGCTCCGAGCGGACGATCTTCGCCTTGACGTAGAGGTTGAGCGTCTTGATGGTGCCGGTGAAACCAGTGTCGGTTGCTGTGAAAGAGCCGATCGTTGCCATGGTCCTGTTCCTTGTCGGTTGCTCGAGCTGCGCCTATCGCGGCTCGATGGCCGTCGCACGACCGGAAATGATCAACACGCACCCGAAGGGCCATAACGCAGTGGAGGACGGCGACCGCCTCGGCTTTGTTGTGGGCGAGGACGACCGCAGTGCGGGCGGGGGAAGAAAGCCGACCAGCCGTTGCGGTAAGACGATCAAGCCGTTTTCGGCGCGTTCCGGTCAGACAGAGCCATGAGCCCGAAGACGCACGGTTCATTCCGACTGCAACAGGACATGGCGACGCGGCTCGCCACCGTCGCCACCTCGCCGCGCTATCATCCTTGCTCGAAATACCGGGGGGAGGACCGGCACAGAGATAGCTGGTTGCCGCAACCGACCGCCAGAGCGCACTGGTCTATGTCCGGCTGTCGGCGGGCGATCCGCATCCATGGCGGCGCAGGTCTCCCCGGCCACCGTCATGCGGGCCGCTGGCGAAATCGTTGGCTCACTCGTGGCGGAGGAGCTGCTGGGAAATGTCTTCAACCATGACGTCGCGACAGACGCAAAGGCACGGTCAATGGCCTCAACCAGCCGCGCTCGAGGCGGTCAACTTGTCGATCTCCAGCACCAGTTGATCCTGACTGTAGGGCTTTGGCAGCCGCGCCACATCCAAGATCATCCCAGGCGGCAGTTCTGCGTAACCGGACGCGATCAGGATTGGGAGTTCTGGATAACGCGTGCGAGCAATCTTTGCGAGTTCTCCTCCATTCATCCCTGGCATCGAGAAATCGGTTATCAGAAGATCGAAAGGCGGTCCCTCGTCCAGGCAGTTCAGAGCCTGCTGCCCCGAATGCGCCTCGACCACATCGTGGCCCAGGTCGAGCAGCATATCGACCGAGCTCATCGCGATTAGAACATCATCATCAACGAGCAAAATACGTTTGGGGCCAGATTGCATGCCACCTCCTGCCGGCGGCGCGGTCATGAACTCCGGCCCAGTGTCGGCGGCCGTGGAAATCGGAATCAGCAGTTCTGCAGTGGTTCCTTTGCCAGGCGCGCTCTTCAACCACAGATCGCCTTTCAGCTGCAGCGCCAGACCGTGGATCATTGAAAGTCCGAGGCCCGTACCCTTCCCCAGCTCCTTGGTCGAGAAAAACGGCTCGACGGCTTTGCGCAGCGTCGCCTCGTCCATTCCATGCCCTTCGTCGGATACGGACAGCACCAGGTAGCGGCCAGGAGCCAGGTGGCCACACCCCACAGAAAGTTCCAGGTCATCCAATCGGATGCGGATCTTGCCGCCATCGGGCATGGCATCGCGCGCGTTGACGGCCAGATTGAGAAGCGCCAGCTCGACCTGATTGGCATCTGCCGAGACCAAGGGCAGGTGATCGGGCACCTGGGTGTCGATCACCACCGTCGACCCCACCGACCGCTGGAGAAGTTCCTCCATGCCGCTCACGAGGCGAGCGAGATCGACAGGCCCCACCTGCAGATCCTGCCGGCGTGCGAAGGCCAGCAGCCGTTGAGTCAACGAGGCGCCGCGTCTGGCGCCCTGCAAGGCGCCGTCGATCAATCGGCTTGCCTTGGCATCGCCGCTGAGGTGCTTGCGCAACAGCTCGAGATTTCCGAGGACGGCCATCAACAGATTGTTGAAATCATGCGCGACGCCGCCGGTCAGCTGGCCGATTGCTTCCATCTTCTGCGACTGGCGCAGCTGTTCTTCAGCCCTTTCGCGCTGGCGCACCTCGGCCATCACCGTCTCGTGGGCCTGCTCCAGTTCGCGGGTGCGATCGGCAACGCGGGCCTCCAGCATCTCATTGAGAAGCCGCTGATGTTCCTCGGCCTCCAGCCTGTCGGTGATGTCGGCCGAGACCCCGATCACTTTGACCGGCTTGCCGGCTGCATCCCTTGACACCTGCGCACGCGCTTCCACCCAATGGACCGAGCCGTCTTTCCAGATGGTACGGAAATCAGCCGCATACTCCAACCCATGTTCCAGTGCAGCGGCAGTCACCGCCTTCACCCGGTCGAGATCGTCGGGATGGACGGAACTCAACAAGTCGGCGTAGGAAAAATCGTTGTCTGGCGACCGGCCGAAGATCGCCTTGCAGGTCGGTGACAGGGTCAAGGTGTCGGTCGCAAGATCCCGTTCCCACGCGCCAAGCCGACCCGCCTCCATGGCCGTTCGCAATCGCCGTTCACCGTCATCCAGTGCCTGGATGCGGAGGCGAGCGTCGTACTGGCGCCGCCGGCCGCGCAGCGCCGAGCGGGCGACACTGACGAATGTAGTGGCATGAAACGGACGCTCCAGAAAACTGACATTGCCCAGCACCTCCAGAAGCCTCGCTGCGGCCGGATTGCGTTCCGGTCCTCCGCCCCGGTGGGTGAGGACGAGGAAGGGCAGATCAGACCAGCTGGCCTGGGCTTCAATCCAAGCTGAGAGCGGCTTCAGATCGGCCGACCGCAGCGCCTCCTCCGTGACCACCGCAACTCCGATGCTGTCATCGAGGCTGGCGACGAAGTCGCAGAGCGTGTCTGCGGTGACCGATGGCATTCCGGCTTCCTGCAGCAAGGATGACGCAATCTGCGCGTCACGTCCGAGCGGCGCATAGATCAGTCCGATGGGGTTGCCGTCAGATATGGCCGTGCTCTCCTTCTGGAGGATCCAGCAGCGATTGTGTATCGCCCACCAGCGTCGGCACTCCGCGAAGGACGCCCTGGAAGCCCGATATCGGCTCCCCCAGAATCAGCCCGCTCCGATCGATGCGATATTCGCGAATCGTGTCTTCATGTGCGCCGGTGCGCTTCTTGATGACGGAGATGGCCCGCCGCACCTTGCCGTAGGCCTCGAAGTAGCGCAGCAGGATCACCGTGTCAGCAATATAGGTAATGTCCACCGGCGACTTCATGTCGCCGACGAGCCCATGCTGCGCAACTGTCAGGAAGGTGTTGGTGCCTTGCCGGTTGAGAAACTGCAACAGCTCGTGCACGTGGAGAATCAGGGCATTTTCTTCCGGCATCGAGGCCTGATAGCCATTGATGCTGTCGATGACCACGACGCCGGCATCGAAGTCAGCAACCCGTTCTCTCACCCGCTGGGCGAACTCGCCCGGAGACAGCTCGGCAGCATCCAGCTGCTCGATATGCAGGCTACCCTGGTCGCGCATCGCCTCCAGGTCCAGCCCGATGGCCTTGGTCCGGGCAAACAGCAAGCCAAGCTCTTCGTCGAATACGAAAATGGCTGCCTTGCCGCCGCGTTCGATTGACGCCGCCACGAATTGAAGCGCAAAGAGGCTCTTGCCGGTACCGGCCGGACCGATCAGCAGGGTTCCAGAGCCACGCTCGACACCGCCGCCCAGCAAGGCGTCCAACTCCGCAATACCACTCGTGAGCGTCGTGCGCTGAAACGCCGTCTTGTGTTCTATCGCCCGCAATCGCGGGAATACTGTCACGCCACCGGTACGGATGACGAAGTCATGGTAGCCGCCGCGAAATGCCTGGCCGCGATATTTGACGATCCGCAGTCTTCGCCGTTCCGCACCGTAGTCGGGGACGAGCTGCTCCAGGTGGATGACGCCATGGACAACACTATGGACCGTCTTGTCCAGCGTGTCGGCCGTCATGTCATCGAGAAGCAGAACCGTCGCATCCGATCGCGAGAAGTAATGCTTCAACGCCAGGATCTGTCGTCGATAGCGCAGCGAGCTTTGTGCCAGCAGGCGGATCTCCGACAGGCTGTCGATCACCACCCGATGCGGCTTGACGCGCTCGAAGCTCTCAAAGATCAGCTTGGTCGTCTCGCCCAGTTCCAGGTCGGAGGAGTAGAGAAGGCTCTGCTGCTGGTCGGCATCCAGCAGGCTCTCGGGCGGAACCAGCTCAAAGATTTCGATGGCAGCGTTGATCTCAATTCCGTGGGAGCGTGCACTGTCACGCAGCTCTTGTTCACTCTCCGAGAGGCTGATGTAGAGACAGCGTTCCCCCTGCTCTGCACCCTGCGTCAGGAACTGCAAGGCGATCGTGGTTTTCCCGGCTCCCGGAGAGCCCTCCAGCAAAAAGACATGACCGCGGGTCAAGCCCCCGGCAAGAACATCATCCAATCCGGTCACCCCGGTCAGGGCCTTATCATCAGTATGTTTCGTCATGTGATCCTCAAACTGCAGGAATGACATAGCGCGTTGACCAGGTAAAGCGAGGGCACCAGACAACGCCCTGTTGCGACTTTTGTTCTTCTTTGGAAGACAATGGCGGCTCATGCGGCCCCCATTGCGCTGCCTCTGTTAACACGGAGACAAGACGAGGCGAGGACCGGCCGTGGCCACCGAGCGGTTATGGTGAGCAGGTTGCTGGTTGCGAAGACTTGACGACTGCGGGACCACATCTGGCCAGCGAGAAAGCTCTTGAAGGGAACGGTGGCTGCCATAGTTGTTTCCCTAGGGATTGGGGACCGGCGAGCTTCTGAAGGACAACGACATGGGCGGTAGAAGCAGTACTTCGATGGTGACGCGGCTGGTGTTCGGTCAGGCGCCGCTCCTTGCCGTCCTCATCGTCTCAAGTCTTGTCGGCGCCTACAGCGACGAGGGCAGTGAAGCCGGTTTCATGCTCGGCTTTTATGCCTGGAGTGTGCACTCCCTTTGCACCATTTACGCTCTGACCCAGTGGGGCGGCCTATGGAAGGCCTATGCGGTCGCCTCGCTTGTCGCTGCCGTGGGCCTCGACGCGGGAACGCCGTTGAGCGCTCTGGTCAAGATAGGCAGGATCCTGATCGCTGATGGCGCCCTCGGCTGAACTCTGCCAGTCAACCCTAACCTTGCCGGCAGGCCCGACGAGCTGACCAAGCAACCAGGCGTCTGCCCCAAACTGTGGCCGCTCGTCAAGCAGCTCCGCTGGCAGCAGCAGCCACCGCAGCCGCCGGCCGGCACGCCTGCCGTGTGCCCGACGGCAGGCTGGGCGAGATAGCATGAAATGAAGAGTATCGGAGACATCAGCATAGCGGCGCCCGATTTCGGGCAGGATGTCGGGAATTCTCGTCACGTCCCGCGCGGACAAAGGGATGCCGCAGGAGCCTCAGCATAGCGACCCGCAGGGAGAGGCGGGGCCGACTTCCCCCGCGCGGGGCGTTCCGCATGACCGTCCCGCTCACGTCCGGAGCTTATGGGATGCAGATTCTGACAGTCCCTCGCAATGCGGCCAATGGTATACCACGACTGGCGCAGACTGCCGCTGGGATGACCCGGGCTCAGCCGCTAGGTAACACTCGGCCAAGACGCAAATCCCGAAGAGCCCGCATGGGACAAAGGGGTACGCGAACCTTGGGTGCCGTCTCCGAATCAGCGTATGATCAAGGCGCCAGTTGCAGTGGAGCCGGGCCTTATGAAAATAGACGTACGGCGCGCCGTCTACGCGAAGGTTTCTGCACGGCTCAAGGCAAGCGGCACGCCATTTGACGATGATCCGCGTTTTCTCGCGGCCGTTGACGACTGGATCAACGGCATCATCGACATCGGCGAGCTCCGCGCTCGCTACCTCGACATCCAACGTAAGAAGAAGCCGTCACCGTCTGATCGCGGCGAAGCCTAGGCCACGGTGCGATATCGAAGACATCGGCAATGCCATGAGGCTCGGAAAGTCTGGGTGTTGGACCCTGACCAACACCCAGAGGGTGAACACAAGCCTGCGAAGAGGCTGTGCGAAGTGTCCTGCTACCAATCCCGGCCGGCGACGGGACCCGAGCCGTTCGTGCCCGTGTGGACACCGGCTTAGATGAGCGGAATGACCGTGCTGTTGCGAAACCAACTACCCCACGACACAAAGATGCTGTTGCTATTCTAGAAACATACGATTGCCTAGGAGAGACACAGACCGTACAAAATCAATGTTTGTAGCAGCCGGCGCCACGAGCGCCTCAGCTTGGAGAAGAGAGATGCAGCAGATCGATGCGGTGGATGCAACGTCGGCCTCCTGGCAAACGGTCGCCACCTATGTCCTGACGGTATGTCAGGAGCGAGACAAGGCATCCATCTACAGCTATCTGCAGGTTGCCACCGATCTGGTCGAACCCACAAGGAGGCTGGTCGCCGAGATGAACAGCGACGACTCCTTTACAATTGTCGCCGCGGGCGACGCCTTCCCCTGCGCCGCGCCAGCCCAGCGGCTCCTCTCGCCCACCCCTTCGACAGGAGCCGTTTCGATGGCTACGAGTGCCCTCCTCAAGGCATTAGGAATTCGGAATTGACGTCTGATGGCGTCGCATAGGCGAATGGCGCACCTTAGGGCCAGTGCTTGCGGCAAAGGCCGATCGCCTGCCAATGCCATTTTGCTGGCCGCAACCGGCCATCAGTGTCTTCGTTGGGCCTACTTCTGCAGTGTCTTTTGCGCCAAAGATCGTTGCGGATACCGTCGCGATCGCGTTCGTCTCAGCTGAGACATCGCGAAGCTCTGCCTTCACCACCGTCTAAGCGTCTCGCGAGCAGCTTCAATGTCTGATCACAGCGCAAAGGAAGTGATAGCGCAGGTCCGAGCGACCGTCGGTTGCCGGCCCGAGTTCGCTGAAAAGGTCGGCTTGTCCAGATCCGTACAGCCGGCTCGATTGCTTCCTCTACGATTGAACGACCGGCTTAGACACTGCGTGGGCAAGCGTCCATCAACCAAAGATAGGCAACCGCAAAGGCGGCCTTAAAGATGTTTGTCCTGCGATCAGCGCAACATACCCCCGCGGGTCATCCGAGAGTGTTTGCGACTGCACAACTGCAGCTGAGCCTTGTCCAAAGCACTATGTCCGCCGTCCTCACGACGTCTCCCAAAGCCCCGCTTCCGTTCCCACTGCTCGCAGAAACCCTGTGTTCTCAGCCGACTGCAGAAGCGGTGCCTGTAACGTCATGTGTCTGCGAAGACTTGACATCCGGGCAGTGACCGGTTCTGTTGGTCGGATGTCAGACCAATTCCGGACGGTGTTGTGAAGATCTCCCCGCTGCCCTCTACCAGTCGAGCCAGGCAGGTCACGGACGCCCTCATCGATTACGTGACGAGCGCGCAGCTGAAGTCAGGAGACCGACTTCCGGCAGAGCGCGAGTTGATGGAGGCGCTTGCGGTGGGCCGCTCAACGATCCGCGAGGTGCTGCGCCACTTTCAAGCGCTCGGCGTCATCGAGACGCGCAAGGGCAGCGGCAACTATCTGCTCAAGTCGGTCTCGCGGGCAACGATCCACATGCCATTGTCGCTCGACAGCACCAATCTACGTGATGGCCTGCTGCAGACACTTCAGGTCCGGCGCGCCCTCGAATGCGAAGCGGGCATGGTTGCCGCGCAAGTCCGCACCCCCGACGATCTTGCCGACATTGAAGCGAAGCTGACAGAGATGGAGCGCGTTCATCACGAGAAGGGCGCGTCGGGGCCCGAGGACCTTGCCTTTCACCTGGCCGTCTACGACGCCACCCACAACCCGCTGTTTCGACAGTTGCTGGAGCAGATGCGCGAGACCTTCGAGCGCTTCTGGAGCCATCCTTTCGAGCGCTTCGACTTTGCACGCCGATCCTTCCCGTTTCACCGCACGCTGTTTGAAGCCATTGCCGCGCAGGACGTTGAAGCAGCCAGAGCCGAGACCCTCAAGATCCTTGAGATCGTTGAGGAAGACATCAAGGAAATGTCGAAATGAATGCAGGCCATCCCGCTGATCTTGCCTCGTTGATCGTTGCCCACGACGAGGGCAACGCCTATGACGCGGTTGTTCCACCGATCGTCCAGACATCGCTGTTCACCTTCAGCGACTACGATCAGATGATCGCGGCCTACCGCGGCGAGATCGTCAGGCCGATCTATACGCGCGGCCTCAACCCGACGGTGCGCGCCTTCGAAGAGATGCTGGCAAAGCTGGAATGCGCCGAGGACGCGCTGGGATTTGCCAGTGGCATGGCAGCCATTTCCGCCACCGTCTTGAGTGTGGTTTCGCCCGGCGACCGCATCGTCGCCGTGCGCCATGTCTATCCGGATGCCTTCCGTTTGTTCGGGACAATCCTCAAACGGATGCAGATCGAGGTGACCTACGTGGATGGCCGCGACGAGATGGCGGTTGATGAAGCGCTGGCCGGCGCCAAGCTGTTCTACATGGAAAGCCCCACCAGTTGGGTCATGGAAGCGCACGACGTCGGTACCCTGGCAAAGTTGGCCCGGCGCCACGGCGTCGTTTCGGTGATCGACAACAGCTGGGCCAGCCCGATCTTCCAGCAACCGCTCACGCTTGGCGTCGACCTCGTCGTCCATTCCGCCTCGAAATATCTCGGCGGCCACAGCGACGTGGTCGCCGGCGTCGTTGCCGGATCGAAAGAGATGATCGCCCGCATCCGTTCGGAGACCTATCCCTATCTCGGTGGCAAGCTGTCACCCTTCGACGCCTGGCTGCTGATCCGCGGGTTGCGCACCTTGCCGATCCGGATGAAAGCCCACGAAGCATCGGCGCTTGAGATCGCACGACGGCTGCAGGCGCACCAGGCGGTCGATCAGGTCTGCCATCCGGGCCTGATGAACCAGCTGCCGCCGGGATTGCGCGGCACCTCTGGCCTTTTCTCGTTCGTCTTTGCCGATGGCGTCGACATCCGCGCCTTTTGCGATCGCCTCAAGCTCTTCAAGCTGGGTGTCAGCTGGGGCGGGCACGAAAGCCTGATCGTGCCGGGCCAAGTGGTCCTCCAGCAAAAATCGCAGCCGAATTCCGCACATGCCTTCGGCATCAGTGCAAGATCCGTTCGTCTCCATGTCGGTCTCGAGGGAACCGAGGCGCTATGGAGCGATCTTCAGGAGGCCATCGACGCAGCCACCTGACGACAGTCAACACCAACTGGGAGAAAGATCATGATCAAGACGCTGATAAGTGCCGCCCTGTTTACGTCGCTGCTCGGCAGCGCCGCCTTTGCCGAGACGCTCAAACTCGTCGAAGTCATCACCAGCCCCGAACGCACGCAGACCCTGCGGTCGATCGTGTCGACTTTCGAGGCGGATAATCCCGGCACCACCGTGGAGATCATCTCGCTGCCATGGAACGAGGCGTTCCAGAAGTTTGCCACCATGGTCTCGGCCGGAGACACGCCCGACGTGATGGAGATGCCCGACACCTGGCTGTCGCTCTATGCCAACAACGGCATGCTTGAAAGCCTCGAGCCCTATCTGGACACCTGGGACAACACCAAGGAGCTGACGCCCCGCGCGCTGGAACTGGGCCGAGAGGTCGACAACACCGCCTATATGCTACCCTACGGCTTCTACCTGCGGGCCATGTTCTACAACAAGAAGCTGCTTTCCGAGGCCGGCATCTCGGAGCCGCCAAAGACCATGGACGACTTCATGGCCGCCTCCGCGGCGGTGTCAAAGCTGCCAGGCAAATATGGCTACTGCATGCGCGGCGGCGCCGGCGGCCTGAACGGCTGGATGATCTTCGGCGCCTCGATGGCCGGCAACAACAGCTATTTCACCGAAGACGGCACCTCGACCCTCAACACGCAAGGGTGGACGAAAGGGCTGCAATGGATGGTCGACCTCTACCAGAAGGGTTACGCGCCAAAGGACAGCGTCAACTGGGGCTTCAACGAGGTGGTTGCTGGCTTCTACTCCGGGACATGTGCCTTCCTGGACCAGGATCCCGATGCGCTGATTGCCATTGCCGAGCGCATGAAGGCGGAAGATTTCGCTGTCGCGCCGCTGCCCAAGGGGCCTGATGGCAAGTCCTTCCCGACTATCGGCTACGCCGGCTGGTCGATGTTTGCCGACAGCGACAACAAGGATCTGTCCTGGAAGCTGATCTCCACACTGCAAAGCCGGGAAGGCAATTTGGAGTGGAACAAGCGCATCGGTGCGTTGCCGGCCTACACCTCGGCAGAGCAGGATCCCTTCTTCGCCGGCGAGCAGTTCAAGGGATGGTTCGAAGAGCTTGCCGATCCCGACACGGTGCCCACCGTGATGCCGACGTACCTGGAGGAATTTGCCTTCTTCAAGGACTCGCTGGCCATCAGCAGCTCGCAGGAAGCGCTGCTCGGCGACATCAGCGCCGAACAGCTCGCCGACCAGTGGGCTGACTACCTGACGAAGGCGCAACAGAAGCATATCGCCAAGCAATAGCAGGCTTGCACACGGCGGACACCGGCGGCCAGGCGCCGCCGGTGGCTTTCAACAGGAACGCGACAGCGCAAACGGGAACGACCGCGATGAACCGGGCTGCCACAATGGGAGGGTACAAGCGCAAGCCGTGGCTGAAGCGGCTGGCCGATGGCTCAGAACCATACCTGTACAGCGCGCCAGCGCTGATCCTGATCGTGACCGTGATGCTGGTCCCCCTCACGCTTGGGATTTCCTATGCATTCCGCGACATCCAGCTTCTCAACCCGTTCTCCGGTGGCTTTATCGGTCTCGATCATTTCAAGGCACTCGGCCAGGATACCGGCTTCTACAGGGCGCTGAAGAACACGCTGTGGTGGACCGGAGCCTCGGTCCTGCTGCAGTTCACCTTCGGGCTGATCCTTGCGCTTCTGCTCGACAAGCCCTTCTGGGGCCGCGGCGTGGTGCAGGCGCTGGTCTTCCTCCCCTGGGCGGTGCCCTCTTTCCTGGCGGGTCTCAACTGGGCATGGCTGTTCAATCCAGTGATCGGTCCTTTGCCACACTGGCTGTTTGCCCTTGGCCTCATTGCTGAGCCGACCAACCTGCTCTCGGATCCGCATTATGCCATGTGGGGGCCGATCATCGCCAACGTCTGGTGGGGGATCCCCTTCTTTGCCATCACTCTGCTGGCTGCCCTGCAGGCCATTCCGCGCGATCTCTACGAGGCCGCGTCGATCGACGGCGCCAACGGATTTCAGCGCTTCACATCCATCACCCTGCCGTTCCTTGCGCCGACGATTGCCATTACCGTTCTGTTGCGCACGGTGTGGATTTCCAACTTCGCCGATCTCATCGTGGTGATGACCGGCGGCGGCCCGGCAGACCGTACCCAAATCGTCGCCAGCTATATCTTCACCCAGGCCTTCAGACGTCTGGACTTCGGCTATGCCTCCGCCATCGCTCTCGTGTTGCTCGGCCTGCTGATGGCCTATTCGATGGTGATCATTCTGTTGCGCCAGTCGCTGATGAGCAAGGATTAGACGATGCAAGCCGGCCTCCTCCCGACGATCGCCCACCGGCTCGCCATTCTCGGCTATGTCGTCTTTTCGCTTTTCCCACTGTTCTGGCTGCTGAAGGTCTCGGTAACACCCAACGACCTGCTCTATTCAGAAGGGGTCAGGATGTGGCCGTCGGCCACGACCTTCGAGCACTATGCACACGTTTTGCGCCACAGCGCCTTTCCGACCTTCTTCAAGAACAGCGTCATCGTCTCGGGCTCGACGGCCGTGATCGTCACCTTGCTGGCCTCGCTGTCGGGCTACGCGCTGTCCCGCTTCAGTTTCCGCAGCAAATACTGGATCGTCGCCTTGATGCTTCTCACCCAGATGTTTCCGCTGGTCATGCTGGTCGCACCGATCTTCAAGATCCTGTCGCCGCTGGGGCTGACCAACAGTCTGACGGGGCTGGTGATCGTCTACAGCGCCTTTAACGTACCGTTTGCGACCTTCCTGATGCAGTCCTTCTTCGACGGCATCCCCAAGGATCTCGAGGAAGCGGCGATGATTGATGGCGCAACGCGGTTCACAGCGTTTCGCCAGATCATCCTGCCGCTGACACTGCCGGGCATTGCCGCAACCCTGGGATTTGTCTTCACCGCCGCCTGGAGCGAACTCCTGTTCGCGCTGATGTTGATCAACGGCAACGATGCGGCCACCTTTCCGGTCGGACTGCTGACCTTCGTGTCAAAGTTCTCGGTGGACTTCGGGCAGATGATGGCGGCTGGCATCCTGGCGCTCATCCCCGCCGGCTTCTTCTTCCTTCTCATTCAACGCTATCTGGTGCAGGGCCTGACGGCCGGCGCAGTCAAAGGTTGATCTTATGGCTTCTATCTCGATCAAGAACCTCAAGAAGGCCTATGGCACCTTCCTCGTTCTACATGGCGTTGATCTCGAAATTGCCGACGGCGAGTTCGTGGTGCTGGTGGGACCGTCGGGCTGTGGCAAGTCGACGCTGCTGCGGATGATTGCCGGTCTGGAGGGCGTCACCGACGGTGAAATCCAGATCGACGGTGCGCGCGTCAACGAACGCCATCCAAAGGACCGTGACATCGCCATGGTATTCCAGTCCTATGCACTTTACCCGCATATGACGGTCGCAGAGAACATGAGCTACAGTCTGAGGCTTCGCAAGGTGGCCAGCGATGTCGCCGCAAAGGCGGTCACGGCGGCCTCTCAGAAGCTTGGTCTCGAGCCGTTTCTAGCCAGGCGCCCGAAGGCCCTGTCGGGGGGACAGCGCCAGCGGGTTGCCATGGGACGGGCCATTGTCCGGCAGCCGAAAGCCTTTCTTTTCGATGAGCCACTGTCGAACCTCGATGCCAGGCTGCGCGAGCAGATGCGCGCCGAAATCAAGAAGATGCATGCCGATCTGAAGGCGACCTCGATCTATGTCACCCATGATCAGATTGAGGCGATGACGCTGGCCGACCGCATCGTTGCCATGCATGGCGGCATCGTCCAACAGGTTGGCAGCCCGCTCGACCTTTACGATCGCCCCGCCAATCTGTTTGTCGCCGGCTTCATCGGATCGCCAGGGATGAACTTTCTGGAGGGACAAGCAGAAAAGCACGGCATCCGTCTGAGAGACGGCACCTTCATGCCCATGGATGACGTGCCGGAGGGCCTGACCAGGGCGCAGGTCACGGTCGGTATCAGGCCGGAACACGTGGTTCTTGATGGACACGACAAAGGCATGCCGGCGCACCTGGATCTGATCGAGCCGACCGGCTTCGGGATCATCCTGCATCTGACGCTGAACGGCATGCCGCTGAAGGTGTTTACGCTGGATCGCGCTGTGCTGCAGGCCGGTCCGACGGTCGCGGTCACGCTCGCGCAGGAGCATCTACATCTGTTCGGACCGGATGGAGCAAGGGTTGGCGGCACGTCAACTCCAGCGACAGCGGCTTGAGGCGCTGGTGAATGACGGTCCAGTAGCGGCACCGGTGGGAAGCTCGCCGGGACACCCAAGGCTACAGGACACCAGAGCGTTCTTGCGGTTGATACCCCCGCGGCAACTGGTCACGAAACAGCCTCACGGTGAAATCGGCTGGATCAAGCCCGCCTCCTAGAACAAGCATGGGCTTGCCCTCGCCAGATTGATCAGTCGCAGGGTTCCGGCACGCGCTTTGAGAGCGCATGATGAGCAATCGTGACCGCCGCCAGGGGGGTGGCTACCCGCCGCCCCGACCGCTCGCGACCCACAGATTGGGCGGGCGCCCTGGTCGGCGCCACGCTTGCGGCGCTGGACCTTTGATGTCTACGGCCTGGGGTCTGCAGGCCCAGCCGGAAGAGACTCTTCCGTGTTGCCGCGATCCGGCGGAACTGGGGGGGCTGTCTCAGTTCCCGACATCACCCACCAAGCCAAGCCTGCGCCAATGGCTACGACGACAAGGGCCCAGATAAGGACTGTAGAACCACGTTTTTTGTCCATCTTCTGCTCTCCGCTAAGAACGACTGCAACTGGTACTCAGGGCTTGAAGTTCCTCACAAAGCCAAAATGGTGCTCCTTTGCACGCCTCGTCGGAGAGGGCAGACCACGTTGCGCCGAACTCTTGCTCATGATCACCAGCACTGACTTCAGCACCCGCGCCACTCCCGTCGCCGTTGCAGATGGTGCCGGGCATGCCTGCATCACCGCAGCCGCTAGCTTTCTTTAAGTTATACGGTCTGGGCGGTGCTCTTTGCACTCACCCTGTTTTGCAGCGGCTCACATCCCATCACTGCGGGAACGGATCTTGCGGGCAGAGCGGCATTGTCGCTAGGCCATCGAGGAACTCAGACAGCTCCCGAAGCTTGCGGGCTATCTCGTTCAGGGCGGCAACCTGTTGAGACGTCCTGGCCTCATCTAGAAGCCACACGTCACTCTCTGGTGCATCCAGATCATCCATTGGATCTTACCCGCTCCGGTCAAAAAGCGGCTTAGGTAGGACTTCATTAACCATCGGCAAGGGCCGAAAGAATCCTCTTCGCAGCGCGCTTCCGCACCTCCTTTTGAGGAAATTCGCGCGACATCCACACCTGCGGCGATTGTCTTCGACATCAGGCGCAGCTTTTCATGGCTCAGACCCGCTTCTTGTGTAGAAACTGAACTGCCCTTTCCGCTGCGGCGGGTGACATCGTGTGGTCCACGGTTGGCATGACACCCAGTTCAACGCTGAAGTCGCCTTGGCGATAATGGCTTGCGGCAACGGTTGAGGCCGCAGACGGGATCGTACGGTCGTCCTGTCCGTGGACGAGCCGGATCCGTCCTGGCGCTTTTACGTGAGAGCGGCATCGGCGCAAGAAATCCCGCAAATGACACCAGTGCTCCAACCTGCCACCGACCGGAGGCGACCGCGTCCCATGCAACAATCGCACCTTGGGAGACGCCGACGAAGGCGGCGAAAAAAGTCGCTTCTGCTGCCGGCTCTTGCTTTTGATACTTATTTGATCCCCGCCAGACCTTGCCGAAGAGTGTCAGGAAGCGTGTCCTCCATACTGTCCTCAAGTGCTGCGTGTTCCGCCTGCCAGACCTCCACGGCCTGCCGCATCAGTGCCACGCCCTCGGGTGTGATGCGCAGCCGGCGGAAGCGGCCGTCTTCAGGGTCAGGTTCCACCATCAGCAAGCCACGTCGGGCGAGCGGCTTGACGGCTGCGGTCAGCGTCGATGCGTCCATACCGAGAAAGGGCGCAAGACGCCCAATCGCAGGTGGCTGCGGTTGGTTCAGCGCCATCATGAGAGAGAACTGGCCGTTGGTCAGGCCAAACGGGCGCAGAGCGGCGTCGAACCGCCGGGCGAGCAGGCGCGCCGCGCGCTGGGTGGCCAAGCAGAGGCAGGTGTCGCGAACGTGGCGAACCGTCGCCTGAGGAAGACCGGGGGGGATTGTATCGCTCATATTATTTTGATATCAAAGTATCCGCGTGAACACAACGGCTCAATCTGCCGCAGGGGAGGATCCAATGACAGAACCAAACTGCATGCAGGGCGTCATCCCGTACCTGGCCATGAACGGCCAGGCGGGTGAGGCCTGCGACTTCTACGCTGCGGCATTCGGGGCCGAGGATCGTGGCAGGCTGCCCTTCCCCGATGGGCAGCCGGGCCTGATGCATGCTCAGGTCCAGATCAACGGCGGAATGTTGATGTTGACCGATCACAGCGGTGACGGTGCGCCGCCGTCCGCCAATTTTGGCCATCTGCAACTGGTCGTCGCCGATGGGCACCTGTGGTGGGGCCGCGCGGTCGCCGCAGGCTGCAAGATGGTCATGCCTTACGAACGGCAGTTCTGGGGCGACGACTGGGGGCTTCTTGAAGATCGCTTCGGGATCAGATGGGCGATACTGCAGACAGGTGCACGATCGGGACAATCACCCGAGCCGGAGGCCGTAGCATGACGATAGAGATCAGCGCCTTCGCCTGGGTTCCGCCCTTCGCGCAGGGCTTCGTCAAGGACATTCGGCCGCGGTGGGCGCTGGCAGAGGCCGGGTTCGACTACGGGGTACGCGCGTTGTCCCCGGGCGACAGCGACGCGCTGGAGTATCGGCACTGGCAGCCGTTCGGCCAAGTTCCCGCCTACCGCGACGCCGACGTCGAACTCTTCGAATCCGGCGCAATCCTGCTGCGGATCGCCGACCGCTCCGACGCATTGCGACCGCGCGATGCGCAGGAGGCTGCACAGACGCAGGCATGGGTGTTTGCTGCGCTGAATTCGATAGAGCCGAAGGTCGACAACCTTATCCTGCCGGGCACCTTCCATGCCGGAGAGGACTGGGTTGCCGGTTTCAAGCCGCATGCCGAGCGGCTGGTGGACCTGCGGCTCAAATCACTCGCAGGCTGGCTTGTCGGGCGCGACTGGCTGACGGGTCGCTTCGGGGTTGCCGACATCGCTATGGCGACGGTGCTGCGTGGCTTGCAGGAGGAACCGGTGCTGGCCCGCCACCCTATTGTCTTCGACTATCTGGAGCGCTGTTTGGCGCGGCCAAGCTTCGGGGTGGCATTGGCCGCGCAATTGGCAACCTTCGCCGAGAATGAAGCGGCATGAGCGCGCCCGATAGCGTGATCCGATACCGATATCGCATGGACAGCTACGACCACCACCCCAGGACATGATCGACCAGAGGGAGCCGGATGGCAGTTGGCTCGATACCGCTGGCTCGACCCTGCGCCGTTGGAGCAGGCCTGCAGAGACAATACACGCTGGCAACCACCCATTGCCAGCGCCGCGGCATGGCAATGCGGCGACCGTGACGATGCGTCTGGCTTCAAGGAAGGAAACGCCATGACAGCGAGAATCGTATTCGGAATGAACCAATCCCTCGATGGCTACGTCGACCACACGGCGTTTGGCCCCAGCGCCGCACTCTTTGCTCACTTCATAGAAGACGCCAAAACCCAAGTCGGTAGCATCTATGGTCGCAAGATCTATGAGATCATGCGCTATTGGGACGAGGATCATCCACAATGGGGAGAAGCGGAGCTCGCGTTTGCCACCGCCTGGCGAAGGCAACACAAATGGGTCGTTTCGCGGACGCTTGATGCTGTCGGGCCAAACGCTTCGCTGGTCAAGGGCAATCTTGAAGACGCAATCCCTGCGCTGAAGGCACAATACAGTGGCGATATTGAAGTTGCCGGCCCGGATCTGGCGGCAAGCTTCACGGCGCTGGGCCTGATCGACGAATATTGCATCTACCTGCATCCGGTCGTGCTGGGTCACGGGACGCCCTATTTCGCTAGAGGCCGCCCGCCCCTGCGGCTGATTTCTCATGACCTGATTGACACGGACGTGATCAGGTTGCGTTACAGGCCCGAATGACCTGCGATAGCCTCTCAGTGGCGAATGGAAGCGATCAGCAGTACAGCATCCCCATAGGAACGATGTAACAATGGTAGGAGCGGTACGATAAGCCGGATATGCCGCTGGCGTCAGGGTTAACTATGTCTGTTCAGTTGCTCTTAATCTGAACCTCTTAATTTAGAGGGCGTTAACGCGAGGGTTTCAAATGCACTATCAGGGTCCAGCTTTCGTGATTGCACTTTCCATCTTCCTTGCAGGCGCGCCGCTCGTGGCAAAGCACGCGGACAGCGACAGGCACAGTCGGACATTGACCGTCGCGTCCGCCTTCTAAGCACGCACGGTAGCTCAAGTCGGGACGGGTGACGGTGTCCTGAGTTGCACCGGGAAAGGTTTGGGTCGCGCGCGTGCGCAGAAAAACCTGTCAATCAGGGGCTTCAGGACAGACATGCCGCTTGCAGCCCAACGCGCTGGAGCGATTTCAGACAAAGCCACCGCCGAGCCTTCCCCACCGATGGAGGGTCAGAACATGCCGCATCGGCGAGCTTCCCGCAAGTTGCACGGTTTGCCGATCAACAGACCCTAGGCATCGCGCCGGTGATGCCTTGCATCTCGCCGTCGCAGTCGGGTGATCGGCCTGTTGCAACCACGCGTGCGTTCGACAGGATTCGCCTGCCGAAGTCAGACCTTCCCAACCGCCCAAGCGGCGCCCGCCGTACCGCCGCAAGGCAGCGGCCACGGGTGGTCGAAAGGTCCATCAACGGCCGGCTGCGGCCCGATCACAGGCGCTGGTGTAGGGGGTGTTGGCGGGTGCAGGCCGGCCCAGATAGTAGCCCTGCCCCAGATCAACCTGCAATCTCTGCATCAGCGCCAATTGCTCTTCAGTCTCTATCCCCTCGACCAAGATCTTTGCCCTGGTGTTGCGCGCCAGCACGACGATGTCTGCCAGCATCACGGATCCCTTGGACGTCTCGCAGTCGTGAAGAAACGACTTGTCGATCTTGACGCAGTCAAAGTCGATCAGCCGCAGCCACGAGAGGCCGGCAAAGCCGGTGCCGAAGTCGTCGAGCCAGATCTTGATGCCGAGGGCCTTGAGGTTGCTGATACAGTGCAACAGGCTGGAGTGGATCTCCATCTCCTGGCCCTCGGTGATCTCGAACGCCAACCTGTCGCCGCAAATGCCATATTCGCTGAGCGTCAGCGCTACCCAGGCAGCGAATCCTGGCATCTGCAACTGCTGCGGCGAGATATTGACGCTCACGACAGGAGCCAGATCCTTGGCCAAAATATCTGCGCAGACCCTGCGGATCGCCCATTGCCCAAGCTTGAGTATCGCACCGGTGCGCTCGGCAGCGGGAATGAAGGCGCTGGGCAAAATCGGCGTCCCATCCAACATCCGAAGCCGCATCAGCGCCTCCACAGCGACGGTCTGGCCGCTGAAGACGTCCTGTATCGGCTGATAGACCATCGAAACGAGATCCCGTTCGATTGCAATCTTCAGCAAGGCCGCGATGTTCTCGCTGTCGTCATTGTGGTTGGGATCGCCGGGATCAAACAGTCTGACACAGTTGCGGCCGGCGGCCTTGGCACTGTAGAGCGCCCGGTCAGCCTGGTGGATGACCTTCTCCAGTTTCGACGGGAATTCATCTTTGGTCAGCGCTGCGCCGACACTCACCGTCACGATGGCCGTTCCATCGCGCCGGTATTCGTGGCTTAGCGCGAGATCTTCAACAGCGCCGCGAACAACTTCGGCGAAGGCTACAAGGTCCTCGTCGCTTGTCAGATCGATGACCAGTATGAATTCCTCGCCGCCGTAGCGGCCAATGGCGGCGCCGTGACGGGCGGCCAGATCCTTTAGAGCCCCCGCCACGCGTACCAGGCAATGATCCCCATCCAGATGGCCATGGTAGTCGTTGTATCTTTTGAAGAAGTCGACATCCACCAGGACGACGGCAAACGGGCTTCCAGAACCCCGCCATTGGTTCCAGTGCTCACGCAAGGTCTCATCAATGGCACGGCGGTTGGCAAGACCCGTCAAAGGATCTGTGTTGGACAGTCTCAACAGGTCTTCCCCTCGCTCTGCCGCCTCCTCTTGCCGCGCTTTCGCCGCCATGGCGTTGAGAAACACATGGTAGCGCTCGTGGTTGAGCTTCCAGTTGACGTAGGAGGTAAAGACGAAACAGCAGAAGCAGAAGAGCCCGAAGATCAGCTTGTAGGCATGATAGTCCTGGGGAAATGACCACAGCGCGACGAAGAACAGGAGGACTATGGCCGCCGATGCCACCACGGAAAGCCGGAAGGAGAAATTGAAGAAGAGGTTGATGCTCATCATGAAGATCGCACCGAACACCATGTAGTAGGCCATGACCTCGATCTGGGACGTCATCAAGGCACTCGACACCCAGCCACCGTAGGCGAGGACAAGAGCCAGTGCTGCCGTGGCGTCTATCGCACCTGCACTGCCGCCGCGGCGTACCTGCCATTCCATACCCAAGAGCATGACGGCAGAAATGGCAAACCGCGTTACGACCGTGAAGGGGGCGACATCGGCTATCAGCATGATGTCGCTGATCGAAAACAGCAGATAGACCAGGACCGCAATCCACAGCCCCTGTCTCGTCGTTTGCCGTCGCAAATTCACTGCGTGCTCTCGGTAGAGAGCCTTAAGCATGACATTTGGCTGCCCACGCAGGTCGCGTGGCACATCAATATAGTTGGCGTCTGTCACTGTGTGCATCATGCACGATCCACCGCTTTCACTGCCGTGGTTGGTACTGTCGGGGTCGCCTAGGAGCAGTTGCATTATGTCACCTGCACCATCGTTCGACGGCATGGTCTATCAGACGAATCTAATGCTGGAGAAAGATTGACAAAACAGGCTTAACGTATCGCTTATAGCCTGCTTCGGCACGTCTTCCGGGTTAAGCATTTCGCCGGATATATCGAGCGCGATCCATCTCGTTCAGGGACAGCTGCGCCGCAATTTTCTGGCTTGCGGGAAATGCTGCTGTGATCCGCCGCCAAAGCTGCCGCTACCGTACGCAACGCTGCCCGGGGGATGATGTGCGTCGCCAATGGGAACGCGGCTACCGCATGGCAACCGGCGCTTGCTTTTAACGCCCCTCGGCGGCAAGCCATTTGGGCCGTGGCACGGCGTTGAGCAGCACGCGGGTATAATCGTGGCACGGGTGTGCGAAGATCGCCTCGGTGCCACCCTCCTCGACGATCTTGCCTGCTTTCATGACGAGCACCCTATCGGCGAATTGGCGCACGATCGGAAGGTCGTGGGTGATGAAGATATAAGACAGGCCGAGCGATTGGCGAAGCTCCGCCAGGAGTTCGATGACCTGCATCTGGATGGAGACGTCAAGCGCCGAGACGGCCTCGTCGCAGACGATCAACTCCGGGTCGCTGGCGAGCGCGCGGGCAATGGCGATGCGCTGTCTTTGCCCGCCTGAGAACTGATGCGGATAGCGCCCGCAATGCTCCGACTTAAGCCCGACACGCTCAAGAAGCTCCACCACCCGTTCATGCCATCGCGGCCTTTCGAGGATGTCACGGTGGATGGCCCAGGGCTCGGAAATGATCTGCGAAACGGTCATGCGCGGGTTCATGGAACCGAACGGGTCCTGGAAGACCATCTGCACCCGGCGGCGATAGTCATTGAGTGCCCGCCCCTGCAGCGTAAAGATGTCTTCCCCTGCAAGCAGCGCCCTGCCGGCCGTCGGTTCGCTCAACCGCAGCAGCATGCGCGCAATGCTGGATTTGCCAGAACCTGACTCGCCAACAATGCCGACGGTTTCCCCGCGCCCGACGGTGAAGCTGACGTCATCGACCGCCCGAAACTCCCGTTTCGCTGCAAACGGCCCTGCCGCCAGCGTGAAATGCTTGCTCAGGTGCTCGACGGTTAGCAGAACCTCCCGGGCCGCCGGTTGCCGTCCTGGCCGCACGGCGGGAGCGGCATGCGGCACAGCCGCCATCAGGCGTTTGGTGTAGGCATGCATCGGCCGGGTGAAGACGTCCTCGGCTCGACCGGTCTCAACCACCTTGCCGCCGTTCATGACGATGATCCGGTCGGCCATGGCCGCGGCCACCTCCAGGTCATGGGTGATCAGGATCAGCGCCATGCCGGTCTCCCGCTGCAGATCCTGGAGGAGCTCGAGGATCTGCGCCTGGACGCTGACGTCGAGAGCCGTCGTCGGCTCGTCTGCGATGAGGACATCCGGCTTCAGCGCAATGGCCATGGCAATCATGATGCGCTGCCTTTGGCCCCCGGAGAACTGGTGCGGATAATCGTGGAACCGTCGCGCCGCGTCGGAAATTCCCACGCGCTCCAAAAGCCCAACCACCTTGCTGCGCACGGATGCTGCGGTGCCACCACCTTGATGGCTTTCAAACACTTCCTCAATCTGGCGACCGACGGAAATCACCGGGTTCAGATAGGCAAGCGGATCCTGGAAGATCATCGCCATGCGCCGGCCATTGAGTTGCCGTCGCCCCTCCTGTCCCAGCGATGTCAGGTCGATGCCGTCGAACACCAGCGATCCGGCGACGATGTCGCCGGGAGGGCAGTCAATCAAGCCCATCACCGTACCGGTACTGACGCTTTTTCCCGAACCGCTCTCGCCCAGGATGACCAGCGTCTCTCCTTCGCAGACGTCAAAGGAAACGTCATCCACCGCTCGCACGGCTGCGTCCTCCGACAGAAAGTCCACAGTCAGTGCTTTGATCGTCAAGATGGGTTTGCCTGCAGCACTCATCGGGCAGCCTTTCGTCGCGATTGCAGACGCCAGCGCTGCTGTGGGTCGGCGACGGTGCGACCCCAACTGGCAAGGATATTGAGAGAAAGGGTAGTTAGCAGGATGAGGAGGCCAGGCCAGAAGGCGATCCACCACGCCGACGCCAGATAGCCTCGGCCGTTGGCCACCATGGCGCCCCAGGTGAAATCCGGGGGCTGGATGCCAAGGCCGAGAAAGCTGAGCGACGATTCCGCCAGAATGACCGTGGAAAAGTCGATCGCCGCGATCGTGACCAGCGTTGGCAGCACCAAGGGGGCGATGTGGCGCAACAGGATGCGGCTGGTGCTGGCGCCCATGGCGCGCGCAGCACTGACGAACATACGCTCACGCAGTTCAAGCACCTCGGCGCGTGCAGTGCGGATGAAGACCGGCAAGCGTGTGATCGCCAGCACCACGACAAGGTTGGTGACGCTGGGCCCCAGCGTGTAGAGGACGATGAGTGCAAGCAGCAGCGACGGAAAGCTCATGATGACGTCGGCGAGCCGTAAGATCACGTGGCTGTACCAGCGCTCCGAGTAGCCGGCCACCAGGCCAAGGGTGCCGCCGACAGCCATCGAACAGAAGACCGCGGCGGCTGCGATGCCAAGCGTCGTCTGTGCGCCAACGATCAGCCGCGCCAGGATTGGGCGCCCAAGCGTGTCGGCGCCCAGGACGTAGACAGGGCCCTGCTCCCACGTGAAGGGCGCCAGGTTTCGGTGCCTCAGCCCCAGCTTGCCTGCAAGGTCGCCAACCAGCAGAGGTCCAAGGAGGGCACACAGGATCAGGCACAGCAAGAACAGAGCGGCGCAAAGCGCCAGCTTGTCGCGCGTCAGGTAGATGGCGAGCTGCCGCAGCTTGCCAGACGGTCGGACCAATGACGGCGTAATCTCAGCCATGCGGCCTCCCTCAGTAGCGGATGCGCGGATCAAGGACCGCATAGAGAAGATCGATGGCGATGTTGACGGCGAAGATGGCAAGCGCCGTGACCAGAATGGTCGACTGCACGACAGCAAAATCCCTCTGGATGATGGAGTCGATCATCAGTTTGCCGATACCGGGCCAGCCGAAGATCGTCTCGACGACCACGGCGCCGTTGATCAGTCCTGTCGCCAGGTCGCCGGCAACGGTGATGACCGGCAGCAGCGAGTTGCGCAGCGCGTGGCTGAAGATAATCTTGCGGCGCTTCATCCCTTTGGCTTGTGCGGTCTTGATGTAGGGAGAGGCGAGCGCCGAGATCATCGTTCCCCGCACCACCTGCACCAGCAGCCCGAAGGGGCGCAGCATCAAAACGGCGATCGGCATGACCCAGTGCAGCGGCGTGCCGGTCCCAGAGGTTGGCAGGACACCGAAGCCGACGGCAAAGACCAGGATGCCGACGATGGCGATCCAGAAGTCGGGGGTGCTGGCGCCGCCTAGGGACAAGAGCCCCGCCACCCGGTCAAACAGGCTACCGGGCCGGGCCGCCGCCAGGGCACCGACGACGACGGCCAGCACCACGGAAAGAGACATGGCAACGGCTGCCAGCTTCAACGTGGCTGGAAACGCCTCCAGCGCCACCTCGATGGCCGACCGGTTCTGTCGCAGCGACTGACCGAAATCGAGCGACAGGAGGTTTTGCAGATACTGCAGGAATTGCAGATGAACCGGCTGATCAAGGCCATTGAGTCGGGCAAAGGCCTGGCGCGCCTCGATGCTGGAATCGAGCGGCAGGTAGAGCGCCGACGGATCGCCGGTCAGACGCGTGAGGAAAAAGACAAGCGTCAACAGGCCGATCATCGAAATCAAGCTGTGATACGCCCGTCGGCCGATAAAGCCGAACATCATACGAAGCCTCGGGTTTGGCTGGGACGGCAGCAAGCGCTGATTATCGCCAGCGCTTGCACGTCGTTATCCTGCTCAGTTGTTAAGGCCGATATTGGCGAGCGGGATCTCGCTGTTGGTGGTGATATCGGGCTTCCAGTCCAGACGCGCGCCCACGCGGGTGTAGCCGATCATGTGAAACATCGGGATGTCGAGCGCCAGATCGTCGTGAACCTTGGCAAAGATCGCCTTGAACTTCTGCGTCCGCTCGTCGCCGGTTGCCGCCAAGGCTTCTGCTATCTGCTCATCGAGGTCGCCGTTGTCGACCGTCGAGTAGCTTCCTGCCGAGGAATAGAAGATCGGGACGGTAAAGGCGGCGTCGCCCTTGTTGTTGTCGTGCATCATCTGTAGCAGATTGGGACCACGACCATCCGGAAACGGCTTTTGCAGGTAGCGCAGCCAGTCGTTGACATCCAGCATCGTCAGCTTGACGTTCAAGCCCACATCCTGCCACATCGCCGCCATCGCCTCCATGGCTTCTGATCCATTGGGATAGATGCCATTGCGGCCGATGAGCTCGATCTCGGTGTCGACGGGGACACCGGCAGCCTTTGCCTCAGCCACCAGCGCCCGCGCCTGCTCCGCATCAAACGTCCACGGCGCCAGCGTCTCGTTGTGACCATTGATGCCGGCCACCACCATCTGCGACGCCCGCTGGATGTCATCGCCAAACAACTGCGCCAGTCCCTCCCAGTCGATCGCCAGGTTGAGCGCCTTGCGGACCCGAACATCGTCGAGCGGCGCAAACCCGGTATCGATACGCATGGCGGTGGTTTCGGAGTTCAGGTAGGAGAAGTCCGTCTGCGGATTGGTGGCATCCTGGATGGCGATCGACGGCGTCAGATCGGCCTCCCCGGTTTCGACCATGGCAGCGCGGATCGACGATTCCGGACGCCAGACGTAGCTTGCCTTGGTGATGGCCGGCTTTTCGCCCCAGTAGCCATCAAAGGCTTCAAGCTCAACTGTCTCGTTGGTAAAGCGCGCCAGGGTGAAAGGGCCGGTCCCGATCGGATCGTTGACGGCCGTGTCGGGCGGCGTGTTGGGTGAGACGACCATGACGACGCTCAGCAGCGTCGGCAAGATCGGCTGCGGCGTGTCGGATTTGATCTCGACGGTGTGGTCGTCGACGGCCGTGACGGCCAGTTTCGAACTGCCGAATTTGGCGGTATTGCTGCAGGTGACCTTGCCGCCCGTCATCCGCTCGATGGAGCTTTTCACGGCGTCGGCATCGAGCTTCTCGCCGTCGTGGAAGCTGACGTTATCGCGTAGCGTGATGCGCCAGGTATTGGGATCGGTCTGCGTCCATTCTGTCGCCAGCCCAGGCGTCGGCTGACCGGTGCCGGCATCGATGATCGTCAGCGGCTCCACGACATTGCGGCTCAGGATCTGACCGACATTGGTGATAATGGTACCGCAGGGTTCAAGATTGGCCGGCTGCTCCGGCAGCACCACGGTGATCTGCGATCCGTCTTGCGCTGCAACCGAGCCAGCAAGACCGACTGCCGCCACCGCGCCTGCGATGACCCACGATTTGTTTTTAGCCATGACACTCCTCCCAAGTGAAATAGTGATTGATGGATGATCTGCGACGCCAAAAACATTTTGACGTCGCAGGCTGGACTAAGCGCGCGCCCCGTCGATCAGGCCGCGCAGGATGTCGCGCTCTTGCGCCGTCAGATCGACAAGCGGTGGACGCACCGGGCCGGATCCGAAGCCGACCAGGTCGACGCCTGCCTTGATGATCGAGACGGGATACCCGGGCTTGCGGTCGCGCAACGCCGCGAAGGGAAAGAAGAACGAATGCAGCAACCCCTCCATCACCGCCCGGTCACCGGCGCGCATAGCGCGATAAAAGCGCTGCGCAAGCTCCGGCACGAAGTTGAAGACAGCGGAGGAATAGGTTGTGACGCCGACGCCGTTGAAGCCTTCGGCAAAAAGCTCATGGGTCGGCATGCCGCCGATGTAGCAGAGGCGATCGCCGAGCTTGGCAGTGACGTGGCGCACCAGGTCGACCTTGCCGGTGCCGTCCTTGAAGCCGATGAGATTGGGGCAAGCTTCGGCCAGGCGCGCCACCGTGTCGGCATTGGCGACCGAATTGGCGCGGTTATAGAGGATGACGCCAAGCTCGGTGGAGTCGCACACCGCCTTGACGTGCGCGTAGATGCCCTCCTGCGGCGCTTCCGTCAGATAATGGGGAAGTAGCAGGATGCCATCGGCGCCCGCTTTTGCAACAATCGCTGCCGTTTCGACCGCAAGCGCGGTGCCATAGCCACAGCCGGCGATAATCGGCACCGTTCCCGAGACCTCCTTGGCCGCGCGGGTCACTTGTCCGACTTCCCGAGGCGACAGCGAGAAGAACTCGCCGGTGCCGCCGGCCGCAAAAAGCGCAGCAGCATCAAATCCCGACAGCCAGGCGACATGACGACGATAGCTGTCCAGGTCCAGCGTCAGGTCAGGGGTGAAGTGAGTGACAGGAAAGGACAAAAGACCCGACCCGACCTGCAGCTTTAATTCTTCCGGCGACAATGCGTCCTCCCGCAATCCAATTCGATGACTGCGAGATTCATATGATGACTTTTGGAATGAGTCAACCAGTCATTGACTCGTTTGCACCCGAATTCCAGGAGGTCAATGACCGGTAGCGCTTGATCCCGGTGACGAGATGGCGGCGCATGGCCTCGCGGGCGCGATCGGGATCGCGTGCAAGAATGGCTTCGGCGATATCGCGATGCTCCTGCAAGATCGGCAGGTCTCGGCTTGGAAGTGGATCAACGCCGCCCATCACCGTCTTGAACTTCACCCGCGGAATCATCCGACGCCCGACATGCTCCAGGAATGTGCGAAACCGTGCATTATTGGTGGCCGTGGCGACGGCCATGTGAAATTGGAAGTCGGCCTCGTCGGTGGGCTTGCCGTCTTTGACGAGCTGGGCGAAACGGTCGACCTGCGCCTGGATTTCCGCCTCTTGGGCCGGCGAACTGCGCGCTGCGGCCAGGCCAGCCGCTTCTACTTCGATACCGATGCGGAGTTCCAGCTCTTCAATGATGTCGGAGATTTTGTCGGTTTCGCCGGTAAACAGCGGCAAACCTGCATCGTTGGGGCGCATGGCCAGGACAAAAACGCCCGATCCCTGTCGTGATTCCACAAGTCCATCGGCACGAAGTGCGGCAATGGCCTCACGCACCACCGTGCGACTGTGTCCAAACTTATCGATCAGCGCCGGTTCCGTCGGAAGCTTGTCGCCAGGCGCATAATATCCCGCTTCGATCTGCGCCCGCAAAGCGTCCGCGACCTGGGCCGATAAGGAGCGGCGACCGCGGCTGTTCAATATCTCGGGCATGCGTTCTCCTGGTTCGCCCACGGACTCATCATCATATGTATCAAGATGACCTTGCCATCCTATTGGATCTCGCATGGCCGGTACAGAGGAAAAGCAGAAGCGGGAGGTGGCACCAAGTTGCAGGTGCCACGCACCAAACCGGGCCCGCGATGTTGAGAGGCGAGGACTTGCAGGAAGTGGGGACAGGAGCCGTCCCTGATGGCGCCACAGCGACGCGTCTTGCGCCGTTGCCGCAAGCGAGGCGACGCTAACGGTCGCCGGTGAGCGCCGGCCACAGTCGGCGGTTGAACTGGGCGGCCAGCAGGGGCGCTGCAGCAGCGCCAAGCATGCCAAGCGGCAAACGGCGCACAATTGCCCCCACGAGGATGGTCGTGGCAACCGATCCAACAATCTGAGACAGGCTTGGAGTGCCAGACGCTCCGGCCGCGCGGTCGGCACCGCGCAGCCGGATTGCGGTGATCTGCACGTCCAGTTCGCCAACTTGCTTCTGAAGCTCGGCAAGTTCGCGCCGTACGTCCCGGTTGCCGCCAGCGGCAGCGCCGCTCTCGCGAGCCGCAGCCTTGCCCCGTTCCGGGCTCACGCGTGGCTTTGGCTGCTTCGTGTCGTTGGCGCTGCTGGCATTTTCAGGTGTCATTGATCGCTCCACGTGGGTCCCTGCCGCTTTCCCTGTGCCATCTGGAACGCGAGAAAAAAGAAAAGGATGCATGCGACAGCGGTGCCTGTCCTCCTGATCAGCAGCCATGGCCAGCAGCCATCATCCTCCCGATCTGGCCAGGCAGCTTGCGGACCGTTGCGCGCGTAAAGCGATGCACTGGGGTCCCCGCGCCTCGTCGCCCCCGCCTGCCAGGCGCCGGGCCAGCCGCGCACGCGAGCGGATCGAGATGAGGTGCGGCTTTTAAACAGGCATGAGCGCCGTGCTCAGTGGCTTCGCCTTCAATTGAGGGCATCCTGCTCGAGGATCTGTCGGATCTGGGTGTCAGACGAGTGGGGCCTGCCTTCTCTGTCTCGTCGAGTAGACTTTGATTTCAGACTGGGCGACGGCGAAAACGGTGAGTGCAGGACCGGCATTACGCCGGGCGGTAGACTTCAGGCCGCGTGAGGTGCTTGTCCGGTTTTTGCGATCAGACTGAGCCCATTCTGCCAACCGATGACTGCAGTCACGTCTCGCGGCGCCCTCGAGCGCTCCTCTGGATGAGCCCGGACGCCGCATAGAACGCGCGTTTCTGCTCGTACATGGCCCGATCGGCACGCTTCATCAGCGCTTCCATCGTTTCTCCGTCTTCGCTGGTGGCAACTCCCAGAGATATGTTCAGCGGAGCGGTGGAGTAGAACTGGTTGTTGATCTTGAGCAGCTCCTGGATCGCTTCGGCCATTGCCGCTGCCGCCACGCGATCGGCGCCCGGCATCAGCAGCGCAAACTCGTCTCCACCGATGCGCGCGGCCCGATTGGGGGCTGAGACAGCGCCATTGAGAACCTCGCCGAGGCGTCTCAGAAGTGCGTCGCCGGCATCATGGCCAAGTTCATCATTGGTCTCCTTGAGACCGTTCAGGTCAACGACAATCGCCGAGACCGGCCGCAGAGATTTCCGTTCCAGCCGGTTGAGTTCCTCCATATAGAAGGCCCGATTGTGCAGTCGTGTCAGCACGTCATGCTTGCCCAGATATTCCAGGTAGGCCTCCGCCTTTTTGCGCGCTGTGATATCGGTCAAGGCAACCTGAACCAGTGACCAATCGTGCTCATGGCCGGGGAACACCGAGAACTGCAAAAGCACGTGTCGTTCGGAACCATCGAGAGCGTAGTTTAAGACTTCCCGCTGATGAAACAGGTTGCCATTCCAGAGGTCGATCAACTGTTCGCGAAACGGCTGCATCATTCCATCGCGGAAGATGTCGCCGAGCTGGCGCAACAGTGTTGCACGATCAGAGGCAGCAAACAGTTCGAGAGTTGCCCGGTTGACGTCGATGACGCGGATCTCGCTCATGCACTGCTGAACGAACTCGGGATGCACATCCAGAAAGACACGAAAGTCGATGATCCCACGGTGGCTTACATCGTCGAGTAGCGTCTTGATGGCGCTGAAGTCCTCCATCCACAGCGAAACCGGCGAATGCTCGAACATCGCCTTTGCATGATGGTGATTGGCTTGCTCCTGCCGTCTTGCATCCTCGCGCGCGGTGACGTCCTCCGTTGTGACCAGCACCCGTTCCCACGAGCCTTCATAGCCCGGAAGCACGACGCCACGCAGTTGGATATCCAGTCGCCGGCCATCGAGCGCGTAGTTCACCGCACTGCTGCAAAACGCTCCTCTGCCCTCCCATAGGTGCGTCAGCTCAGTGATGTGGGTGTCCAACATGTCGTCGCGAAATATGCGACCGAGGTTCAAGATCAGATGATCGAGATCTTCTGCTGCAAAAAGCTCGAGGGTCTTCTGGTTTACCGCCAAGACGCGGATCCTCTGAGAGCACATCGCCACCCGGGAAAGATCTTCTCGCAGGTATGATCCCAGATCCGTCACGCCGTCGCTGCGCCATTGCCTGAAAAGCGCATGCACCTCGCTGAAGTCTTCAAGCCACATGGCAACCGGCGCCAACTCAAAGATGCTGCTCGTGGCCAGAAGCGTTTTCATGAAGACCTGCACTGCGTTAGCCGCCCGAAGGGGGAGCCGAAGACGCCGCGACACTATCTTGAATTGGTAAACCTTTCATGCCTGAAACCGAAGTGCAGGAAAAGCGTGGGGCGAAGTGAGCTGCGGAGACAGGCGCGCGGCCATGCAATCAAGGGACCATTGGCGACCTTCACGGGCTCATCATCATCGGCATTTCGGAAGCAGGATGATGCCACGGCGTCTGGCGCAAGACGCGGCAACGAGACGCGCGTGGGATTGGCCGCAGGCCTAATGGAGACTGCGGCGAGCCACCTCCGCTACCGGATGTGTTCCAGCCAAGGGAATAGCTGTAGTTTTAGATCGTGCTGACGTTTTCAGCCTTCGCCTTGCCTGTCTTGCGGTCCTGGCCGACATCGTAGCTGACCTTCTGGCCTTCGCGAAGCGATCCGCCCGACACAACACCGGAGACATGAACGAAGACGTCAGCGCCGCCCCCATCAGGGGTGATGAAGCCAAAGCCCTTGTCTTCCGCGAAAAATTTTACCGTACCAGTTGCCATGTTGTCCTCGTTGACTGCTGCCCGTGATCACTTCAGTAGCGTGCAAGGCAGGCCACAGCAAGGTTGTAAATCACCGGTACCAGCACGTGCAAGCTGGCGCACGATAGACAGGCTTAAACCCAGGCGCCAGTTGGGAGACCCGGCATGGCACCTAGACCGATGGACACGAGTAGCGACGAAACGTTGACAAGGCGGAGGCAGAGCAGGTTGATATCCGTCGCAGGGTGTGATGCTACGGTTCAGCCTTACCAGCCAGACTGTGCTCGTGCCCCCTGGTAGCAGCTCCCCATCCAGCCGCACCTGCTCCTCCTATGTAGCAGTAAACATATCCTAACCAGTTTCCCGGATAGTCCCAGGGCTTCACTTTGTGAGAGACGTGAAGTTTCGGACTGCTCTACTTGCTCGACCAACCAATCTGGTCGAGCATTTTTCAGGTCCCCGCGGCCTTGTCGCAAAAGCTGCTGCCACTCGGGCGCCGATCTCACCTGCCAAAAGCCGCGTCTGGTCATGATCTTGGCGCAAGTAGGATTAACCCTACAAAGTAAGCTTACTTTGAAAGTCTCGTTGAGCCCGAAAACCGGACATGCTTTAACTTGACGATACAGGAGAGAACGAACATGGCTGAGACAATTCCGCAAAGCGTCTTTGATAAGCTTGAGCGCGAGTGGCGTCTGATCGATGCTGATCGTCCGCAGCCTGCACCAAAGGACGCCTCACCCCAAGGATTGCCGGTGCGCCGTCTTCGGATCGGGCGTGTTGACTGACCGTTGCGCCCCACCCACAGCTTTTCTGCTCCCTGGGCGGTTGCGCAACCAAGGAAGCCGACGCCGGTCCCGGTCGCTGACGAGACTGTGACCATGACAAATGCGGAGACTGGCAGCCAAACCGCTTTTCCGGAACGCCTGCCGCAAACTACCTGCGTTGCTGTAAATCAGCCTTCACCGACCGAAATGGCACGGGAACGGGCCTGATCGTGTGGTTTTTCTGTGAACGCCATGACTGCGCCAGCGATCACCAACGTCCAGATCGCGGCTGAGAAGATGAAAGCCGAGATCATGGTGCGCATTCTGGTCGTCATGACTGCTCCTGGACAGGTAAATTGATTCGCCGGCTGAGATTGCCACGACGTGACCTTGCGGGGCGTAAACCTGCAGTCACAATTGGGTGAGCTTTGGTCAGGATGTGTCCACCCTGCGCGAATGCGTCTTTCGAGGATCTTGCTGGGGAAGACAAGGAGGCCAACGTCGAGAGGTGGCGCTTCCAACGACCTTCGGGAGGCTCAAGGCCAGGAAGTTCCAGCGAGACGCTGGATGTAGTCGCGTAGGATTGGCCGGTTGTTCGTCAATCTCCGGACCGTGACCTCTTGATCCATTCAATCACCACAACTGCCCGAATATGAGGGTTCGCAGGGCTGCAGCAAATGCGGGGTCTTTTTGTTGGCGTGTGGTGTTGATCGTTGAAATCATGTCCGGACGGCTTCCTATCCTTGTCGGGCGGAAACCATGGCCCCTCACCGAGGCTTGTCGGTTCAGGCGCGCGGAACCTGAACCGACTGGCGAGGTTTAACTTCTTACTGAGTGAGAGGACGAACCATGAAGAAGATCAAAATCCCAAAAACGGTCGCCGGATACAAGGTTCCCAAGACAATCCGTAAGAACCCTGTCCTCAAAGCACTGCTGAAGAACAAGACGGGCCGCGACGTTTTGGCGAAGGCCCTGGTCGCAGGCGCAGGCGCTGCCGCGGCGGTATTGGTTGAAGACCGCAGAGACGTCGCCGGTGCCGCAAAGTCGGGCGGCAAAAAGAGTGCAAGAGCTGCTGGCATCGTCGGCGAGGCATTTCATCGTGGATCGGAAGCCGCGATGGACGTCGCCCGTGAAGCCGCTGGATCATTTCTGCCAAAGAAGCCGCGAAAGGACAATCCAAAAAACCCTCAGAAGGGTGCCGCCGTTCATTGAACTCGACGTCACCCTCCAAAAACAAAAAGCGACGACGACTCGAAAAACTGGCCCGCCAGCATACCGGCAGCGGCATCCTCGACCAGGCAAAGACTGCAGCTGGCGCCGAGATGGCCGGCAAGTTGGTTGGCGAGCATCCGCTTATCGCCGCGGAGCTGGTTCTTGCCGGCGCAGTTCGAGGCATCTCGGTTGCAGTACAGGAAATGGGGCATCGCATCGGACTGGGGATTAACAACGAGCAGACGAAGACGCTAGATAAAGAGCAGGCGCCCTGACAGCCTCGGAAAACGCTTCACGGGATCAGGTAACACATCAGGGAAGAGAACAAGCAAGACTTCACCGCAGCCGGACAGCGCGGGCGGTTGATGCTTCCTCTGCCGCGCCGCAAAAGATGGTGCCTCGCCAGTGGCGACCGTCGCGATTACATGCGCCTCGTCTGTCTGGGAGTGCGCGCCGGCGCCCCATGGGATCTTGAATCCGGACGCTCTGTCGGTATATGTGGCGAATGACCGATCATTCGTCCCACCTCGCTGAGCCGTCACGAATTCCGATGGACTCGTTAAGTGAGATCCTTCAGGACTTTCGCCTCAGCGGGGTCAACTACGGCCGATGTGAACTGCGTCCGCCCTGGAGCCTCGCGTTTCCGCAACAACAGCTGCTCCGTTTTCATTTCGTAAGTCACGGACCTTGCTGGCTATTTACCGACGCGCAAGGTTGGCAGGAATTGCGTGACGGCGATCTGGTGCTGCTGCCACAGGGCACCGAGCATCGATTGTCTAGTGCGCCGGATGTGGTCGCCGATTCCCTGGATGAGTGCCAGGTGAAAGATCTGGGTAGCAATGTCTGTGAAGTGGTGCAGGAAGGCGCTGGCGCCACCAGCACCCTGTTCTGCGGCTCAATGGCTCTTGGCGCCTATGCGCTCCACCCACTGATTGCTCTGATGCCTCCGATTATCAAGGGCTGTGACGTCGCTGGCAATGACCCGATCATCGGACCGCTGCTGGCGGCAATGACTTCGGAGGCCGCGCAGTTGCAGATGGGTAGCGCGACCGTGCTGTCGCGTATGGCGGACTTGCTCACAGCCCGGTTGATCCGCTGCTGGGTCAATTGTACCGGAACGTCGACGTCCGGATGGCTCGCGGCCATTCGTGACCCTCATATCGGGCGCGTCTTGGCCGCAATGCACCAAGACCCCGGCCGCAACTGGACCCTTGGAAACCTTGCTGCCGTGGCCGGTCAATCGCGCTCGGTTTTTGCCGATCGATTCAGCACCGTCTTGGGGGAAGGCGCAGCACACTATCTCGCCCGTCTCCGGATGCAGCACGCCCGCGAGCTGCTGGGAGCGGGCGGCCTTTCTGTTGCTGAGGTCGCTTCCCGTCTTGGTTACGAGTCCGAGAGCTCCTTCGCCCGTGCATTCAAACGGATCACCAATGTGTCTCCCGGCATGGTGCGGCGCACAAGTTCCGGACGAATGGACATGAATTTCGGATCTTGAGATACAGATAATCTGGGAATGATTGCATATCAGCTCTCCTGAACGCAGGAGACAGTGCGATGACGGACATAACAGCACAACCAATCGACGTGGATCCCGAGCTTGATGTCGCTGAGCCGCCCGTATGGAGTGCAGCGACCTGGCTCGCTGTTCTCTCGATGGCCGCGACAAGCTTTGCTCTGGTGTCAGCCGAGTTCTTGCCGGCAGGCCTGTTGACGCCGCTGGCCCACGATCTTGGCGTCAGTGAAGGAACGGCCGGCCAGGTTGTCACCGCCACCGCTTCGGTCGGCGCCGTTACTGCCTTGTTGAGCAATGTCCTCATCGGCAAGTTGAACCGCAAAACGGTTCTGGTGTGTCTGAGTGCGCTGGCGATCGGGTCGAACATCATTTCGGCCGTAGCGACGGAATTTTGGCTTTTGCTGCTTGGACGGGCCGGGCTGGGTATAGCACTCAGCGCTTTTTGGGCGCTTTCAGTTTCCGTCGTTGCACGGTTGGTGGGCGCCAGTGCCACAGGTCGCGGCATGGCGATCGTCACCCTGGGCGTCTCTCTCGCCACCATAGCGGCCCCCTCGTTGGGTGCGTTGATCAGCGACTGGCTGGGCTGGCGGACCGCGATGGCGATGACAGCCGGACTTGCCGCGATTGCCATGCTGCTGCAGTTGCTCAGCCTGCCGACGCTGCCTGCCAGCGCAAGCACCAGTCTGGGCGACATGCTTCGGCTGGTGCGGCGGCGCCATATCCAATTGGGCATGCTGGCGATCCTTTTGTTAATGACGGGGCATTTTGCCGGGTCAGTCTATGTGCGGCCCTTCCTGGAGCAGGTGACGCAGCTTGCAACCGGTCCAATAGCGCTGGTCCTGCTTGGTTTTGGGATCGCCGCTGTGATCGGCAATGTTGCCGGAGGTCGAATGGCCGATGCCAACGTCCGGACCGCCCTTGTGGTTACGGCTGTACTGATGACGCTTGCGGCGCTGGCCCTGGTGCTTTGGGGCGCAAACACTGGCGCTGCCTTTGGGTTTTCGATTGTCTGGGGGTTTGCCTTCGGTATGGCCCCGGTGGTGCTGCCGACCAACCTGTCGCGAGGGGCGCCTGACGCGCTCGAGGCAGCGGGCAGCCTGATGGTGGTCTCCTTCCAGGTCGCCATTACCATCGGCGCCTTGATTGGCGGTTATGTCGTTGACAGCTATGGGGCAACCGGACCTTTGATCCTGACCGCCGTGCTTGCTGCATTAACCGTGGTCTTGGCAATCTGGCAGCCGCGCAACTGAGGCTGCAGCCGTGAAAACGCTGTCGCATAGGACCTCGGGTGTGGGGAGCCGCGGGAGAACCATCGCCACACGGTAATGTGCCCCCAAGGGAGATGCATGGCATCTGCAGCCTTCCGTGTGAAAGGGATCGAACAGCGTTGTCTGGCTTCATGTTCGCACGGCTTGCAGTCCTCAGACCTCAGGCAGCGGACTAAAGAATGTTGCTGAAAAGGTCCGGCTCGTCCATATACCGGTGATGACGTCTGCTTCGAAGATCTTCGTCGGCCTTAACTCCGTTCGCAAAAGCGCAGCTCCAGATAGCGAAGCCCATGGCCCGAAATGCCAATGGGATGGCTGTGAAAACACGGGGAGGCATCGCGCCCCTGTCGGTCGCGGCGCAGAAGGATTGTATCTTCTCTTTTGTCTTGATCATGTGAGGGAATACAACAAGCGATATGACTTCGTCAGCGGGCCGTCTGATGCAGAGATTGCCCGCTTCCAGCGGGAGGCCGCGGCTGGAAGCCGCGCGACGTTGGGGAGCAGCGTCAGCCAAGCGGCGGAACCTCCCCTTCCCTCCACCGCGCGGTCCGGGTCTGCAAAGGCCGTCAACGCGCGCAAGACCGCCCAACAGCGTCAGCTACAAAGGGCCGAATTGAAGGCGCGAAAACTGAAGGTACTTGAAGCCAAGGCCATGGAAACCCTGGGGCTGCCGGAAGATGCGTCCCCGGAAGAAATCAGAAGGCGCTACAGGGATCGGTTGAAGATGCATCACCCGGATGCCAACCAGGGAGACCGCGCAGCTGAAGGCGAACTTGTGGCCGTCATTCAGGCGCACAAGATCCTGAAGCTCAACGGGTTTTGCTAAGCCTCGAGCAAGAGGAATAGATGCTGGATCATCGTTGAGTTGCCACAATCATCCGGGCCGTGCCGCCGAACGGGACACTTCCCTTTCCCTGTCGGCGGTGCCGGAGGGGTCGCGCTACCCGAAGCCGGCAAAGCGCTTTCATCGCCGGATCGGCATCTTCACAGAAACACACAACCGGACGATCGCCGATCAACCCTCCGACCAGCACTGGGCCGTCGAATGGGTCCTTGTTGCCTTTTCCGATCCGCCGGAATTCGCCGGTCACGAATTCCCCGGCGTTGAGCTTTTCCCAGAAGTCCTTGTAATCGGGCGAGCGCGCCAGATCGTCATCGACGAACATCCGATGATGCTTGCCCTGGACCTCGTGTCGCTGGTAGCCCAGCAAAGAGAGGAAATTGTCGTTGGCATCGATGATCTCGCCAGTGGGTTTGAATTCGATGACGCCCTGTACACGGGAGATGGCAGCCAACTTGGCCTCAAAGGCTGCGTTCCTTTGGTGAGCCTCTGTCGTATCTGTGGCCACTTTGACGACTCTGACAACCTTTCCTCGCCGATTGACCACCGGGTTGTAGGACGCTTGTATCCATACCTGTCGACCGCCCTTAGCAACCCGACGATACTCTTGCTGATCAAATTCTCCACGGCCAAGCTTCAGCCAGAATTCGCTGTAGTCGGCGGTACTTGCGTAGTTGGGATCAACAAACATGCTGTGGTGTTTGCCGATGATTTCAGAAGGCGAGTAGCCGACGACCTTGCAGAAGCACGCGTTAGCCCAGAGAATGTTACCCCGCGGATCAAACTCGATGATGGCGAGGGACTTGTCCAATGCGCTGAGCAGACCCGCGGCTTTGGAATTGAAGAAGCTGAGTCTACCTCGCATGCCGTTACGCCCTGGTTGCCGCTTGTCCGAGCCCCGTTGCTACTTTAGGCGTCTTTTATTTACGCACCTTTAATATGCAAAGCAGGCATCCCCGCAGATCATGGGCAATTGATCAAGACCCATACGGCCGCTTCGGGAGCTATACCGCTAGCGTCCAGGGAAAGCTGAGCCGTAATGCAGGAAGGGACAGAACAGACAAACGGACAAGCCGGATTAATGCAATGATCGGCCCTTGAACATCTTGAGAGCGTCGAGAAGACGTCAACGAGGTGATAGGCTTCTACTGGCATCCCAGTCGTGGGCGGAGGAAAATCAGATTTTCGGCTCGCCTTGACGCAGGCGGCTTTCGCGCAGCATTCCGCTGTCGTCGAGGATCGGGTGGGCGACGGAGACCAGGTGGGCGTTGATGCGCTTCAGGTCGCGCAGGATATCGAGGTGCAGAGAACTCGTCTGCAGGCTCTCGACCCGGCCATCGCGAAGACGTTCCAGATGCCGCTCGGCGGAAAGCTTTTCGGCCTTTCGTACCTCGACCTTTATCTCCATCAGGCGCAGTGCCAGGTTCAGATCACCTGTGACGATGATGGTTTGCGCCGTGTGCAGGTTCTCGATCGTCAGGTCGAAGAGGTTCTTGAGCTCGTGATAGCCCGCCTCGGAGAATTTCAGGTTGCTTGCCACCTTCTTGCGAACCTGCTCGCTCAGGCCCTTTTCGATGATGTCGCCAACATGCTCCAGATTGATGGCGTAGTCGATGATAGCGATCGAACGGCGGCCGTTGTCGCCACCGGCCGATTCCCGGTCAAGCTTCGACAGGTAGACCTTGATGTCCTGCTGCAACCGGTCAACCCGCTTTTCCAGTGCCTCGATCTCAGACAACGGCGCCAGATCATTGTTCCTGAATGCGCTTTCGACCCTGACCAGCATTCTTTCGACCAGATCGCCTACCCCTAAAACTTCCCGGGTGGCGTTGGCCAGCGCCACCACCGGAGTATAAAGCGCCTCCGGATCCAGGAACTTTGGACCGGTGTCGGGTTCGTCCTCTGCGGGGATCCAGCGCTCCATGGCGTCCGACAGGAGGCCGGAGATGGGCCAGGCCAGGAGGGCGAGCGCGATGTTGAAGGCGAGATGCGCATCGACCGGCAGGCCTTCCCGTTCCAACGGCAGCATTTCGAGCCCCTGCGCGCCGTAGCCGACAAGCGGCAGCGCGATCAGGCATCCGACGGCACGAACGACCAGGTTGCCGGTGGTGATACGTCGGGCCGACGCAGGGGCGGACAGCGTGGCCAACACGGGTGGAACAGCGCCGCCGAGATTGGCGCCGAGGATCAGCACGATGATGAGCTCGGTGGACAGGATACCGGTCGAGGCAAGCGACAGAACCAGCACGACAACAGCCAGGCTGGACGAGGAGATGATGGCAAGGCCCGCCGTCAGCGCGAACGCCACGGGCCAGGCGCCGCCAAGCAGCTTGACGAAGGCCGCGAGAGCCGGAGAATCGCGCATGGGCTCGGTGGCGGCCGAGAGCAGGTAGAGCGACAGGAGCATCAAACCGATGCCGATCAAAGCCGCGCCGCCACCCTTGCGCGCAGTCGAGCCACCCTTCTGGAGAGCGACGCCCGCGAGGATCAACAGCGGCGACAGCCATTCAATGCCGGTGGCAACGATCCAAGCGGTGACGGCGGTGCCAACATTGGCGCCCAGCAGCACGATCTGCGCCATGCGAGCCCGGATCAGGTCGCGCTCGACGAAGGATGCAACGGTCAGGGCAGTGGCCGTGGAACTCTGCAGTGCGATCGTGGCAACGAAGCCTGATACGAAGGAGCGGAGGCTGCTTTGCGTGCCGGAGGCGAGCCCTGTCCGCAGCTTGGTTCCGAAGGCCCGGGTGACGCCATCCTTCACCTGGGCGAGCCCGAAGAGCAACAGGGCGACAGCGCCGAAAAGATTGATGATGACGATCGTCGATTGCATTTCGTATTCCAGTCGATCGGCCAGGGAAAATCAACTGCTGGCTAAGGGATTATGTCCTATCCGCCGGATAAGGAAAGGTGCTTTACGGCCATTCGCGCCTCTGTTGCGTTCCCAGCCCAGGTTGCGTTCCCGAGTCTCGATCGAAAACCGCGCTCGCCAATCCAGCAACGAAAGCCTCACGCCTGGCACGGTGCAAGAGCAGCACGTCGGCTGATGCCATGAACGCCACCAAAGGGGATGCCCTGCTTCGGCACGAACGTCCTGGACCGGAAGCGGCATCGCTGTGCAGGCGAAGACTTGTTCAAGGTGGCGCGGGAAAAGGCCCCAGGCCCGTCCCCGGATGCCCTTTCATTCTCACGTCGCAAGAGTTCACGGGGTCAGGCAAGACGCTTGCCGACCTCGTCGAACATATGAATGTTGGTTTGGGCGGCCGCGATACGAAGGGTTTCGCCGATGCCAATGCGCGAGCGTCCCGGCACACGAAAGACGATCAGGCTGCCGTCGGCGAGTGAGGCATGGACGTAGCTCTCGGCTCCAACCAGTTCCACCGCGTCAACCTGCACCTGCCCGGTAAAGTCGGAAGGGGAGTTTTCGTAGGCAATCACGATGTCTTCGGGGCGGATGCCGACGGTCGTAACGCTCGCCGCGACGCCGGAGTTCGTGCCCAGCATCCAGCCGCTGCCCTCGACTGCCTTGCGCTTCAGAAGATTCATCGACGGAGAGCCGATGAAGGTGGCGACGAAAGTGGAAGCCGGGCGCTCGTAGAGCTCGATCGGTGTGCCGACCTGCTCGATGCGCCCGCCATTCAGCACCACCAGCCGGTCGGCCAGCGTCATGGCCTCCATCTGGTCGTGGGTAACGTAGACGCTGGTTGTAGCGAGCGACCGCTGCAGCCTGCGGATCTCGACGCGCATCTGCACCCGGAGCTTGGCGTCGAGGTTCGACAGCGGCTCGTCGAAGAGGAAGGCCGCAGGCTTGCGAACGATCGCCCGGCCCATGGCCACGCGCTGACGCTGACCGCCGGACAACTGGCGGGGCTTGCGCTCGAGGAACTGCTCGATCTCCAGGGCCGTCGCGGCTTCCGCGACGCGCCGGTCGATCTCATCCTTCGGCGTGTTGCGGTTCTTCAGGCCGTAGGACAGGTTCTGCCGAACGGTCATGTGCGGATAGAGCGCGTAGTTCTGGAAGACCATGGCAATGTCGCGCTCGGCCGGTTCCAGATTGTTGATGACGCGGCCACCAATCACGATTTCGCCCGAGGAGATTCCCTCCAGGCCGGCGATCATCCGCAGCAGGGTGGATTTACCGCAGCCAGAGGGGCCGACGAGCACGATCATCTCGCCGTCGGCGATATGCAGCGACACGCCCTTGATCGCCTCGATATTGCCGCCATAGACCTTGCGGACATCCTTGAGTTCAATTTCGGCCATTATTTTTCAGTCTCCACAAGACCTTTGACGAACCAGCGCTGCATCAGCACGACGACCAGAACGGGCGGGATGATGGCGAGGATCGCGGTAACCATGACGTAGTTCCACGGCGTGGACGCGTCGGTGAAATCGACCATGCGCCGCAGGCCGATGATGATCGTGTTCATCTTCGCGTCGTTGGTGACGAGAAGCGGCCAGAGATACTGGGTCCAGCCGTAGATGAAGAGGATCACGAAGAGCGCGGCGATATTGGTCTTCGAAAGCGGCAGCAGGATATCCTTCATGAAGCGGAAGGGGCCGGCATTGTCGAGACGAGCCGCTTCCACCATCTCGCCCGGGATCGTCAGGAAGAACTGGCGAAAGAGGAAGGTCGCCGTCGCCGACGCCATGAGCGGCAGGGTGAGGCCGGCATAGCTGTCGAGAAGGCCGAGATCGACGATCACCTTGTAGGTCGGCAGGATGCGGACCTCCACCGGCAGCATCAACGTGATGAAGATCATCCAGAAGAAGCCCATCCGGAACGGGAATCGGAAGAAGACAATGGCAAAGGCCGACAGGAAGGAGATGATGATCTTGCCGATCGCGATCGCCATGGCGACCACGAAGGTGTTGAAGAGAAGCCGCTCCAGGCTGACCCCCACGACCCGCTCGACGCCGCCGGACAGCGCTCCGGAATAGTTCTCGATGAACTGGTCGCCCGGCAGCAGCGACATGGGCGGGCGGATGATGTCGATCGACGTCATCGTCGAGGCGATGAAGGTATAATAGATCGGGAAGGCCACGATGATGATGCCGAGCACCAGCACGAGATGGCCGAGGAGTGTCGCAACGGGGCGATTTTCAATCATGACCGGTCCTCACCCATAATGCACCTTCTTCTCCACGAAGCGGAACTGGAAGGCCGTCAATGCGATCACGATGATCATCAGCACGACCGACTGGGCCGCGGATGAGCCGAGGTTCAGGTTCACGAAGCCGTCGTTGTAGACCTTGTAGACCAGCGTTTCAGTTGCTTTGGCCGGCCCCCCGCCGGTGACGGCGTGGATGATGCCGAAGGTATCGAAGAAGGCGTAGACCGTGTTGACGACCAGCAGGAAGAATGTGGTGGGCGCCAGCAGCGGGAAGACGATGGTCCAGAACCGTCTTGCTCCCCTCGCCCCGTCGATTGCCGCAGCCTCCAGGAGGGACTTCGGGATGGCCTGCAGGCCGGCGACGAAGAACAGGAAATTGTAGCTGATCTGCTTCCAGGCGGCCGCCGCGACCACCAGCGTCATCGCCTGGTTTCCGACGAGCAACGGGTCCCACATGATGCCATTGCGGCGCAGCAGATAGGCAAAGGTGCCCATGGCGGGGTTGAACATGAAGAGCCACAGCATGCCCGCCACGGCAGGCGCCACGGCATAGGGAATGATGAGGAAGGTGCGGTAGACGCCGCGCCCGCGCACCACCAGATCCGCAGCCGTTGCCAAAAATAGGGCCATGCCCATGGCGACGGCTGCCGTCAGCACGCTGAAGACAAGTGTCACCTGGAGCGAGTGCAGGTAGTTCGGATCGGTGAAGATCGCCTGGAAGTTTGCCAGCCCGACGAAGGCGCTGCGCAGTCCAAAGGGATCCTCGCGCATGGCCGACTGGTAGAGCGCCTGGCTTGCCGGCCAGAAGAAGAAGATCACCGTCAGAACGATCTGCGGGGCGACCAGTATGTAGGGAAGAGTCTTGTTGGGAAAGACGACGTTCTGCAAAGCAATGCCCCCGCCAGATGAAAAGACCGCCCGGACACGGATCCGGGCGGCATTGCGAGAGTGCTTTTAGTTGCCGAGTGCCTGCTGAATGGCGGCGTTGCCGCGTTCGACGGCCTTGTCGAGTGCCGCCTTGGCGTCCTGCTGTCCTGCCAACATGGCTTCGAACTCCTCGTTCATGATGTCGCGAACCTGCGGCAGGTTGACGAGGCGCACGCCCTTGGAATTCTCGGTCGGCTGCTTGCCCATCATCTGCTGGATCGGCGTCTCGCGGCCCGGGTTCTTTTCATAGAAGCCGGACTCCTTGGTGGCATTGTAGGCTGCCATGGTGACCGGGAGGTAGCCTGACACCTGGTGCAGGCGAGCCTGGATGTCCGTCTGAGACAGGAAATTGAAGAACTGGGCGATGCCCTTGTATTCTTCGTCGCTCTTGCCGCCGAAGACCCAGAGGCTGGCGCCGCCGGGGATGGTGTTCTGCGGTCGGCCTTCGCCTTCGTAGTAAGGCAGTTGACCGATTCCATAGTTCATGCCGCTCTTGACGATATCGCCGAGACCGCCTGAGGATTCCGTCAGGATGCCGCATTCACCGGAGAGGAAGAGGTTCTTGGCTTCGGAGGTGCGACCGCCGTAGCGGAAGACGCCGTCCTTGGCGAGATCGGCAATCGACTGGAAGTGCTCGACGAACTGCGGCGAGTTGAACTGCAGATCGACGTCAGTGTCGGCCAGACCATTCTCGTTATTGGCGTAGGACAGGTTGTTCCAGGCCGCGAAATTCTCGGTCTGGATCCAGGTCAGCCAGGTCGAGGTGTAACCGCACTCGGCAGCACCGCTCGTCTTGATGGTACGGGCGGCTTCCCAGACTGCCGGCCAGGTCTTGGGCGGATTGTCGATGTCCAGACCGGCCTTCTCGAAGATGTCCTTGTTGTAGTAGAGGATCGGCGACGACGAGTTGTAGGGGAAGGACAGCATGGTGCCGTCGGGCTTGGAGTAATAGGCAACGATACCCGCCAGATAGTTGGCCTTGTCGAAGGTGAAGCCACCCTTCTCGAGCACGTCTGCAACCGGCATGACGGCGCCTTCGGCACCCATCATCACGCCGGTGCCGACATCAAAGACCTGAATGATCGCGGGCGTCTGCTTGGCACGGAACGCAGCGATCCCGGCGTTTAGGGTTTCTGGGTACGTTCCCTTAAAGACCGGGACGATCTTGTATTCGCTCTGCGACTCGTTGAACTCTTTCGCCAGCGTGTCGACGACCTCGTTGTTGGCGCCGGTCATGGCGTGCCACCACTGCAGTTCCGTAACTGCTAGCGCGCTCGACGCTGAAAAAAGCGACATGCTGGCCGCGACTGCCGAAGCAGCGATAACGTTCGTGGACATGGTTCCTCCCCTTTGCCACTCACCTATGGTCTTGGGCCTCCCTTCAGCGATCATCCCGATGGGGTTGGCGCCGATATTTGAAGCCTCAAATCAACTAAACCTAATTTAGGTGTGATGACAATGGACTTTTGTCTGCCCCCAATTGGACAAGTGTGCCAGATGCGAAACACGGGCCGCGTTCGGCTTTGCGATGCTTGAAGCTTCGCCTTCGCTTCGAGCAATCTGGTATCCGTTGGCGCGTTCATGGCGTGATCAAGCGCTAAGTTTGATCCATTGGAGCGCGGAAGAGCGACCCTCACCCATCGGTTTGACGTCTCGTGCGAGACGCCGCACGTCAGTACCAGAAAATTGTGATATCGAATGAAGCATCATACCTTGATTTTGATGCGTCACAAAACATCATCTTGAAAAAGCAGAGATCTTGATGATATCGTAACCGACATCAGCTGGAAGAAGTGATGTGGAAATAGACATCGATGAGATATGAAACCCAAGAGATCGCGGACCGCCTACGCGAAGCCAGAGAAGCCAACCATCTCAGTCAACGCGAATTGAGCCGGTTGGCTGGCGTGCCGCAAGCGCAGATTTCGCGGATCGAATCCAACAGCGTTGATCTGCGTCTGTCGAGCCTCGTCGCGATTGCCAGCGCGCTTGATTTGGAAATTGCCCTGATACCACACAAGGCGGTGCCCGCGGTCAAATCAATCACGCGCCAAACGACCGATCGTACTGTGATCCAACCACCCGCGATCAGCAAAGAAATGCAGCAACTGCAAAAGGCGGTCCGTACTCTTCAGATTGATGCGCCGGCCCTGCCGGAACTGGATGAGCTGCGCAAAGCTACGGCATCACTCCAGCGCCTCCATATCGACATGCAATTTTTGGACAGTCTCCGCTCGCTGCGGCACACCATTGAACGCGCCAATATCACAGAGCAGGGTATCTTAGAGGCAGCCAACAGCATGAAGGCGCTCCGCAACCAGATTGCCCATTTCAAGCCTAGAAGCGAACAACGACAAGCCAACCGTCCAGCCTACTCATTGAATGATGAGGAGGAAGACGATGCCTGATGTCTCTGTTCTGAGCGTGCGCCTTTATGGCGAAGAAATCGGCACGATAACCTCTGTCGGAGGCGAAAAGACGCTTTTTGCGTTCAACGATGCCTATGTCGAGAACCCAGAAAGGCCGACCCTCGGTCTCCAATTCAAGGACAACTTTGGCGAGCTGATCACGGATTTTCGGCTGTATAAAATCAAGCTGATGCCCTACTTTTCGAACCTCCTCCCAGAGGGTCACTTGCGCCGGTACCTGGCTGAGAAGGCAAACATCCATAGTGACCGCGAGTTCTTCCTCTTGTGGGTGCTTGGGCAGGACCTGCCCGGCGCGATTACCGTCGTTCCAGAGGACGGCGATGAACGGCCAGACGAGGCACATAGCGTCCTTGAAGGTGAAGCCGCCAAAGAAGCGGCAGAAGATGCCATGCGATTTTCATTGGCAGGTGTGCAGCTGAAATTCTCGGCGGTACAAAGTGCCAGCGGTGGCCTGACCATTCCGACAAGCGGCGTCGGTGGCAATCGGATCGTCAAACTCCCCTCTCGCGAGTTTGGCAACGTCCCGGAAAACGAATTCTCAATGATGAGCCTTGCCAGGATGGTCGGGATCAACGTGCCAGCGATCGGGCTGATCGATGTTCGAACGATCGGCAATCTGCCGGACGGGATTGAGAAGATCGGGCAACAGGCCTTCGTCATCGAACGCTTCGATCGCAATGATGATGGCAGCGTCACTCATATCGAGGATTTCGCACAGGTCTTCAATGTCTATCCCGAGAACAAGTACAAGAGAGCCAGTTACCGCAATCTGATATCGGTGATTGCCTCGGAATCCGATCAGGATGATGTGACGGAATTCATCCGCCGCCTGACGTTCAATGTCCTAATCGGCAACGGCGATATGCACCTGAAAAACTGGTCGCTCATCTATCCTGATCGCAAAAACGCACGCCTCGCTCCAGCCTATGACTTCGTGTCCACGATCCCGTATATCGCGAACGACAAATCCGCGCTAACCTTCAGCCGGACGAAAGAGTTCACCGGGTATACGTTAGACGAACTGGCGTATCTGTCGGCAAAGGCACACCTGCCCAAGAAACTTGTGCTCGACACAGCCAAGGAAACCGTCGCGCTGTTCATGGAGCGGTGGGAGACCGAAAAGGCCAACCTTCCCATGCACCAAGATGTTGTCGGGACCATCGACAAGCATCTTACGACTTTACCAATTGTAACCGGCAAAGTGTGACTGTGTTTTGGCTGCAAGATGGCGCCGCGATCTTGTGGAGGTCTATCCCCGCGCAGGATGCTCGTCCTTACCGTCTTGACGAACAGCGTTAGCAGTCTCTGACACATGCTACGTTCGCGTGCTGGCATTGTAGAGCGAAAGAGGCCCATCACCAAGGGCAGCCCCCCGTAGTGCGTCGTCAGCGCATCGTGGCATCAGGCCTGGGACGGTACCCCAAAGCTCACCCTTGGCGGCAATATGTGATCGACCGATTGAACCGCAACGGCGTCAACCTCGCCTCCATCCACTCCATGCGCCGCCACTTCGATCCTGATTGGCCAGGGGTCGGCGAGTGGCTGGACGAGGTGACGCCGGCGTACAATCGCCTCGTCAACGCCCCGCGGGCCGTTGCCGACACGCAGGCCATCGTCTTCAGCGGCCAGATACCGCCGGATCTCGCGCAGATGCTGCGGATCGAACTCGGATCTTCGATCGGCCCGCTACGGACTACACCGACAGGAGAATTAAGTATTGCTGATGTGAAAGCCGGCATTTAAGCCTGTGAGAACCAAGGGCGGACGATCAACCACCCCAGATTCCCTTGGTGGAGAGGAAACGATAGGAACCTCTCACTTACATACTTTCAGATCGCATATCTTCATCCGGAGTGGTACCCGCCATCGACCGGCAGGGTGACGCCAGTGACAAAGGCTGCGGCCGGCGAGCAGAGGAAGAGGATCGGCCCGACCAGATCTTCGCTCGTGCCCCACCGTTTCAGGGCGGAACGATCCGCGATCTTCTTTTCGCTTTCCGCCACCGACCAGAGCGGCTTCGTCATTTCCGTCCTATGATAACCGGGGCCGACGGCATTTACGCGCACGCCATCGCGGCCATACTTGTGGGCCAAGGCGCGTGTCAGTCCGACGATGCCGGTCTTGCTCGCGGTATAGGAGGGCACGCTTTCATCGGCGAGATAGCTCAGCATCGAGGCAAAGTTGACAATGCAGCCTTTTCTTGCCTTCAGCAGGGGAAAAGCGGCGCGTGACAGACGCATGGCGCTGTTAAGATTGACGTCCATGACGTCGAGGAAGACCTCTTCTTCCCATTCCGCGTCGGGCCGCGCGATCCCTTGGCAATTGACCAGAACGTCGAGGTTACCGAGCCCGGCAAAGAAGCGCGTTACGGCTTCGCCGTTTCGAACATCAAGTTGCTCGAAGCGAAGGCTCGCCGGAATATTTCCCGAGGCCGCTGCCTGCAGCTTGTCCTGCGAACTGCCGGTGGCAATCACGCTGGCGCCGGCTTTTGCAAAACCCTCTGCAACGCTAAGCCCTATCCCGCTCGTTCCGCCGGAAATGACCACGCTCTTGCCTTGCATAAATGGACCGAATGCCGAAATCTCTTGCATAGTCTCTTTCCCATCACGCTTTCAGATAAGTGCCTTCAAGGCAGCGACGACCATCCCCTCGGTGACAGGAATAGGCTCGTTGTGAATGATTTCGCCAGGTCGGCAGGCACGGCTTGCGACAATCGCCAGCTTCTCCTCGCAAGCGTCGACTATGCCAATATCGGCAAGCCGCGTCGGCAGGCGCACGGATTGGCAGAAGTCGCGGACTCTTCGAAATTCCTTATCCTGTCCGTGAAGCTTCAGGCCCGCCAGAACGCCGATCGCGACTTTTTCGCCGTGCAGATGGTGGTGAACATCCTCGAGTTCGCACAGTCCATGGTGGATCGCATGCGCGGCCGCGACGCCGCCGGACTCAAAGCCTATTCCTGAAAGGAGAATATTTGCCTCGACGACCCGCTCCAGCGCGGGGCTCGCCTCACCGGCATCGCAGTCAGCCAGTGCCATGGCTCCAAATTCGAAGACCGTATCGCGGCAGGCCTTTGCAACTTCGAAGGCAAGGCTGACGCCGGGCATTTTCATGCAGTTGAAGGCACCACTGCGGCGGCAGGAATCCGCCTCGTAGAAAGTCGCGAGCGCATCGCCTATTCCGGCCGCAAGAAAACGGGCCGGCGCCTTGGCGATCAGCGCCGTATCGACCAGAACGAGGTCGGGGTTTCTCGGTAGGAACATGTCATAGGCGACGGTTCCGTCATCGTTATAGACGACAGCAAGTGCGCTGCAGGGCGCATCCGATGCCGCAATCGTCGGAAAGATAATGACCGGCAGGCCGAGATCGCGGGCTGCGGCCTTCGCCGTATCGAGCGCCTTGCCGCCGCCAACACCGATGATGACTTTTGCAGCGCTCTCACGCGCCGAGGTGGAGAGCGCAGCAATCTGGTTCTCGGAGCACTCGCCGCCGTGGCGGATCAGTTGGACTTCGATATGCCCTTCCATTGCCGAAAGGAGTGCGCCTTCCAGCATGTCATAGATGCCGCGATCGACAAGAACCGCGGCGCGACGGCCGAAACCGGCTGCCTGCGCGCCCAACATCCCGATTGCGCCGGCCGCCTGGATATAACGCCCCGGAAACCGCGCGCCGCGGGCGGTACCGGCATAAGATGTCACCAGCATACATAACCTCCGTCCGCAAGCACGATCGAGCCGGTCATCAGGCTGGAGGCTTCGCTGGCGAGGAACAGAATCACTGAGGCAACCTCGTCGGTGCGGCCGAGACGGTTCATCGGCGTGCCGCCGACCCAGTGGCGGTACATTTCCGGATCGTCATACACATATCTGTTCATCTCGGTGTCGATATAGGTCGGCGCCACGCAATTGACGCGCACGCCGCGTGCACCCCATTCGGCCGCAAGCGACTTCGTCAGGTGATGAACGGCTGCCTTGGAGGCGTTGTAATTTGCCTGTTCCTGCGGACGATTGACGATGAAGCCGGACATCGATCCGACATTGACGATGCTGCCGGCTGACTGCTCCAGCATGGTCTTGCCGAATGTGCGGCAGCACCAGAACACGCCGTTCAGGTTGACGTCGATCACCTTGTTCCAGACCGCGTCGGCCATGGTTTCAGCCGGATGATTGCTGATGGCGATGCCGGCATTGTTGACGAGAACATCGACACGACCGTGGCGAGCCAGAATGGCGTCGTGGACGGCTTTCACCCCTTCGACATCGGTAACGTCGAGCACTTCGCCCTCGACTTTGAAACCCTTGGCGCTGAGTTCGCTGACGGCCTTTTCCAGCAGTTCGGCGTTCATGTCGGTCAGCACGACCGTCGCGCCGGCCTCGCAAAGGGCTTCGACGGCGGCCCGGCCGATTCCTCTCGCCGCTCCCGTCACGACGGCGATCTTGTTGGTCAGCTTGAATCTATCGAGGTACATGGACGATTTCCTTTACGGGTGGTTTCAGTGCCGCGAGGCAAGCGCTCAACGCCAGCATCAGGTCATGGGGGTCGGCGATGATTGCGCCGTGCGAAAAAGGCGAGAGCGTCGCGGCCTGGCTCCGGCCAGGCGACTGCGGTGATGCCCGCGGCAAGACCAGCAACGCAGCCAGGAAGGTTGCCTTTCACGACGATGCAATCCACGGGATCGAAGCCGAGCAGTTCGGCGGCGCAGAGAAAGGCTTCCGAATGAATTCTACCGTCACGCGTGTCGTTGCGCTTCATGGTATCGCTCACGGCCGCAGCCGATGGCCGCAATGATTGCGAGGCGGCCATTTCCAGACAGCCAGCATATGTGCCGGCGGCATAGTCGCTGACGAAAAGCCCAAGCATCAGCCTGTCGCGCAGCAGCGCATGGCGTGTCTTGCCGGCCGTGCCGCTAGTCTGTTGCGAAAGCCCGTCCAGCACCCCATGGCCGTGGTTTCGAAGCACAGCCTCCATGTCGGCATCAGGGGCCAGCATGCTATCATCAAGCGCCCCGTCCATAGGTGAGAGTACGGCACCCATTGTCATTGCGGCAGCCTGTCGAGGTCATCGTAAAGCACCTGGCTGTGCTGATACAGCTTCTCGAAAAAGGACTGCATCGGACGATAGATATCCGCCCATGCCGGATCAGGGCGGATTTCCTCGTCGTAGGAGACATAGGCATCAGCTGCCGCCTGCAGATCCGAAAACTGTCCCATGGCGGTCGCGGCCATAATGCCGCAACCGACCAGACCGCATTCGGCTTCCCGCGGCACCAGGATCGGGATGTCGTAGACGCTCGCCTTGATCTTCAGCCAGAGTTTTGTCTTCGCGCCGCCGCCCGAAGCAATCACCCGCTCCAGCGGTGCGCCGGAAATCCTGTCGAGGATGTTGATATGCCGCTTTACCGCAAAGGCGACGCCCTCGAGGATCGACCGGTGCATATGCGCAAGGCCGTGGGTGGCCCCGATCCCAAAATATTGGGCCCGGGCGTTACGATGATCGCCCAGCCTTTCTCCGGCGAGATAGGGCATGAAGAACAGTCGTTCGGATCCGGCCGGCGCTTCGTCCGCCTTTGCGACGATATCCTCGTAGGAAAACTGCTTGTCGTGAAAGGCGCGGCGCGCCCAGCGCATGGCATCACCGCCGGATTCCAGCAGCATGAACGCTCCCCAATTGCCCTCCACGGTGCCGACATTGCAGACGGAGGGATCAAGCAGGGGCTGGCTGGCGATCGCCGTGATGATGGCAGATGTGCCCATGACTTCCGACCCGACGCCCGGCCGGCATACGCCGGAGCCGAGGAGTGCAACCGGATAATCGGCACCCCCGACCAAAACCGGCGTGCCCTCCAGAAGGCCGGTCTCCACGGCGGCCTGCGCCGTGACGGAACCCAAGATTTCCACTGGATTGCGCAACGGGGCAAGTTTTGCCTTATCAAGGCCGAGCAGCCTGACCATCTTCTGCGACCAGTCGCCGGTGCTCGGATCCATGAGAAAACTCGCACCGCCATCACCGCGATCCATGGCGATCTCGCCGGTCAGGCGCAGATTGATATAATCCTTCGGCATCAGCACGGCAGAGGTTCTGCTATAGGCCAAAGGATCATTGTCGCGCAGCCATTGCAGCTTGAAGCCCGGCCAGGCCGGGGTCGGCGGATTGGCGCAGTCGGCAAGGTAGGTGTCAGGATGGTTGGCCGTCTCGAAGGCCATCACATAATCGACCGTGCGCTTGTCGTTCCAGAGTGGTGCCGTCTCGCGCACCAGCTCGCCACGATCATCGATCAGAACCGTTCCATGCATCTGGCCGCAGGCGGCGATCACCGCAATCCGGCTTGCTGCATCCGGCACTTCGGCAAGCACCGAGCGCGATGCGGCGGCAACGCCGGCCCACCAATCCCACGGTCGCTGTTCCGACCATCCAAACTGCGGGACGATCTGGTCGTGTTCGCGGCTGGTGACGGCAAGGATCTTGCCGCGCGTGTCAAGCAGCGCCGCCCGGACGCTGCCCGTCCCGACATCGATTGCGAGAAAAAGGTCTTTTGACATGTCTTTGCTTGGGATTGGCTGCTTACTTGCGGAACCAGTTTGAGGCGTATTGCAGCAACATGGCACCGATGATGATGGATCCCATCAACACCTGCTGATGGTAGCCGGGCACGCGTGCAAGGTTCATCATATTGGCAATGATGCTGAGCACAAGCACCCCTATGAAGGTGTTGATCACGCCGCCGCGGCCGCCCATCAGGCTGGCGCCACCGATGACCACGGCCGCAATCGCATCAAGCTCGGCGCCAACGCCGATGTTGGCCGAGCCGATGCCCGTGCGGCTGGTGGAGACAATGCCGGCGGCGGCTGCAAGAACCCCCGAGACGACATAGACCGCGGTTGTGTAGAAGGCGACCGGGATGCCGGAGAGACGGACCGCCTCGACATTCGAGCCGATCGCTTTCACCAGTCGGCCGAAGCGGGTCAGGGACAGGACGATGCCGGCAATGGCGAAAACCGCTGCCATCAGCCACACCGGATAGGGTAGACCGGCCGCCGATTGCGACCCGAAATTGACGATCATCGCGCCCGCATCCCCCATCTGGATGGGCTGGCCGGAAGAGACGATCAGCGACAGGCCGCGCGCCACCGTCATCATCGCGAGGGTCGTGACGAAGGGGGGCAGTTTCAGGAATGCTATGAGACCACCGGAGGCCAAGCCGCAGACGCCGCCAGCCAGAAGTGCGGCGCCGACCGACATCCCCGTCCCCAGTTGCGGAATGAGCAAAGCACAGATCACGCTGCCCAATGCAGCAATCGAGCCGACCGATAGGTCGATACCACGCGTCAGGATGACGAAAAGCAGGCCGACGGCCATCAGGCTGGTGCCCGAGCTCTGGCGCAGCACGTTGATGAGGTTTCGCTGAGTCAGGAATACGTCCGACATCAGGGTTGCAACGATCAAAAGCGCGATCAGGATCGCCACCGTGCCGTAACGGTGCAGCAGATTGCCGATGTTGAGCGAGTGGGAGCGAGGAGCGGTTTCTGCTATGTCTGTCACGGCGTTACCCAATCATGGAATCGCAGCGGTCTTTAGCCCCGGTCAAGGAATCGACCATTGCGAGCCGCAGCAGGTTTTCTTCGGTATAATCGGCCGGCTGAAGCGATCCGGTCAGCTGCCCCTCGCGCATGACCAGGATGCGATCGCACAGCCCGAACAGTTCCAGATGCTCGGATGAGATGACCAGGATCGCGCGGCCCTCTGCGGCCAGCGACTTGATCAGCGAGTAGATTTCCGTCTTGGCACCCACATCGACGCCGCGCGTCGGCTCGTCGAAAATCAGGATGTCGCCATCGGCATGAAACCATTTGGCGAGCACAACCTTCTGCTGATTGCCGCCGGAGAGGCTGGAAACGGGGTCGTCGAGGCTGCCGGCCTTGAGGCGAAGGCGGGATGCGAGCTTCTCCACCGCCGACTTCTCGGCAGACCTTCGAACGAAGCCGAACATGTTGACCAGAGGCGACAGCCTTGCCATCGTCGCGTTGACGCGGATCGGGAAGTCGAGAACGAGGCCCTGTTCCTTACGGCTTTCCGGCACGAGGCCGATACCCGCCTTGATGGCATCACGGGGGCTCTTGATCTTTACCTCGCGGCCGCGGATGAAAATCTTTCCGGACTGAGCCTGCTCTGCTCCGAAAATCATGCGCACGAGTTCGGTACGGCCGGCCCCCACAAGCCCCCCAAGGCCGACGATTTCACCTGCGCGAAGGCTGAGCGAGGCGCTCTTGATGCGGCTGCGGTCTGAAAGATTATCGACCCTTATAATTTCGTCGCCCACCGTGCGGTCGGCACCCTCGCCAAACAGTGCCTCGAGCGAGCGGCCAACCATCATGCGAATGACGTCATTGATTTCGACGTCCGTCCGAGGGACGGTCGCAACTGTTGCTCCGTCTTTCATGACCGTGATGCGGTCAGCGATGCGGAAGACTTCGTCAAGCCTGTGCGAGATGTAGATAATTCCAACGCCGCGCTCGCGAAGCGTCGAGATGATCTGCAGCAGCCGATCGGCATCTTGGGTGGACAGCACGGCCGTAGGCTCGTCGAAGACCATGACGGCGGCATTGTGGGAGAGAGCCTTGGCAATCTCGACCACCTGCTGATGGGCCACGGACAGGTCGGCAACGGTGGCCGACGGTGAGATGGAGAAACCGAGGCTGGAGATCAGCTCCTTTGCCCGGCGATTGAGATCCCGCCACAAAATCAGCGAGGGGATTTTGGCGAGAAAGATGTTTTCGGCCACGGTCAGATCCGTCGCCAGCGCCATTTCCTGATGGATGATGGCGATACCCTTGTCCAGCGCATCCATCGGACCGCGAAACTGTTGTTGTTGGCCGGATACGACGACCGTGCCGGCATCCGGCGCGTGTTCGCCGCCGAGAACGCGCATGAGCGTCGATTTGCCGGCGCCATTTTCGCCGATCAGCGCATGAACCTCACCGGGCCGCAGGGTGAAATCCACGCCCTGAAGGGCTCGCACACCACCGAAGGATTTGCGGATACCGCTGAGATCTACCAGATTTTCCATAGCCGAATTCTGATCCCTGTGCCGCCGGGCAACTGCCGGCTGGGCATCGTGGGAGGCCTTGCGGCCTTCCGCGCAATGACGAGGGTGCGGCCGGCATCACGCCATGCCGGCCGCCTTGGGAGGAGGATGGCGCTTAAAACACCGCGTCCTTCTTCAGATAGTTGTCGACGTTGTCCTCGGTGATGGCAGTCGGCGTCGTATAGGTGATCTTCGACATTCCCTCGGGAAGCTCGCCGTCGATCGCCTTCTTGGCGAGGTCCACAGCGGTTGCGGCGACGATGGCTGGATCGTTGAGGCCGGTTGCCCCGTATGTGCCATCCTTGATGGCCTGGAGCGCTTCCTTCTGGCCGTCGGCGGCTGCGAGCAGAAGCACATCCTTTGTATCGCCGAGCGCCTTTTCTGCACCGAGAACCATCGAGTCATTTTCACCCAGAACGACATTGATATCCGGATTGGCCGTCAGGAGGTCTTCCATCGCCTTGAGGCCGCCTTCATTGGTCCAACCGCCCCAGCCCTGACCGACGACTTCAAAGCGCGCGCGGCCTTCGTTGCGCAGTTGGCCCTCGAGCAGGCCGGCCAGCACGCCAAGGCGCCGTTCCTGGCCGACTTCATTGCCCTTGTCGCCCGAGATGAGCGCAATCTTGAGATCCTTGCCCCTGGTGGCATCGGCCAGCCATTGGCCGACCAGAAGTCCGTTCTGCGAATTCGAGGACTGCACAAGCGTTACAAAATTGGCCTGTGGATCGATGGTCGAGTCGATCACGAAGACATGCACACCGGCAGCCGTCGCCGCATTCACCGCCGGAACGAGGCCCTTGCTGTCACGCGGGTTAATGATCAGGGCCTGGATACCCTGGGCTACCATGTCCTCGACATCCGCCACCTGCTTGTTGAGGTCGTTCTGGGCGTCAACCGAGAGTACTTCGCAGCCGAGTTCGCCCGCCTTCTTCTTGGCTGAAACTTCCTGGGCAGCAAAATATGGCGCGTCCAGCGTCTTCATCGAAATGCCGATCTTGCAATCGGCGGCCTGGGCTGCGGAGATTGCCAGCAGCGAACCTGCGGCGACCAGTGCAAACCGCAACGCGGCAGTCTTAACAGTCTTCATGATGTCTCCTCCTTAGGGGCAATCTGAGCTCCCACGACCCTGCTGGGTCCGCCATTTCTCAAAAGCCAAATGTAGCGTAATTACCAACTGATTGCGCGTCAACGCCGATTTCGTCCAAAAACCGGACTTTTTGATGCTGCGCCGCAGCAGGAATTAGGGCTTGCACGTTTCAATCGGTCATTTTATGTACTTTTACTACCTACTGGAGGGACCGAGATGTTGCGAGAGCCTGTTACGAGCGTGGTGGACATAATCGCCGGGGGGATGAGCGGCAATACGGGCCGTTACGAGAAGCGCTTAAGCGACCTGACGGGTCTTTATGCCGATGCCGATGCCCATCAAGCGCTTGTTGGATCGACTGGCGATCCGATCGTCTACGACGTGGAGGACTTCAAGCCCGGCACCCATAGCGGCGATCTGATCTACGGCGTTACCCGCATGAACCCGGGCCAAATCGGCCGTGAGTATTTCCTGACCCGCGGCCATATCCACGCAAAGGCGGACCGGCCGGAGATTTATTACGGCCAGAAAGGCCGCGGCCTGATGCAGCTCGAATCGCCCGAGGGCGAGACGCGAATCATCGAGATCGGCCCGCAGACGATTTGTTATGTCCCGCCATTCTGGATCCACCGCTCGATCAATGTCGGCACCGAGGATTTGGTCATGGTCTTCGCCTACCCGTCCGACAGCGGCCAAGACTACGGCATTATCGAGAACTCGAATGGCATGCGCCATCGTGTCTATGCGACCCACGCGGGCGGCTGGGAACTTGTCGAAAACAAAGCCTACACGCCGCGAAGCAGCGAAGTCGCCCGCGGCCTGATAAAGACCTATGCCTGATCAGCGCGACAGCCAGGAGTTTCCCATGAACGATCCAATCAACATCATCGCCGGGCTCGGCGTGGTCCCGGTCATTGCCATCGAGCGTGCAAGCGATGCGGTTCCGTTGGCCGACGCGCTGCTTGAGGGCGGCCTGCCGGTCGCCGAAATCACCTTCCGCACTGAGGCCGCCGCCGATGTGCTCGCTGCCATGCGCGATGCACGTCCTGAACTGTGCATCGGTGCCGGCACCATTCTCGACAAATCAAGCCTTGACCGCGCGATTGCATCAGGCGCCCGCTTCGGACTGGCACCCGGTTACGACCCGGATATCGTTGATGCTGCGAAGGCCGCAAACCTTCCCTTCTGCCCCGGCATCATGACGCCGTCCGACCTGACGCTTGCGGCGGCACGCGGTGTCCGCCTTGCCAAATTTTTCCCGGCTGGCGTTGCCGGTGGCCCGAAGGCGCTCGCTGGCATTTCGGCACCGTTTGCGCATCTTGGCATCCGCTTCATTCCGACCGGTGGCGTCACCGAGGCGACGATCGGCGAATGGCTGGCAATCCGCCAGGTCGTTGCCGTCGGCGGCACCTGGATTGCCAAGACCGAGGACATTCGCGAAGGCCGTTTTGCCGAAATCGCGAAGAATGCCAAGGCGGCAGTGAAGGTCGCCCAGGAAGCGCTGGAGAAACGCCAGTGACCTCTTATCAGCCGGCCACACAGCCGACGCTCTATTTCATCGGCGTGACCACGGGCAAAAGCTCGATCATGAGGGTTTTTCCTGCCTGGGCCAAATATCTCGGTCTCAAGGATGCCGTGATCAAGGGCATCGATTTTAAGCTGCATGACGATCCTGCAGCCTATCGCAAGGCGGTGGAATTCATCCGTGATGATCCGCTTTCCCTTGGCGCGCTTGTCACCACTCACAAAATTGACCTTTTTCATGCCTGCAGCGACCTCTTTGACGTGATCGACCAGCATGCGCTGCTGATGGACGAGACAAGCTGCATCTCGAAGCGGAACGGCAAGCTGATCTGCCACGCCAAGGACCCGATCTCCTCGGGTCTGGCCATCGATGGTTTTCTCGGCGAAAAATATTTTGCCGAGCACGATGCCGACCTGTTTTCGATGGGTGCAGGCGGCTCGACCATTGCCATCACTTGGCATCTGATGCGCAGCAGCCGTGGCCCTAACGTCCCGAGCCGAATGGTTGTCACCAATCGTAGCCAGCACCGGCTGGATGAGATCAAGCGCATTCACGCCCAGGTCGAAAGCGACATGCCGGTCGAGTATCTTCTGGCTGAGACGGCGCAGGCCAATGATGCGGTGCTGAAGTCACTGAAGCCCGGATCGCTGGTGATCAATGCCACCGGTCTCGGCAAGGATGCGCCAGGCTCACCGCTCACCGATGCGGCGCAGTTCCCGGAACAATCCGTCGTCTGGGACCTGAACTATCGCGGCGATCTCGTCTTTATCGACCAGGCTCGCCGGCAGGAAGCAGAACATTCGCTGCAGGTGGAAGACGGCTGGACCTATTTCCTGCATGGCTGGACGCAGGTGATCGCCGAGGTCTTCGACGTGACGATCCCGGCCTCCGGCCCGACTTTCGACGAGATTTCGAGGATCGCGTTAAAGGCTGCGGGGAGATAGGACATGAACCAGCGCATTCTCGTGACCCCTCGCTCGCTCACCGCCGAACCGCATCCCGAGGTCGAGCGTCTTCGCAATCTCGGCTTCGAGATCGTCTATTCCTCGGCCGGCGTCATGCCAACCGAGCAGGAATTGATGAGGCTCGTTCCCGACTGCGTCGGCTGGCTGGCGGGTGTCGAACCGGTGACGGCGAAAATCATCGCCGTAGCCGAACAGCTGAAGGTCATCAGCCGTAACGGCGTTGGCGTCGACAACTTGCCGATCGAGACCCTCAACCAGCGCGGCGTGCAGGTGATGGTCGCCGAGGGCGCCAACTCGCTCGGCGTCGCCGAGCTGACGATCGGCATGATTTTCAGCGCCATGCGCTCCATCCCGTTGACTGATGCTGGCATAAAATCGGGAGGCTGGCCGCGCGTTCGCGGCGCGGAAGTGCACGGCCGCACGATTGGCATCATCGGCTGCGGCGCAATCGGCCGTGAAGTTGCCCGCATGGCGATTGCAATCGGCGCCCGTGTCATTGCCTTCGATCCTGCGAGACCGAACCTGGACCTGCCCTCGGCGTCCTTCGCCTACGGCGAGATCGACGAGATCGTCGCGCAGGCGGATATTTTGTCCCTGCATTGCCCGCTTCCCCGTGACGGCAGCGCGCTGTTGACCAAAGAACGGTTGGCGATGTGCAGACATGGTCAGGTGATCATCAACACGGCCCGCTCCAAACTCATCGACGAGGCCGCCCTCATCGATGCGCTGGAGGATGGTCGTGTCGGCGCCTACGCAACGGATGTCTTCGATGAGGAGCCGCCGACCTCCCTGACGCTCGCTTCCCATCGGCGTGTTATCGCAACGAGCCATATCGGCGGCTTCACCAGTGAAAGCGTCGAGCGCGCCACGCGCATTGCTGCTGACAATCTCCTTATCGCATTGAGGGCATAACCGTGGCAGGCCGGCTGGTTGAGACCGGTTTATCTGGTGCCTTGGCCGAGCAGCTTTCCGGGCCGCCTGCCGAAGTTGTCCGTTTCTACTGGCTCGGCCAGGCCGGTTTCGTCCTCGAAATGGGTGAGCGGCGGCTTGTCGTCGACCCCTATCTATCGGACTCGCTGGCGGAGAAGTATCGCGGTAGCGCACGTCCGCATAAAAGAATGATGCCGCCACCCATTCTGCCCGAAAGCCTTGAACGGGTGGACCTCGTCCTCTCTACCCATGCCCATAGCGACCATATGGACCCCGGCACGCTTCCTCCCCTGCTGAAAGCCAATCCGCAGGCAAAGCTTGTAGCCCCCCGTGCCGTCCGTCAACAGGCGCTAGACCGCTCGGGTGTTGCGGCAGAACGATTGATACTCGTCGACGCAGGTCAGGTGATTGAACCGTTCCCCGGACTTTCGATCACGGCAACCCGCGCAGCCCATGAAACGTTGGAAACGGACGGCGAAGGGCATCATCGTTTTCTTGGTTATGTTGTCGAGGCCGCCGGCATTCGTATCTGGCATTCGGGCGATTGCATCCCCTTCGACGGCCTCATCGAGGAGGTCGCGCCCCTCGCCACCGATATCGCGCTTCTGCCGGTCAACGGGCGCAGGCCCGAACTCTCGGACAATGGCGTGCCGGGCAATTTTACGATCGCCGAAGCGATATCGACCGCCGGCGCCATCGGCGCCCATACTCTCGTCGCACATCATTACGGCCTCTTCGATTTCAATACCGAAAATCCGGCAAACATCGATGCCGCGGCAGCCTCAAGCCCGGCGACGGATGTTTTCCGTGCGAAGGTCGGCATATGCTACGAATGGCAGGGCGCGTGATGCCAAGCGGCCGGTTCCATTTCCATCACACCGGACTTGGCTTATGAGCGGGCTGGCACAGAAGGGCTAACTCGATGGATACCGAAGTCATACGCAATAGCGGCCGCAATATCATTGAGATCATCAGGACGATGCGCCCAGAGCTTCGCAAGTCCGACCGCAAGGTCGCCGACATCGTGCTCGACGATCCGCGCCGCATCATGAACGCGACGGTCGGGGAGACCGCGCAACTGGCGGATGTCAGTCAGCCGACCGTGCTGCGCTTTACCACGGCGATCGGCTGCAGCGGCTTTCAGGATTTCAAGATCAAGCTTGCCCAGAGCCTCGCCTTCGGCACGCCCGCGACCCATTCGGTGCTGCTCGATACCGACGAGCCTGAAATCGTCGCCGAAAAGATCTTCGATTATACGATGACCAGCCTCGACTGGGCACGTTCGCGGCTGAACAAGGAAGCGCTGCACAAGGCGATCGATATCCTTGCGACGGCCCGGACAATCGTCTTTTTTGGCTTTGGCGCCTCCGGCATCGTTGCACGCGATGCACAGCAGAAATTTCCGCTGTTCGGTGTGCCCTGCGTAGCGGAACTCGATTCCCACCAGCAGTTGATGGTGGCCTCGATGATGAAGCCGGGCGATGTCGCCTTCGTCATCTCCAATACGGGCACGACCCGCTCGATCATCGAAATCGCCCGGATCGCCCATGAGAACGGCGCGACCGTGATTTGTCTGACCGGTTCGGATTCGCCGCTCACCCATTATTGCGATGTCTCGCTGATCGTCGAGACGCTCGAAAACACCAACATGTACACACCGACGATTTCGCGAATCGCGGCATTGGTTGTGATCGACATTCTCTCGACCAGCGTGGCCCTACGACGATCGCCGGAGGACCAGGCCCGGATCCATCAGATGAAGCGGCAGTTGAGCGACATGCGAAAGATGCAGCCGATCTGATGGATCCAGCTACTCAAACCTATAGCCTTGGAGAAGAGGGCCGTCTGCCCCAGTGTGCTGCTTCACCGAACGCACCGTTGGAGCGCGCTGAAGGCTTTGGGGCTTTGGCTGAGCGCACATCATCCCACGCGCTGGGTTTCGCGCTTTATGGCCGGGTGCAGGCCCTGTCGCGACCTCCGAGATCTCAGTTGAACGCCTTGATAGGACCGAACCGACGGCCCCTTAGTTGAAGTTCTGACCATTCCATGGATTTATGACTTTCAATCCAACCGCCGCGAATGGACTTGTGTCTCTCGTTGCCACCACCAGACCCATCTCTGCAGCTGTAGCAGCAACCAATCCATCAGCCCTGCCGATCGCTTTACCGGATGCTCGCGCGTCCGCCATCAGTCCGGAGTAAAAAAGGGACGTGCTTAGGGTGAAGGGCAAAATACGCTCAACAAAATGTGGCAGCACCTCATCCTCAAGACGGTTGTGGAGGATGGTTTGACGCCGCCCGCCCGGCATGGACGCAATACCAAACCGAAGCTCCGCAACCGATATCGCAGAGATAAAGAGGGTCTCGATAGTTTGGGCATCCAGCCAAGCCACAACCTCTGCATCAGGAGCCGGCTTCCACGGCTCTGATATCACGTTGGTGTCAATCAAGATCATTCAAAAGTCATCGGTTCAGCTTGCGTCTTATCGCGCTCTTGCAGAGCTTCGACGTCACGGTTGGAAAGTTCGGCCTCACGACCGATCGACGCGAGCAATGAGCCGAGCTTTACGCGTTGAGACGGGCGAACAGCAGCCTCGAGGATATCGCGGATCTCCGCCTCCGTGCTATCATCCCCGTTTGCGACGTTGGACGGCACCACATCACTCGCAGGACTTCCAATGGGGCTGGCAAAGCCCCGCGTTCACGCCTAACCAAGGTGTACGGTACGTTGTCGCTCCAATAGGTGGCATCCCGCAATGGAACGGTGTGCTTCATCGGCGAACCTCCTGCTGGAATTCTTAGCTCGATCTGCTATATGACTACCTACATGGTCAGGAGGATGACATGCCGACAATCAATCTGGCAGATGCCAAAGCACATTTGAGCGAATTGGTCGACCGGGTTGAAGCGGGCGATTCAATCAACATCACCCGCCGCGGCAAGCCCGTCGCTCGGCTCATCGCGGTGGAAACACCGCGCAAGCCGATCGATGCGGCACTGCTTCAATTGCTGACGGCGGCGATGCCGCCCCAGTCCCAGAGTGCTGCCGATCTCGTGCGGTCGATGCGCGATGGCGATCGCTACTGATGCTTTATCTCGATACATCGCTGATCGTTGCGGCGCTCTCCAACGAAGCAACGACGCCGCGCGTTCAGGCCTGGCTGGCCGAGCAGGACCCGGCGGGGCTCCTGATCAGCGACTGGACCGTTACCGAGATGTCGTCGGCACTAGCGATCAAGCTGCGTACTGGACACATCACCCTCGAGCAGCGCGCCGCGGCGCTCGCCATGTTCAGCAAACTTGTCGCCGAGAGTTTCATCATGCTGCCCGTGATGGGCGGTCATTTCCGGGCGGCGGCAAGGTTTGTTGATCAACATGCTCTTGGGCTGCGTGCGGGAGACGCGCTGCATCTCGCTATTGCGTCGGAGCATGGCGCCACTGTGTATACGCTTGACCAGCGGTTGGCTGAGGCCGGGCCAGCGCTTGGTATCCCAGCACAGTTACTAGCATGATCCGGACCTTCTCCAGCTTGGCCAGTCCGTTCCGGAGCCGCCATCGCCGGTGACTGGCCGACGAGCAGAACGACGCGATCGTGGCGGACTATTTCGCGATGCTCGCTGACGACATCGCCGGCCCCCCCACCAGCAAGTCTGGACATAACCGCCTTCTGCAGGGATGATCGATCGTCCTCGCGGCTCGATCGAATACAATCATCAGAACATCAACGCCGTGCTCAAAGGCATCGGGGAAGTCTCTATCCCAGGCTATAAGCCGGTCTTCAACTTCCAGGCATCGCTCCTTGACGCTGGGGTGCGGCTGGCTCGATCGCCATCCGGATTGGGTCGCACCGGCTGCGTGCGGTCCAGCACCTTTCGCCGTTCAGGTAGCCGAAGCCGACACCGCTGTAGCGAATGTCGCCGCACGGCCGCGGCAGATCCGTTGCACCGGCCGATCGGCGATGTCGGGACGCGTGGCAAGAACCTGCAAATAGCGGTGAAAGCCGGCAATCCCCTTCGGATAGGGCTCGATGAATCATGGCGTTCCATCGGCACGTTCAAGCCGGCGTCCTGCGGCTCAGCAGCCACAGCAGATAGGGACCGCTGATCAGGGCGGCAAACAGCCCCAGCGGGATTTGATAAGGGTAAATCACCAGTCGGGAAAGCCAGTCGGCGGCAATCAGGATCGCTGCCCCCAGGATCAGCGATGCGGCCAGTTGGTGCCCCGGCTGCTGGAATCCTGCCATCCGGGCAAGATGCGGGGCGACAAGTCCGGTCAGGCTGAGCGGCCCGACGACGAGCGAGCCTGCCGCCGTCAACAGCGCCGCGAGCACCGCCAGCAACAGCCTGGTCCTTGCGACAGGTAGCCCGAGCGAACGCCCCACCTCCGGGCCGAGGGGCAGCAGCGAAAGCCAGCGCCCTGTCAGGAGTAGCGGCAGGACCAAAAGGCCAAGCGCGCCCATCGCAACGCCGGCTTGCAGCGGTCCGGCATTGTTGGTCGATCCTGAAATCCAGGTGAGCAGGATAAAGCTGCGCATGTCGCCCTGCGCCAGCACCAGTGTGATCAGCGCCATGGAGAGGGCACCAAGCGCAACGCCCGCCAGCAGCACACGCTCCGGCGAGAACCCTGTGCGCACCGTCAGCGCCATGATCAGCAGGAAGCTCGCAAGCGCGCCCAGTGCCGTGCTTGCCAGCATGACCGGGAGAGATGGAAACGCCACCAAGAACAGCGCCACCGTCAATCCGGCGCCACCCCCGGCACTGACGCCTAGCACCTCCGGGCTCGCCAACGGGTTGCCGGTGATCCGCTGCATGATCAGGCCGGCAGCCGCCAGCATCGCGCCCGCGCCGCCCGCCGCTATCAGCCGCGGCAGCCGGAACGGCAGAAGTCCGTAGAGATTGCTGCCGAGGCTGAGCGTCAGACCAGCTTCGGACGGGCCTACGACAATAGCCAGCGCCAATAGCACGGCAAGAACAACAACCAGCAGCACGATACCCCTGCCCGGTCGCGACAGCCGTCGGCCCGGCGGGACGGCCGCGACCTTCGCCGTCAGCACGCTGCGTACTTGCGGCAGAAGCAGAAGCAACAGCGGACCGCCAAAGAGGGCGGTCGCGGCACCCGCCGGCGCAAGATCGGAGAAACCCGCCCCGAGCATTTGCATCAGCGCATCCGCGACAAAGAGAACCGCGCCGCCGATGACAGCGGCGCCGGCGACCACCTCGCCGGTTGTCCGCGCCCCGCAGTAGCGCGCCAGCGCCGGCGCGGCGAGGCCGAGGAAGCCGATCACGCCGACCACCGCGGTCACGGATGCCGCAAGCCAGACTGCAAGCGCCAACACCGCAAGGCGGATGGCATGGATGGAGACGCCGAGACTGCGGGCAGCGGCATCGTCGAGCGACAACACCCGAAGTGGTCGCATCACCAGCATCGTCGCGACCATGCCGATGATCAGTCGGGGAAGCAGCGAGAGCACGCCACTCCAATCCTGCTGGCTGAGCGAGCCCGAGCCCCAGATGAAGATCGACATGGCGTACTCGCCGCGCGCCAGGACGACTGCCACGCTCGCCGCCGAGGCGATCATGGTCACGACCATGCCAGAAAGCGCCACCGTCAACGGGTCCAGCTGCCGCCGCCAGCTGAGCGCCAGCACCAGAAAAAGGGCGCCGAAGCCGCCGGCAAAGGCGATCAATTCGCGCGGCAGGAACAGCAGACCCGGCGACAGTCCGAGCGCCAGGGTCAGCGCCAGCTGCGCCCCGGCGGCGATCCCGAGGGTGGAGGCATCGGCAATCGGATTGCGCAGCACATGCTGCAACAGCGCGCCCGAAAGCCCGAGCGCCGCGCCGGCAAGAACGGCGATTGTCGCGCGTGGCATCAGGCTGTGCCAAAGCAGGATGGACGAGAGCGCCGCCGCCTCGGCCGCGGGTCCGGGCACCGGAGGCATTAGCAGCACCATCAGCAACAGCATTACGATGCAGGTGATCAAAAGCGCCATCGACGCAAAGCAAAATCTTGGCCAGGAAGGCGCGCTCATCTCAGCCGTTGCGGGCATACAGCAGACCTTCCGTCAGGAGATCGGCAAACCGTGCCGCCGCCGGTAGCGCGCCATAGGGGTTGACCGGACCGAGGGTGAGGACGCGCCCTTCCCGCACCGGCGGCAGGGCGTTCCAGAATGCACTTGCTGCAAGCGTCTCGACCACGTCCGCCGGCTGCGGCAGGATGAGGATAATCCACGCTTCAGGCATCGTCGCCAGCGTCTCGATGCCGATCGGCGCCATGGCCGAATAGGCGGTCGCACCGGTCCAGGCATTGTCCAGCCCGAGCCGCACCAGCACTTCGCCGAACATGCTGTCACTACCGAAGACACGGTAATGCCGCGCATCGCCGAGATTGATCGGCAGTACGGGCCTTCCGTCGCCGCCGGGCGCGAGGATCTGCCGCTGGCGCTCCAGCTGCGCTTCGATGGCCTCGATCAGCTGTCTGCTGGTATCGAGACCAAGGCGCTCGCCCATGGCTCGGGTCGCCTCCGATGAAAGAGCGAAAGCACTCTCTCCCGGCACATAGACCGAGTGCGTCTCCACCGGCGCGATGCGGCGCAGGGAAGGCTCGCTGGAGAGGTAGAAGTTGGAGTTGAAGATCAGCTCCGGTTGGGCGTGTATGAGCGCCTCGAAGCTCGGCATGCCGCGCAGGCCCAGATCCCGGACCTTCGGTGGAACCGGCGGCGCCACGGCCACCTCGCCAAATTGCCGGAGCTCCGCGCCGGCCACGACATTTGCTCCAATCGCCAGAAGCGTTTCCAGAAGCGCCCAGTCGAGCGTCGCGACGCGCGGCCCATGGGCTGCATCCGGCGCAGCATGCACGGCATTTGGCATCACGAGCGTGGCGGACAACGCGGCGAGAAGCTGGCGCCGCGTCCATGGAGAGGGCGCAGCACTCATAGCAGGTAGCTGACTGGCTGCTTGTGGTGCGGATGTCGAAACACGCCCATGCGAGTGCCGAAGATCGCCTGCAGTGCTTCCTCCTGCATGATCTCCTCCGGCGCGCCGCTCATCAGCACGCGACCGCCGTTGAGGGCGATGATCGTATCGCAGTAGCGGGCAGCCAGATTGATGTCGTGTAGCACGACAATCACCGTCAGCCGGCGTTCTTCGGCCAGCGCGCGCACCAGTGCAAGAACGCCCGCCTGGTGTGCAAGATCGAGTGCCGAAGTCGGTTCGTCGAGGATCAGGCAGCGCGCATTCTGCGCCAGCATCATGGCGATCCACGCCCGCTGCCGCTCGCCACCCGACATGCCATCAACGTGCCGATCCGCGAAGGAAAGAAGATCGGTGCGGACGATCGCTTCCTCGACGGCCTGACGGTCGGCGTCAGCAAACCGGCCGAGGGTGCCGTGCCAAGGAAAACGCCCCAGCGCCACCAGTTCGCGCACGGTCATGCCGTCCGCGCCGGGCGTGAACTGCGGCATATAGGCGACATGACGGGCAAAGGCGCGGTTGTTCCACGCCCGTGCCGACTGGCCGCCCCAAGCAATCTCGCCGGCGCTCGGCCTGACCTGCCGGGCGATGATCCTGAGCAGGCTGCTCTTTCCGGAGCCGTTCGGCCCGACAAGGCCGCAGACGGTGCCCGTTTTGAAATCGAGGTCAATGCCGGAGAGGATCGTCTTGCCGTCCACGCAGAAGCCCACGCCTCTCAGCGACAGGAAAGCCTCCGGCACGGACTGCTCAACCATGGATACCCTTGCCTACCATTTCTTGCTCAGCTTGAACGTCACGGTGCGCGCCTCGCCGTAGCCGCAGGCTCCAACGCCGCCGCAGCTTTCCACATAGTCCTCGTCGAGCAGGTTCGCGACGTTCAGCGAGGCGGTCCAGTCGTCCTTCCGGTAGCGGATCGCCGCATCGACGAGCGTCGCATCCGGCACCTTGAGCGTATTGGCCTCGTCAGCCCAGGATTGGCCCTTGTAGCGCAGGCCGGCACCGACGCTGAGCCCTTCGAGCGCTGCGTTGGCGAAGGCATAGTCGAGCCACAGCGACGCCGTCACGTCCGGGACGATATAGGGTGTTTTGCCGACCAGCGCCGGGTTCGGATCGTTTTCCGTCACCACGACATCCGCATAGGTGAACGAGCCAAGCATACGCCAATTCTCGTTGAGGTTCACCTTGCCCTCGAGCTCGACGCCCTGCGAACGGACCTCCCCGAGCTGGTCCTGCCAGGGCGCCACGGCCACCGAGACGACATTATTCTGCTTGTTGATGTGGAAGACCGAGGCCGTGAACGAGGCATCCAGGAAACCTGGCTCGAACTTGACGCCCGCTTCGAACTGCTCGCCCTCTTCCGGCACCAGCGGCCCCTGCAGGCCAAGACCCACCAGCGGGTTGAAAAACGTCGCGGCGCTGACATAGGCCGTCACGCCATTGTCGAACTCATAGGCAAGGCCAGCACGGCCACTCCATGCTCCCTCCGAGGAGTCATAGTCGTCGTTCGCCGCCAGGCGGTCGTCCATTTCCGTATGGACAAAGTCGTAGCGGCCGTTCAACGTGACGATCCAGCCGGCGCCGAAGCGGATCTGATCCTGGGCGTAAAGGCCCAGCTGGTTCATCTTCAGCTCCTGGTCGTAGAGCGGGTTGAGGCTCGGCTGCGGCAGTCCGTAAACGGGGTCGGTCGGACTGATCGAACTGGCGCCGAACAGCGAATTCTGCACGTTGTCGAGCCGGTAGTAGCGGTAGTCGATCCCGGCCAACACCGAGTGCTCCGCACCGCCGAAGTCGAACTGGTTTTCCAACCGGTTGTCCCAGGCGAGCGTGTCGGCCGACGTATCCCCCTCGAACCCGATGCGGTTCAGCTGGTAGTAGCCCGGAGCGGCGGGATTGGTGGTGTTGACATAGAGATAGGGGTAAGGCCCGTTCTCGTACTTGTCCAAATGGCCGTAGCGGAAGTTGGAGGTGAAGTTCCAGCCGTTGTCGAAGTCATGATCGAACTCGAAACCGAGCATCTGCTGGTCGTATCGACCAGTGTCGAGATCCGGCTCGCCGAAGAAGCCTTCCCGGTCGATACGCCCGAAGGGCGCGTCCACCACCGTCCCGACATAGGGCAGGAAGCCGTTGCTGGTATGCACCTGGTCGAGCGCGCCGGCATAGCCCCACAGCGTCAGGCTGGTGGAATCGTCCGGTGCGATCGTCAGCTGCGGCATCACGAAGCCGCGCAGGTCTTCGGAATAGTCCGAATAATTGTCGCCGCCGGCGATCTTGCCGGTCAGGCGATAGCTCATAGTGCCGTCTTTGCCGATCGCGTCGGATAAATCGAACCCGAAGAAGCCATTGCCGTTCGAGTTGATCCCTGCCTCAGTGTAGTAGAGGGGATCGTCGGTCGGCCGCTTGCGGATCATGTCGACGATGCCGCCGGCATTGGCCCCACCATAAAGGACCGACGCCGGTCCCTTCAGCACGTCAACCCGCTCCAGCATGAAAGGGTCGATCTGGAAACCGCCGAAGCCGTAGCTGAAGAGGTTCAGGTCGTCGAAGTAGACGCCGGTCTGGGTCGCGTTGAAGCCGCGGATGAAATACCAGTCGGTGTCCGGGTCGCTGCCATAGGGCTGCGCGACAATGCCCGGCGTATAGCGCAGCAGCTCGTCGACCTTGTTGGTGATGCCGCGGTCCTGGAATTCCTGCTGGCCGATCACGGACACCGACTGCGGGATCTCGCTGACAGGCGCATTGCCCTTGGAGCCGGCCGACGAAGTTTTCGCGACATAGCCCCTGACCGGCGCTACCGCTGAGGGTTCGCCTTCCCCCTCGATCACGATCGTCTCGAGCTGCGTTTCCTGCGCCAGCGCCGGCACCGCTGCCGTCATGACCGCCAGTGCCGCACCGGTCTTGAGGAAACCCGCCATCAACTTCATACGACCTGTCGTCATCAACAACCCCACCACTGCCGCAGCCCTTGCAGCCTACAATAACATGAGCCACTAACTCATATTTATGGGCACGGATTGAACGCATGTGCGACTTTTGAACGCTTCGGTCAATTTCGACGGATTCTCGCCTTACTTCTTGGCCTTTCGCCAATGGGCCGGCGTAGCGCCGGTCATCTGGCGGAAGATGCGCGTGAAATGCGCCTGATCGGAAAAGCCGGTTACGCTCGCCACCTCGCTGATGGACGGTCCTCCGGACAGCAGCAATTGCTGGGCGCGTTGAATGCGCATCTTCATCTGGCACTGGTGCGGCGCGGTCCCGGTCGAAGCCTTGAAGGAGCGGCTGAAGTGGGATTGCGACAGCCCCGTCAGCGCCGCCAGCTCCTCCAGCCGGATGCTGCGCAGGCAGTTTGCCTCGATGAAGTCGAGCGCTCGGCGCAACTGCCAAGCCGCAAGCGCGCTTTTCTGGCGCGGTTCGGAGCGGCCGAGCTTCATCGCGTCAATGATAAGCGCCAGGGCAAGCCCATCGCCATAGAGATCATGCAGCGGCTGCGGATTGGCACATTCGGCTGCGATCAGCTGCCCGAGCGTCAGAATCCTCTGGTCGCTGAAGAGCAGGAGCGGGTCACCAAGCTGCTTCGGGTCAAGGTCTTCCCCCAGCCGCTGCAGGATGGCCTCTGCATCAAAATGGATGTCGAGGTGGCGCATCGAGCGTACGCCGATCACATCGACCCAGAGGTCCATGGCCGCGGGCACGAAGGAAATCGGCCGGTTCTGGATATCCTGCGGCATGCCCGCTCCGTCTGCCGTCATCTTGACGAGCGGCTGCCCCTCGCCTTCCGCATCCAGCAGGATGAACAGCCGCGGGTCCTGCGCCACATAGTAGCCGCCCGCATAGGGAGCGCACTCCACCTGCGTCAGATCGGCGGTGATGCCGTTCCACTGGCGAGTGTGGATCTTGCCAACGACCGTAAATCCGTCGATGCGGTTGTTCATCCGAGGCTGAAAGGTCACCAGGCATGCCATAAGTGGAGCTTTAACTGAAGCTTTGATGCGCCAACCCATTGTCGCTGTCAATAAGGCGAGCACCGACAGATGGAAGCTCCTCGTACGATCCTGGTGCAACCAAGGTGAAGGAAGGAGAAGATGTATTCGTCTTGGGCATCTTTGCCCGCGGCCAGAACATCACCAAGGACATCCTGGAAGAACAAAATCAGAGACCAATCCAGCCGAAACGAATTAGCGAACTGCCTGACCGGCGTCTTCGCTCTTGAACGGATATGAACCATTGCTTCCTATAACGTCACAGCTTCCTATTGATTAATTTGCTTTCGGGTAGGCCTGATGTCGTTCAATAGCACCGTGGAAGCAGCATGAAGAGCTGTGTCAGACAAAGGTTGGGCCGAGCGCGACCTGATGCGAATGAGGATTGTCATAGGGCCTTCCTTTCGAACAGGCCTAACCTTTATTTCTTGAGAATGCCGACCATTCGATTGATAGCGCCCCAGTATTCCTTGTGCATGGTTTCAGCTGCTTCCGAGATCGCCAGCTTCCAAGCAGGTCCGCGATCCCATGCCTCTTCCAAAGCGTCAGCCAGTGATGGCCCATGGCCCGTGACCGGCAGGGCGTCGAATAGTATTCCTGCCTGTCTAAGGTCTTTATCCCGTTTGGCCTGGCCGCCGGCGTCATTCTGGCGACGGCCAGCAATGATAAGCTTGTGCACCGCGTACCTGCAAGGATCAGGGATAACAACTGAGATACCGGCACCGTGTAGCAAGATCGAACGAACGGGATCGCGGATCAAGAAATCCATGTATCTCAGCGGTTCGGCTGACGCACCACCGAGAGCGGGCATGTTGGCGGGCTTGTCCGAATATTCTTCGGCTCCCCTGTTTGTCGTCATGAACTCGACCCTGTAACCACTCTGATTCCGGAAGGCATGAGATCGAGAGCTGCCGCTGATATGCGGCACTGCGCGGAACGTTGGATCAAGCCCTTTTAGGAGATCGAGGATCGGCGGCAGCGAATCTGCCACCTCGGCGGAGATCGCGAAATCCTGGGCCAGGTCTGCATCACCTGTTAGGATCGCCGCCGAAGGCAGACGGATTCCAAGATATGCCGAGTAGCATTGAAAAGCGACAGTGCCGATGAGAACACCGCGCAGCCGGAAGAGACCGGCCTTTGCAAGCGCCTGTACGATATCGCCGGTAAAGCGATCAGCGGCAATCAAACCGGCTTCACGTGTGAGCGTAGAAACGTACTTGCGGCGTGCCTTATAGTCAGACTTCTCACCCTTGAAGGTTTCGACCCGTTCCGAAATCAGGGGGTCCTCGGCAGGCCCGACATACCGGCGCTTCTGCCCACCCTCACCGTCGGGTTGGTCGAAATACCAGTAACGCCGACCCTCAACTGCCACCGGCACGAATCTACCCGATGGGGGGAAGTCTTCCGCCCAATCATCATCAAATGCCCGTTGCTGCAGTTCCGCGACCATGGTGCGAAACATGAGGTCGATCTGCTTAATCACGGCGGCCCCTATATCGTCCTCACAAAGCTAGTATAGCTTTATCCTGTAAGCAAGCCTAGCTGCTTTACCCAGTGGACGCTGCCCGTGCCCGCTCCGCCAATGCAAGACACTACCCCCCGTGATCCTCGCTATACTGTTTTTTCATAACTGGTATATGACTGCTGTCGAGATACCCGCCTTGAATGGACTTGAACCGCCGTGCCCCGGGCACTTTAGCTACGCTTCTGCTCGCTCTGCCTTTTCTACAGCATAACGCGCTGTCAGCTAGCTGGGTGGAGTCCGCGGTCATCGTCTCATGACCGGTACGGTCGGATCCAATCCTCAGATATAGAACCGAATGTCCAACGGCGGCCGAGGCGAGCTCCAAGGTTTTGAGTCACTAAGAACACGGTCGCGCTGCATGATCGTTCGGCAACTGGTGTGGTGAGACCATGCTTCCGTCCAGGAAGCTCGAAGGCCGTAGAGCTAGCCAGCACGTGAAGAGCATCAGAATGAGATAGCTGTAGAGCTCAAGAACCTCTTCAAGGGGCACTAGGTGCAGATCTTCTGCTATTTGGCTCACACCCACCAGCCCCGCCGCTAAGGCTAACGGCCAGGAGAGCCGGGGGTGGATCGCTTTCATGACCGTCCCACGGGTGTGAAGCTCAAAAACCACCGCGGCGAGCACGAGAGACAGGGCGCCGGCGGCCATCAGGGAGCCGCGGGTCGTGGAATCCGCGCAGTAAAACAAGACGTCCCCCCGGCAACTCGGCATCTCGCGAAAGAGACCTATGTAGCTGATCAAGCCAATGGCTAGTGCTGCGAACCGGGCCAAGCACCTGCACAAGATCAACGCAATAACACTGGCAACGACCGCTGACCCTAAAACCACAGACTGCAGCAGTTCATGTGCAGCGTTCTCCGCGAAGATTTCAGGAAGAGCCATTCCGCGGGCGTTGCAAACTGCCCAGGTCGCTGCCGTGAGGCCGATGACACCAATTAAGGCATGCAACCATATGCGAAGATAAGGCCAGCGTGGCCCCTCGGTTCTGAGCCAGGCTGTAAATGGTGTCGGCATGTTCGTTCCCTATTATCTGGTGCAGCGATGGGGCTGACAAGGCTTGTCGAGTAGGTCGTCGGCTGCGGCACATAGGTCGTCCATGCAATATGACAAGTTTGCATTCAGATCAGCGCCGTTGCTAGCAAGCTCGTGCGCCGGGGCGATCATGCACCGGACACCGGGTAACATCACGGTCGTCAATTAACGCTCACTCCGTCATCGGTTTCGCTTCACGCCATGTGATCGGTTTAAGCCGACGACACCTCCTCAGACTCTGATGGCGTGCGCCTTGTGATATCAGCCGGCTTGGGAGCTGAAGCGAAACCGAGCGCTATGTGACGGAACAGACGTTCGCCTGGTCACGCTCCTGCCTCTGCAATGAGGCTATGGTGGGGTCGTCAACAGGCAGGCATCGCGGCACAGCTGATCGTACCGCGATGATGTAACTGGCTCAGAAGCGGTAGCCTATACCCAACATAGCGAAGGGCTGGATGTCATCCTTCACAATTGGGCTATCTTTGGCGTCTCCAAGGAGAAAACCTGCACCCGCTGCACCTGTGATCATCCATTGCTCAGTCCACAGGTAGGTTACAGTTCCCTTAAGATCCACACGCTTGACGCCCGCTCCCGCCTCGTATTCTTCCAGGCCTGACCTTGCGGATTGGGCCGGGCTTACCGAAAAATAGGATCTCATATGCTTGCTGTCGGCCCAGGTGCCGGACAGATCTGCAGAAAAGATAAAGCGCTCGTATTGATGCGACGCTTTTGCCCCGACGGTGCCGGTCATACCTTCGCTGCCGCCAAAAGTCTTGTCGAGCGAGGCATATATCTCGAACGGTCCGGTTTCATACGTCAGCAGTGCGCCGACGACACCGCCCATGTCGATGTCGCCGAGGCCGCGAAGATCATCGGAATCGTCCTCCTTTCGCCCCAACTCGACGCCGCCTTTCGCGGCAACCCCAAAGCCATTGTACTGCCACAGGTCCACCACCAGTCCATCCATTCCCAGATGTACACGATCGCCGAACTGAGCCGAGAGCATCGGAAAGGGCTGGATCTGGAACTCATCCGACCCTTCATATTCGGGAAGATATATCGCGCCGACGCCGACTGTGACCTTCCAGTCGTGCAGTTTTCCCCTAACGCCGCCGAACCGTCCCTCGTCGAACTGTTCTGGCGGCATGGCCTGGGCTTCTTCCATGACAAAATCGGCGGCCAGCGTCTTTGCCGGAGACAGCAGAGAAGCGACCGCAATAGCGATGACCGATGCTTTTACCGGCATCCATTGACGCCCGAGGTAAAAAGACCCCTCCGCCGGTGTCTCGCGTCCTTCTGGCATGGGATCAGGGCTCTTGAACTTCATCAAATAAATATCTCCTGTTGTGACCCGCGCAGGCATCGTCGATGCCTCTGCGCTGGACAGTGCGAGAGAAGGATTGCCGCTGCATTACATGTAAGTGGCCGAGCTCCTCCTTCAGCGTGTGGAAGAGCGACAGCGAGCCGCGCTACTGAGTAAAGCGGCTCGCCAGAATTATCAGGATTACAGTCGGGCCGCCGAGCAGCGCCGCGAAGAGGATCGCCGAGAGGAGCAGGCCACCCAATATACGCTTTATCCTTGTAGAGGTCTTCGCCATTGCCCTACCTCGCCACCTGTGGATCGACTTGTGAAAGAGGTTGAGGCGGCTTCTTCATTTTTCTCACGATGCTGTCGATGCAGGAGATGAGTACCGGAACAACAATTAGAGTGAGAACCGTCGAGCTCAGGAGCCCGCCGATCACCGCATGTGCCATGGGAGCCCTCTGGGCGCCGGTCGCGGACGTTGCCAGGGCAAGCGGGATCATGCCGAAGATCATCGCCAGTGTGGTCATCACAATGGGTCGAAACCGCACAGCGCCGGCATTGACCACGGCCTCTGCAACGGAAAGCCCCCTTTGCCGTTCGCGGTTGGCAAAATCTACCAACAAGATGCCGTTCTTCGTAACGAGGCCCATGAGCATGATAAAGCCGATCATCGAGAACATGTTGATGGTGCTTCCGGTCAGCAGCAATCCGATCAAAACGCCGATCAGTGACAGTGGGAGTGCCGCCATGATGGCAATCGGCTGCAGGAAGCTTCCGAACTGCGATGCAAGCACGACGTAGATGAAGATCACGGCCATCATCAGTGCCTTCAACAGGCTCGCGGCAGCTTTCCCAACATCCTCCGCTTCTCCTCCGAACTTAATCCGGGATCCGGGAGGGAGTTCCTGTCTGGCTATGACTGCCTCCAGATCGGCGGTGACGTCACCTGCTGTCCGACCTGAGATATCAGCAGAAATTAGAATTTCGCGCTGCTGATCGAGACGGCGGATCTCTGACGCAGCCGGAGCCAGTTCGATATCGGCTACCTGATCGAGCCTCACGACAGGGGGGCTTCCGCTATTGTTTCGGTCTGGCGTTTTGATCATCAAACTGCCGATAGCCGAGACGCTATTGCGTTGATCCTCAGGCAGTCGAACCACCACGTCATAGCTTTGACCCGATTGATCAGACCAGCGTCCGACCCTTTCGCCGCCGACAAGTGATGAGAGCATCACGGTTAGCTCTCCGAGGCCGATACCAAGATCGCTTGCTTGTTCAGGCTTGAGCCGTACCGAAAAGATCGGGCTTTCATCGCTGGCGCTCGAGTTGATGTCGACCACGCCTGGAATGTGGCGCATGCTGGCGATCAGGTCTTTCGCGGCTTTTTCCAGGACGATGCGATCATCGCCAAGCACGCTCAGTTGAATGGGACTTGCACCACCCCCAAGACCCGCCTGAATGAACGCTATTTTGATTCCAGCGATCATTGCGAGCCGCTGGCGGATAGGATCGGCCAGCATCAGAGGCGTCAGCTCGCGTTTTTCCTGGGGAACAAGGCCGACAGCCAGAGTCGCGTGATGTTTCCCAGGATTGTTTGCCGTGTTGATGCTCGAATAGATGGAGGCAACCTCGGGAAACTCGCGCAGGGCAGCTTCAACCTGCTCAAGTTTTGCTGTCGTATAATCCAGGGATGATCCTGCTGGAGCGGTCACCTTGACCTCAAATTCTCCCTCGTCTGAAGCTCCAACGAATTCCACGCCGACGAGTGGAACCATCAAGATGCTGACAATGAACACCGCGGTTGTCAGCAAGAGCGTGACGAGGCGAAAGCGAAGTGTCCAGCGGATCAATTTCCGATAGAGCGTGACAGTCTTCTCAAGCCCATTATCGAAGAGAGCAATGGTACGGCCGATTGGACCCCGCGCCGCGTTGGGGTCAGCATCGGGATCATGCCATATGCTGGAGAGCATGGGGTCCAGCGTAAACGCCACGAAAAGTGATATGACCACGGCTGCGGAAACGGTAACGCCGAATTCGTAGAAGAAGCGGCCAACCATGCCGTCCATGAAGGCAACGGGCAGGAAGACAGCGACAATGGTCGCCGTCGTCGCCATCACGGCAAGCCCTATCTCGTTTGTGCCATCGAGCGCCGCCTTGAAGTGGGACTTGCCCATGTGCAGGTGACGGGTAATGTTCTCCCGCACCACGATGGCGTCATCGACGAGAATCCCGATCGATAGTGTCAGGGCGAGCAGGCTGAGCATGTTGAGCGTGAAACCGAGGAAATCGATGACGGCGAGCGTCCCGATCATCGAAATTGGCAATGTCAGCGCGGTGATGACCGTGCTTCGCCATGAGTTGAGGAAGAGGAAAACGATGGCGACTGCAAGCGCCGCTCCTTCGATCAAGGTAGATTGAACCTCGCCGAGAGACTCCAAGATTGGCCTGGAGGCGTCTCTGATGATGACGAGCTGCACATCCCTTTGCGCCAGAACGGCGTTGAGCTGATCCAGTCGTTCGCGTATGTCCGATGCAACCTGCGCTGTATTTGCGTCCTGAATCTTGATCAGGTCGATCGCCAAAGCAGCCTTACCATTGTAGGCGGCTCTACTTTCCGGTTCCGCTGGTCCAGTCCTGACGGACGCAACGTCCGAAAGGTAGACAGGGGCGCCGGCGCGGCGAGCAACGATCAGGTCAAGAAAGTCTTTTGGGTCCATGACCCGGCCCTGGATCTGGATACTGCGTTCGGACAGCGCGGCGATGACACTTCCAGCGGGCCGGTTCCTGTTGCTGACTTTGATCGCCGCAATGACTTCGTCGACACCTAGGTCGAGGGCCTCCAGACGGGCCGAATCGACAAGGATATCGACCTGCTGTCTTTGACCACCAACCAAGATTGCCTGCCCGACGCCGGAAATGGTTGCGAGCTCGCGAATTACCCGTTCCTGAACAAGCTGGGTGAGGTCAGGCACGCCCGAGGACGCGGACATCACGGCGATCGAGAGGATTGGTTCGTCCGACGGGTTGAACCGCGAGACGATTGGCTTGTCGGCCTCCTCAGGTAGCTGCACATCGAGGGCGGCCACTTTGTCGCGGACGTCTTGCGCCGCAACCGGACTTTGCACCTCCAGTTGGAACATTGCCACGACGACGGATCGACCTTCGTATGACGTCGACGTTATCTCGTTGATTCCGCTGATCGTGCTGAGCGCCTCCTCGATCGGTTTGGTGACATCCATCTCGACAACTTCGGGCGTGGCGCCGGGGTACGCGGTGGTGACGACCACAACCGGAAGATCGACATTCGGGAACTGATCGACACCGAGACGCTGGTAGGAAAAGGCGCCGAACACCAGTATGACCACCATCATCATGGTGGCAAAGACGGGATGACCTATTGCGATGCGGGTGAGAAACATGACTATCCCACCTTTGCCACTGTGACCGGAAGGCCGGGCCGAAGCTCGGAAAGTGGCGACCTTACGATCATGTCGCCCGGCGCAAGACCAGAGACCTCAGCCATTTCGTCCTCCCACTGGGATATGATGGTCACCGGCTGGCGGACGAGAAAACCGTCCAGGAGTTTTAGGACGTAGACTTCTTTTTGGTCTCTACGAAGTGCGGCAACCGGAACGGCAATCGCGTCTTCAGCCTGCCGGACCAGTACCGACCCGTGGACAAACATGCCTCCCTTGAAGCGGTAGCCATCGTCTGGAAGACGAATATGAATCGCGACAGAGCGGCTGCCTTCGTCCACAACCGGACTGATCCGGGCAACTTCGCCCCTGATCACTTGGTTTTCGAAGCCGTCAATCCGAAGCTCGACGACCTGTCCAGCAGCGACCCGCAAAACGTCCTGTGTAGAGATGAGAACCCTGGCTTCCATGTCGGCAACGTCAACGAGCGTCAAAAGCTCAGCATCTGGGGCGGCCTGCGTGCCCTGATTGACCAGGACCTTCGAGACAACGCCGTCAAAGGGGGCGATGATTTGTGCGTCTTGCAGCGCTTTCTGTCCCACCTCGACTTGGGCGGCGAGGCCGTCCAGCCTTGCTTTGCGTGCGGCGACTTCGCTTCTCGCTTTGTCGAGCTGCTCCTGGCTTGCGACCTTTTTGCTGACGAGTTGCTCGATCCGGTTGAGCGACTGCATGGCAAGGAGCATTTCCGCCATGGCGCCTTCCCGATCTGCTTCTTTCTCTTTCAAAGCAGCCTGAAGGTCTTGCGGAGCAAGCCTGACCAGAACGTCACCCGCCCTCACTGTCTGTCCTTCGCGGATGTCGGAGTGGACAATCCTCCCACCCGTTGTCGCCCGCAGGACAGCATGACGTGACGGGCTAACCTCCCCTGTCACCCGAAGCCGCTCGACAAGTGCCGCCGGGCGCATTGTGGCTATGTCCATCGGCGACAGCTCGAACGATGACATCGCGCCGCGGACCTGAGCGGCCACAATGCTTTGAAGTCGCTCGTTCACATCATCCGTTCCCCGTGCGGGATCTATCAGAGCGACCGCCAAACAAGATCCCACGAATAGGGTCGCAGTTACTGCAAACAGTTTCTTCGATCTGGCTGACATCGTCGCGGTTCCTCATATTGATAGGGCACCGCGCCTTACAGCCGCATGGTGCTCTGTTTGTGGGTGCACGATGAGGTCCGACAATTGCAGCAGCATTACCCGGCATCTTTCTATCCGCGTAATGTTGCTGCAATCTCTTGGATGACTCTACTACCTGCGTGAGATGCGGAGCCCCGGATGAGACTTCTGATGATTGAGGACGAGAGGGAGCTGGCAACTGCTCTGGCGGCTGCGCTGTCAAAGCATGGGATCGTTACCGATCACACCATGTACCTCGCCGATGCCCATGAGCTCGTCCTTCAGAACGATTACGACGCGATCCTTCTGGATCGGCGCTTGCCCGATGGAGACGGACTGACATTCATCCCGAAACTAAGGCGTGCAGGCAATGACACGCCAATCATCGTACTCACGGCGAGAAATGAGCCGATGGAGCGGGTTGCGGGCCTGGATATCGGTGCGGACGATTACCTTGGAAAGCCGTTTCTAGTCGAGGAATTGATGGCGCGTGTCCGCGCCCTATTGCGACGGCCCTCTGGCGTGATCGATCAAGATATCAGGGCTGGGCGATTGTCCATCGACCCGTTGAACCTTACCGTCAAACTTGGGACCGATATGCTCGAGATCCCGCGCCGGGAGCTTTTGGTTCTCCAGGCGCTTGCCAAACGCAAGGGCAAAACCGTTCTTCGGGGCACGCTCGAACAGGCGGTCTACAATTACGAAGAAGAGATACAATCAAACGCACTGGATGCGCACATTTCGAGACTGCGCAAGAGGTTATTGGATGCGAACGCGGGCACCACAATCCATAATATTCGCGGTGTCGGCTACCTCCTTAAGGAAGAATGATGCGTGCTTACCGATCCACGAATCCATCTCTTTGGTGGCGCCTAAGCTGGCAACTCAGCCTGGTGATCAGCATCGTCATCGGTGGTGCTATTGTTGGGCTATCTGTGTATGGCACGATGGTGATGTCGCCCAATATCGCGATGGAGAGCGAGGTCAAGAACGCTGTTGCGGAATCGATTAGCCGGAACGGCAGCGGCCAGCTTGAACTCGAGGAGACCCTCCTACTTCGGACGCTGATGGAAGAAAACAACCGCCTTTGGTTTGTCGCCGCCACTGCCGACGGAGCGTCCATCTCTCGGGGAGTGATCCCCCCACCATATACTGCGATCGCCCCTGTAACCTACCTCATCAGGGCCGCTGATATTCGTGGGGCGGAAGGCATCAAGGAGATCGCATCAATCGATGATGTTGCCACGGCTCTCGGTGAAGTGCGTATACTATTCGGAGGCATTGCCGGAAAAGGCTCCCCCTTGCTAGCCTTGCTCGGGCGGGCCTATCCGATCTATGTGTCGCTGCTTGGGTTGGCACTCCCCGCTATATTTATAGCAGTCCCATGGATCGTGCGAAGCGCGCTTTCCCGGATCAGTGATGTCGCCGAGACGGCAGCACAGATCGACCCCCATCGCCAGGGCAGCCGTCTTCCTGTCGGAGGAATTCCAAGCGAAGTCGCTCCACTCGTGACCGCATTCAACGGAACCCTTGAAAGACTCGAGGTTGAGTTCCAGAAACGGCGAAGATTTTTGATCGATGCGGCTCACGAACTAAGGACACCGATCGCAATCATGCAAACCCGTATCGATGGCATGTCAGATGGTCCGGAGCGTACTCGAATGTTAAAGGATGTCGCGCGCCTTGCCGACACTGCCGAACAATTGCTTGACTTCGAGCGCAATGATCAAGCGGTCGACCTTAATGAGCAGGTCGATCTCATTGCGATCGCACGTGCGGTCGTGGCTGATTTTGCGCCTCTGGCGATTGCAGCCGGCTACGAAATCTCACTCAGTGATGAGGCTCCAATACTCCTCCGCAAGGGCAATACAATCGCGTTGACAAGGGTAATCGGCAACCTGGTCCGAAATGCAATCGACCATGCTGGGGGAAAGGGAACGATCGACATATCGGTTTCTGCGGGTGGTGCAATCGTCGTGAGCGATCAGGGACCTGGGATCCCAATTGAACATCAGGAACTGGTATTTGAACCATTTTACCGCGTTACCCCAAAAAGCCGGGGTGCCGGCCTGGGTCTGAGCCTTGTAAAGCAGATCGTTTCCAAACACGGCGGCCACATCAGAATTCGAAGCGATTCTGGAGGGACCGAAGTTACAGTCCAGCTGTGAAACGGCGGAAAATCGTGTCGCCTCACCAGCTCCGATCATCTTCGGCTCGAAACTCTCTCCTGATTGGATGACGTTTCTTGCCCGAAACGCCTCATGTAATGCTGCGGCAATCCTGCGCTCCGACTGTGCTCTGACATCCCTACCGGAGGCAGTGAACGTGCAAATCCGAAACCATCTTTATCACCATGGGGTCTACGGCCCGCCGAAGCGATTGCTTCCCGTCGTTCTGATAGGGATCATGACAGTCGCTGCCACCGGATGTACCGCCGTGCCGCTGAAAGAAAGCGGCACCCTGACCTCCTACAGCAGCCTGACACCGGTAAAGGGCAAGTTCGGTCAGAAACGCCGACAATACGTTGACGCACATCAATTGGCTCAGGCAAAGACGGTTCGGATTGTTCCAACGAGATTCTCCTTCGCTGCTGCGTCTCGCATCAAGTCTGAGACCGATCGCGCCTTGGTGTCCAACGCACTGGACCGTGCACTGTGCGTTGCACTGAGCGACAAGTATGAGATGGTGCCTGCCAGCCAACGGGCGGATCTGACAGTCCGTTCGGTGGTCACCGACATCGTGCCTACCAACAAGGGTGTCGCGGCGGCCGCGACCGTCGCCAGCGTTGGCGGTGGGTTCGCTATCCCGAGCGATGTCCCCCTTATCGGCATTCCGCGGATACCGTTCGGACTTGGCGGACTCGCCGTCGAGGCGGAAGCAATCGATAGTTCCAATGTGCAGCGTGCGGCAATGATGTGGAGCCGCGGAGCCAACTTCATCCAGGATGCGCCCCGCTACTCTGAGGTCGGCGACGCCTATGGCCTCGCAGTCAAATTTGCCCAAGACTTTTCCAGGACCATCATCACCGGCAAGGAGCCAAAGATGTTGGACATCTCCCTACCATCCAGACAGCGCGTGCAGTCCTGGCTCGGCGGCAAACCAAAATATGAAGCCTGCGAAACGTTCGGGCGGGCACCTGGGTTGGTTGGCAAGGTTGCTGCCAACTATGGCCTCCCACCGGAATGGACCGACAAACAGCCCAAGCGTTCCCCAGCCCCTTAGTCAGAAGATGGCATGTCATCGCCTGCCGGCAGGATAACGCTGGCAGGAAGTAACCGGCCTCCCCTGCCGGCCTGTGAGCGGAGCAAGGCAGACCTCCAGCCTTGCTCCGCTCACGTCCTTCGTGTTGGCAACGTCTCGTAAGACCGCAGAGCCCGCCGCGGCCGATCTCGTAAATGTCCTCCTCACTGCCGTGGCCTGTAATGCCCCCGCAATCCTCATGAATCATCATTGCCTCAGGGATGAGGACGATTTCCCGCAGAAAGGATAACCAATGTTTCCCTATTCCCGGAATTTTTGGACGAAACTCTTCTCAATACTAGCTTCGACCATGATTGCGACTTTGGTCCCTTCTGCAACATTCCCGCCAGATATGGATGCTCTGCGCGCAGCATTCCGGAGCATGAACTTCCGGTGGTTCTGGTCTTGATCGCGACGCAGCCAGACGCGACAGACCTTGCCCGCACCTCCATTTGACTAGCCAAGGATCATCACCATGTACTTGAGAGCAGGCATTCGCCTCTGGCTCATCTCGCTGAGCATGATCATTGTCCTTGCATCATCTGCAGGGGCTTGGGCAGCGCCTCTGTCGGCAGCTGTGAAGGACCAATGCGGAGCTGAGATCCGGTCCAAGTGCCTCAGGCCATGGCGGCTCACATCTGATGCTATCACCATGTGCGTCGAGAAAAACAAGACGACGCTGTCGCCAACATGCCAGGCGTTCTGGGTAACCGCCCATATGTGTCAGCTGGAGATGAAGACGGTCTGCAACGGGTTGAACCCCCTGACCATAGAGAGCTGCTTGAGGAACTTGCGGCAACAATTCTCACCGCTCTGCCAGGAAACACTGGACATCGAGTAGTCCAACCAGATTTTGGATTGCATTGGCATCCTGAGAGATCTGATCAGCTGCAGTGGGACTTGCCGCTATCGATGGGGCGGTATGCCGTGCATGCCGGTTCTGATGCAGGAAAGGTCGCCCGTTATTCGCGCTTGCTGGCTTCAAGCTAAATAACCACCAGTGCCGCAGGTTAGTGCCCTGCTACACGACATCCCTTTGAGGGATGTTCTGGATTAGGAGCGCCGGGCATTCGGCTTATGTAGCGACGTAGAATGTCAGCCTGATGGTCACGACCAAAGGCTCCCCTTGCTGCGCGATCTTCACGCTCGTTGCTGACCAACAACAGGAGCGCCAACCATGAGGAACAACCGCAGCATGGTTGGATTTATCATCGCACGAAGCATGTGGAGAAAAGCAAGGCGTGTCGAAAGCCCGTGTTCGCGTAATTGATCTGGAAACGGCCGGCAACGGCGCACACGACGTATGCGAGATCGGCTGGCAGGACGTCATCCTCGGTGCAGATGGTGTTTGGAGCGTCAACGACGAGCGCGGCGCGCTCTACGTCAATCCTGGCAGGCCGATTTCACCCGACACTATGGCGATCCATCATATTCTCGACGCGCACGTCGCCGACGCGTCCTATTGGACGGAGACCGCGCCACGTGTCTTGCGTCCATCCGGCAGGATTGATGCCTTGGCAGCCCACCGCGCTGCCTTCGAGCAGAGATACTGTAGGCCTCGCCTCACCGGCGGCATTCCCTGGATTTGCACCTGGAAATGCGCTTTGCGGATCTGGCCGGATCTGCCGCGGTTTTCCAACCAGATGCTGCGCTATGAGCGGATGCCGCAAGGTTTGGTCCACGAGATCGGCCTACCGGCGCACCGGGCCATGCCGGACGCCTACGTCACCGCCCATCACCTGCGCGATCTGTTGAATGCAGCATCGCTTGAACAGCTCCTTGGGTGGAGTGCCGAGCCGGGTCTTCTGCCGCGCGTGCCCGCCGGGCCGGATCGGGGCAAGAGCTGGGACCGTCTCGGCACCGAGACACTCGTTGAGTTTTTGCGCGATCGGGACATCGATATCCGCTTCAGCGCCCAGACGGAATTAACCATGCGGGGTGATGAAAGCGTGACCGAGGTCGTCGAACCGTCGCAGGGGACATTGCTATGACGGCAGGTGCGGCGACGCCCGTCTATCCCGACACGCCGGACGGCAGGTATTTCGTCGTGCGTGGCCGCCTGTGGCGAAAGAGCAATCCGGCTCTCGATGATGAGACAAGGCAGGCGCTTACCAAGGAATTGATGTCTGCGCGGCGGGCAGTCCGGGATGCGAAAGGCGACCCCGACGCTATGGCTGCTGCACGCCGCCAGGTCGATGATGCCAAGGTCGCGCTCGGCGAGCGCGGACCTGTCTGGTGGGAGGATGGCGAGCCGGACCTGAACCGGCATCTCGCCAAGAATACACCCTATGCCGCGTGGTTTGCCCAGCTGCAGATATAGGACAGCGACGGGATCGATCAGATCCGGGAACCGCCTGTCGCATCGATCTTCTGCCCTGTCGTCCAGCGCGCGTCATGCGATGCCAGGAAGGTGATGACGTCAGCGACGTCCTCTGCGCGGCCAACACGCGAGAAGACCGAGAGCGCTTCAGCGCCAGCGCGGGCGTCCGGCGAAGCCAGCCACTCTGCATTCATGTCCGTCTCAGTCACGCCCGGCAGCACCGCATTCACTGTAATTCCCCGCTGTGCAAACGCCGGCGCGAGCGCCAATGTCAGTGTCTCCAGCGCTCCCTTGGAAGCGGCATAAGCGGGATGTGTCGGCGCTGCGATCCGCGTAAAGCCGGTCGAGACATTGATGATCCGGCCATTGTCGCGAATATGGTCGGCAACCGCCTGGATAAGAAAGAACGGCACTTTGTAATTGATCGTCATGACCTCGTCGAACGCAGCTTCACTTGTCTGCTGCAGAGGTAGTGCAGGCGCAATCCCCGCATTGTTGACGAGAATATCGACAGCGGCCGAATCCGTCTCGGCTCGAGCTGCTTCGCGGAACTGTGCCCAGAGGCTGTCGACGGCGTCCTTGCCGTCTTTGAAGTCCGCTTTGACGGCAAGAGCTTTGACGCCAAGCTTCTCGATTTCGCGGACGGTGGAATTGGCCGCATCGGCATTTGCGGTGTAATGTACGCCGATGAGCGCTGCACCCTCCTTCGCAAAAGCAAGGGCTGTTGCCTGGCCGATACCGCGCGAGCTTCCGGTGACAAGGGCTATCTTGCCTGACAGTTTTCTGGACATGGATCACTCCGTTGCTGGATTTGATAGTGATCGCTATATTATACTCTCGGAACCGACTGTCAATGTTTTAATAGGGATCGCTATTTTAATGCAGAAACCAGTTCGCAAACGCGGCAGGCCACGCGTGCTTGATCGTGAGGTCGGGCTCGACATCGCGTCGCGCCTGTTCTGGGAACATGGCTACGAGGGAACCTCCACGGCCGATCTTACCAAAGCGATGGGTATCAACCCGCCGACGCTCTATTCCACGTTCGGATCAAAGGAGGAGCTGTACCGCCAGGCGCTCGACTTTAGCGTTGCCCGCGAAAGCAGGCGCCGCTCCGAACTCCTGGCATCCGATCTGCCGGTATACGAAGCTCTCAGCCTCTATCTCTACGATATTGCCGATGGCGACACCCAGCCGGACAAGCCGCGAGGATGCATGGTCTCGACAGCCGTCCTGCAGCACGCGCAAGAACATGCGTCCATTGCCCGAATGACGGCAGATCTGCGCGAAGCGTCGATACAGCTCCTCAAGTCCCGCTTCGACCGCGCCGTCAGCGAAGGCGAACTGCCGGACCAAGCCGACACTGACACGCTTGCCCGGTTTTATGGCGCGATCATCCAGGGCATGTCCGCCCAGGCCTGCGACGGCGCCTGCAACGAGCGGCTGAAGCGACTGATCGACGTCGCCCTTACGGCTTGGCCAGGAGAACGCCGCACCTCGACCGGGAATCCGGATTGAAAACACGCCACCCGCTCATTTTGACCGCAAGGGTCGCAGAAACGGACATCGAGCCGTTCGACCGGCTTCGACAGGCGCATTTCCCGCCCGACCGCAATGTTCTTCGTGCGCACCTGACGATGTTTCACCGGCTGCCGGGTGAACATTCTGGAAAGATCGTTGAACAGCTCGAGCGGGTCGCCGATGGATATCATCTGGTTTCAGCCGAGGTCAGTGGGCTCCGGCACCTTGGCGCCGGGGTTGCCTATGCGGTCACCAGCCCGCCACTGCAGGAAATCCACGCCAAGCTCAGGACCGAATGTCTTGCATGGCTTGGCCCGCAGGACAGGCAGAAATGGCAACCGCACATCACCATCCAGAACAAGGTGTCAAAACCGAAAGCGGATGCGCTCTACGATGATCTCAGCCAGGGGTTTCAGCCTCATCCGATCGAAATCCTCGGACTCGACCTGTGGGTCTATCTCGGCGGACCCTGGCGACACTCCAAATTCGTCCCGTTCGGTGAGACCGACCAAGCCGGCGGGGGCGACACCGTGAGACGTGGGAACGGGCTCAGGCCCTGAAGCGGTCGAAGGCGGTCAGATATTGGGTGGGCGGATCCGCTTCCGGATACTGATAGATCTCTGTGCGCAGATAGCAGAGCTCGCCCTCCAGGTCCGGCTCGTCTACCTCGATCCACCAGGACTTCAGCCGACCTTCACTTCCGTCGGACCAGCGATAGCCGCGTGCCTTGAGATGATCCTTGACATCGTAGGGACTGTTTTCTGCAAAAACGCGCACCCGCGATCGCTGGCTTGCCCTGTGCAGTTCGGCAAATGCCGTCGTTGGATGCGCATTGTCCGCACGTGCAAGGATTTCCAGCAGCGCAAAGCAGTCGTCGACAGCGCGATGGCCGTCGTGGAAGAAACCTGCCTGGCCGACCAGGTAGCCCAGTTTTGTCCCCTCGAAACCGCGCCGCCGCCAGTCGATCTCGGAGTTGGAACAGGCCCAGGCCTTGCTGGTGAAAACCGGCGAGAACGCTTCGCAGAACGGGCGATCGAAGCCGGCATTATGGGCAATGATCAGATCGGCTGGTTCGATAAATGACCGCAGCGCCTGCATGTCGATAACCTGGCCCGCCACCATCTCGTCGGTGATGCCGGTCAGTCTGGTGATTTCCGCGGGAATGGGCACGCCGGGTTGCTGCAGGCCGGTATAGGTTCCGGTGACATCGCCAATGGCGCCCTGTGCGTCGAAGGTAAAGGCGATGACGCCCACTTCGATGATCTCGTCCTTGCGAGGGCTGAGACCGGTGGTTTCCGTATCGAGAATGATGCCCTTGAAGGGAAACCCGGGGCGGATGGCGGTCGTGATCGGTCGTGGCTTGAGTTTTCGCAAGATGCGATAACGGCCGGTGGCGACAAGGTGGGCGACCATCTCATCTTCGTCGATCGGCGCACTGGCCGACCGCCTGATGCGCACATCTGCGGCGGGCAATGGTTGGGACATGCTTGGCACATCGGCAAACATATCGAACTGGGCAATTTCTCCGGCGGCGTCCGTTCGCGTCATATCCCAAGATTTATCATGCCCAGCCTTCGAGGTCATCTTGGCTGACTGCCGTTTTCCACAGACAGCGGCATCGTAAAGATTGAAAATCGCTCGCCGACCGGGCTTCCAATGGACAGCGCGATCGATCAGCAGCGTTTACGCGTTTATCGCCTATATCCACTCCGTCGAGAACAATCGAGCGAGCGAAAAGGCTGTGCCGATGAGTTTCGCATTGCTGGGCCGATCACAGAAAACGTTCAGACGGCGATCGAGAAGATGCTGGCGACTGAGTCGCGCCTGCGCGACGGCGACTGGATCGGGGATCATCGGATACCACTCGACGAGGAAGCTTGGGGCCGGCTCGACGGCCAGATCAACATCTGGCGTCTCAACGGACTTATTGCTTCACCATAACGCAGTGGGTCCCACTTTCCCTCTTGTAGGTCGATCGGACAGGTGTCATATTTTTTGCGACACTTGTCAATAGATGGAGCGGAAGATGGCCACAGCAAAGAACATTGAGAGTGCGATGCCTGACGAATTCGAAACCGTGATCGATCTCCTCGGTGGCAAAGATGTGTTTCCTTCGCGACCGCACGGTACTCTGGCCGCGCATCAGTTGATCGAGAAGGGCTTGCCTAGCACGGCACTGTCCCATTTGCTCGACAACATGGGCCTCCTTAGTGGAGAGCCTGCGCTTCAGCACGCACTTGGCATCAGCATGCGAACGGTCCAACGAAAGAAGGATTCGGCAGGTGTTTTGAACAATGTGCAAAGCGGACGTACTTGGAAATTCGCAGAACTGCTTGCGAAGGCGATCGACGTGTTTGGAAGCCAGGAGGAGGCCGAGCGGTGGTTGGATGAGCCGGCGATCGGGCTTGAGGGATACAAGCCAATTCGACTTCTATCGACACCGGCCGGCGTGGAGGTCGTCGAGACATTTCTAGATCGTTTGGCTTATGGAGTTTACGCGTGATCAACAGGGTGTCGCCAGTGTTCTCAGGGCCTATTGCGATCTGGCGATTGGACCAGGATCGTCATGCCGCGACATGGGACACAGGCGAAGGCGCATATCGGGTCGGCGGGCGATGGAACTCCAAGGGTGTGCGGGCGGTTTATTGCAGCTTGGATCCGGCGACCGCTATTCTCGAGGTGGCCGTGCACAAGGGGTTCCGTGCGCTTGACACGGTTGCACACGTTCTCACTAAGGCTGAGGTGGTGGATCCGTCACATATCTTTGTGGTGGATCCAACCATGATCCCGAACAAGAATTGGCTGCGCCCCTGTATTCCAAGCGCTGGCCAACAGACTTTTGGCAACAACCTGTTGGCGAAGCATCGCTATGTCATCATTCCCAGTGTGGTTTCAGTACACAGCTGGAACCTTATTTTTGACGCACCTAGGGCTGCAGGCTTTATTTCAAACGTTGAACAAGATCCATTCTCCCTGGACACCAGGCTTGACCCCGCCTAGTTCGCTCAAAGAGCGTACTCTCATGCGGTGGCCCCATCACACGCTGCAACCTTACAAATTCCAGGCTGCAAACAAAGCTGTCTCTTCCTTGAAGGAGAAGCGCTGCGAAACGCAGACGCTGTCTCGACGTGTCCACGCGATAGCTCAAGCGTCAGAAGGCTGCCGTCGTTAATGCAGGACTGACCTCAAGCTAAAGATATTCGAACAGCTGGCGGTCGTGAACCGCTATCATTGTTGATTTCCACTGAGAGCTGACCTGGCGGGGGTTCGGACGAAAACTTGGACCACCAGGAGGTAGTTCATGTGTTCCTATACAGACAGACTTCGAGTCGTTGAGCTTTACATCAGGCTTGGCAAGCGGCTTAAGGCGACCATTCTCCAGTTGTGCTATCCCACCAAGAATGCGCTCAGGGGCTGGTACCGCGAGTACGAACAGAATCTCGACCTGCGTGTTCAGGCGGTGGCTCGAGCGCCAAAGTACTCTGAGGCCCAGAAGCAGGCGGCACTTGAGCACTACCGTACCCACGATCGTTGTATCTCTGCGACAATGAAGGCACTGGGTTATCCCGGTCGAGGAACTCTAACCAATGGGTCCGTGAGGCGTTTGCGGAGACGCGAACATCGATGGTCGGTCGGTCCTGGCGTCCTGCCTATCCCGAGGCGGTGCGGCAAGCCGGCGTCATCGGACTATGTAGTGGAGATGAAAGTGCCCGACAGGTGGCCCACCGGCTGGGCGTCTGCAGGCCGACGTTGTACGACTGGAAAGACCAGCTGCTCGCTTTCGTCGCTTGCGCCCAAGCCGCCAGCCACCTATCGCGAAAAGCCTGCCCATATCCACGACCTCTCCCACCTCACCATCGAGGTGGAGCAGGCAGCTTCTTGAGCCGAGGCAGACCGCTGCCAGATAATTTTCAAGCCGAGGTCCGTGTGGCGAGATGGCCTGGACCGGACAACCTAGCCGACCGGCACCGGATGGCGGATGTTGCGCACCTCCATCAGTGCCGAGACGAACGCCCTCACCAGCCTTGCCTTCTGCATGTCGGGCCGAAACAACAGATAGCTCTTGAAGTAGACAGCCGGCTCGAACGGCCGCAGGATCAGGCCGCGCTCGGAAAAACCGTCCACCGCCAGCGGGTTGACGATCCCGACCCCCACTCCCTCCAGCGCCAGCGCGCAGGCGGTGATGGCAAACGGCGTCTCGATGACAAGGTTCGGCTTGGCGCCAGCATCCAGGCACAGTTGATCCAGTTGCAGTCTCGCCCGGTCTTCCGGCGATAGCGCGACATATTCGACGCCGTGGAGATCTTCCGGACGGATCACCTTCTTCGCCGCAAGCGGATGTCCGGGTGGAATGGCGCACAGCGCTGGAAAGCTCCCGAACACCTGGTGCTCGACGCCGGAGAGATCGACTTCGTCCGCAGCCAACCCGAGATCGAACTCCCCGTCGACGATATGATTTCGGACGGAAGCTGAACTCATGATGCTCAGCGTTACGATGGCGGACGGAAAGACCTCCCGGAACCGGCGCACGGCGCGGGGAACGATGGTCGAGCCTGTCGCGGCGAGGCTGGCGACCCGGATGTGGCCGGAACCGAAGTCGCGGATACGGGCTGCCGACGAACGCAGCCTGTCGAGACCGCGAAAGCTCGTTTCCACGTCGCGGTAGAAGATGTCCGCCTCGGGCGTCGGCACCAGCCTGCCCTTCACGCGGTCGAACAACGGAAAGCCGACCGTCGCTTCCAGCTCCCCGATCAGCCGACTGACGGCAGGCTGCGTGACGCCCATGAGTTCCGCCGCTCTCGAGGCCGTCCCCGTGATGATGACGGCCCGGAAGGCCTCGATCTGCCGGAAATTCATCGGCCCCTCCCATAAGGTTTACGCATAGACCTAGACGTTCTCGTCAATTGTCCTTCTACCATCCCTATGGCACGTTTTCCTTCGAAATCGGAACGAGGACATACGATGCACGACCGGACGCTCTGCGTTAAACGACCTGAAGTCTCCCATGAAGGCTTCGCTAGCCTCGCCACGCCCACCTACCGCGCCTCCACCATCGTCTTCAACAGTGCGGAAGCCTATGCCAACCGGTCCAAGCGCGGCCCCGACGGCTACACCTATGGGCTCCACGGTACGCCGACGTCGCGGACGCTCGAGGCGTCGATCACCGCGTTGGAACAGGGTCTTCGTACGGTCCTGGTGCCATCGGGCCAGGCCGCCATCACCGTCGTCTTTCTGTCGGTACTGATGCCCGGCGACACGGTCCTCATCCCGGACAGCGCCTATCCGCCGGTCGCGGGCTTCTGCGAGAACTATCTGAAGCCGCGCGGCATCTTTTACCGCATCTACGATCCCATGATTGGCTCGGGCATCGCCAGCCTCATCGACGACACCGTCAGGCTCATCTGGACGGAATCGCCCGGCTCTACGACGATGGAGATCCAGGACATTCCCGCCATCGTCGCGACGGCGAAATCCCGCGGCGTCCTGACCGGCTGCGACAACACCTGGGCGACGCCCCTCTATTTCAAGCCGCTGGCCCACGACATGGACTTCTCGTCTATGGCGCTGACGAAATATGTCGGTGGCCATTCCGACCTCTTGATGGGATCGATCGCGGTCAAGGACATCGCGCTCCACAAGAAGCTGAAGGACACCATGCGCATGATCGGCATGGGTGTCTCGCCGGACGACTGCGCGCTGGCACTACGCGGCATGGAAACCATGGGCGTCCGCATGGCCCATTCCGGCCGAGTTGCCCTGGACTTCGCCACAAAGATTGCGGACCGGGTAGAGCCGCAACTGGTGCTGCACCCCGCCCTCCCCGCAGCCGCCGGCCACGCGTTCTTCCAGCGCGACTTTGCCGGCGCGAGCGGCGTCTTCAGCCTGGTCATTCCCCCACACGCCGAGGCGGCCCTTCCCGACCTCTTGACGGCGGCCAAGACCTTCTCGATCGGCGCATCCTGGGGCGGCACCCACAGCCTTCTTGCGCCGATGACCATCACCCGTGCGACCGATCCGGACGCCCATTCAGGCACGATCCTGAGGATCAACATCGGCCTTGAGGACGAGGCCGACCTCTGGGCAGACCTCGAGCCGATCGTCGCGGCGATCGCGACAGCGCCCACCATGGCGAAGACGGCCTGAACGACATCACCCACCAAACCAATAAAAAAGGGAACGACGAACATGACAAATTGGAAACTCGGCCTTGCGGCGCTCGCCACCGCACTCTCCGCCAGCGCGGCTTATGCCGGCCCGACCCTCGACAAGGTCAAGGAGAGAGGCCGCATCGTCTGCGGCGCAAGCCAGGGCACCGTCGGCTTCGGCTCGCCGGACGACAAGGGCTATTGGACCGGCCTCGATGTCGAGACCTGCCGCGCCGTCGCCGTCGCGATCTTCGGCGACAAGGACAAGGTCGAGTTCGTCCCCTTGAGCGGCCAGCAGCGCATTCCGGCACTGCAGACCGGCGAGATCGACATCCTGCCGCGGACCCTCACATGGACGCTGCAGCGTGACGCGAACGGCATCAACTTCACCACCCCCACCTACTACGAGTTCACGGGCTTCATGGTCGCCAAGGCATCCGGCGTGACGAAGGTGGAGGACATGACGGGGGCGTCCGTCTGCGTGCAGACCGGTTCCACGACGGAGGTCGTCGTCAACGATGTGTCCACCAGGCTGAACCTCCAGCTGAATCCGGTCGTGTTCGACAATGTCGCCGCCACCCGTCAGGCCTTCTTCTCCGGCCGATGCGATGCCCTCATCACCGATGCAGCCGCCCTTGCGTCCGTCCGCGCCACCCAGTCCGACAATCCCGACGACTACGTGATCTTCCCGGCGACAAAATACATGGATGCCCTGACGCCGGCGGTGCGCCACGGCGACGACAACTGGATGGACATCGTGAACTGGTCAATCCAGGCGCTGCTCAATGCGGAACTCTACGGCATCACCCAGGCCAACATCGACGAGATGATGACCTCCGACGACCCGCGGGTGAAGCGCTTCCTCGGCGTCGAACCCGGCAACGGCAAGGCGCTCGGTCTCGACGACAAGTTCGCCTACAACATCGTCAAGCAGCTCGGCAACTACGGCGAGATGTTCGACCGCAATCTGGGTGCCGGCAGTGCGCTGAAGATCGAGCGCGGTCCCAACAGGCTGTTTTCCGATGGCGGACTGCTGTTCCCCATGGCCTTCCAGTAGCCCCTGGAGCCCATAATGATTTCCGCTGTTCTCGATAACAGACGGTTCCGAAGCTGGAGCGGGCAGATCCTTCTGCTGGGCGGCTTTGCCGCCCTCCTCCTCTGGCTTGTGAACAACACCGTCACGAACCTCGATGCCCGCGGGATCAGGGTGGGCTTCGACTTCCTGTGGCGCCAGGCCAATTTCCCGATCTCCGAAAGCGTCCTGCCCTACGATCCCTCCGACAGTTTCCTCTGGGCCTATGTCACGGGCGTCGGCAACACGCTGGCGATCTCGGTCCTTGCGATCTTGCTGTCGACGGCGCTCGGCCTGCTCGTCGGACTGGCACGGCGCTCGAAGCACCCGCTGACATCCGGCGTCGCCGGCGTGTTCGTGACGACGATGCGCAACATGCCGCTGATCGTCCATTTGCTGTTCTGGTATGCGCTGGCGACCACCGCGCTGCCCGCGCCGCGCGAGGCCTACAATCCCCTGCCCGGCGTCTTTCTGTCGCTAAGAGGCTTCTATATTCCCGCACTGGAACTGGATGCGTTAGCCTGGGCCGTGATCTGCCTCGTCATCGTCGTGACCTGGGGCGCCTGGCGTCTGCGCCACCACGTGGTCGCAACCGGTCGATGGTATGACCGCCATCCCATCCTGGCGCTCTTGGGGCTGACGGCGGCCGTTGGCCTCGGCGCGGCGCTGCTTCTCCAGCCAAATGCCGTGGTCAGCTTTCCCGAAATGCGCGGCTTCAACTTCACGGGCGGGCTGCGCCTTTCGCCGGAATTCGCCGCACTCATGCTCGGCCTGGTGATCTACACCTCCGCCTTCATCGGCGAGATCATCCGCGGCGGCATCGACGCCGTTTCGATCGGGCAATGGGAGGCGGGACGCGCGATCGGGCTGTCGGAACGGCATACACTGACCAAGATCATCATCCCGCAGGCACTGCGGATCATCATTCCCCCGATGACGTCGCAGTATTTGTCGACCGTCAAGAACACCACGCTCGCGCTCGCTGTCGGATACCCCGAGCTCGGTCTCGTCGTCGGGACAGTGATCAACCAAACCGGCCAGGCGATCGAAAGCATCGGGCTGCTGCTCGGCATCTTCCTGACCATCAGCATCGCCGTTTCGCTGTTCATGAACTGGTACAACGCGCATGTCGCATTGGTGGAGGCACGATGACCGTGATCAACATCGCCCCGGCGGTTGCCCACATCGCCCCGTCCGCTCCGCCAAGACCACCGCGCAAGCCGATCCTGCAGCTCTTCTTCGGCGACCTGGTGGCGTCGATCCTGACCGTCTCCACCGGCTTCCTGCTGATCCTGATGATCCCGGCTCTGAACTGGGCCGTCCTGGACGCGGTGTGGGCCACCGACGACCCCTCTACCTGCCGCGACGGCGGTGCCTGCTGGGCCTTCATCGCGGCAAAGTTCCGCTTCATCATCTTCGGCGTCTACCCGCCGGACGAGCAATGGCGCCCGCTTCTGGTCATGGGGCTCATCCTGGCGATGATCCTCGCCTCCCTGTCCCCAAGGCTCTGGGGCCAGAGACTGATCGTAACCTGGATTGCATCCGTCGCCGTCATGCTCACCCTGATGTGGGGCGGCGTCCTCGGAATGACGCCGGTACCGACCTCGAGCTGGGGCGGACTGCCGGTGACGCTGCTGCTCGCGTTGCTGTCGCTCGGGCTCGGCTTCCCCTTCGCCGTACTTCTGGCGCTGGGAAGACGCTCGTCTCTACCGATCCCGCGCATGCTGTCCCTGATGACCATCGAGCTGGTCCGCGGCCTGCCGCTGGTGGGGCTGCTGTTCGTGGCTTCCATCTTGCTGCCGCTGCTTCTGCCGGCCGGCTGGTCGATCGACAAGCTCGGTCGCACGCTGGCGGCGCTGACGGTCTTTGCCGCCGCCTATCTTGCCGAGGTGATCCGCGGCGGCCTGCAGGGTGTCCCCGCCGGCCAGATCGAGGCCGCCAAGGCTCTGGGAATCCCCGGATGGAAGGCCGTGTGGCACATCGTCCTGCCGCAGGCGCTCCAGAAGGTCATTCCACCTTTGACCAACACGGCAATCGTGATGGTCAAGAATACCAGTCTCGTCCTCATCGTCGGCGTCTTCGACATGCTGAGCGCTGCCCGCGTCGCCGCCACCGATCCGATGTGGCCCGCGCCCTATGTCGAGAGCTACGTCTTCGTCGCCCTGATCTACTTCCTGATCTGCTTTGGCATATCGAACTACAGCCGCTGGCTCGAAACTCGTGTGCAATCCCGGAGCTACCGATGACCGCCCATGACCCGAACGCCATTGAAGTCGCAGCCCTCGACAAATGGTACGGCAGCTTCCACGTGCTGAAAAACATAGACCTTAAGGTCGCGACGGGAGAGCGCATCGTCGTCTGCGGGCCATCGGGCTCGGGCAAGTCGACGCTGATCCGTTGCATCAACCGGCTGGAGGAACACCAGCGGGGAAGCATTTCCGTCAACGGCATCTCGCTCGGCGACAGCGTCAAGAACCTCGACGCGATCCGGCGCGAGGTCGGCATGGTGTTCCAGCACTTCAATCTCTTCCCGCACCTGACGGTCAAGGAGAACTGTGCCCTGCCCCAGATCCTGTCACGCGGTAAGCGGCGACGGGACGCCGAGGACATGGCCATGCATTTCCTCGGGAAAGTGCGCATTCCGGAACAGGCGGACAAATACCCCGGCCAGTTGTCCGGAGGGCAGCAGCAGCGCGTGGCGATTGCCAGGGCGCTTTGCATGACGCCGAAGATCATGCTCTTCGACGAACCCACCTCGGGGCTCGATCCGGAGATGGTGAAGGAGGTGCTCGACACGATGGTCACGCTTGCCGAGGAGGGCATGACGATGATTGTGGTCACCCACGAGATGGGATTTGCCCGCAAGGTCGCAGATCGGGTTGTCTTCATGGAGGAGGGTCGGATTGTTGAGGTGAATGAACCTGCAGCATTTTTTGATGCTCCTGCGCATGTTAGCACCAAGCGTTTCCTGGCAAACATCATGCACTAGCGCTGAGATTCGGCGCCAGCATATGACCGTTCGGAAGCCACCAAACGTGGATGGATGATCTGTGCCCTGCCTGGGATGGATCTTTCCGCCGAAAACCCGGCCACTGGCGAAGCAGACTGACTGCTCTCAGGAGCGCGAGCGAACCGCTCTACGACCGAAATGTCGGCGCAAAGCCGCCACAGAAGCGTCAGAAAAACTGCGGATGAGCTCGCTGGTTTTCGTCGACCTTTGCCAGCGTGCCGGAAAGATGCCGGCGTACCGCCTCCTGGGCACACGAAAGGTCTTGCGCCTGAAGGTGCGTGACAATCTCGCGGTGGGCGGCGAGAATGGTTGCGGCCTTGCCCGGATCCATAAGGTTGAGCTTGCGCAGCCGATCGATATGTCCGGAGCGCGACTGGACGAGCGTCCATAGGTCGGGGACGCCGGCCGCTTCAAACATCAAGCGGTGGAACTGCCTGTCGAGAAGAGCAAACCGCTCAAGGTCCTCGTCGATATTGACAGCGGTCTCCTGCAACTGCACCAGGCGCGCTGCTTGATCAATGGCAGGATGGGCGGGCTCCCTCGTCAGAGCCCGTACGACCTCAAGCTCGAGCGCCATGCGCAGGAACTGCGTTTCGCGCGCATGGCGCAGGTCGATCCGGGTTACCTCCGTCTTCGATTGAGGGTAGACCACCACCAATCCCTCCTTCTCCAGCATCTGAAGCGCATCGCGCACGGGCGTCTGGCTGACCCCATAGGCCTCAGCCAGCTCGTTGCGTGACAACTGCAGAGCCGGAGGCAGCTCGAGCGCAATGATGCGCTCGCGCAGTTGCTCGTAGAGCTGATGCGATGTCGACGTCCTGCGGATCGCGGCACCACTGGCCGGCGGTGCTGAAATCGGGGAGAGTTCTCGATGTGTCGGTATCGTCATTGTGATCCTCTGTCCGCCGTATATAGCGCAGCCGTTGACACTGCGAAACTAATATATTAGTGCCTGTGTTACGGGGATGGAGGTCCTCGATCGTTTCAAAGGGAGGATCAAATGCGCCTGAAACACGCTCTTCTTGCCGGGCTCGGCATTCAGATCCCCGTGGAAAGTCTCCGTAGCGTCCTAACCTCGCTAGTCAGTCCTTGCGGAAGATCACGCTGGCGCCCCAGCCGGTGATGACCGCGATGAGCACGCAGAAGAGACCGTAGAGCACCGGCTGGTTATGGGCTGCATCGGTGATCGCCTGCTCCAGGCCCGTCTTGACCACCCTCAGCGGCAGTTCCCGCTCGAAGATCAGTTCCCCGCCCTTGAAGAGATAGGCATGCACGGTGTGCACCCCGTCGGGAATCGAGGCGCCGTCGCTCAACAGCATCGGGGTGGGCATCAATCACCTGGCGCTGACCCCTCGCCGGGGCAAAGCAGGTCGACCTGACGCAACGGCAAAGTAGGTGGAACCGCCTGCGCCTCCTGCTTGCCGCCACTCTGCTTGCCGCCGCTCCCGCCGCGGCGCAAGTTCCCTTCGGCACGGCCTCGACCGTTCAGGAGGGGCTGGAAATCGGCACATCCACGAGCGAGATTGCCATTACCTCGGACTTTCGCGGTGCGGATCTCACGGTTTTCGGTGCGCTGACCAATGCCGACGAGCTGTTCCTGGCGATCGGCCAGTACGACGTGATCGTAACGCTGGAGGGAGGATCGTTTATCTCTTCCTCCGGCGTCATCGAAGTATCGACGTTTCCGGAATATCGTCTGGGGCCGTCATTCTCAATCATGGGCTTGTCTGCTTTATCCGCTTGTGGCAGCGTTGAATGAAGCCGGCATTGAAGGGCAGAGCTACCCGAAGCCCGCGCATACGTCGGCACAATGCTGGAGCGCACGCTCGCCGCCGAAATGAAGTCATCAGCCTTCGGGCAGCCCTTCAAGAGCAGGTGGATGCCTGCACTACCGACGACTGCGAAATGTGCCACCGTCATCGCGGCCTGCTCGCCACCACGGAGGGCTCGGCAGATGGCTAAGCTTACAAAGATCGAAATGCATGACGGCCGCCAGGTCCAGCTTCTGGTGAAACCAGAGTTGGCCGATCAATGCGACCAACACCACCCCGGCAATCCGGGCTGGATCCTCTTTTAAGCAGCAACCGGAAGGAGGGTCACGCTAAACTGTTCGTGATGAGCAAGTGCCAGCGCCCCAGACGAGGGATGGTCTGTAGACGTCGCCTCCTCATAACCAGCAGCTTATCCAACAAATTCACAGCCAGCACCATGGAGGACCTTATCCACCCATTGTCGGTTCACCGTTCCGACTTGGTCTCGACCATCTGCCTCGCTTTGGCTTCATGCTTCTTGACCGACGTCGCGAATTCGGATCGCGTCCTCTTTTTGGAACGCAGACGACCGCGTCAAGATCGCCCAGGATTAGATCGCCCGGCTGAACGACGGTACCGTTAGTAGCGATCGGAAAACCGATCTCGCCTGGTCCCGTGCGATAGGCGACCACGGTGGATTAAGGCGACGGTCAGCAACACACCCTTGTAAGGCCTGTACAAAAACGCCCCAGAAATCGCCGAAAGCAGCCACTCACCTGGCCTAGAGGGGGCCAAAAAAAACCCGCCGGTGCGGCGGGCAGTTGGGGAGGCCTCCATGGCCGATGTTCAAACATTCCGCCGTCCCGATAGTTGCAGCGGTCCCAGCCACTGGAGTGGTCTGTACGAGACGGAACATTTGCCGAGAGGCGCCGGCGCGGGCTACGGCGAGAAGAATGGCTTCCGATTGGCCCAGCGTAACGGCTATCGCGACCGGGACTGGGAGACGCGGGCGGGCACCGTCGAACTGCGCATTCCGAAGCTTCGCACCGGCAGCTATTTCCCGAGCTTCCTCGAGGCATTGAAATATCCGATGAAAATGGCAGGTACATCGCGACGATGACCGTCGCCGCTGCAATTTTCCTCAACCATTCCGATTTCGGAGGACACGTCCCAATAGACCTGAGGAAGTACCTGGACAGTGGTTACAACCCTTGCGACGAGGATGCCCGTCATTCGATGGCTTCGTTCGTTCCACGCTAGCGGCGTAGGCTTATCAGACTCGTCCGGCCGCGAACGCTACTGTCTGTAAAGATCCAGGTCCGTGACCGCAGTTACGGAATCGCTCTCAGGATCCAGATCGAATGTCCTGAGCCTCAGCTGATTGTCGCCGATCAATTCGATTTTCATCTCGGAAGATTGGTCTCCCCGAACTGGCTCCTCCCAGTTGACTGTGAGATCAAGCGTCTTTGCAGCACGTTCACCGATCACGGCTCCGACACCCTCAGGGCCTGAATAGCGCCCGGAGATCGAATTACCTTCGGCTTCGATGGTGGCCGACAGGTCCTGGGTTATGAAAACGAGAGCGGTACAACGCCCGTTCATGTTCAAGGAGGCGGCGCGTGCGTTAGTCTCCAGGCTGCACTTGACGTTGACCCGGTTACCGTTCAAGCGGACGTACTCGCCGTTTCCCCTCCAGCTGCCGGAAAACGGTTCCAGGCCTTCCTCAGCCGCCACCGATGTTACCGAGGCAAGCAGCACTGAACTTATGAGCATCTTGAGTTGCATCTAGGCATTCCTTCTCCCGGCCGAACTTCCGAAACTCGAAGCTGTTCCCCGCGCCCGGACGCAGGCTGACGGCGGAAGCTGGGGCTGCAGCAATCAAATTTGGCCCGAAGGTAGCTTCGGGTTTTGCCTCGAGACCTTCTGTGCAGGACTTCCGCCCCCACCTGGTCGCTGGGAAGAAACATCGGGCCTGGCGCTCCCCTTCGTTACCAAACGTGATCTTGCCAGCCCGACGCTCTAAACCGGGGGAGAAGGATCATGACCGGCCCCACCCTTAATTTCCACCGTTAGCAGGAAGGGGACTGGAACTTTCAAGTCAGATCCTTCCGAGCGCGAAGCTGGCTGCCCGGCTTCCCGACATCGGGAACACAAGATCCAGGAACCTTTCTGCCGTTGGCTGCGGCTCATGATTGGCTAATCCCGGACGCTCATTGGCCTCGATGAACACGTAGTCTGGTTCGGTGGGATTCTTCACCATAAAGTCGATCCCGACCACGGGTATATTGATGGCACGAGCCGCGGTGATTGCCGCGTCCACCAGACGAGGATGGACGATCTCGGTGACATCGTGGATCGTACCCCCGGTGTTGAGGTTGGCGGCCTTGCGCACGACCACCTCCCGTCCTTTCGCAAGCACATCGTCAAGCCTCAGATTGCTGAGCTTGAGACACCGCTCAGTCTCGCTGTCGATCGGGATCTTGCTCTCTCCTCCAGTTGCAGCGGAACGGCGCCGGGACTGCGCCTCAATGAGGCTGCGGATTGTACTGCGTCCGTCGCCCGAAACCCGCGGAGGACGTCGAACGGCGGCAGCCACCAACTTAAATTCGATAACAACCAAACGAAGATCCTCACCTTCAAAGCAGTGCTCGACAAGCACGCGGCCGCAGACCGTCTTTGCTTCGACAATGGCCTGTTTGACGGCATCCAGTTCGTCAAGACCCACAGCAACGGCGCGACCCTGCTCACCTCGGGCGGGCTTCACGACGACGCGCCTATGCTGGTTAAGAAAATTTGAGAGCGCCTCGTCATCCGTTGCCGTGATCTGCGCTGGAACACGAGCCCGGCCCGCTCGACCACGCGACGCGTAACTGCTTTGTCGTCGCAGATGGACACGGCCACTCCGGAGGTTAGTTCCGACAGGCTTTCGCGGCAGTGCACCGAACGTCCTCCTGCCGATAGTCGAAAGAAACCACCTTCGGCATCGGTAATGTCGACCTGCACACCGCGACGCCGCGCTTCATCGACGATCAGTCGGGCATAGGGGTTGAGCGCGCCATATTCCTCTAGCGGAGCGGAATAGAGGCGTTCGTGAATGAGTTCTTCCGCTCACGGCGAAAGCTGGAATCCGACGGAACTGGAGTTTCTCGTACAGTGCGACAGCGTAATGGTTATCATGTAAGACCGACAGGTCCATGAACCCCGCCCCGCGTGTCATGAAGTGTTCCGCAAGCCGCCGCACCAAGGTCTCACCTATCCTGGATGACGTGCCTGTGGATCTACCGCAAGGCACCAGAGCGAGGATCCACGTTCTGGGCCGTTGAAGACCCTGTGATGGTCGATACCGGTCACGGTTCCCAACACCTCGCCGGTCGCCTCGTCCTGCGCGACCAAATAGGTCACCGCCCGGTTGTCCCTATTGCCCCAGAAGAAGTCGGGCCAAACCGGTACCCATCCCTCGCGTACTGTAGATTCGGTTAGTCGCACAAGCGTCTGACCTGGAGGAGAGGCGGCGCACGCGGAACCCTTGCGCCTGTCTGCGGCTGCCGCGGTAAGTGGAAAGGTGCAGTCGGTAGGTGTGCGAAGGATCAAGAAAAATGTCTTGAGGGGCTGCCGAAAGCAGGACATGCGGATCACCCACGTAGATCGCGATATCTCGATGCTCGCGTGCCTCCTGGGGCAGAGCCGCCGCCAGCCGCGCCGGCTGGTCAAATGTCTGGGCAAACAGCAGTCATCCCCAGCCACAATCCACTTGTGCTTCGTCCTGGGGCGCAATCATGTCCGACCCCTTTGCATGGTGGGTGCAGCACGAGTGATCCGTCCGCCACTGCTTCAGCCGGTGAGCGACGGCCTTCGACGCGCGAAGCCGAACAGGTTTCTCGTCCGTCGTAGCGTTCCATTTTTATGACACCTCCTGAAGCTGCCGGACAGAATTGACCCCCCAGCATGTTCTTCCTCATGCAGAGGTCCAACCAGCCTGATATGTGGAGGTTCCAGCTTGGGAGGGTGCGGTGGCGCACAGATGCCACTTGCACACCGGGGCCACCGCGGCTGATGCGCTTGGGTTTGCATCAATGGGTGGGCGAGACGTCTACCGGCCCCCCAATATCCAGCGAACTCCGGTGCCGCTCTCATGAGACTGGCCCGCAGGCCCAGCGGCTCTGGACGGCAACGCCTCCTCAAATCTTGTGAAGTGCCGCCATGGACTTACATTCCGTCGACGCAGCAGATCAGGTCATCAGAAGACAGACCGGAACCCTCTGTGGTGCTTGAAGTGCTCTGTCGCATCGATGAGGTGAGTCAAGGTGCCCGTCTCCATGGGGGATGGCCAGCGTCGGGCACCATCTTCAAGACCGAGTGCGGCCATGCCTTTTGAACTTGGTAGGCAGTTGGAGTGGCATTCATGTCGTGCCCACCCTGAATGATCACGCAGGGAAGATGCTTGATGCCATCTATGTCGCGCAGGATCTGGTTATCTTCAAGGATCATCTTGTTCTTGAAATAGCAGGTGTCAATCCGGGCATGCCCAGCACGAGAGTTCTGCAGACCGCGTGTTCTGGCAGTCAGACTGGAACTTGTGTTGCCACAGTGTGTTTGCAGGCGGCAAATCGATGGAGGACATGACAATGGCCAATAAAACCCTCGAGGATCTCTTCTACGAAACCTTGAAAGACATCTACTACGCAGAACGCAAGATCATCACCGGCTTGCGTCGGATGGCGCGCGGCGCTCAGAGTGACGAACTCAAGTCGGCTTTCGAAAAGCACCGCGAAGAAACAGAAGGACAGGTCGAGCGACTGCAGGAGGTGTTCGAGCTAATCGGCAAGCGGGCGCGCGGCAAGACCTGCCCGGCGATTGAGGGCATTCTCGACGAGGCCCAGGAAGTCATGGAAGACTTCAAGGGGTCGCCAGCGCTGGATGCTGGTCTTTTGGCGGCAGCTCAGGCGGTAGAACATTATGAGATTACCCGCTACGGAACCTTGAGAACCTGGGCCACAGCTTTGGGTATGGATGATGCGGCGGCACTGTTGGAAGCGACCTTGCAAGAGGAAACCAAGACTGACGAATTGCTGACTGCGCTTGCCGAGAAGACGCTGAACGCGACGGCACAACAGGCCGCAAGCTGATAAAACGGTTTGGAGGAATGGGCATGGCACATTTCATGAGGCGCCTTGCTCTGGCCGACTGGCAATGGAAAAATTCATAAACAACCCTGACTGGGCACGTCTGCCACTCAAAGGACGGCGCCGAAGAAGAGATCCTCGGTCCCGAGGAGGCTTTGAACTTCCTGACCTATCGGTGGCCCTGCGATAGCGGCAAGCATTTTGACGCAGCCAGAGGGAAACGCCTGGCGGTCCTGCTAAAGCGTGCGCGCTGCGAAGAAGCACGAGAAGCTTTTGTGTCGGCTGCGTTGGAGGCAGGCGTTTATCGAAGGAGCTGAAAGCAGCGGACGCGGGGAAGCACATCCATGACGCGGCTGAGATGCTCGCGCCCAGACGTTGCTCCAATGCCCACCGATGAAGCCTGGGGATCTCGTGCGGGCTATGGGCGACGGGGAGCCTACGATCGTGACCTATCATTCCCTCACCGGGGAACTGCGGGAGGTTTGAGAATGCCGCGCCGAAGCGAGTTCGCAGGCGCGCCAGAACCGCACCCTTCTACTCGAGCGATTTCGTAATCATCCCCGGCGTCGCAAGAGGGGGACATCGTAGAAATCCTGCTCAGCTCAATAAAGCTCATTCTCAGGAAAAGAACGAGCTTCGAAATGCCACCGACGTTTTTGTCCTTCATGCCCGGACGGTGCTCCTGATGGAGCGGCCCAGGTGCGAGCGCCTGAACTGCCGGAATGCCCATAGCCGAAGGCAAGGCACCGGCTGCCCGAATGACTAATCGGATTTCCAGGTGCTGCATTTCTTCTTGCAACGCCATGATCTCGGACCAGCCCGGCTTCCACTCCCCTGGGAGAGGCCTGAAGTGGAACGGCCCGATATAGAAGGAGAACAGGATTGTTCTATGTCTCCGTACGCGGGGAGTAGGAGCTGTTCTGGGTGGCAGCCTACGGGCAGCCAGCGACTGAGGAACGAAAGTCAGCCACCGTACGGAGCCGGAACCGCACGAGGCAAACGTGGTTGTGGACTGGCTGAAGGAGGCCACCGACAATGACATATAAGACTTTGGCAGCGCGCGACGAGGCATGGTGGAAGAGACCCGTTTGGATCCGATTGGGGTAGGGCCCATGTGAAGCGATCCGTGGCCCTGGGCAGGCGCTGGAGCAACTTCTCTATCGATGGCCGGAGGAGCGAGGTCCACACTATCTGGCCGCGCAGGAACTTTGCCGTGGTGCAGTCGAAACGCATGCGCATTGCGAAAGCGCACGAGAAGCATTCAGGCGGGCCTGCGTCGAAGCCTTCCTGATAGACGGAGAAGGCCCTGCTTGCCCACCTTCTCATCAACCACGATTTGATAATCAAAAGGAGCAATGGCATGGCCTTAATGCCCCGCAGGTTTGAAAACAGAAATGACCCTCGTTGGGGCGTGTGGGACCGTCCGGTCCTCGTGACGACGGGGCGCCATAGCAACGAGCGTGTCTGCTCCCCCGCCGATGCGCTGAACTTGCTGGCCAACCGCTGGTCTGGGGCGCGGGCAGGCAGCTACTACATGGCGCGTCGGCAATGCTTGGTCTTCCTAAAAAGGGGGACGCCCGCCCAGGCGGTTCGCGACGCGTTCGTTGCAGCGGCGAACGACGCCGGGCTTCTCACAAGCCACGATCACTGACGAATTAATGGATGGGATCACCAGCTGGAACGCTGCGCTGATCCGAGAGTATTATGGCCGTAACGAAGGAGTTCAACATGGCAAATGCAAACCGGAAACATATGGGATCGGGGAGCCACGGCAAAGGTGACGGCACCGGCGCGATGACTGAGCTGCCGGAGGGGATCCTTCCCGAAAATATGGTCCTGTCAAATCGCGACAAGGCACAACACTCCCTGGAACGGGGACTGGATAGCAAAACGGTTCAGACGGAACAGTTCCAGGATCATGGCGCCAACCATGATCCCATCTGAGTGCCTGATCTTGGGGTGCGCCGCGGTGCGAACCTCTGGCGCTCAAGATCTGCGGGATTCACCTGAAGCGTAGCCAGGCACCGGCGCGCAGATCGGAATGTTCTGACGTGTTCGGCAACGTTTCTTCAGCGGATCATTGTCGCGTGACCATCAAAGATCGACCCAACACCCGCTCAGGCGTCATCGCACGCGAAATGGTGCTTCTGCAACCAGTGGTCGAGGGACTGACGGTAAAGGATGGAAAGACAGGCCTGCAGCCCTCGCGGGTGGTGCGAGACTGCGGAACACGGGCAAGGCCTGAACGGGTTGGGGAACCTCCTGAATCGAGCAGGTAGGCGGCGTCATGGCTCTTGCTATCGGTTGCGGTGGGAACGCGGAGGAGGAGGACGCATTCTCCGCGCTTCCGACTGAAAGAGTATGCCATCGCACTAAACTCAGAGGAGCGCCTGGCTGTTCGCGTGATCGCGTTAACCAAATCTATCGAAGCAGGTTTACGAGGAACATTCGGTTGTAGTGCCGGTTCGCGTGCTGTCCGCAACCTACAGGAAGGAAAGACAATGTTCTTCAGGACGAATAAGTTCCAGTACAATGCCCGCCCCTCCGCCCCAGATCCGGTGTACGCCAAGAAACTGCAGGAGGTGCTGGGCGGTCAGTGGGGCGAGATCAGCGTGATGATGACCTACCTGTTCCAGGGATGGAACTGCAGGGCACCGGCCAAGTACCGCGACATGATTCTCGACATCGGAACCGAGGAGATTGCCCACGTCGAGATGCTGGCGACGATGATCGCCCGGCTTCTGGAGAGCTCGCCGGTGGAAGTGCGCGAAGACGCGGCCAAGGACTCCATTATTGGTGCGGTGATGGGCGGTGCACGTGTGGAAGACGTGATCGTCGGCGGCATGAACCCCCAGCACGCCATCGTGGCGGGGATGGGCGCAACACCCACGGACAGCGTCGGGTATCCCTGGAACGCCCGCTACACCATCTCTTCAGGCAACCTGCTGGCGGATTTCCGCTTCAACGTGACGGCCGAGTCCCAGGGCCGCCTGCAGGTTTGCCGTCTTTACGAGATGACGGATGATCCGGGCGTTCGCGACATGCTGTCGTTCCTGATCGCCCGCGACACCATGCACCAGAACCAGTGGCTGGCGGCTATCCAGGAGCTGGAGGAAGACGGGCTTGAGCAGACGCCGGCGCCGATGAGCTTCCCGCAGGACAAGGAGATGTCCGAGGTCGCCTATCAGTTCTGGAATTGCTCGGAAGGTACACAAAGCCGCGAAGGCCGTTGGGCTGAAGGACCGACGCCGGACGGCAAGGGCCAGTTCAAGTATCTTGCCGATCCGCAGCCGCTTGGCGAAGAGGTGACCGAGCTTGCTCAGCTCGATCCGCGGCTCCACAGCACGCCAAAGAAGCCGATGCCGCCGATGACCTCTTAGCCCAACCACCGGGTCAGTACTTGCGAACAAAGCTCGTCGACCCGTGAGGTCGGCGGGCGTTCGGACTCTTTGCCGCACATGCGGTCACACCGCTCAGATGGATGAGGCAAAATGAGGCTAATCATCTTGGATGGAAATTTGAGCTACCTAAATTAGGAAACATGGACAAAGCGAAATTTCTGAAGGGGCAGCACAAGCGCATGCTCGCGTCAGGTCTTCCTGTCGAGCCGCGGTGGCGGGATTTCGATTATTTCATGGCTGACCTCTATGCAATGACCCCGGCAACGCAGGGTCACCGCTATCTCGGCGTCAAGAGCCGGCGCCTCGGGTACGTGCCAGATAATGTTGAATGGCATTTCCAGAGGTTCAGCCGCAGCCGGCAAAAATAGCCGTCGGAACACAACTCAGAAAGACGAGATGCCGTCGGTTGCCCGCCTGCGTCAGGTTGCGCGATTTCACTCGGCAGACGAAACGGAAGGCCAACGGTGGACTTCAACATCAACGGGGACGCATAAATGGAACACCCGAGGTTCATTGAGCGGTGGAGGCGCTTTTGGGAGCCGCCACCGCAGCATCGTGGCGGCAGCCGGCAGCCGACGCGGTTCGCGCGACGCGCGGGAATGTGGAGAGCCACACTGATCGTCCGCTCGTTGTGGCCCTGAATGGCACCTTGATACGGTCCGACCTATTGAGCGAGTGCGCCTTCTGCGAGCTAGGCCGCCGGCCACATTCCATCCTTTCCATGATCCGCGCTCTGGGTCACCGGAACGCAAGTCTCAAGCACATGCTCTCGCAGACCGTGGAACTCGATCCGGCGATGCTTCCATATGATCCGCAGGTGCTCAAAATAGTTCGACAAGCGTCTGAAGAGGGCCGCCCTGTGTACATTGCCTCGGCAAGCCATTCTCGGTTCGTCGAGGCTGTTTCTGATCATCTTGGCCTCTTCACCGGCTGGTTCGCCACCGATGCCGGCACAAACTGTGCCGGCGAGATCAAGGCTGAAATTTTGGTGGCCGCGTTCGGCGATGGTGGCTTTGACTACATCGGAAACGACGTGGCGGACCTGCCCACCTGGCGCCGCGCCGCCAAGGCCTACGCCATCCGTACACCGGCGCGGGTGGGCCGGCAGCTGTCGGCCGACTGTCGAGACGTGGAGCATCTTGCGCACGACCGTCCTTCGTGGCGCAGTTGGGCGCGCCTGTTGCGGGTCCATCAATACGCAAAGAATGCTTTGATTTTCGTACCACTTCTCGCGAACCATCTTTTCTCTTGGGCGAGCATGATGCCAACGCTATTAGCAGTTCTTGCCTTCTCGTTATGTGCATCGGGCGTTTACCTGCTGAATGACCTGGTCGATCTGCAAGACGATCGCGCGCATCGCACCAAGTGTCGTCGGCCTCTCGCCTGCGGCGAGATTCTTCTGTTTCACGCACTTTTTGCAATTCCGCTGCTTCTTATCGTGGCGTTTGCAGTCGCCGCTTTCGTTTCGCTGCCGTTCCTAGCAGTCTTGGCTGGGTATCTCATCTTAACCACCGCCTATTCCTTCTTCCTAAAGCGGAAGATGATCCTGGACGTAGTAGTCCTCGCAGGCCTTTACACCACCCGGATCATCGCTGGCGCGGTCGCCTTGTCCGTCGCAGTCTCACCGTGGCTACTGGCCTTCATGATGAGCTGGTTTCTGTCGCTGGCACTGGTCAAGCGCTACGTTGAGCTCATCGCCCGAGAGGAGGCCCGACTGCCGGACTCCAAGAACCGGGGCTATCGTAACGCCGACGCGGGAATGGTCGGCGCATTGGCGGCCGCAGCGGGACTCAATGCCCTCACTCTGTTCTTACTCTACATCGCCAGCGACGATGTCCAGTCGCTCTATACCCGACCAGATGTTCTGTGGCTGGTTGCGCCCTTCCTGGCCTGTTGGATCGGCAGGGTGTTGATGCTGGCGCATCGCGGGATGATGCACGATGATCCAGTTGTATTTGCCCTGAAGGACCGCGTCAGCCTGGCGACGTTCGGTGTCGTCGGTGCTTTGGTCCTTGGTGCTATGTGAGCTGCCCCTGTCGGAGCCATCCCCCATCGGCCGCCTGTGATGCATTCCGTCCCGTAGATGCCTTCTAGCGTCATTCACTCTCTGCCGAACCAACACTCGTTCCTTTTCCAGTCAAACAAGCTCCGCCGGCTGCGCATCCCAAAAATAAGGCGCTGCTTACGTACGATTACGGACCATCTACGGGCATCTGAAACATACTGAACTACTGCCGGTTTGAGCTCACAACTTGAAGCGAGGAACTGATGCGGCTTTTCCGATGTGACGTGAGCGGATTACCGCTCTATTTTGAAGACCACTTTAGCGTCGGCGCTAACAACGCTCCGGTCGGTTTTCTCTCCGATTCGCTTACTATCCAAACCTTGAAGGATGTGGGTGGCGGTCTTTATTCCACCGCCTCGCGCCCAAACGAGTTGTTCCGGTTCTGCGCCAATGCACATCTCGATGGGAGTAACTGGCTCGTATCTGCTGACGATCCGAACCCGCTCGCCATCCCGGCGAGATACAATCGAGCAATTCCGAACACAGACAGTTCCGAAGGATTGGAGCGCTTCCGGAAGATCGGTGCAGCGCAGCGTCATCTGTTTTACTCCATCCTCCGCTTTGGCCTTCCCTGCCCTAATCGGACGGACGATCCGAACAATGGGCTGGTGTTCGACTTTCTCGAAGACACCAAGGATGAGCAGGGCCAGCCGATCCCGGCCGTGACAGGGCACGAGAACGGATTAATCAGCTTGCGTGCAGCTGAAGCGGACGATGTCATCCGCGAGAAAGAACGCGTTTCGATGGGCGAGCCTTATCGGTCTTTGCTTGGCCACTTCCGCCACGAGATCGGCCACTTCTTCTTCCGGCAACTCGTTGATGGAAGCAGCATGCTTGATGAAGCCCGCCAGCTGTTCGGGGATGAACGAGCGGATTACAAAGCAGCGCTCCAAAAGAACTACCGCGACGGACCCCCAGCTGACTGGCAGCAGCGGTTCATCTCGACCTATGCAAGCTGCCACCCTTCAGAGGATTTCGCTGAATGCTGGGCTCATTTCTTCCATGTCGTCGACACACTGGAATCCGCCCGAGCATTCGGCCTTTCGATCAAACCACCACATCACCACGATCTTGACGCTGACGTAGGTTTTGACCCGTACCGTGCTAAGAGCGCATACCAACTCGCAGATGCATGGGTTCCAATCAGCCTGGCGCTGAACACGCTCCAGCGGTCGATGGGATCGCGCGACATCTATCCTTTCGTCATGCCGCCGCCAGTTGTCGAGAAAATGGACTTTATCAACCGGCTGATTACCGGCGCCCGGGTCAGCACCTCGGTTGAAGGACCTTCGAAGCAGTTTCATGCGCCCTTGAGGGAGAACCCAAGAGCGGTCATCGCTAGCAAGCTGTCGTCATTGACCGGCCCAGAACCGAGGAGCCCCATGGAGGCTTGATGTGAACGCGCCGCCTTACAACAGCCGGTTGTCGTGCAGTTAGGGCTCATCAGGAAGTGAGCGCGGAGGGTACGCCATCGTACTGTTGAGGAATGAGATGATAACGAAGGCGGTTAGCAGACCATTCTAGGGAGCAAAATCTAATGAGGCATGAGGTCGTCGAAGCGAATCTCCGCGGCGGTTGGCAGACGCCAGTGTGGGTGCGGGTGGGCAATGGAAGGGCGGAGCCCGTCTGGGGGCCAAAGCAGGCTCTTGACTGCCTTTCTTACCGATGGCCGGCGGTTCAGGGACGCCATTACCGTGGAGCCAAGGCCAACTGTATTGCGGCCGTTCGCCAACAACTCGCCTCCGAATTGGCGCGAGAAGCTTTTATTCGAGCCTCCATCGAGGCTGCCATGCTCAATGGCGACGCGTCGATCCTATCAGCCCACGTTGAGGCATTTTAAGCTTGGAGTAAACATGCAAGAGCAGTCCTTGGAGTTCCTGAAGACACTAGTGGCAGCGGCCTCTCCGAGCGGATATGAGGCGGATATCGGCCACATTTACCGGAACTATACAGAGCGATATTCGGACATAGTTTCCACCGATGCGCTCGGAAACGTGACCGCAGTCATGAATCCCGACGCGTCCGTGAAAATCATGCTCGCTGCTCACATGGATGAGATCGGCTTCATGGTGCACCATATCAGCGACGATGGCTTTCTGCACTTCAGCGCGGTGGGCGGTAACGACAGTGCCATCGCCGCGGGACAAAGGGTTTGGGTGCACGGTCGCAGTAGACTTGCCGGGATCATCGGTACCAAGGCGATGCATCTGCAGACACCCGATGAGCAGAAGAAAAAGCCGCTGCTTAAGAGCCTCTGGATCGACATTGGCGCGAGCACGAAGTCGCAAGCTGAAGAGCTTGTATCGATTGGTGATGTTGTGACCGCTCAAGCGGAGCTCCAGCAACTGATCGGAGATCGAGCGGTTGGAAGAGCTTTTGACAACAAAGCAGGCGTCCTCGTCGTCGCAGAAGCGATGCGGTTGCTGCGTCAGGAAGGCGGTCTTCATCCACAGGTCGGAGTCTATGGAGTCGCAACCGTCCAGGAAGAGATCGGGTCCAGGGGCGCAACCACCGCAGTGTTCAACATCCAGCCACAGACGGCCCTGGCCGTCGACATGGGTCAGGCGCTCGATATACCCAATCTCCTCAAGTCGGAATACGGGGAGTTCTATGTTGGGCGAGGCCCTGGCATCCCGCGCGGTCCTAATACCAATCGCGCCGTGTTTGACCTGCTGGTTGCCGCTGCCAGAAACGCCGATATTCCTTTCCAGGTCAATGCGTCGCCAAGCAGCAGCCCGACAGATGCGAGGGTCCTGCAGATTAGTCGCAGCGGCGTTGCTGCCGGTCTCCTCGAAATCCCGTTGCGGTACATGCACACGCCATCTGAAGTGTTGAGTCTCGCGGACGTAGAACACTGCGCGCGATTAATGGCAGCCTACTGTCGGAGTATAACACCTGAAACGTGTTTCGCCTGACCAGGTCGATGGGAATGGCTCTTTCGTTGGTAGTTTTCTGAAACCTCACAGGTGATGTCTTGGTCGATAATGCATTTGATCCACCCGTCTCGGAAGCCGGCCACCGAATCCAACTTTGGGCTCGCCTCGGGCGGACCGAGGTGACGTGGGAGAACCCTGCTTCCCAAGCGGTCGACGCGGCGGGGGCAAAGGTGTCGGCCTCGATTGGTCGCGTTTTCGAAGTGGATTGCTGGCAACTGGTGACCAATCCGGAACAGAGCGGCGGGATTCGGCTGCTGGTGCAGCGCGGCAAACGGGCAGGCAGCCTGTCGGTTGACGCCAGAGGTCGGCGCTACCCTCAGTCCAAGCCGATCGAAGCGGCGGGGCGACGATTCGACGAGATCCTTTGCCCTCTCCCGGACGCTGAGGGAGAAGCCGGTCGATGACCGCCATGGAGTGTCAGGTTGCCCGTACAACTGCCTTGCCGGACAGCGCCGTACAGGGAGCGGCGCAACCTGCCACGATCTCTGACGGAGAGCGTGTACCTGATCCCTGCAGCAGCACGCAGCTGTTCGTGCAAGCCACTCTTGCCTACCGCTTCCGTCGACCCGCTGAGGTACTACTGCTGTTGGAAGCGGCGCGCACGCAAGCCCAGGCGGTGTCTCACGAACAGCTAGTCATCGACCCGCCGGCGAGCGTCGCTCGCCTCGACGATTCCGTAACCGGAGAGCGGCGGGCTGTGTTCACCGCGGTCGGCGAGATGGAGGTTCGTTACGCAGCCGCAGTGGACGTCCGTCCGGAGCGGCTTGAGCTTGCCGGCCTTCCAGCCTCCCTTATCCGCGACCTGCCGTCTGGAGCCATCAACTTCCTGTTGCCAAGCCGCTACTGCCCCTCAGATCGCTTGCAAGATTTCGTCGATGCCAACTTTGCGGCTCCATGCGCGGGTGACCGGGTCCTTGCGATTCTGGACTGGCTGCGCAGCCACATTGCGTACAGGCCCGGCGTGAGCAATGCCCAGACGGACGCGCTTGAAACGCTTACGAAACGCGCGGGCGTTTGTCGGGACTTCACGCACCTCGCCATTTCGTTCTGCCGCGCTGCTAACATCCCCGCTCGGGCTGTGAGTGCCTACGCCTGGCATCTTGATCCTCCCGACATGCACGCTGTAACCGAAGTTTTTCTCGGGGGGCGCTGGCACGTGATCGATCCGACGGGGCGCGCGCCGGCGCAGACGATGGTCCGGGTCGCGACAGGGCGAGACGCTGGCGACATAGCTTTCATGACGGTCTTCGGTGAGGCAGAACTACTCGCGCAGACGTTCGCGGTGACGTCTCTCTCTGCAGAGGCTGCGCTGTGACGGCTCAGGTGGACTTTAGGTTCCGGAGGTTAAATGGCAACGCCCTATAACGAGATGGACGACTCTATTGGCGTCGCCCGCGAAGCTTATCAGCAGGTTCGGGCATGGCTGGAGGAAACCCCCTCCGCCCTTCTGCAGACCCGGTCCGCGCAGGCTGAGCTGTTGTTCCGACAAATCGGGGTTACGTTCAATGTTTACGGTGACGCGGGTGGGTTAGAACGGCTGATACCGTTCGATGTGGTTCCGCGTGTGATCAGTTCGGCGGAGTGGCCGCGGATCGAACAAGGCCTGGTGCAGCGGGTCGAGGCTCTCAACGCGCTCCTTTCCGATCTCTACGGCTCACAGGAGATACTGAAGGCCGGCGTCATCCCGGATGAATTGGTCAACCGCAACCCGCAGTTGGAGCTGGGTGTGATGGGGCATCGGCCAAACAAAGGTGTGTTCGTGCACATTGCCGGGATTGATCTGGTACGCACCGGGCCTGATGACTTTTATGTGCTGGAGGATAACGCTCGCACTCCCTCCGGCGTCTCATACATGCTCGAAAACCGCGAAGTGATGCTGCGGCTCTTCCCCGAGCTTGTCGCCCGCTCGAAGGTCGCTCCTGTCGAAACCTACCCAGACCTGCTTCTTGAAACACTGCGGTCGGTGGCGCCCGAGGGTGGGGAGGCCGAGCCGACCGTCGTGGTATTGACGCCGGGGCCATACAACTCGGCGTTCTACGAGCACAGCTTCCTGGCGGAACAGATGGGGGTTGAGCTGGTCGAAGGCGCCGATCTCTTCGTGGAGGATAACCTTGTGTACATGCGCACGATAGAAGGGCCACGCAGGGTGCACGTCATCTACCGACGTATCGACGACGCTTATCTTGATCCGCTGTTTTTTCGACCGGACTCCACCCTCGGCGTGCCCGGCTTGCTCGCGGCCTACCTTGCCGGAAACGTGGCTCTCGCCAACGCGGTCGGCACGGGTGTTGCGGACGACAAAGCAGTCTATAGCTACATGCCGGAGATCATTCGCTTCTATACAGGCCGGGACCCGATCCTGGCGAATGTTCCCACCTGGCGGTGCCGAGAGGCGGAGCATCTGTCGTATGTGCTGGATCATCTACCTGAACTCGTCGTCAAGGAGGTTGATGGTTCCGGCGGCTATGGCATGCTCGTCGGCCCGCACGCCACGCAGGCGCAGATCTCAGAGTTTGCCGCCAAGCTCCGCGCGCACCCTGCAGGCTTCATTGCGCAGCCCACGCTAGCGCTTTCTACGTGCCCTACCCTCCACGAGGGCAGAACCGAGTCCCGCCACGTGGACCTTCGACCCTTCGTCCTCACCGGGGCGGGCGGGGTAAAGGTGACGCCCGGGGGGTTAACGCGCGTCGCGCTTAAACCCGGCTCGCTGGTCGTGAACTCAAGCCAAGGAGGCGGCACCAAGGACACCTGGGTGGCGGGCTGCTGATGCTGTCGAGAACCGCGTCAAACCTCTACTGGACCGGCCGCTACGTCGAGCGGGCGCATTTCCTCGCCCGCCTGGTCGAGGCGACTAGCCGCTTGTCGTCGCTTCCGACCAGCTACGGCGGAGACCCCACCGCCTGGTCAGGTGCTCTTGCGGCGGCAGGGCTTTCCCATGCCTTTCAGGACGCGCATGGGACTCCCACCGAAGCTGTCGTGGTGAAGTTTCTCACAGTCGACACCAGCAATCCCGCTTCCATCTGCGCTTGCATCGATAAAGCCCGAAGCAACGCCAGAGCGGTTCGAACCGGGCTGACCCGGGAAGCGTGGGAGGCGCTGAACAGCGCCTGGCGTGAAATCATCAGCCGCGCTCAGGATCCGTCAAGTCCGCTGTCGGGTGATTTCACGGAAGCGGTGCAGCGTGCGGTGGCCACCTTCGACGGTGCCGCGCAGCGCACCATGCTACGCAACGAGCCCTACTGCTTTCTCCGCTTAGGGGCATCCGTGGAGCGCGCAGACGCCACCGCGCGTCTGTTGGACGTTAAGTACCATCTACTGCTGCCGAGGGACGAAACCGCGGGCGGCGGCTTGGATTACTTTCAGTGGGCCACCGTACTTCGCACGGTCTCGGCACTCACCGCCTACCGCTTGCTCTATCGGGGGGCAGTGAAGCCGTGGCTTGTGGCCGACCTCCTCATCTTTAACGAGCGGATGCCGCGATCGCTGGCCTCCTGCTACGCCGCGATCGTCGAGGTGCTCGACCAACTTGCCGAGACCACCGGACGGCACGGGCCAGCTCATCGGCACGCAACAACGGTCCTGCGGCAGCTACGGGAGACCAATGTTAGCACGTTGTTCGCCGCCGGCCTTCACGAGTTCCTGGCGGACTTCATCGCCGGCAACAATGAGTTGGGCACCGCGATCAGCAAGCAGTTCGCCTTCTGATGGTACGGCGAAACTTCAAGACAATGCCACGGTTATAACCGTGAGCGTACGATCTCCTGTAGCCTCTTGCGCTCTGGGACGCGCGTGGCCCTATCCGCTGACGGGGGTCGCGCGTTCCGACCTATTCCGTCCGTTATCAGACCAAGTCGACGCACCACAGAAACATCGCGCTTGGATAAGTTCCACATGATGGACTACGATGATCCTCAACCGCCCGGTTTGGTGGAGATCGCGCTACAGCTAGCGCAGCTAGAGCAGGTCCTGTGATCGATGAATCGAATGTGAGGTGACCGGCTGAGCCGAAGCTGATTCAACATCCACAGCAAGGAGGTGGATGATGGCGCAGGCATTGAGCGATGATCTTCGGTTTCGTGTGTTGAAAGCGTCTGCGGCGGGCATGTCCGCTCGACAGGCGGCCGCGGGGTTCGGAGTTGGGATCTGGACGGCGATCCGCTGGATTGCAAGGGCGAAGGAAGGTGAGCCGACCGCCCGGCCGCAAGGCTGGAGGCGACCGTCGGTGCTGGATGCACACGAGGCATTGGTGTGGGCCTGATCGAAGACCGTAAGGACGTGACGCTCGATGAAATGGTCGAGCTCTTGTCTGTAGAGCGGCAGGTGAAGATCAGCCGGAGTGCACTTGGGGCTTGGCTGCGAGGGCGCGGATGGACGTTTAAAAAAGTCCGCACATGCACTGGAGCAAGACCGGCCGGATGTCCTGAAGCGGCGGCGCATCTGGTTTGATGGCCAGCTCGATCTCGATCCGGAGAAGCTGATCTTCATCGACGAAACCGGCCTCTCCACAAAGATGGCACGCCTGCGGGGGCGTGCCCTTCGAGGCGAGCGTTGCCGAGCTGGGGTACCGCACGGGCATTGGAAAACGACGACCTTCACCGGAGCACTGCGCCTCACGGGAATGACCGCACCGTTCGTCTACGACGGTGCAATGAACGGCAACGTTTTCCCGGCTTACGTCGAGCAGGTGCTGATCCCAACCCTTCAGGCCGGGGACGTCGTCGTGATGGACAATCTGCCGGCGCACAAGACAGCTGGAGTTCGCGATGCGATCGAGCGTGTCGGTGCCAAGCTCATGTTCCTCCCGCCCTACAGCCCCGACTTCAATCCTATCGAGAATGCCTTCTCCAAATTAAAAGCCATGTTGCGAGGCCGGGCAGAGAGAAAGATCGATGCACTCTGGGACGCGGTCGGTGCTTTGACCCCTGCTTCACACCGACAGAATGCGCCAACTACTTCAGGGCCGCTGGATATGATCCGGATTGAACAGGATCTGCTCTAGCGTCTGCCCTGGTCCATTTAGCCAAGCAACCGCTCGATGGGTCGGCCGTGCTGGTCGAGGATCTTAGGGAGAGCCCGCCAGAACGTCCTCCATCGTAGGTTCATCTGACTTGCGGAAATATAACTCCACGAAAATTACCAACCGCCGACCCGACCACATCTCTCCCGCCGAACTCCAGATGCTTAAGCGGGTCTTCGACAGCGCCTGCGAGCGCAGACATTTCGCGAAGGCCGGCGGACGCGGAAACATGGCTGCGACGATCGTTGGGCTATATGAGAACGTCTGCGCGAAGAGCAGCAGTTGGCCAGCCGGATGAGGTAACGACGGATCGTCGATACTCTTCGCAGGAACCCAACTTCCGTTCGAGAAAACCCGCGCTCACAGTGAGCATTGTGCCTTTAATTTCAAGGTGGAGCGCAAAATGACGACGGTCCTGCAGTCTTGGGCGGGCCGAGTTTCTCTGTCGCAGATACGTGAGGTTGAATGGCGGCAACCAAGCTCCGTCACACTGGCTCCCGCGCGATCTGCGCGCCAGCAGAGTAAACGACAAGTAACACTAGATTAGCCTGATTCGCGGTCTGTATCGATGAACTTTGGCAGGATCAAAGGCACGGCTGCGAGAATGATCAAAACAATCGCGGTTGACAGGACAGCGGTTGCTTCCAAGCCCAGCCCCGCGATTACACCGATCCCGGCTGTCGCCCAGATATTGGCAGCCGTTGTAAGACCTTCCACCTGGCGCTGAGCTGAACGGACCATGATGGCGCCGGCGCCAAGGAAGCCAATTCCTTGCACGATGCCCTGCAATACGCGCGACAGATCTCCGATCTCCATACCGCTTTGTAGCGGGCCTATGACGAACAGCGATGCACCCACGGCCACCAGCATGTGGGTTCGCACGCCGGCGCTTCTTCCCTTACGTTCCCGCTCGTACCCAAGAATTCCCCCAAGCAATGCGGCGACTACGATGCGCGCCGTGATGAGAGTTATGGTGGACGCGTCTGGAACGTCCGAAAACTCCTGAACGAGCGTCGACCAGATTTCCTCTCCCACAGCAGCCCTCATGTCGTTTGCGAATTTGATAATCAGACGGAAGTGCCATACATGAACCACTCTGGCAAATTCAAGCCGGGGCCCTATCCCTATCAGGCATTGGTCCCCCCCTCCATCTCGTAGGTCGTCACCGTTAAAGGCAGAGCCGTTTCGCGAAGAGCTGGACGGATGCTGGCTCGATTCCCTTCTGTGTAGGCGCTCATTTCCATGCCCATTGATTTGGCCTGTTGAATGGAAAGAGGTCCGCATTGTCCGCTGGCTGCGGCAGGCGCGACATGTCCGGATAAGGCTGTAGACCATGGCACTCGCCCTGGCTCCTTCCACGGAGTCGCTGAACAGCCAACTCTTCTGCCGGTAGCGAAGATTCTGATATCGAGCACAAGCAAGTTGTTACTGGTCGGCATCCTGCCGTCTTCGATATTGCGCCTCAGGTACTCCCACTGGTCAGGGTATCGGACAAGGCATCGCCGATCTTGCTGTCGGACAAAACCTTCGGTGCGATGTCGTCATGCCATGCCATCGTCTCTCGCAGATGCGGCATCCTCCGACGCCTCGTGAGGAATGCCGCAACAACGATGGCCGTCATAGACCACTGGGCCGATGCGCGTTTACTAGATGCGGCCCAGCTCGCTTGGAGCACAAACTACGTCCTTAACCCACGGGTCACGAACCCCGGGTTTTGTCCGCTACCGCACGCGGCCGATGAGGTTGGAAATGAACCGCCCCGGCTTTACCGGAGACCGTTTGGTTTAAGTTATGCGGCCATAGCTGGTGCGTCCAGCATGGCGTAGTAGCGTTCTTCTGCCTCTGCAGGCGGGATATTCCCGATGGGTTCCAGAAGGCGGCGGTGGTTGAACCAGTCGACCCATTCGAGCGTGGCGAACTCCACGGCTTCGAAGTTGCGCCATGGTCCTCGCCGATGGATGACCTCGGCCTTGTAAAGACCGTTGATCGTTTCGGCGAGAGCATTGTCATAACTGTCGCCAACGCTCCCGACAGACGGCTCGATGCCCGCCTCCGCCAGCCGTTCGGAATAGCGAATGGACACATATTGCGAGCCGCGGTCGGAATGATGAACCAGCCCGCCACGTTTGACGGGCCGCCGATCATGAAGCGCCTGGTCGAGGGCATCGAGCACAAAGCCCGCATGGGCCGTTCGGCTCGCGCGCCAACCGACAATACGGCGGGCGAAGGCATCAATGACGAAGGCCACGTAAACGAAGCCCTGCCAGGTCGCGACATAGGTGAAATCGGATAGCCACAGCATGTTCGGCGCTGGAGCGAAGAACTGTCGGTTCACCCGGTCTAGCGGGCATAGAGCGGACTTGTCCGACCCGGTGGTTTTGACTGGCTTGCCGCGAATGACGCCTTGAAGCCCCATCATTCTCTTAAGCCGAGCGACGGTGCAGCGGGCGATGTCGTAACCTTCTCGCTGCAACTGCCGCCAGACTTTGCGCACGCCATAGACCTGGAAGTTCTCGTTGAACACCCGGCGGATCTCGACTTTCATGGCAATATCATTCCGTTCGCGGGCCGATAGGCGGTCCACGTCTGTGCGCTTGGCGATAACCTCATAATAGGTGGACGGGGCAATCGGCAGCAGTCTGCAGATCGGCTCGACCCCGAGCACCGAGCGGTGTTCGTCGATGAAGGAAATCATCGCTTCAGTGGGCGGTCGAGCTCCGCCTGGGCAAAATACGCCGAGGCTTTGCGTAAAATCTCATTCGCCTGACGAAGCTCGCGGTTCTCCCGCTCCAGAGCCTTCATCTTCTCTGCCATATCGCTCGGCAGACCAGCCCGCTTGCCGCTGTCGACATCTGCCTTCTTCACCCATTCATTGAGCGTGTGTGCTGAGCAGCCGATCTTGGCCGCTATCGATGATACCGCCGCCCAGCGCGATGAGTGTTCGGCTTCATGTTCCGTCACCATCCGAACGGCGCGGGCGCGGACTTCAGGAGAAAATTTGTTCGTCGTTTTGCTTGTCATAGACCCTACTTCTCACGAGTTGGGGCCTCCGGCAAAGCCGGCGCGGTTCAAACCGAGAAACTCAGGCGATGCAGGGCAATGAACGCGTACTTCACTTTGCATCCCTGGCGAAGTAAGCGGCCGCTTTTTTTAGAATGTCGCGCTCCTCAGTGACGCAAGCCAGCTCTCTCTTCAGCCGCCTGATCTCCTCGGCTTCGTCGCTAGATTTGGCGTTCAACGTGCCGAACTTCTTCTTCCACTGGTACAATGAATGCTGGCTGACACCGAGCCGCTGCGAAACCTCCGCCACCGGGTACCCACGCTCGGTGATCTGACGCACCGCGTCACGCTTGAACTCTTCCGTGAAATTGCCTTTGCCCATATAGGCCTCCTGCCTCAGATTTAGGGGAGAAGGCGTCTACAAGTCTAGGGGCTATTCAAAGCCGTATGATCTCGTCGGCGTAGCGTATGGAGTCAAAGGCGATCTCTTCTCGACCTGCGCGCCGGATGCATCACTGCCAAGAACGCCCAAGTGCGCGCTGATCTTGCGAAGGAGATGTTCAACGGCCTTCGCATCGTGGTTCAGGCTCAGAAGTTCCTCAGCTCGAAGGCGAGGGAGGTCGAGTCCGCCCCCTTCAAGATAAGGAGGAACGGAGATGAGTTCCACCTACTTTGCCGTTGCGTCAGGTCGACCTGCTTTGCCCCGGCGAGGATCGTTTATCTCTTCCTCCGGCGTCATCGAAGTATCGACGTTTCCGGAATATCGTCTGGGGCCGTCATTCTCATTCATGGGCTTGTCTGCTTCTTGGACCGTTTTCTCTGCCATCGTTGCTCTCCTAAGCTTCCGTCTGCCTAAACTGCGGAAAGTGGAAAAAGATGCAGCATCAGGATGCTCTCCCTCGCCGAATCTGATGGCGGCTCTCAACAAGATCAACGACATCCGGAACAGCATCATCGGCTGCCAAAAGATGAACTGGTCGGAGCATATCTACCGCTCGTGACAGCGTTGAATGAAGCCGGCATTGAAGGGCAGAGCTACCCGAAGCCCGCGCATACGTCGGCACAATGCTGGAGCGCACGCTCGCCGCCGAAAATGAAGTCATCAGCCTTCGGGCAGCCCTTCAAGAGCAGGTGGATGCCTGCACTACCGACGACTGCGAAATGTGCCACCGTCATCGCGGCCTGCTCGCCACCACGGAGGGCTCGGCAGATGGCTAAGCTTACAAAGATCGAAATGCAGGCTCTCGCCAACGGCATCGCGACCATGATTCGAACGTGTCCACGGGGAGGATGGCGGAAATGGCTTCGGCGAGCCGGACGGTGGCCACGTGGCCGCCCTTATCGTCGCAGATTTCGACGGTTTGCAGACGCAACTCCTGCCCGGAAGCTATGTGCTCCGCGACGATGTCCCGATAGCATTGCGGGCCTCATCCCTAGCTGTATTGAGGTCATCGAATTTGGCGCCCTCGACATCCCGGACAAGCTCATCCCGCTCTCTCAGGTGAAGGAAGTATTTCGGCATCATAGATCCTCCGTATCAACTCTGGCCGAACCGTGCGTTGCTGCCGAAGGTTCCTGTGCGGAAGTGCACCCTCCCTAGATCCAGCCGAGTACGGCGGAGGCTAGGATGATGACAGCATATCATCCGATTGCCGGTCGCTGCTCCTGTAGGCTGGATGTCGAAGGGCACGTCCTGAGGTCCTGGAGCGCAACCTCATGCAGGAGAATGAGAAGATCCTGCTTTACATCGTTGCCGAGCAGCAGGTCTGGATCGGTCGCCGCCAGAACGATGGTGCGACGCGCAATACGTTCAGCTATCGCGCTAGAGGGCGTGTATCTAGCCGCCCAACGCTGCAAGGCGATCATCTCTGGAATGCGAATACTTGACGATCCTGACGCAACCATCGGCGCTTCTCCACTGGTGTCGCAGGCGCGGGCACTTAGTAACCCTCAGCCGCCACTGCCCAAGAAGTCCGTTGGTGACGATGGGGAGAGTGTACGCACAAACTGGTGTGAGTCCACCCCGCGCATCCCAGTCGAATTTGCCGCTACGCGAGCAGGACGGCTAGACGACGAAGCTGGCGTCCAGAAGATCAACGAGCTGCTCGCCGCTCCCGCTCCCGTGCCGCATTTGTTAGTGCCCGCCGGCCTTAGAAACGACGTTCATCAACAGAACGCCTACGATGATGAAGCCCATCCCGATGACGGCCGCCAGGTCCAGCTTCTGGTGAAACCAGAGTTGGCCGATCAATGCGACCAACACCACCCCGGCACCAGACCAGGTAGCGTAAGCTATCCCGATCGGGATCACCTTCAGTGTGAGCGAGAGGAAGAAGAAAGCCACCCCGTATCCGATCACCACGATCAGGCTCGGAAGCAGCTGTGTGAACCCTTGCGAGGCTTTCAACGCGCTGGTGGCTACCACTTCACCGACGATTGCAATTCCGAGGAAGACAAAATTCAACATGGCGGACTCCGGGCTGCATCCTCTTTTAAGCAGCAACCGGAAGGAGGGTCACGCTAAACTGTTCGTGATGAGCAAGTGCCAGCGCCCCAAACGAGGGAGGGTCTGTAGACGTCGCCTCCTCATAACCAGCAGCTTATCCAACAAATTCAAGCCAGCACCATGGAGGACCTTATCCACCCATTGTCGGTTCACCGTTCCGGCTTCGGTCTAGACCATCTGCCTCGCTTTGGCTTCATGCTTCTTGACCGACGTCGCGAATTCGGATCGCGTCCTCTTTTGAAACGCAGACGACCCCGTCAAGATCGCCCAGGATTAGATCGCCCGGCTGAACGACGGTACCGTTAGTAGCGATCGGAGAACCGATCTCGCCTGGTCCCGTGCGATAGGCGACCACGGTGGATCAAGGCGACGGTCAGCAACACCCCTTGTAAGGCCTGTACAAAAACGCCCCAGAAATCGCCGAAAGCAGCCACTGACCTGGCCTAGAGGGGGCCAAAAAAAACCCGCCGGTGCGGCGGGCAGTTGGGGAGGCCTCCATGGCCGATGTTCGAACATTTCGCCGTCCCGATAGTTGCAGCGGTCCCAGCCACTGGAGTGGTCTGTACGAGACGGAACATTTGCCGAGAGGCGTGGGGCACATTTCAGCGCTCTATCCCAAGCCCAACCGGGCCTTGTTGGTCAAGTTCGCCTGAGCGCCTTCGACCTCGCATGGTAGATTCTCAGGGTTCTACCCGACATTCCTGTAGCTAACTCTTGGCTCGGCCGCACAAAAGGTCCTTCGATTTCATAATCAACCAGTTCGGCACGAGTGCAATCGGTGCTCACCGGAAGTCGCACCCGGAGCTCTACCGGGCCGAGGCCGTCATTGCCGTTTTCAATGACACGCGCTTATCAATCCCGCCGCGCCTCATGGCGCCTTCTGAACTGGCTGAAATGGAGGCGGACGAAGCTGACGACGTGGTCTCGACGAACGTCGCCGTCAATCTTTAGGGCGGTTTGATCGGACGCGACGGCATCAAGATCCGTCAACGGACCAAGGTTAGGCCATGGCCGTCATCAACAGGATCAATCAGCTCTGACAAGGCAATCGGCTTGCAAGCAGGCGGCAATGAACGCGGATCGGGCATCCTCAGCAGGGCAACCTCCAGACAATGCGCCCATGGCCGCCCGCCGAGCCTTCGCAAACGCAGGGCCGCGAGGGCCCGGCCATCGATTGCAAAGGAAGTCATATGCATCGGCGGGCCCCGATATGAGTTGCACGGAGGTGTTCCTCGCAGCTGCGGACACCGCCTCTGCCCAGCTCTGGCTGAAGTCAATTTTTACGATCGGATCGTCCTGCATCGATGTACCTCCGCTAAGGGGCGTGCTTTTCTCCTGAACGTCGGGTGCGCGGCCTGCGGTGAGGCAGTCGGCCCCAATCGATGGCCTATCGAAGCCGGTAACTCAGCTTTCTCAAGATCATCGAGCAGCCCGCTCCGCTCTTTGGTGTGCACCCGGAACATTGGCATGAGAAACCCTTCTCGGTGGCCAATTACCAACTTAACTGCTGAACCAGGTAGCAGTTTCCGTCACAAAACGTACGGAGACACTTTCATGCGAAGCGTTATCCGTTTTAGACTTAGACGGCTCGGCTTAAAGTGCGAGGAGTTTTGATGCATGGCAGATCATTCTCTTTGCGGCTGCAGTCAGGCCGCTACTCGGCATGCTTCTGCTGCTTGTTCCCTTCTGGGTGAGAAGCTGGGAAGCCGTCGGTGTTTTCCTGGCGATAGGATATGTATATGGTCTCGTGCCGTCGGTCGTGGGTGGCGTATTGTTCTCCATACTGCGCTATCGGTCTGGATCAGGATTTTGTTGTGCCGGTTTTTGCGGCGGAGGCGCGACTGCTCTCTGCGCAGTCGTAGTGGCGTACTCTAGGCCGGGCGCGTTTAGCGGGCTGGAGATTTCTTCGTCCCCGATCTTCTATATCGCTGGCATTCGTGGGGTCCTTCCGGCCCTCGGTACCCGGCTCTTGGCCCAATATTTTGCGCCAAATGCATTTGCGAATCCTTCGCCATGATGTCCGCAAAGGACCAACTGCGGACGATGTTCGAACTCTGTCCGCTAACGGATATGCGGGAAATAGCTTGACGTTGCCCCGCCGATCAGAGAAGCGCCGGCCGCAGGCTGGGAAAGCGGGAATTCTCGACACAGCTCAGCCGGAACAAGGGCACCCGCAGGAGCCTTAGCATAGCAACGCCAAAGCGGAAGGCGGGACCGACTGCCCCCGGATGAGCCGTTCCGCTTACTAGACCTCAAGGCTCCATTGTCCGGGCAACCAGCTTCGCGAGCTTTGCGGCTCACTTAGCTTCCTCGCGTATGTTCCTGCGTTGAAAGGAGTTGAACCGGCGACCTCGCTATTTCGCGTTTGGGGCCGCTTTCGGCCTGTCCGGTTCTGGCATCGACAATGACATACCTGCCATAGCAGCGGCGCCTCCACTGAGACCTGCCTACCAGCAGCGAGAGCCCTGCCCACCTGTACAACCAGCGAAGGATTCGGCTCAGGAGGAATCGCGACTTGTTGCTATATTCGGTTCATGGGACCGCGGCGGACGCGAGTTTATGGCGGCCCCTCCTTAGGCAGGATGGCATCAGGGGGAGTTTTCGAATGATACCCTTGGGATAGGTCAGCTCTTCTTCTCGAGCTGAGTTTCAACCTTCTTGCGGCTGTTTCCGACGTCGCGAACCGCTTCGTTGACGTCTTCCTTTGAGACACCTGTTTTGCTGGCTTCGTAGCGGACTTCGTAGTCCTGTCCCCGGCTACTCTTGCTCTGTCCTGGTTGCGGCCTCTGTTGGTCTGTGGCATCTACCTCTCCTTCAATCCGGTGGAATAACTGGTTTCGAATCGTGCGGCGCAAGCGGCGACGCGCACAGATCGCCAGTTAGATGGAACAAACTCAAGCAGTCAGAGCCAAAACGGCTCGGCTACGGCCCGCGGAGGCCCCGCAGCGGTGGCCAGGCATTGGAGCAACTTTCTCATCGGGGGCCTACCGAACGTGGGCCCTACTACCTGGCTGCGAAGGCTCTATGCCTGGCTGCCCTCGAAGCGAATGAACATCGTGGAGCGGCACGGGAAGCTTTCAAAAAGCATGCGCCGAGGCTTGCCTGGATGCTTCCGCAGGAATCGGCATGCCCCTCGCATCTCAACACCACCGAATTCCCTTGAGGTAATATTCCATGGCACTCACACACCGCAGGTTTAAAAGCAGACGCGATGCATCCAGGGGCGCGGGGGATGTCGCTGTTGTCGTCAAGATCAGTTCGCACGAGAGGAAGAAGATCAATTCTCCTTCCGAGGCACTGATCAGATGGCAAAGGGCTGGCCGGCAGAACGGGCAAGCAGCTATTAGCAGTCGCGCGTCACATTGCATTAGCAGCTTATTCTCCAACTCTGACACGCGTTTCCAATCTGACACCAACCGCCGCATTGCTGTCGGTCACGAAACTTTCGCTGTTGTTGGCCAGTTCGAACGGAAAGGAGTCCAGGGCGATGACACCAATAATAGACTTTCCGCGGTGCTGGGAGCGTGACAACGTCAATCGAGGACACCTAGGCACCGCGAACGGAGGAGAACTTCGCAGACCTCCGCAACCGGCAGATACTCCCCTTGAGCAAAACAATCATGAATGCCAGAAATATTCGCAGGCACGCGTCGTCGGCGAACAAGGCCATAAAATTGTAGATCTGGTGAAGCTTCGGCGGCATAGCGTTCTGAACGCCGTCCGAGGCAGAATTTTCCAGGAATCGCCCTTAGGTTCTCTCAAGGAGGGGGAAGCCTGCTTCACATCCGACTATACCGGGACGGCTGAAGCGGCCATTTTGCATCTTCCAGTAATCTGGCTTGTTCGGGAAGGCAGGCATTATCGCTCATTTCGCTGCTGTGCTCCCGACGGGACTGGGAAGCTAATCAAGGAGTGGAATGTCGTCGAAGAAGCCGTCGGGATGAAAGCCAAGGGCAGCCTATTGTGGAGGCCAATCCATCGCTTCGTGTCAAACCTCACGAACCCGGAGGCGCGCCTGAAGGAGATCGACGCGCAGCTAAAAAATCTCGTTTCCCGAAACTGGCGCAACCGATGAATGTACTGTCATGAACGACGTCGTCATCAATGCGTCCGATCTGGCGAGAGCGCGGCAGCTCAATGCGATCCTACGGGTGCTTCCTCGTTTCCACACGGATCGCCGCTGGAACGCGCGCTTGGTGAACAAGCTCCTCACGCTGCACGGCACGATACCTCGCCTGCGGCGACAGCGCTCCAAGGTGTCTGTTACATCTATCCCCGGCACCTCCTCCTCGATCCGGGTGACCCATCCGAGGAGCCATTCCCCCGGGCTTCTGCTTCATTTCCACGGCGGGGCATGGATTATGGGATCTGCACACCTGGAAGACCGGCTGGCGGGCATAATCGCCAATGACACCGGCCTTATTGTTGCAGCGGTGGACTTTCCCAATGCCGTCGACGACGATCTGGAGCGAACGCTTCGGGATTGTATCGCTGTCACCGAATGGGTGGTCAAAAACCTTGAGACATTTGGTGTCGGCAGCATCCTGATGTCCGGCGAATCGTCAGGAGCGCATCTGGCGCTGGAGTCGTTGCTGCACCTGCGCTCGATGGGCACTTATGATGTCGTGCGCGGTTTCTACGCCGTCTGCGGCGCCTTCAATCTTGAAGGATCTGACAGCCTCCGCGACAGCACAGGCAGCACCCTGTTGATCGATGGCCCGTCCGCGCTCAGGAACCTTCAGCGGCTATCTCCGTCCCTTCCTTCTCATCTGCGCCGTGGGCCGTTGCACGCCGACTTGCGGGAACTGCCTCCCGCTCTTTTCATCGCGGGGCGACTTGATCCCATCGTTGATGACAGCATCGAAATGCACGCGAAATGGCTCAAGGCCAACAGCAATGCCCGCCTCGCAGTGATCCCCGAAGGGGCACATGGGTTCAACCGTTTGCCCACACGACTGGCATCGAAGACGAATGCCTTTGGAAGACGATGGCTCATGGCACAATCGACTGGAGCTTGTGGAGACGGAACCTTCAACGGCGCGAGTTAACGCAGATCCATCTGCGCGATCCCTCGGAGTCTGTCCAACGACGTCACGGAAGCCCACGAGCTTCCGGTATGCTTCGTTCACCAGTTCGAAGACATGTTCCTCGCCGCGCATCAGAGCAACGAAGCCCGGAGCTTGTTCGAACATCCCACGCAGACGGTCAACCTCGCTGCTGCGCCATTGCTCCGCCACAACCCTGTCGGTGGTCTCTATGACAGTCGCCAGAACGCCGATAGGACGACCGTCTGCTCCAGGAACCGGCGAGTAGTCCAGATCGAACCAGGCGTCGTCCGGCCGCCGCGATGAAGTGCCAGATGCTGATCCCGGTAGGCTAGGTTCTCACCCGCCATTACCTGGCTCATCACATGATCGTTGAAGGCTGCCGTCTCGGGCCAGCCCTCCCTCACCCTGCTTCCAAGAAGGCCGGGATGGCGCCCCCCGGCGATTTCCGACTAGGCGTCGTTGTAGATCATCACGCCTTCTTCGCCCCAGAGCGCGACCATTGGCCGGGCAGAATGCAGTATTGTCGCGGTGATTGTTTTCACCGATTCCGGCCACGAAGCCGGCTGTCCGAGCGGCGTGGATGCCCAATTGAAGTCCCTGATCAAGCTGGAAAGGCCGCCGTTATGGCCAAGGAAGTCGAAGTCGGAATGAGCCATTGAAACCAGGTCGCCATTTGCGGAGAGAATTACCTAGTACGGACGACGCAACAGGGGAAGCGTGTAGATCTAATTGAGCCTTGTCATCCGCCTCTTGATCAGTCTTTCAGACGGGCCAAGGAGCAGCCGACCGTCTAGGCGGCCATCTTGATCAAGGTCTGCGTCAGGTCGTCGATGTTGTAAGGTTTGGAAAGGAAGATGCTCCGCTCGGGCAGCTCGTGGCGCAATGGCCGCTGCTTGCCGGAGACGACTACGATCTCGACAGGCGGCCAGCGGCGGCGGACCACCGCCGCCAGATGAAGACCGTCCATGCTTCCTGGCATGTCGATATCCGTCATCAGGATTCTGATATCGGGGGCCTGCTCGAAGAGCTGCATGGCCTCGTCCGCATTACTCGCTTCCAATGGCTCAAAACCGGCGTCCTCGACCACTTCGGCTGCCAACAACAGGAGAAGAGGCTCGTCCTCTACAACAAGCACTTTGCACGTCATGATCTGCCCGTCACCCTCCGCCCGAGGCGGCATAACGGACGGCATGTCCATTAGGTTCCCCTAACATCTACAACTTGTATGCATTGTTGTCTGATCGCCGCAAATCGCACCTGAGCGGTTAGGTTGACGTTTCTTTAGAATTATCCATAGCGCCTTTGCGCAAGCTGCCAAGATGAAATCGCTCCCCTGCCATCCGGACTCGCTCGGATGGTCGCGCTCGTGTGCGGCGTCTCCCACGACTGAAAAAGGCTGGTCAGAAATGTCCGAGTTGGAAGTTCACGAGGAACCATCTCCTAGCCCGGACTTGAAGCCGGTTGACGAGGAGCTTGCCTATCGCCTCCGCCAGCAGCGGATCGCCGCGGACTTCGGCTACCTGGCCTTGAAAACGCGGAACCTGACCGATCTGCTTCAGGAGGCGACACGACTCTGCGCCGAAGGAATGAACGCAACCTATGCCAAGTTTCTCCGCCACCTAGGAGACGGCGCCGGCTTTCTGGTCGAGGCCGGAGTGGGCTGGAGGGAAGGCGTCGTAGGTAACGCGACGGTCGGCGATGACTTGGAAAGTCCGGCCGGCTACGCCTTCCATGCCGGGAAGGCGGTCATCTCCAACCACCTCTCCAATGAAGAGCGATTTAGAACCCCATCCCTCCTGGCCGAGCACGGCATCAGACGCGCCCTCAACGTCATCATTCTATGTGAAGAGAAAGCCTATGGTGTGCTCGAGGTGGACAGCCCTGGCGAAGGCAAGTTTGACGAGGCGGACGTCGCGTTCATGGAGAGCTTGGGCGCAATCCTCGGCGTCGCGATCCAACGTGACGAGAGCGACCAGCAGCTCCGCGAGGCGATCCGGCATCAGGAAGTTCTGACCCAGGAGGTCAGTCATCGCGTCAAGAACTCGTTGAGCATCGTCGCAGGCCTTCTTTCGATGCAGGCTCGCATGTCGCTTAACGAGGAAGTGGCGCTAGCGCTGCGGGATGCGGGCCACCGGGTGCAGACGATTGCCTCCGTCCACGACAGACTGTGGCGGAACAATGCCGTGCATTCGGTTGAGCTCGACAGCTTCCTCGGCGAGCTATGCGAGCAACTGGTCGCCGCCACAGCCGGTATTACCGTTCGCTGCCGTGCCGATGGAACCAAGGTCCGCACGGAACAGGCGGTGACGCTTGGCCTTCTCGTCAACGAGCTCGTGACGAACGCCATCAAGTACGCCTATGACGGGGGTCAGGGGGAGATCGAAGTCGAACTCGCCAGTCTCCCAGAGGACTTACTTCAGCTTTGCGTCGTCGACCACGGCCAAGGGCTGCCGTCGAACTTCGATCCTGCCGGAAGGACAAGCCTGGGGGTCAGGCTGATCGGCTCTCTCAGCCGCCAACTCGGAGGCGAGCCGGAATGGCGACGCATGAACAGGGGCACAGCCTTCGTCCTCCGGTTCAAGCCGGCGACGCAAGACTGAGGCTCCACAGCTAGCGGTCCACTTGTTGCTGACCACAAAGCCGCTATATCGATGCAGATACCGTCCACCTAAAGACATTCATGAGCAATATGACACCGCCGAACACGACGCCGCGCGAGCGGTTCCTCGAAGCCATTCTGCAAAGCGCGATCGAGTATGCGATCTTTTCGCTCGATTTGGATGGGCTGATCACGAGCTGGAACGAAGGCGCGATCAGAGTGCTGGGATGGACAGCAGAAGAAGCTATGGGTCTTCCCGGATCGATCATCTTCACCGAAGAGGACAAGAAGGCCGGAGCCCCGCAACAGGAAATGACCACCGCGCTCCAGGAAGGCGGAGCGCTGGACGAGCGATGGCACTTAAGGAAGGACGGCTCCCGCTTCTGGGCCTCAGGCCAGTTGATGGCGCTACGATCCGACGACGGGACTGTTGAGGGCTATGTCAAGATCCTGCGCGACAGAACGGATCAACGGGAGACCGAGGACCGGCAGCGAATCCTGATGCACGAGCTCAACCATCGCATGAAGAACACCCTGGCGGTGGTTCAGGCTATCACGGCCCAGTCGTTTCGCAGCGTTTCGTCTCTGGAAGAAGCATCGGCTTCAATCACCGCACGGATTGGGGCCTACGCTAAGGCGCATGACATTCTTCTGCAGCGGGACTGGGTCGGCATGACCATGAGGGCGGTTGTCGAAGCGACAGCGGCGAACCTGGCGCTCACCGGGTCGGAGCGTTTGCGGATGCGCGGGCCGACGATGGAACTGGGGCCACAGGCGGCCCTTTCCTTCTCGTTGGTCTTTCACGAGCTTGCAACGAACGCGCGGAAGTACGGCGCGCTGTCAGGCGATGAGGGTTCTGTCGACGTCGTCTGGTCGCTTTCGACAGCCGGCGGCTCACAGCGGTTTCAGCTTTCATGGATCGAGATGGGAGGTCCCACAGTGGTGCCGCCGCAACGGAAAGGCTTCGGCAGCAGACTGCTCCAGTCCAGCCTTCGTGCTTTCGGAAATGCCAACGTAGAATTTCCGCCGGAGGGCGTCCGTGTCAGGTTTGAAGGGGACGTGGAGGCGCTCCAGAACAGAGCCTGATCCATCAGATCCTATGGCCTCATTGGATCAAAGCGCTACAGGAATTCTTGTGAGTTTCTGCGGTGGCGCAACCTGTCGCCCCTCGTGGCGAGCCATGGCGTAAGCCACGGCTTGCGCGATGGTCTCGTTGTCGTACGTTTTCGTCAGCACCGCGACGCCTGAATTGCTGGTCAGGACGGCTTCTGGATTCGCAGTGGTGAAGACGACGGTGACTCCATGCTGTGCCCTCAAGATTTCTGCGATCTCTGGACCGGTGACACCATCGGCAAGCCGCACGTCCACCAGCGCGACCTTGGCGCTGTCAACGCTACGCAAAGCATCCTTCTTGTCGCGAGCCGGCCCCAGAACCTCGTGCCCGAGATCCTCCAGAATCGACTCAAGGTTCATGGCGATCATGAGTTCGTCTTCAACGACAAGAATACGCATACTGTCTTCAGCCTCCAGGGTTTGGTGCCAAACTCATATTAGCATGAGCTGTTCCAGCGAACCGCTCTAAAGGCACAGCGGCACAGCCGCACAGCGCCGAGCGCCTCGCACCGTACGCTCCCAGAGGGAAACTCCCGATGAGACGTGGCAAATTGCTGCATCGAACCCTATCATGCCGTGATGAGCGAAAGCATCACACGCTACTATTTCAACGTCCTCACCCCGTCTGGGGTCATCCATGATATCGAGGGCACTGAACTTTCGTCGCTGGAGGATGCTCGCGCAGAAGCCATCAAGGACGCCCGGGACCCCATGAGCCGGGCCGTCCTTCAGGGTCGGGACATCTCGGATCAAAGCATCGAGATCTGCGACGATGCCGGCGACGTGCTGAAAGTTGTGGCTTTCAGAGAAGCCATCTCCGAGGTAGCCCCTCGTCACTCTGCGACCGGCACTGTGCAGAACTGACCTGATCTTTCGTCCGTCACGAAATGTTACCCTGGACGCCAGCGATTAGCCTCTCATACTCCCGCTCCGGAATTCCGTAGCAGCCGCCAGCAAGCCTCTCCAGCTTTGGCCGATTCAGGATATGTATGTTGCCCCGCGTGGCTTTGATGATACCGAGTCCTTCGATCATATGGATCTGGTCGGTCACGCTGGACCGCCTGACCCCGAGCATCAGCGAAAGGAACTCGTGTGTCAGCGGCAAGTCCGGAAGACGGATTCGATCGTGACACATCAGAAGCCAGCGGGCCAGGCGTTGTGGCATCTGGTATCTGGCGTTCGCCAAGGCGGAATGGGCAAGCTGCAGTTCGCACGACAGGACATATCGGAGCAGAAGGTCTGAAGCCTCAGGATGCTGGCGCAACACTTCTTCCAGGAAGTCTGCTGAAACGGCCAAACCGGATCCTGCTACCTGCATGAAGGTCTTGTTCGGCGTTCGCTTCGTTTTCAGGAGAAGGTGCACGCCGCTCATACCCTCGTAACCAAGATGACCCACTTCGATCGTCTCGCCATCGGAAGCTTTCGCAACGATGGATCCCAGGCCGTCCTCGAGAAAGACAACGTAGCTGGCGGGAACGTCAGGCTCGACAAGAACATGACCTACTGGAAGATCGACTTGTTCAAGCTGGCCCGATAGCGCCGAAAAGCAGCTTTCCGAGATTGCCTTTAGAAGTCGGTTGTAAACTTGAGCTCGTTCGATGGGCACGACACCGTCCTCCGTTCGGGGAAGAGCCCGGTCCCATGCATGCCGCAGATCGCAGCAGGCAATGTGCAGACCATGAGCTATCAGTGCGCAGCGCGCTATAATCTATCTTGGGTTTGTACGGTTCTGACATTGAGGCGTCCGCCTGCGGCTGGGGCAGTGTCCGCCATGCAAGCCTCCGCTCAAGACGTGACTTCAACAACCGTCGTCAGCTCAACCGTCAGAACGAGGTTGCCAGTCTCTCCTATCACGCGGATCACCAACCCTTGCCCGTTCCAGAAGGTGTCGTCTTCGGCCATCATCGTCGCGGCTGTCTTTACTGCCAAAGGAAGAACCAGATCATCGGATGCAACTTCCGTCCCGACCTCGTCCAGGTAATCAAGGTCATGATGAATATGGAAGAAGTAGCGTACCATAGCACCCTCGTTAATGGTTCTTGAACATAGGCTTCGCCCCATCTACCGTCCGTCCAACAATGTTCCCTTCAGTCTGTGAAACAAGATCGCCGGCTCGATCTGCGACCTCGCCATCGCGCCGCTCCGTGCGATTGAGGTGCAGGTAGCCGGACTCGTAATTGGCAGCTTTGCGCAGCCGCTGCGTGTCCAGGACTGTGAGGACCTTGTTCTTGAACTCGATCAACCCAGCGGCTCTCAGGTCCTGCAATGTCTTGTTCACGTGTGGAGGAGTAAGGCCCGCTGCATCAGCAAGATCATCCTGAGTGATTGGAAACCAGAAGCTGTCGTCGGTGGTTTCGCCCACTATCCGGTGGCGAATGAGCAACTCGTAGAACAGATGCGCGATCTGCTCGCGAGCATCCCTGCGCCCGTGATCAATAATCCATTCGCGCAGGATGCCGGAATCGACCATCGTTCCCCACCACAGTGCCTTGGTGATGTTGGAAGACTCGGTCAGCAGTCCTTCAATCACTTCGGCTGGGATAAGGACACATGTGGTATCCGTCATGGCGATGATGTTGTGATCCATGGCTCGCAGAACGAAGACTTCAACGTCGCAGAGATCTCCCGGCACCAGGAACGCCATGATCTGTCGCCGGCCGTCAGGAAGTATTTTGGAGCGAGCGGCCAGTCCGGTCACTAACAGATGGATGTTGCGGACTTCCCTGCCCTCTTCGATGATCACGTCACCGCGGGAAAACGCCGTCGTCGGGTAGCTAAGAAGCTGGTCGAGGCGCTGTCGGTCGTGCTGGTCGAACCGAATGAACTGCTCGAGTTTCATTGTCAGAGAGTTGTCCATGACAAGTTCCTCCAAAGGCGATAACGCGGTGGCAACGCCAGCGTTCCGGATTGGAAGCCGCAGAGTCAGAGGCCCATGACCTTAGCTCAGAAGGGCTTCTGGCGCACAGACGAGGTGATGCGGTGGCCTGGAGCAATGTCTGCTTACGGGCAGGCGCGATAACGACCTCTATGGCCTATGTGACGGCGCAAAACCGCCACAGCGATACGCGCCTTCGCCTTGAGGGGGATCTGAACCAACGTCCACCCGCCTTATGGCGTTTTTTGATTGGCAACAGGTTCTCTGGCGAACCTGCCAGGGGAGCAGCCGATCCTTCTGCTAAACGCTGTGCTGAAGGCGCTGGCGGATTCGTAGCCGATTTCGTCCGCGATCCGGTCGAGTGATTTCCCGCCCCTCAATAATGCCTCCTTGGCGATAGCAATACGCCAACGGGCCAGATATTCGATTGGAGCACAACCAATAACCTCATGGAAGCGCGCGGCGAAGGCCGATCGCGACATTCCCGCTATCCCTGCAAGATTGGCTACCGTCCACCTCGTTCGCACGTCGTCGTGGATGGCACGCAGAACGCGGGAAATGGCGGGATCGCGCAGACCGTTCAATAGGCCCGCTGATGCTGCATTGTTGACGATAATATTCCAACGCAATGCCTCTACCAGCAGCGTCTCCAGCAATCGCTGGATGATCAGTTCCTTGCCGGGGTAGTGGGCGATGCACTCCTCCGACAGCAGTTCGATCAGGCGGCCAAATCGCGTCGCGCGCCCGGCTGAGGCGGAAATGTGGATATGATCGGGCAGCAGCGCGAGCAGCAACGGCGCGTTGACACTCTCAATCGAGAAGCTTCCGCCCAGCGCCGCGAATTCAGGCTCCCCTTCTTGCTCGCCGTGACGGACAGCTTCAGCCAGAGGCTCAGCGGGAATGCAGGGTGCGCCTGGTTTGCTGCACAGCGAGAACGCCGGCGTCGTCGGCAAAAGGAGAAAATCGCCTTCGGCAATCCGAAGCGGCTCCCGGTCACCTAATGTGACCCATGCTTCTCCTGCCAGAACGACAGTGAACCCGGGTGCGTCATACGGTCTATAGCGAACGCCCCATTGGCCGCGCCCGGAGATGGGCTTTGCTATCGCGGTGCTTGGCTGCAAGAGGGTTATGATATCGCTGAGAGGGTCCATGTTTGGACGATCCGTGATTGTTTATGGATTCAGGATTATGGATCGTATCGTGAGGGCTGTCTATTGTCACCTTACCCAAGCCAAGGAGACATCTATGACCAAGACCATCCTCATTACCGGGACATCATCGGGCTACGGCAAGGCCACTGCCGAACACTTCCTTTCTCGTGGGTGGAATGTCGTCGCGACCATGCGCCGCCCGGACCCATCGCTGTTTGCCGAAACGGACCGGCTGCGGGTGTTGCCGCTCGATGTCACCAGATCCGAGAGCATCGCCGCGCTAATGGGCTCTATCGGTTCAATTGACGTGCTGGTGAATAACGCTGGCCTTGGCGGTGTCGGTGCGTTCGAGGCGATGCCGATGTCGCTCATCCGCCAGCTTGTCGAGACCAACACGATTGGTGTTATGGCAATGTGCCAGGCCATCATCCCGCAGATGCGCGAGCGGCGGTCCGGAACGATCATCAATGTCACGTCGAGCGTTACCTTGGGAGAATTCCCACTCGCAGCAGCCTATACTGCGACCAAACAGGCCATTGAAGGCTTCTCGGCATCGCTCGCACATGAACTTGGGCACTTCGGGGTCCGAGTGAAGCTCGTCGAGCCCGGTTATGCACCAACCACCCAGTTCGGTGCAAATGCCATTGTTCCAGTCTCGGAGCTGCTTCCCGGTGGATATGCTGACTTCGCACAGCCAATTCTCGAGGCTTTCGCGAAGCCCGCACTTACCACCACGGAAAGCGATGTTGCAGAAGCAGTCTGGCAGGCCGTTTACGATACCGAAAACCAGCTTCGCTTCCCTGCTGGAGCAGACGCTGTTGCGCTTGCTCAGACCCGCTGAGGCAGGATGTTGCATGGGCGGCAGTGGCTGGATCCGCCATGCTTTCTGCTGCCTGCGTGTCCTCCCGTCTAGTGATTGGCTGACGCGCGGCATAACGGATATTTATGGCAGTCTTTTACTCGGTTGGGGCCAGAAGACCGGTTTGCACCCTTCGCCACTCTCGGCAATGGTATACCTGTCTACTGCCAAGCTCCCTCATCGTTCTTTTGACGACGTCCTGACAGCAGTCGGCATCGAGGTGGGGCTTGCACTGAATGCCACGGTGGCACAGGACTGAAGCTTTCAAATCCTAGCGCGTCATAGAACTTCCGCTGATATGATGCTGTTCTAACCTTCCGGCGGATCGTACCCGTCGTACACCTTCGGCGGCGGCTTCGACCCGGAACCTATGGCTTGCGGGCCCACCCGCCTGCGGAGCGGGCGGACCGGTGCAACTGCGGCAGAGCTTGCCCGAGCGGAACAAGCGGGACCAATAGCCCTATAAAAGATGTCACGGCCGCGATTGCGAGCCAGCGCGGTGGAACGCAAGCGTCAGAGGTCCAGCCGTTGTGCAAACCGACTTTCCTCTCTTTGCCTCCCCTCCGTTCAATCAGTTGCAGCTCAATGATTTTGACGCTATATTGCGTCATTATTATTGGCATTTGGATGGAATGAGCGTTATGAGCATCGCCCAATACGCGGATGGCGGACTGTTCTCGCCGCGAAAGATCGCCGAAGCCCTGCGCACCACGAGCGACGAGATCGCCCGTACGGCCGGACTCGGCAAGGATGCGGTCCAGCGGAAGGACCGTATCAGCTCCGACAAGACGCAGCGGCGGCTGCGCGAGATGACCGAGGTTGTCAACAAGGTCGAGCCGCGTTTCGGCTCGGCGCTGATGGCCTATGCCTGGTATCGCTCCGAACCGCTACCCGGCTTCTCTGGTCTGACGGCGATGCAATTGGTCCGTGATGGTCGCGCCGATGACGTGCTCGACTATATAGATGCGGTCGACGCCGGCGTTCACGCCTGATCGGGTCGATGCATTTTCGAGGGGTACTCTACCGGGCGCTGAATCCGATCTATGCGAGCAAGCCGTTATCGGGACGCGGTGCGGAACTCTACGGCGGCCGTTTCAATCGGAAAGGCGCCCCCGCGCTATATCTGTCCCTGTCGGTCATGACGGCGCTGCGAGAGTCCAACCAGGTCGGCAGCCTCCAACCAACGACGCTCGTATCCTATGACGCCGATATCGAACGTGTTTTCGACAGCCGGGACGATGCGGCGCTGCAGGCGGAGGGAATGGATGGCGCAACCCTCTCTGACGCCACCTGGCGCGACCAGATAAAAACGGCCGGAGAAGCGAGGACGCAGAGCTTCGGGCGGAGGCTCGCTGCCGCGGGCTACCATGGCTTGTTGGTCAGAAGCTTCGCACCAGGTGCGACAGAGGAGGATCTCAACCTCGTCCTGTGGAAATGGAACGAGACGGCTAGCTGCCGTCTCACCTTGATCGATGATGAAAACCGGCTTTCGCCCTGGGATCGGCCAGCACCCACCTTGCCGAACGACACTTGACCAGCAAGTCGCGGAGGGCATCATGCATAATCCCGTGGTCGGCTACTGCATCAGCCGCGGCGAATTGAGGGAGCACCTCGTCCGTGGCGGTGCCGGTATTGGCCTTCGATGGGGTCGGCGGTCGCTGCGCTGAACATTGCCGCTCCCGCCTTCCGCACGCGGGAGAGCGACCTTCAACGTTTTGTGGCGCTGCTTCGCGACGCCAGCAAGCAGATATCGACCGGGCTTGGCTGCTAGGAGATGATCGCATGGGGTTTTTATTGCCTGTCAGACACTGCGATCCTCATGTCCAGGATGGCCTGCCGCCGATCGCGACGGATGACGCCGATCGCCCGTTTCAATGCCGCGGGAGGATGTCGTCTTTGTGGTGCATTATCAAACGCGTCGTTATGCCTTTTGCCAATTGCCTGGCTTGGCAAGACTTCAGATTATTCGCCCTGCCCTTGCGAGCGCGCCTCCGCCAGCGATGCAGCGATTGCGGCGATGGAGCGAAACAGGACGAGCGGATCGTCCTTCGAGGGCATGAAACCTCGGCGCTGCCAGAACTGAGCCGCTTCCTGATCGACTGCATTGACCATCAACGCTCGGCCACCGATCAAAGCAGCGGCCTGGACGCATCGCTCAAGGGCATGTTTCACCAGACCTGTACCGATGCCTCTTCCCGCCCACTCCCTGTCCGTCGCAAGCTGGCCGAGGAGAAGGCAGGGAACCGGATCGGGCGCTTGCCCGGTGCGGATTGAGCGCGGCAGGATCGCAGGAACGACAGCGGTCGGCGCCAAGCCATAATATCCGACGACGCGCCCCGCCTCGTGGACGACGAGAACCGCCGTAAAACCTTTTTCCTGATTGGCAAGCACGCGCGTCTTCAGCCAATAATCGAGCGCCGGCTTGCCGCAGGAAAATTCGGAAGCATCATGCGCGGCCGTAAGCGCTTCTGGAGCCGATAATACCACAGCTTATTGCTTCGGCGTATAGCCGGCTTCCCACAGAGCGGGCCGCCTGGCCAATTTCACCATCTCGGGAACAGGAGCGGCCGGCAGGGACAAGACAACCATGAATTCAGCGAAGCCTTCCGGGCTCATGCGGATGAGCCCGTGTTCCATAACGACTTCTTCTGCGGCGCGCACAGCGGCCTCCCGCACGAAATCGGTTCGTGAGCGGCCGCGCAGGCTTGCCGCACGATCGATCATTGCGACGTCTGCTTCAGGCAAGCGCATTGAGATCGGGTATTCCTTGCGTTCAACAGTGGCGGCCATGACTTGTCTCCTTACGAAGAAAATAGCGATTTGTAGCGCCAAATGCAATACGACACTATCAATCTGTTGACGACTTGTCTTCCAGTCTTTCGCGCGCCGTTCTGCACCAAATCTGCTAGCTCGGGCAGTGACCTATGCTTCCGGAATGCCGGATTTGGGGCCGGATTCACACTGTCGATGTGGGCCACGACCCAAGCGTCTGGACAATTTGCAATGTGCTTTCAAACTTGCCCGAAGCGGACAGGCTCTCCACGAAGCACGATCGCTCACGCATAGGCAACCCATCCCCGAAAACTGAGCGCATGGTAAAACTGCGTGGTGCCCGTGAAGCCAGCTTCTTGCAGATATCCCAGCTCTTCTTCCGGAGACCTGATGAAGGTGTTTTCTCTCACGCCAATTTTGGCTGCGTTACGTCTGTCTGCATCCATCTGCGCAGGCGCGCCAAATTCGATATGCCTGTCAATCCATGATGATAAGAGGGCTCGCTGAGAGGGAAGCTGACGTGAGCCAGAACGAGCGCCGATCCGGGTCTTAGACGCCGACGAATGCCACGAAGCGTGATCTTCCTATCCTCCGGCGAGATATGGTGGAATACAAGCAGGCAAACGGCACCATCGAACGGCCCGTTCGGCGCCACCGAGATGTCGCCGGTGTGCAGGGTCATACGCTTTGTAAGGGTTCCGATCGTCTCTCGTGCCAACGCGAGCATGTCTGATGATGGATCAACACCATCGAAGCTCCAGCCTGCCTGCTGCTCCGCCAATGCCTTCAGCTCAAGACCGCCGGCCGCGCCGACCACCAGCACCCGCCCGTCCGAGGGCATGTGTTCGGCCAGAAGCAGTCCCGTCATGCGGTGAAGCCCATCAAGCCCCGGAACGTTGCGTCGAGCGCCTGCAATGTAGTCCATCTGACGTCCACCGAACCTATCCATGATGGATGGTTCCGAACATCAATGACCTGTGCGCGCCCACGCCCGCCAGATTTCCGTCGCCGACAGCGAGTGCAACAGAGGCCATGGGGCGTGCAGCGTCCCCGCAAGCGAAGACTCCAGACATGCTGGTTTCCTTCGTCGCATCGGTCTTGATGGTGGAGCCGAGAGGACCTTGTTCCATGTCGAGGCCGAGCTGCTGTGCGATTGAGCTGGAAACCTCGAAAGGAGCAAGTGCGAACAAGCCGGAGAAAGACAGGGTCCGACCGTCGGCAAGCTGCACATCAGCTTGATCGCGCAGCGCCTTCACGGGAGAACGCTCGATGACAACGCCACGCGCTGCAAGGGCGTGAAGCTGATCTGTATCCGGCTCGAATGCCTGGTTGAGAAGCAGGGTTGTCGGCCCCCAATTGGGAAGCATCAGCGCATGGTGCATCGAGAGCGCCGAGCCGGCGATGACGCCGATCTTGCCCTGGTTGAGTTCGTAGCCGTGGCAGTAGGGGCAGTGGAACACGCTTTTGCCCCAACGCTCCTTCAACCCCTCGATGTCGGGAAGAATGTCGCGTACGCCCAACGCCAGGATCAGCCGGCGCGAATGGTAACGGATGTCGCTAACCTCGACGTCAAACGACGTCTCTCCTGAACCCACCTCCATGGTTCGCCGTACGCTATCTGCACGACCCGAGACCCATTCCACCGTCTTGTATTCCATCACCTGAGACAAGGCTTCTGCTACGATTTCGGCCGGGTCGACATGATCTTGAGTAATGAAGCCATGCGAGTGGGATGCGAAGCGATTGCGCCGAAGGCCTTCGTCGATAATCACGACCTTTCGACGCGCGCGGCCGAGTTGAAGGGCGGCCGACAGCCCGGCGTAGCTGCCTCCGATGATGATGACGTCGTAAATCGTGTCGCTCATGATTTCTCCTGAATCTCGCAACAACATAAGTGTCGTGAAAAGACGGGTCAAGTCTCATGTATCGGGAATGACGGTCGTGCTAGAGTGGGTGGTGAAAGCACGGGAGGGAGCAGAGGATGAGGCAGGACAGTCGGCTATCGCGCATGCTGCATGTGTTGATTCATATGGGGCGACATGACGGGCCGATGACATCCGAGATGATCGCGCAGATGCTCGACGCCAATCCTGTCGTAATCCGGCGCACAATGGCGGGGCTGCGCGAAGAAGGTTATGTCAGCTCCGTGAAAGGTCATGGTGGCGGCTGGACGCTGGCTCGTCCTCTCGAGAAACTGACACTTCTCGATATCTACCGGGCAGTTGGAGAGCCGTCCATCTTTGCGGTTGGACCTGCACATGACATGCCAGGTTGTCTTATCGAGCAGGCGGTCAACAAGACGCTAACGGACGTCTTCAACGAAGCAGAGGAACTGTTGCGCAGAAGGTTTGCAGGAGTGACGCTTGCCGATATCGCCCGTGGTTTTCCTAGCGTTCGCGAACAAAATCACGGTCAACGATGTACGTCTTAAACTGCGCTTGAAGCCATATTGTGCGGCCAAGATTATTTCATGTGCCGTGACGGCTTCTGGCCCAGATCAGAAACATGCTCAGCGACCGGAAAACCGTTGCTTTTTGCGCTCCTGACGGATCAGCATGCCGAGGCTTTTTGTATCTTTGATCTTGTCCATAATCACCCGATCGGGACGATGATGTCATCAAACGGTACAAAGGGAATGCAAAGAACCGATCGGGATGATTTTAGAATTACTGGCGCCAATAGACCAAAAGATACCCGTTCGGGATGAAAAACCACAGAGTGTTGATTTCCACTGAGAGCTCTCAGTGGAAATCAACACCTCGCCTTCTAACCCCGCGACAGTCGTGGGATATCCGCTTCCATTGCGGTGATCCAACTTTTCGCCACTTCTTCAGAAACCATCTTCAAGTACGTGTTGCCCGAATTTTAAGGCAGCCTTTGGCGCTCGTCGTCGTGGCCCAGGTAGGCGTAAGCCCGCCGTTTGCCCGGACCGCCGTAAGGTTGCTACGCTCCACCGCAGACGTCGATCAACTTGCAGGAGAACCAGCGGCGAGAGAACAGGCGCCTACCGTGATGGCAATCAAGTTTCGGGTGCAGGCGCCGGCTAGAACTCACCCTGCCCCTTCGCCCTTTCGACGACGGAACTGAACGGCGCCATGAGGCCCTCCCGCCACCCGGTATGCGTTGGCCAGCACCTTGTAGTGCTCTCGGCCGCCCACGATGGAAGGCACCACGGCGCTGCAGCTTGCTCTCTGCGGCTGTTCTGCAAGATACTGCCGTGAGTTGCTGCGCCGCAGTGTAAACGGTCCCCCCTCGCCGAAGACCCGCTTAACCGTCAACGACAGGAGCAAGCTGCACTCTCCCCCGTCTCCGACGTTGAATCTCAATGCTAGGCGCTGGGTACCGCCATCTACCGCTGTAGGCTCGGCTTTTGGTGATCGCTTTGAGAAACTGGACGCAGCAACAGCCTTAGCAAACTCCGGACAATGGCGTCCCAGAATCTGTTGATGAGAACCCAACGCAGTATCCGCATCGAGGCCTTAGCTTGTCTATCGATTTAATCTAGGCTTTCGCCTTTAGGCGCGAATCGTAGAGCCACCTGCGAACCTTCGTGGCTGAAATTTTACCGGCGTCTGGGTGGCCAGGATTGACGAGCACATTCGACTCGTCAGGTACAATAACCGAAGGAACGAACAGACATGCCGACCGACGTTCCGCCAGCCAAGTCGAGCCATAAGCCATACTGGCGCGTCCCGCTGGTAGCGCATCCCATCCTACCGGCGCCGATTTGGCATCCAGCCGCTCACTTCCGTCCCAGAGGTCTTGAGGGATGTCGATTCTGACGAGGTAGCGGTTTAAAGGTAAGGTAGACGCAGCAAAATGCACGAGCGTTTCCATCGCGGCGAGCGAGATGTTTTCCGAGCAGTAGAGCACAGAGAAGCCCGGCGCATTCCATCGCCCCCCCGTAACCTTCGCGCCCGTTCCTGTCAGGTCGTCCGCTTCATAATCTGGAGTGTCCGTCGCGATCCGCCAAGCTGCGGGCATCAGGAGTAGGCCCCACTTTGCATCCTGGCGAGTAATTGCGACACCATTGCCTGCCCTTCGAGCGTATCAATGAAATCGAGTGGACGGGCACCCCCAAGAGCCGGTACGGATTGCTGTAGCCAGCCGGCCAGCCAGCTTGCCGCGTCAAACCCTTGCGTATCACCAGATTGCTTCACTATCTCAGTAACTTGGCCCACGAGCTTGGAAAGGCCCAACACGCGCTCACTATCCTCTGGGGATAGGTTTTCCTGCCTACTCACCTTGCGGTTCAATGTGGCGATTGACATCCTGAGGCTTTCGAGAAGCACACTCTGAGGTATGCCAAGCCGCTCCTGCAGATGCTTCACGTCTCGTGCGCTGATCCCTTCGCGAATCATCTCAATCCGCTGCCAAGCCGGTGCTCGGAAGATTTCCTCGAAGTCGGAAACAGAAACAGTCTTCTTCCGCTTACCGCGACGCTCGGATTCTGAAGTCTCGCCGAAAAGCGCCCGCAGGAGCTTTTCCTCCGGGGTCATCTGATCGAAATCGGACTTGACTTCGCGGTTCGATGCATCTCTTGCTGTTGCTGGTTCCATATGAATATCACGACGATGCTTGCCGTGCTCCTTTGAGCATCAATATAGCTCAAATGATTAGATACTCAAGCGCCGTTGCCGCCGACTGTGCGATCTGGCAAACGGCGGTCTTAAGCGGGGTCGAACCTACGACCCGGCTGTTGTTCCGAGTCACCATATAGCGAATGGGAGAGATCTACCACTTCGTTGATGGTCACTTTCGGCGGTGGTTTTGGAGTCGTTGCAAAGGACGAGCCTGCCGTAGCAGCCATGCCTACGCCAAGTGCAAACCCCGAATTCAGCAAGCCGCGACGTGTCGCGTTAGCACAAATTGAATGAAGGCATCCTGCAGGGCACATGACCGGTAGCTCCTATCTGGGTTGATAACTGTCCTTCTTGCAGAGCAATGGCCCTATGAGTTCCAAGCCCCGCTTTGCCGCGTAATCTTATCGGCTCACACTTGTTACCCTGCTTAACGCATCTCTCTTGCGATCAGCGTCTCCAGCGCCTGCACCGCCAGCGGATAGCCCTGCGCGCCCAGTCCGGCCATGACTGTCGTTGCCGTCATCGAGACGTAGGAGCGGTGGTAGATCGCTTCGCGCCGATGGACGTTGCTGATGTGGTACTCGATGATGGGTCCCTTGAACATCTTGAGAGCATCGAGAAGCGCCAGAGAGGTGAAGGTGAAGGCGGCCGGATTGATGATGATGCCGGCACCCTCGTCGATTGCCTCGTGGACCCAGTCGATCAGCTTTTCCTCGCTGTTGGTCTGGCGAAATTCCACCGGGCGCTCGCCGGCGGCCTCGCGGCACAAGGCCTCGACTTCTGCAAGCGTGGTCGTCCCATAGATCTCGGGCTCGCGCTTGCCCAGCCGATTGAGGTTCGGACCATTGAGAATGTAGATCGGCTTCATGAGCTCTCCCATCAGCCCTGATAGCCGAGCAACCGCGGCAGCCAGAGCACGCTGTCGGGCACGAAGGTGATGAAGGCGAGGCAGACCACCATCCAGAACAGGAAGGGTGCCGCATCGACGATGATGTCCTTGATCGGTGCGCCGGAGATCTTCGCCACGATGAACAGCAGCAGCCCGTAGGGCGGCGTCACCAGCCCCAGCATGATGTTGACCACGACGACGACGCCGAAGTGGACGAGGTCGATGCCGAGCGCCTGCGCTGTCGGGATGAAGACCGGCACGATGATCAGCAGGATCGCCGTGCCTTCCAGGATGCAGCCGAGGATGAGCAGGATCACGTTGACGAGGATCAGGAAACCGGTCGGGCTGAGGTCCCAGGCCGTCAGCATGATGCGGATGCTGTCTGGGATGTTCTCGATCGTGATCACGTAGTTGAAGACCAGTGCGCCGGCGATCAGCATGCCGATGGATGCCGTCGACTTGGCGCTGGCGGCCAGCGACCCGTAGAAATTCCGGATGCTGATGCTGCGGTAGAGAACGACCGAGATGATCAGCGCATAGGCTGCCGCGATGGCGGCCGCTTCCGTCGGCGTCGTGATGCCGGAATAGATGCAGCCGAGCAGCACGACCGGCATCATCAGGGCCGGGAAAGCGCGCACGGTGATGCGCGGGATCTCGCGCATCGGCACAGGCTCCTCCACGGGGAAATTCCGGCGCCGGGCCGTGATCACCACCTGCACCATCTGCAGGCTGGCCATCAGGAGCCCCGGCACCATGCCGGCGAGGAAGAGGTAGCCGATCGAAGCATCGGACACGAGCGAATAGAGGATCATCGGGATCGACGGCGGGATGATCGGGCCGACGACAGCCGTTACGGCGGTCAGCGCTGCCGCAAAGCTTGGCGTGTAGCGGCCCTCGCGCGTCATCATGCTCTGCATCATCTTGCCGCTGCCGGCCGCATCGGCGATCGCAGAGCCGGACATGCCGGCGAAGATGATGCTCTGCACGATATTGACCTGCGCGAGGCCGCCGCGGAAGCGTCCGACGAGGACGTTGCAGAAATTCAGCAGGCGCTCCGTCATCGAGCCAACGTTCATGAATTCGGCCGCGAGAATGAAGAGCGGCACCGCCAGGATGACGTAGTTGGAATACATGCCGTTCAGGAACTGCTCGGCGACGATCCCCATGTCGGCTCCGACAAGCAGAAGGTAGAGGATCGAGCCGCTGATCATCGACAGGCCGATCGGCAGGCCCAGGAAGGCCAGGACGGTGATGACGATGAGGGTGATGGAGAAGGGACTTGCGAAATTCATACGCCCGAGCCTGCCTTGGTTGGATCGAAGGCGTCCGGTGCACTGCCCCTGATGGCCTGGAAGGCGAGCCACAGGTAGCGGATGATCGTGGCGACCGCGAAGATGATGTAGCTGGAATAGAGGTAGTCGAAGCGGATCTTGAGATAGGCCGTGCTTTCCACCTTCATGAAGGTGACGTAGTCGATCACCGCGGGCAGCGATATGCCGAACAGGAACACGAGAGCTATCGCGCAGATGATCTGCATGATCCGGCGGCTCTTGTCGCTGGCGCCGCCCCAGATCAGATCGAAGCGGATTTCATCGACTTCGCGAACGACAAAGGCCGAACCGAAGAGCACGATCCAGATCCACAGCGCCACGCTGACCTCATGGGTCCAGCCGATCGACATGTTCAGCGCATAGCGAAAGACGATCTGCAGGATGAAGACGACGAACATCGTCAGGAGCATCAGGCACAGGAGGTTTTCCGCGCGCCGTCGCAGCCATCCACCGATGGCCATCAGTCTTGGGGGCATGTCCATTTCTCCAGGAGGCAGCGAGGCGGATCTTCCGATCCCGCCTCACCGCTCTTTACAGTCCACGAGCGAGAGTGGCTGCGGCTTTAAAGAGCCGCCACTTTCTCCAGGATACCTTCAGGCCAGGACTTCGCCAGATCGGAGTTCAGGTACTTCTCCTGGGCAAACTTGCGGAAGGCTTCCAGATCCGGCTCGTAGATGTCGAGGCCGGCGGCGCGGAACTCCTCGAGCAGGGCCTTTTCCTGCGCAACATGCTTGTCTTCGCTGAACTTCATGGCCTTGTCGGCTGCCGCCTGGAAGGCCTGCTGCTGTTCCGGCGTCATCGCTGCCCATGACTCGTTGGAAATCACGAGAAGGTCATATCCGATCAGGTGCGACGTCAGGGCGATCTGCGACATGACTTCGTAGAACTTCATGTTCTTGACGTTCGGCAGCGGGTTGTCCTGGCCGTCGATTGCGCCGGTCTGAAGCGCGGTATAGACTTCCGCATAGGCGACCGGGACGGGATTTGCGCCAAGAGCCTCGCCGAGGAACTGCCAGGCATCGCCACCCGGCATGCGCAGCTTGATGCCGGCCATGTCCTCAGGCGTCATGATCTTCTTTTCCGGCTTCAGTCCCACCTGCCGGGCACCGAAATAGGTTGGGCCGAGGATGTGGACGCCGAGCTGGTCTTCGGCCATCTTCTTGAATTCCGCGCCGACGTCGCTGTTGAAGAAGGCGCTCAGATGGGCTGCGTCCCGGAACAGATACGCCGAGGTCAGCACCGACCATTCCGGGATCTGCTTGGAAATGTCCTGGGGGGCGATATTGCCCATCTGCAGGTTACCGCGCTGGATGGCGACGAGCTCGGTCCCCTGCTTGAAGAGATTGCCGCCGTAGTAAGGCTCAAGGGTGAAATCATCCTTGATGTCGTCGGCCAGCATCTTGGTCATCTCGGCGCGGATGTCCTGCTCCGAGAACACGGCCGAGAACTTGAGCGTCGGCTTGTCCTGGGCGAACGCCGGAACGGTGAATGCGGCTGCAGCCATCATCGTTGCGCCGATGAGATACCGGCGTGTGAGATTGAAGTTCATGGTTTCTCCTCCTGTTGTTCTTTCCACCATCCGCTCCGCGGACAATGACCTCCAGATCAATGATCGTTCCTCCCGATCAAGGTGACACCAGATTGTACGGAACGGTTCGTTTAGTCAATCAGCTGGTGACAACAATGACGCATGGCCACCTCCTGTCAAATCAATTATCTCATATATTTTTGTTTCTATCGGTTATATATATGAATGTCGCGGAGAATGAAATGCGCCCACTTGAACCAGAAACGAAGGAAACGGCGGGGGATATCGTCTTCCGCCAAATCAGGCAGGACCTGATCTCGGGGGCACTCACTCCCGGATCGAAGATCAAGCTGGAGCAAGCCAGGGAGCGCTATTGCGTCAGCGTTTCCACCTTGCGGGAAATTCTTTGCCGGCTGACCACCGAAAACCTGGTTGTCGCCGAAGGGCAACGCGGGTTCCACGTGAGCCCCGCGTCGAAGCGGGAACTTCTCGAGCTCGCCGACATGCGGATCCTTCTGGAAACCCACGCTCTCGAGCTTTCATTCGCCGCTGGCGATCTCGACTGGGAAGCGCGTCTGGTCGCGGCACACCACAAGCTCTCGTCGGTGGAGAGGGCGCTTCTGAGCGGCGACACGACCCGCACCGTCGACTGGGTCCGCTTCGACTGGGAATTCCACCAGGCGCTGGTATCTTCGTGCAATTCCGCCACCTTGATGGCGAGCCTATCTTCCGTCTTCGACCGCTTCCTGCGATACCATTTGCTGGCCCAGAGTTTTCGCGGCAAGCCTGTCGTGGACGACCACAGTCGATTGTTCGATCTTGCCATGAACCGCGATCTCGAGGGCGCGCAGCAGATCCTGAAGAGACACGTCCAGAACGGGGCCGATCACGTGCTTGCCAGCGGCCGCATCCCCTGACACGGCCGCTTCACGAGATCAAAGCGCGTTGATCCTCTCCAGCATGCCGGTAGGCCATGCGGCAGAAAGGGGCGACTCCATGTACTGCTTTTGGGCGTACTCCCGGAAGGCGTTCAGGTCCGGCTCGTAGACGTCGAGCCCCTGCTCTTCGAAGAACGCGACCAGTTCCGATTCCTGCTTCAGATATTCCGCGGTGCTCCACGCGAACGCCGTCTCGGCAAGTTCTCGCATCCGCTTCTGCTCGTCCTGCGCAAGTGCGTCGAACACGGACGATCCGATCAGCAGAAGGCCGAAACCCACATTGTGGCCGGTGAGGACGATCTGATCCGTCACCTCGTAGAATTTCATCAGCTTGTCGTTGGGAAGCGGATTGTCCTGCGCGTCGATGGCGCCAGTCTGCAGCCCGGTGTAGACCTCGGCGTAGTCCATCGCGATCGGGTTCGCCCCAATGGCCTGGCCAAGGAACTGCCAGCTCTCCCCCCTGGCATACGCATCTTCACTCCGGACAGGTCCTCGGGCGTGGTGATCTTCTTGTCGCCCTTCAGATTGACGTGTCGGGCGCCGTAGTAGGCCGGCGCCAGGATCTCAACCCCGAGCTTTTCGCGAGCGATGGCTCGGAAGTCATCCCCGACATCGCTTTCAAACACCGCCTTCAGATGCGCCGCATCCCGGATGACATAGGCTGCACCCAGGATGTCGAATTCCGGAGCCTGCTTGGCAAAGTCGGAAGGTGGCAGCATGGCCATCTCCAGATTTCCGCGCTGCACGGCCACCAGCTCCGTTCCCTGCTTCAGCAGGGTCGAGCCGAAGTAGGGCTGAAACTCGTAGTCAGGACCCAGTTCCTTGGCGAAGATGTTCACCAGCGCCTGCGACCTCGGCGCATCCGCCGTCGTCACATCGGCGAAACGAAGCGTCGTCGCCGCCCGCGCGACCATTGGCAGCCCGGACAAGCCGACTGCGGCAACGGACCCAAAGATGATTTGCCTTCTCGATAGACCGTTCATGTCATTCTCCTCCCTTTGTAAAAGCACGCACCTCACGCGGCGAAGCGGTTCTCCGGCAACCCCTGAGCGAGCCCGTGGACAGCGAAAACGGCGCCCGCCAGTGGCTCCGACGCCAACTGCTCCTGAGATAAAAACTTGCTGGCGGTGGTGATCACCAGCGTCCGAAGGTCGTCTCCCGCAAAACAGACGCAGGTGGGATTGCTGACCGGCAGCTCGATGACGGTATCGATCACACCCTGTGGATCGTAACGCACGACGCGGCCGCCGGCGAAAAACGCCGTCCAAAGCCCTCCATCGGCATCGAAACACGCGCCGTCCGGTCGGACTCCTGACGCGGAATAATCTGCAAAGAGCTGCCGGTTGGAAATCTCGCCATCCTCCGGATCCATGTCGAAGACCCAGCTTTGATATCGCCGGGTATCGGTGAAATGGAACCGCAGGCCGTCGGGTGAAAATGCAATGCCATTGCTGACAATCACCTCCGAAAAGATCTTCTTCACATCACCGGACGCGTCCACGCGGTAGAGCGATCCCAGCGGCCGGTGAAGCTGATTGTCCATCGTCCCGATCCACAATCGCCCCCGGCGGTCCACCCGGCCATCGTTCAGACGATTGTCGAGATCGGCCTCGACGGTCGCGACCAGTCGGGAATTGCCGCCGTCGGCGGCCTGGAGCACCAGATCCAGATCTCGCGCGACAAGATGATCGCCGGCAGAGGTCAGGGCCTGACTGCCCAGAAAACTGATGCCGTGCTGCGGGAATATCTCGTGGAAGTTGGAGGACGGGTCGTAGCTCTGCAGCTTCGGGTTTTCGATATCCACCCACCAGAGCTTCCGCGTCCTGTCGCACCATAGCGGCGTCTCGCCGAGACGGTCGCTGGACCGAACAAGGCATTCGACGCGTGAGGCCGGGATGATCCTTGTCATGCGACCGGCATTCCTTCCGGCCGGATCTGTTTCTTCAGCGCCGCAATCCGGAAAATGGCATTCGCAGCGCCGTAGCCACCGTAGCCGCTGCGCTGGACGATCTCGAAGAAGAAACCTTCGCCGTAGGTGCCGCTGTAGAGCTGGAAGTACTCGCCGTGTTCGTCGCGGTCATAGAGGATGTTGTCAGCCCTCAGCCGCTCGGTCAGCTCCGGGTCGAGGCCGAAACGGGCTTCGACATCGCCATAATAATTCGGTGAGATCGGCAGCGCCTTGAAGCCATTGGCACGAAGTGCTGCGGCCGTGGCGAAGACGTCTTCGGTGCGGAAGGCAATGTGCTGGATCCCGGATCCGAAGGTCTCGGCGATGAAATGGCCGGCAAGCGTGCGGCGGTTCTCCGCGCCGTTCATCGTGATCCGCAGCGTTCCCTCAGTGTTCTGGATGACCTGGCTGCGCACCACACCCGATGGATCGATGATGTCGACCATCGGCGACTTCTCGGTCTTGAAGATCGCGGTGTAGAACAGGAGCCAGGTCAGCATCTCCTCGTAGGCCACCGTCTGGGCCACATGATCGACCGCCAGCAGATGCGCCGGTTCCGGAGCGGCTTCGTCTTCGACGGGTTGGAAGTCGATCTCCCACATGCGCCCCAGGTTGGACGCGGCGTCAACCAGATAGATCAGCGCTCCTCCGACGCCGCGGATGGCCGGAACCTCGAGTTCACCGGGGCCAACAGGCTGGCTGAAGGGCTCGGCACCGAGCGCCACCGCCCGCGCCATGGCTGCCGCTGCATCCTCCACCTGCAGGGCCATGGCGTAGGCCGAGGCACCGTGAACGGCGTAGGCGGTGCTGGCGAAGCCGATCTCTTCCCGGTTGATGAGGATGCGGACCTCCCCCTGCTGGTAGACGCTGACATTTTTCGTCCTGTGCTTGGCGGTCTTTCGAAAGCCGAGCGACTGCAGCATCACGATCAGCGACTCGGCATCTGCCTTGCCGACCGAGAACTCGACGAAGGCGACGCCCGCAACGGACGCGCGGTCCGGCATCGACGGCACCGTCAGGCTTGCGGCGTCCGGCTTTCGCCGCACCTGGTCCCCCAGATAGACCAGCGAGCGGTACCCGTCGGCGGCAATGGCCCTCGGCGAGCCGCCGCGGAACTGGTCGTTGAAGATCTCCAGGGAGAGATAGCCGTCATATCCGGTGGCCGCGACGGCCGCGACGAAGTCGGCGACCGGTAGATCCCCCTCGCCCGGCATGTTGCGGAAGTGCCGGCTCCAGTAGAGCAGGTCCATGTCGATCAAGGGCGCATCGGCCAGTTGCACGATGAAGATCTTGTCCTTCGGCACCGAGCGGATGGACCCGATGTCGATCTTGCGGGCAAGCGTATGGAAGCTGTCGAGGATCAAACCGATGTTGGGATGGTCCGCGCGGCGGACGATCTCCCAGGCGTCACGATGGTCGAAGATGTGCCGTCCCCAGGCCAGCGCCTCATAGCCAACCTTCAGGCCGCGCCTTGCCGCCCTCTCCCCCAGTTCGTGAAAGTCTGCCGCGGCACGATCGATGCCGCCGAGAGAGACGGGCGACACGTTGGAGCAGACGAGAACCAGGTCTGTCCCCAGTTCCTGCATGATGTCGAACTTGCGCTCGGCGCGATCGAACGTCCGCGACCGGTGCGGCTCCGGCATGCCTTCGAAATCCCGGAACGGCTGGAACAGCGTGATCTCCAGCCCGTGATCGCGAACCATGCGTCCGACATCGCGCGGACTGCCGTCGAAGGCGAGAAAATCATTTTCGAAGATCTCGACGCCGTCGAAACCGGCCTTGGCGATTGCCTCCAGCTTTTCGGGAAGCTCGCCGCTAATCGAGACTGTCGCGATGGAGGTCTTCATCGGGACACTCCGGCAGCCATGGCCGTCTGTGCTGGAGCCTGGGTCAGTTCGGCAAAGTGCCGCCGCATTCGATCCGAGTCCGGTATGATCTCGGTAAAGAGCTCAAAGGCCTTGACGGCCTGATAGACCGCCATGCCGCCGCCATCCAAGACCCGGCACTGGCGCCTTTTGGCCTCCGCCACCAGCGCGGTCTCCAGCGGAAAGTAGACGATCTCGGCCACCCACAAGGACGACTGCAGCAGATCGGCAGGCAAAGGCAGGCCCGGATATTTGACCATCCCGGTTGGGGTCGCATGGATCAGACCGGAGGCCGCCGCCATGGCCTTCGGCAGATCGTCGCCTGCCTCGACGGCCGCCTCGGGGAAATGCCGCTGCATCGTCTCCGCCAGCGCCGCCGCACGGGAATTGTCCTGGTCGACGATCGTCAGTCGGGTCGCGCCGGTGCGAAGGATGGCGAAGGCTGTCGCCGCACCAGCGCCGCCTGCGCCGAGCTGAACGACAGCACCGAGATCGGCACCGGGCAGCCCCAAGCGGAAACTTTCGGCAAAGCCCCACCAATCGGTATTATGACCATGTCGCTTGCCGTTGCGAAGAACGATGGTGTTGACGGCGCCCAGAACTGTCGCCTCGTCCGACAGCGTGTCGAGGACGCCGAGCACCGCCTGCTTGCAGGGATGGGTGACGTTCAGGCCGCCCAATCCCCTCGCTTCGGCATCGGCGATCAACTCGGAAAGCTGATCCACGCCGAGCTTGATCTGGTCGAGATCGAGAAGGTCGTATCGGTAGTCAAGCCCTTGCGCGCGCCCTTCGGCGACATGCATGGCGGGCGTGAGCGATGCCTGAATTCCCTTGCCGATGAGGCCGGCGCAAAAGAATGATCCCTGGATTGCTTTCATTCCACATTCGCCGGAGCCGAGGACGCGCGTGGCGTCTCGACGCGCGGCGCTCCTCCCGAACAACCGACGGCATAGGTACCGCACCGATTGACATATTGTACGAACTAGTACGTGTCAATTCGGGAAGCCATTGAATAGGAGAGCCAAGCTCAATATGAAGAGGCAATAGAGCTATGGTTCTCCAGGTCCGATGATGGAAACAACTGTGACAAAGCCGATGCCACGTGAGAGCCGCAAAAACGACCCGGAAAAGACGAGGGACGACATCCTCACCGTCGCGACGGAGGAGTTTGCGGAATTCGGCCTTTCGGGCGGACGCGTCGACGCCATCGCGGAGAAGACGCGCACATCAAAGCGGATGATCTACTATTATTTCGGCAGCAAGGAGGGGCTATACTTGGCGGTGCTGGAGAAGGCCTACCGCAAGATCCGCTCGCTGGAGGCCGATCTGGAGCTGGCCGACATGCCACCTATCGACGCGCTACGGACGCTGATTGCCAGCACCTTCGACCACGACGAGAACAACCCCGAATTCGTGCGGCTGGTCAGCATCGAGAACATCCATCACGCCAACCACATGAAGCGGTCGTCGGAGATCGGCGAGCTCAACCTGTCGATCGTCAGGACGATCAGCGATATCCTGGAGCGAGGTCGCAGCCAGGGCGTCTTCCGGCGTGAGGTCGATGCCATCGACCTGCACATGCTCGTCAGCGCCTTCTGCTTCTTCCGCGTTTCGAACCGGCATACCTTCGGCACCATCTTCCACCGTGATCTCTCGGCACCCGATCTTTATGCGCGCCACAAGCAGATGATCTCCGATGCGGTGCTCGCCTATGTCACTCAGCCCAGATGAAGAGCAACACATGTCATTCGCGTCTGGCCACCCATGATCACCCCGGAATTACTACGAAATCGCCCGTCGGCACTACGAACTGACACGACCCGATCCGGTCATGGCAGCGCCGCGGACATAGGAACGGCCTGTTCCCGGTCAAGCTGATCGCGTCAATGCTACTGTCGCCCTGGTAAAATACGAATCTCCGGCCCCGCGAAAGCGGAATCTTCCCCTCCGCCGCCTTGAACGGATACGAACCGCCGACCGTCAGCCAGATCAGTTATATCTGCTGCAATTTTCGCTTCGAATGACCGGCCTTAGGCCGCCCGAAGCGGCCAAAATACGTACGGACAGCCACAGGAAAAAGAGTGGTAATCGTGATGTAATGAACATCGAACTATTCAATCATTTGGCTGACCACACTCAGGCGAACGGCGCCAAAAAGCTATTCCGGATAACCACCACTTGATAATTTGTCCCCTATGGGTTACATAGCTTCATGTTCACGATTGGGCGCACCCGTGATTATGCGGACTGGATCAAAACGCTGAAGGACTTTCGTGCCCAAGCTCGAATTGCCGACCGCATTGATCGTCTGGCTGCAGGAAATCCTGGGGGATGTAAAGCCAGTGGGCGAAGGCGTGAGCGAACTCCGCATTGCTTATGGGCCTGGTTATCGGGTCTATTTTGTCCGCGACGGTCGATCGTTTATGTTCTTCTCTGTGGTGGCGACAAGAGTACGCAAGACAAAGACATTCGACTAGCTAAAAAACTAGCACAGCAATTGAAGGAGTAATCGCATGCCACTTAAGACGTTTGAGTACGACTCCGCGGAATTCCTTGGAAGTGAGGAAGCGATTGCTGAGTATCTTTTAGCTGCCAGCGAAGATGGAGACGCAAACCATATTGCTCGCGCTCTTGGTGTTGTCGCGCGCGCGCGCGGCATGTCAGATCTTTCTCGGAATACCGGACTTACAAGACCTGCTCTCTACCGGGCATTAAGTGGGGATGGCAATCCAGAATTTGGGACGATCGCAAAGGTAGCTGACGCACTTGGCTACAGGCTAAATCTTGTTTTGAAATCCGACAGGGGATCGACCGCCGCAGTGAAGTGAACGGCATATTCGAGCATTGGCTCGACGTTTTTTTGCTCCGTGCCCGAGCGAGGCAGCCCGTTTTTCATGGTTTAAGCTCTTCAAAGGAGCTGAACCAACGACGCCTTGTCCGGATAGACTAGGCGCTTGATATCTCGCCCAGAACCATGGTCCTCGCGATCCGTGCCACTTGCCTTAAGGGGTGACGGGTGCGATCGATCCCACGCGACTGTGGCCGCCCGGTCGGAGCGGCCAGTGCCAGCGATCAAGCCGCAACCACGGTGCGGGCCTCATAGTCGGCGGTCCATTGCAGCGCTGGCCGCTCGCGGCAACGCTCAATCCATGCCTTGACCACGTCGCTGTCCGGCGTCGCCGCAGGATACCAAGCAAAGGGCGAATGCAGCAGCAGATCGACAGCTGTGTATCGCTCTCCCATCAGATAGGGCCTATCTTTAAGTGCGGTTTCGACGCGTGCGGCAAGTTCCGCCGGGCTGCGGAAGGTGAAATCCACAAAAGAATGGGAAATCCCGGCTGCCTGCATGATCAGCACAGGTTCGACCACGCCGGCATACCAGGCAAGCCAGCTGAGATACTGACCGCGCTCCGGATCGCCGGCAACAGGCGCCATCTTCTTCTCCGGGAAGAGATCCGTCAGGTACTGAATGATCGCGATGCTCTCCCAGATGACGACCCCGTCATGGTCGAGCAGCGGCACCTTGCCTTCCGGATGTGGGTTCTTCGGATCTTTGCGGCCGCTGCCATCGCCGCGGCTGATGTCGACGATCTCGATCGCGACCTTGTCGATGGCGTCTAGTTCGCGAAGCAGTGTGACAATACGCGTCGAGCGCGAGCGGGGAGCGTGAAAGAGCGTCAGCATAGTCTGTATCCTCGGTTGCGTGTGGCAATGCGGATCTTGTACACTCCGCCAACTGCCAGTTTCCGTCAGTAGGCTTCTTCTATTTTCAAAGTCATGGCTCGTAGTGATCGTCTGTTCCGCCTGCTCCAGGCGCTTCGCAATCTCCCCTCCCCGGTCACCGCCGCGCGCCTTGCCGAGGAGACCGGCGTGTCATTGCGTTCGCTCTATAGGGACATCGAGAGCCTGCGCGCCGCGGGCGCCGTCATCGATGGCGAGCGCGGCTTCGGCTACAGGCTGACGGAAGACATCGCCTTGCCGCCGCAGACATTCACACGGCTTGAAATCGAAGCCCTGGTGCTCGGCCTCGCCGAGGTGCGGCATATGGGTGAACCGGCTCTCGCGGCGGCCGCAGGTGCCGTGCTTTCGAAAGTCACAGCAACGCTGCCCGACCGACTACAACGCCAGGCACTGCATGCCGCCTCCCAGGCCTATCGTTTCGAGCGCCGCGATCCGCCGGTTGTCGATGTCGGCCTTCTGCGCGAGGCTTGCTGGCAAGAATGCGCCGTGGTGATAAGCTATGTGGACGCGGAGCAGCAACGGACCGACCGGCAAGTGCTGCCGCTGGCGATCGTCTATCTGGAGAGGACGCTGGTGTTACTTGCCTGGTGTTGCCTGCGCCAGAATTTCCGCAAGTTCCGCGTCGACCGCATCGCCGACGTCCAGATGACGGAGGAGAGTTTCCGTCCGCGCCGGGTTCAGATGCTCAGGGACTTCGTTGCCATTCTGAACGCCGGTGTGCCCGAAACATCAAAGATGATCTTGAGCAGCCAGTAACCAAGACGCCGATGCGGCCGGTGTGGCCACGTACCGCATTCGGACTGCTTTTCGCGGATGCAGCAGATGGCCGAACGGCCGCGCTGAGGCGCAATGCTGTCACTGCGAGTGGGCAGCATAAATTCGAGCGAAAATGCCTTGCCCGCGTCTTTGCCTTGACGGGAATCGAAGCGCCGACCCTCACCCGAGAGTTGGTCCGATATTGAAACTAATTCATTTGACACAATTAGGAAGGCAGTGTGGCATAATCCAATGATGGAACTTCATGCTCACTTCAGCACGATCTCTCGTTAGATGCCGGCGACTTAATTGGAGATCTGCAACGGCTCGTGTTGATGACGGAGCGACACTCAAGGATGCGACGCGTTTTATATGACATTCGAGAACGATGAGTTCATGCAGAGAGATCATTGAACAAGCGGCGCAGCCGCATTCGAGCCCGGCACGCCATATAGTTTCTTCAGCGCTGCTTGATTTCGAGCTCATAGCCGCCAGGGTCTTCGCCTAATGAACTCAACCGATCGAGCGCCGATGTTCGCTTGGCGTCCGATGGGCATGCCGACAACCAGCTGACACTGAATGTCTACGGGCATCTGCGTAAAGACAAAGAGGCAGAACACGCACAAACCGCCGAGGACTTGGCTACTGAGCTTATCCCCGCGCAGGGCGCCTGGTTATCGATAATCATGACATTGCCGGTTGTGGTAGTGTTTTTCATTGAAAGTTATCGTTTTTCATGAAAAGGTTTATGTGTAATCGCTTTTCATGGATAGGTATTGAAATTCATGGCCCGCGCGCCCCAGAGGCCATTTTCAGGCTCCGTAACTGTTTTTCACGAGAGATGGCTACCTGAGGAAGCGATCCCTGCAGGATACGCCGCCTTAATCGAAGCCTATGACCTTGCTGTGCCGGTACCGCGTACGCTGGCTGCGATAGGTCCGCGCCACAAGGTTTATGAAGCCGATGGCTGGCACATCTTCACGCCCCGGCACCAACCCGCCAATACGCTGGACGCGCAGCTCACCTTTGCCTTGCGCTATGAAGGGCTCGATCTTGCGGTACTAAAAGCCTTGTTCCGGACGACCGGACCTGACCCCGTTGCAGAGATCGTGCGCGCGGCCCCGACGGGGTCCTATGCGCGCCGTATCTGGTTTCTCTATGAATGGCTCCTGCAGGAGCAGCTAGACTTGCCCGATGCGGCCACGGGCGCATATGCGCTCGTCGTTGATCCTGAGCGACAATGGACGATCACCGGCTCGAACTCCACCCGCCATCGTGTGAAGAACAATCTGCCAGGCACTCCTGATTTTTGTCCGATGATCTTTAAGACGCGGGAACTGAATGCATACGTTGACCGCAATATCGCTGCGCAGGCGCGCGCGCTCGTTGCGAATGTCCCTGCCGATTTGCTGGCGCGGACTGCAGCCTTTCTTCTACTGAAGGATTCGCGATCCAGCTTCGAGATCGAAGGGGAAGATCCGCCCCAGGATCGCATCCAGCGCTGGGGGCAGGTCATCGGAGAAGCCGGGCGCCGCTCGATCGATCTTGATGAGCTGTTACGCCTGCAGCGTATCGTGATCGGCGATGCGCGCTTCGTGCAGCTGGGCTTGCGCACTGAAGGCGGCTTTGTCGGCGAGCATGACCGGAATACCGGTGCGCCGATCCCTGATCATATCAGCGCCAAGCACCAGGACCTCGAAAATCTGATGAATGGCCTGACCGCCTTCGACCGGCTGGCGGCCCCAGAGCTTGATGCGGTTATTGCTGCTGCGGTGCTGGCCTTTGGCTTTGTCTATATTCACCCGTTTGAAGACGGCAACGGGCGTCTTCACCGTTTCCTGATTCATCACGTGCTGGCCGCACGGGATTTCAATCCGCCAGGCATTGTGTTCCCGGTATCCGCCGTGATCCTCGATCGCATTGATGATTATCGGCGGACATTGGAAAGCTACTCCCAGAGATTGCTACCTTTGATCCGCTGGGCGGCGACGGAGCGTGGCAATGTTGAAGTGCTCAGCGAGACCGCTGATTTTTATCGCTTCTTCGATGCGACCCCGCATGCGGAATTCCTGTTTTCGTGTGTAGCACGGACGGTCGATGTCGATCTGCCGGCGGAGACAGCCTTCCTTGCCGGCTACGATACATTCAAAAAGCGCGTGTCCGCCCTTGTCGATATGCCTGACAGGATCATGGACCTGTTATTCCGCTTTCTACGGCAGAACGATGGAACGCTTTCTAAACGCGCACGCGAGCGCGAATTTGCCGGACTCACGGATGCAGAGGCCGCAGAAATACAGGCCATATATACCGAGATTTTACCTACACTTGGTGGAGGCCAATAGCGGCATCAACTGAGCTATGGGGCAATACATAAAGGGGGAACTAAATGGCTTTGGATATCAATAGGACTTATCGGGCGATCATCAACGCCGCGCGGAAGCAACGCTTTATTCCTACGGGGAGATCGCGGAAGCGAATGATGAGCCTTGGAATAAAGCCTACCGGGTAGTGCCGCAGCAACTCGGTAAATTGATGGAGATCGCTCATGAGCGGCAGTGGCCCTACCTAAGCTGCCGCGGAGAGGCCGCAGACCTCTTGACTGGCTACACGACACCCCACGCGCGAAATCTCCCCCTCCCCGTCATCTCGCGGAGGCCAGGCTCCAAAACCATCCGCCGCGCCGCCTGCGGCGTCACCTCGAGCGTCTTGGCGACCATGCCGGCGGACACCAGCGGTTTTGCCATCACTCCGCGCCGCAGATTCCGCTGGTGAGCAAGAAGCTTAGGCTGCCGGGGTTGGACGAACTGGGGCTGGTAGCTGCTCTCTCTCATCTGCGAAGGCGGGCCCATTGAAGCCCGTTGCGGACATTGAACCCCAATCTCAGGCATCACCGAAAGTGCTGACTCCGAGGCGCTTAGAGCGCCCCGGAGTCAGCAGACTAGAACGTCAGCCCACAGGCCCGGCGGATAGCCACCTGAACTGGAGACGGAGGCAGGGCCGGATCACTGAATTGCGGTATCTTATGATCTGCTTCACTTGCTAAATGTGCCAATTGTGGTTCGAGCCAACCGCTTGTAGACTCGCAGGCGAGATCTGCGGCCGCTCCGGCACCCTCGATAGCAATTGGGATATTCAAGCGCCAGCGATGAAATCAAGCCTCGATCATATGCCACTGCGTAAGCAGCGCGAGCTCTCCCGCGTGCTGGACATCCTGCACGAGGAGTTCGAGGATGCCCTGAAAGAAGGGACGGCGGACTTCAAGAAGCGAGGGAGGATCCTCAAGATCATCCTGTTCGGCTCCTATGCCAAGGGCGGTTGGGTCGATGAGCCTTTTACGATGAAGGGCTATCGCTCCGACTTCGACCTGCTGATCATCGTCAACAACCGAAAGCTCTGCGATTTTGCCAAGTACTGGCACAAGGCCGCCGACCGGCTTATCCGCGACAAGGCGATCGAAACACCGGTCAGCTTCATCGTCCACTCCCGGCGCGAGGTGAACACCTACCTCAAGGAAGGACAGTACTTCTTCTCCGACATCCGCAAGGAGGGGATTATCCTCTATGAGCTCGATGATGAACCACTTGCAGAGGCGCAGCAACTTTCGCCGACTGAACGTCTCAAACTGGCGGAAGAGTACTTTGCCGAAAGATTTGCTACTGCGCGCAATCTCGGTACGCTCGCGATGACTGCCCGGCTCGGCGGCATGTTGAAGGAGGCAGCATTCCTTCTTCATCAGTCTCTCGAGCAGGGTTACTCATGCGTCCTGCTGACCTTGGCCAACTACGCTCCCCCTTCCCACAACGTGAAGTTCCTGCGCTCCCTGGCGGAGGAGCAAGATCGGCGTTTGGCCGACGCCTTTCCGCGTGAACAACATCGAGAACGGGCTTGGTTCAACACGCTGAACGAGGCTTACGTCAAAGCGCGGTATTCTAGGCACTTTGAGATCAGCGAGGAGGCATTGCTGTGGCTGGGAGAGCGGACTGCTGTTGTTCACGAGTTGGTGCAACTGGTATGTGAAGAGCACATCGTGCGGCTGCGCAATGAGATAGCGCCATAGCTCTATTCCTTTGATGACTCAATGAAACTATGGGGTTGGCCAATTGAAAGTCACATGCGGCGATTTGAAATCTGATTGGCAATGTTTGAAATGCACAGGACTTACGGCATGTTGATCCACTGCTTCGTCATCACTATTCCCGAGCCTTGCAATCGAGCCAGGAGCGTTAGGTGAATGCAGGATCTCTGCGCTCGTAGAGTGCTCCCGGCTGGGTCAGGACGACCCAGACGATCCGGGCCATTTTGGCGGCAAGTGCGACAACAGCTTTGTTTGGGTGCATTCGGGCTTGGAGACCATCCAGCAGCTTCCCAGTCGATCCTTTGTTCGGTCTAGGTGTCGGAAGCAGGATCGCGCACCATGGACGAGCAGTTTACGGACATCTCGGTTGCCTCGCTTGCTGATACCCAGAAGCTCTTGCTTACCGAAGGGTTCTTCTTGCAGGAGCATCGAGAACGAGATCGCTCGCGATCGTTGGTCCAGGAGATACGCGCCACCGTAGGCAAAAGTCAGCAGGCCGTCGTCAAGCCGGCCGAGCACGCCCGCCTTGGTGTCGCGAAAATAGCCGTCCAATACCCGGGTCACGATCGCGGGCCCTGGCGACGCCCGACCGAAACAACGAGGCCCAAACCAGCCAGGACTTGCATCGCACGGCCAATCTGGCAGCTCTCTTTGCCGGCCTCGAGTTCACGCAGAAAACGTACGCCCACACCAATCACCCCTGCGAGTTGCTCCTGGGTTAACCCTTGCTGTTTGCGCTCCTGACGGATCAGCATGCCGAGGCTTTTTGTATCTTTGATCTTTTCCATAATCACCCCTATCGGGATGATTATATCACCAGACGGCATGAAGGGAAGTCAAAAGAACCGATCGGGATGATTTTAGGATTATTGGCGCCAACGGCCCGAAATAGACCCGCTCAGGATGAACCTTCAGCGCAAGACTTACCCTGGTGCTCACTGCTTGAAGCAGTTCTCACGGTGCCATCTCAGGAGCTGGGGATGTGGCCGCTCGAAGACCCGGCCAGGCACGATGGCCTTCCCGGTCTTGTTGAGGAGTCCTTGAATGCTTCAGGATCATTCCCCTGACGCGATATCAGGATATCAAGATCGTCCGAAAGACCAATCAGACCGCGATCAAACATCCAGTGTGCGGTGCCCGAAAGAGTAATTCCGTTGGAAAGAATGTCAGGCCCGCTCGCTTCCACCGGCCGGAGATATGCGGCGTCGACCTCCGCCCGGCCACCACCGTTGATGAGTTTCAATTCCGTGATGGCGCATCGTTTGTCATAAGCGTGAAGAACGAGCCGGCGAAACAGCCGATTTCGAACGATCCGCGACGAGAGTTGCATTACACGATCACGCTCCTGCTCAAATATGAACGGCGCTTGCGCTTCATCCGCAAATCCCTCAACCGTATGCGTCACCCCTGGCTCATCCAGCCGAGGGAGTTCAGGCTCATCCTCGTCTATGCCAATAGATACGACGCGGTTGAAATCTGCTGCGGATATCGGTCGGACTGCAGCCTGTGCTCTGCCCGAAATGCGCCCCTCTTCATTCAGCACGCCTCGCTCTATGACACCGTCTGGTCCGCTGAACGGAACGGGATTGATGAAGTCGAGATAGCTGCCGTGTTCGATCAGCGCCAGATACATGCCGGGGGCCTTCGGATCAGGAATGTGTTTCGGCGTGCAAAATTGGCTCTGACTCAGTTTTGATGCAGTTGTAATGATGATGCTTTGCTGGTTTCCACAAAGGGATCAGCCTGATGAGCACCAAGTTTCGCCCCTCCGATTTGGTACCGGCTGGTTTCATCGCCGAATGCATCACCCAAATTGACGATGAGACCTGCATCTTGCTGTCGCGAGCCGGCGCTACCGCGTCATGTCCGGTATGCGGACGAATCTCGCGAACGGTTCGAAGCCGGTATTGCCGCCAGGTCGCGGACCTCCCTCTGTCGGGAAGGCGTGTCCGACTTCTCGTCCGCACACGGAGGTTCACCTGTGACGCGGTGCTCTGCGGCAGACAGATATTCTCCGAGCGGTTCGGCGATGTGCTCCCTGCCTACGCCAGACGAACCGGGCGTCTCGAGCATCTCGTCCACCATTTGGCGCTTGCGCTTGGAGGACGCCCGGCGGCCCGTTTTGCCCAGCGGCTGATGCTTCCCGTTAGCAACGACACCCTCCTGCGAGTCATCCGCAGGCAAGGGTTACCGCAATCGATGCCACCCTCGGTGATCGGCATCGACGACTGGGCCTGGCGGCGCATTCATTGCTATGGCACGATCGTCTGTGGCCTGGAGCGCCGGCGGCCGATCCGTCTGCTACCAGACCGTGAGCCAGCAACGGCAGAAGCCTGGTTGCGGGGAAATCCCCAGCGGCATCGATGTTCGCCGTTGCGACCACCTGTAGTTCCAGCGCGTTCAACCTTTTCTGACGGTGCCCCCGCCGCCATAGTCGCTTCTAGCGGTAGGCGGAGAATCCTACAGTGCGCGAACGACACCATCGCCTTAATGAGGATCGAGCTAGGGGGTTGCCTTCAAGAATTATGCGCAGTCGCAGTCGATCGGCATCTGGTGACCATCCTTCCTTTGAGCAGAAGGTTTAGGCTACGGAAGAGTTCAACGTCTTGTGGCAGATAAGGCTCGATACTAGCGGACCAGTAATGTGTGGCAATGTTCTGGCTGTTGCGGATCACATGGTAGGCGATCTTCGGATTGCCTCCTTCGAATGTGTCGGGATCGGCGCCGCACGTCAGGCAATACATCCTCTGATGAATGACGCTTGCGAAATATTCCAGCGGCGGCGTCGAGCCCTCCTCTCCCATGGCTTTCAATTCCGCTGCGGCCCGCGCCGTGGCGGCCTCCAGCGACAAGGCGATGGCATCGGCGAGCGTCCTGTCCGCCCGCATGATGATCTCCGCGATCCGTCGCTCTGTCGGCGTGGGTACCGGGCAATTGTCAGTCACCTGTCACTCCGTGATCGCTTGATGGTCGGGCTCTGCCGCCCCCTGTTCCCTTGTCCGGGTCAGGAGCGACACATAGTCCTTCGCGCTGCTGATAAAGAGCGCATCCGTTTCCGAAACGATTCCGAGCTCTGCGGCTCGTGCATCGATCGCCGCCTCCAGCCGCTCCACAAATTGTGGGTCGGATAGCCGCGCCTGATTCGCCAGGGCCTGCACGACCAGCGTCATCGCATAATGTTGCGCGGAGCGGATAAGCTCGCGACGCTCGCTCCTGTCCCTTTCGAGATCCTCGCTCCGCTCCCTCTTTCTCCGCATGGTCGCGCGGTCTTCGCCTCCCCTTTCCCAGTGGCGCGCCACGTTGCGCCCCGCATAGAGGATCTTCCAGGCGATCTCCGGATCTCCACCCGCCGCCGTCGCGGGGTCAGCCCCGCAGAGGCGCTGAAACAGATGGCGCATGACGCCATCGGCGAAATAGTCCTGCCGGGAGTTGGGGTCATCGGCACCCCGAAGATGATGCCCCGCACTCCGTGCCGCATTTTCGATTGCATCGTGGACAGCCGCTATCAGGATCCTGTCCGCATCCCGCAGCGGATTGCTTTCGTCAGCCATGTCGTCCTCCCTTGCCGCCGACCGCTTCACTTGCGGAGGACGTCCTGCCACTCTGGATGCCGCTCGATCTGCGCTTTCGCAAAGGGGCACAGGGGAATGATCGAGACCCCGTCGCGCCGTGCATCCTCGATTGCCTGTCGAACAAGGCGCTCACCCACCTTTCGGCCCCGCAAGGCGGCAGGCACATCCGTATGGTCGATGATGATGAGTTGCGCGCCGGCGCGGCTATAACTCATCTCCGCTTCGACGCCGTCGATTACGAGGCGGTAGCGACCCTTGGAAGCACCATCCTCCCGCTCGACCTCGCCGGCAACCGCCGATGGCACAGCCTGTGGCGGCCTGGCCTTCAGCGCACGCACCTTGCCCCGCTCGCCATGGCTGCATTCGAGCAGATCCCTGTCCCAGCCACCCAGCCCAGCGGCCGCCTCATAGGTCGAGATCAGGAAGGAGAGAAGCGCTGCATCCGGATCGCTGGCCGTCTGCACCGCCTCATAGGGCAGGATAAACTCCGACAGACCCTCATGCCAGAAAGCTGCATCCGGCTTGACGGACGCCGCCCGGAAGCCACCCGGCGCGGGATAGGCATAGGCGTAGAAGGCCGGATAGTCTATGCCGCCGCCGCCCGGCCAGAAGCCCGCCGACGACACTTCGTGATCATAGGCTTCCTGCGCCACGTCATCCGGCAGGGCGGGAACACCGCCGGGATGAATGGGCGCGGGACGACCGGAGAAACGTGTGACGGCCAAGTCGAAACTCCCCCAGAAGAGGTGCACAGGACTGGACTTGCCGAGAAAGGATGTCCGAAACGTCTTGAAGACACCGTCGATAGCCATCAGGGCCTGATGAAATCTCCGAACGGCTTCGCGATCGTAAAGCCGGTCCCGATGATCCTCCTCGAAGGGCACCGGATCCGCCACCTCATTCGGCTGACCGTGGAATACCGGTGTTCCACCGAGCTCGGAAATCAGTCGAATGAAGGCCGCATGGAACTCAGCGACCGTCGTGTCGTGCAGAGCGAGCGAGGCCTTGCGCCCGTCGCCGCTCGTGCCCAAGACGCGGTGATCGTGAAAATCGAACGCGATCTCGATGCCGCGGCCGTCAGGGATGAGCGAGGATGTCAGACCGGAAGGCGTTACATAGAAAGTCGCGTTCCATGAATGGTTGAGCCAGGGGGTATGGGCCAGTCGATATTTGCCGACCACTTGCAGGTAGAGATGCAAGGCCGAGCACGTTTCACGCCAGCCAAGATAATCGAGGGTAGGCCATTTGCTGCTCATGGGATATCCAATCTTAGAAAAAGGGCGAAGGGATGACGGCCTGGGCGAACCGGTCGCGCATGCCGGGGCGGTTGCGCCCGGACCCTCAGTCCGGAAGCGGGATGTGCTCGTCGCGGTCATCGGCCGGCAGATCGAAGCGACCGTTGCCCCAATTCTCGGCCCGCCATTCCACCTTGGCCGCTTCGATGCGCTCCTTGGATGACGCAACGAAATTCCACCAGACATAACGCGGGCCGGAAAGCGTCGCACCGCCGAGGATCATCAGACGCGCGTTGCGCTCGCCTGCCGCGACGGTGATCTTGTCGCCCGGACGGAACACCATCATCTGCGGCGCTTCGAAGCTCTGACCGGCGATCGAGATCGATCCTTCGACGATATAGATGCCCCGATCCTCGTGGTTGTCCGGCATCGGGAAGAGCGATCCGCTCTCCAGTGTCACATCGGCATAGAACGTCTCGGAGAACATGGTGGCCGGCGCTACCTCGCCATAGGCATTGCCGAGGATCAGCCGCACCGTGGTTCCGCCGTCCTCGATGACCGGCAGGGACGCCTTGCCGTGGTGCTCGAAGCTCGGATCGACATCCTCGTGGCTGTCTGGCAGGGCGAGCCAGGTCTGGATCCCGAAGAGGCTGTTCGGGCCGGTGCGCGCAGTGGCGCTCGTGCGCTCCGAATGCGACACGCCGCGGCCCGCGACCATCCAGTTCAGCTCGCCGGGCCGGATCACCTGATTGGCGCCGGTGCTGTCGCGGTGATGAAAATCGCCGCGATAGAGATAGGTGACCGTTCCAAGGCCAATATGCGGATGCGGCCGGACATCGATCCCCTGCCCCGTGAGCAGTTCGGCCGGTCCGGCCTGATCGAAGAAGATGAACGGACCGACCATCTGGCGCTTTGGCGCCGGCAAGGCACGGCGCACTTCGAAACCGCCGATATCGCGCGCACGGGGAATGATCAGGGTTTCAATTGCATCACTGCTGACCTCATCGGGACAGCCTGGTTCGATTGCCGGGTTCCAACTCATGTCTGGTCGCCTTTCCTTGTTTGCCAGGCGCGGATTTGCACGCGGCGCCCTGCTTGCTGCTCGTGTCCCGGAACTCGCCATGCAGCCGATGCCGGGGTGATGATAGTCTCGAGATCCGGCGCCGGGCTGTTTGCCTCCCTGCAGGACCTCTTCGGGCTCAAGCCCTCGTTTGATGGGCTCTGTCACCGCTGAGCGGTTCGGGACCGGGCCGGACATGCAGATGGCCCGCCCCCGACATCGCATCGCCCTGCACCTGTTCGGACAGGCGCTCATAGTCGCGGCGACGGACGTCTTCGGCCGCTTCCTCGACCTCTATCTCGGCAAAGCCGAGCGCACGCAGGCCGGCCGCGCCCATCTGGTAGGCGGATTCAACGGTTTCGCGGATCTCGAAATCCACGCCGGCGCGAATCAGTTCGACGGCGTGACCGCGATCGTAGCTGCGCACCAGTATCTTGACCTGGCGGAATTCGTGCTGTGCCAGCTCCACGATATGGAGGGCAGCCTTGGGGTCATTGATGCAGACGATCAGCGCATCGGCCGTACCGGCGCCGGAATGGTGCAGCGTATCGAGGCGTGTGCCGTCACCGAAGAAGACCTTGAAGCCGAAACGCTCTGCTTCACGGATCCGGTCGGGGTTGGAATCGATGACCGACAGGTGGACGCCCTTTGTCAGGAGGAGTTGCGAGGCGATCTGTCCAAAGCGGCCAAAGCCGATGATAAGCACCCGGCCGCTCAGATTGTGCGCGCCTTCCACACCATGCATCTGGGGCGCGCTGCGCAGGAAACGGTCCGCCGCAATCATCAGGAGCGGTGTCATCGCCATGGAGAAAATCACCACCGTCGTGAAGACGGCATTCGCACGCGCATCGATGACGCCGCCCGTCGCGGCTGCCGCGTAAAGCACGAAGGCGAATTCGCCGCCCTGCAGGAACATCGAGGTTCGATGGATTGCGTCGTGAACGGAACTGCCGAAGACACGCGCAACGCCGAAGACCACGGCGCCTTTTGCCAGCGTGAAAGCGCAGAGCATGGCCAGAAGAAGCAGCCATTCGGCGGCAACAACGGAAAGGTCGAGCGACATACCCACCGCTAGGAAGAAGAGCCCCATCAGCAGGCCGCGAAACGGCTCGACATCGCTCTCGATCTGGTGCCGATAGCTCGAGCTCGACAGCATGACACCGGCGAGGAAAGCGCCCATCGCCATGGAAAGCCCGGCCATATCCATGAGCCAGGCAGCGGCGAGCACCACCAGCAGGGCGCCGGCCGACATGACCTCGCGGGTCCGCGCCCGTGCCAGGAGGGCGAAGAACGGGTTCAGCCCCCACTTTGCCACGCCGATCAGTACAAGCAGAGCGCCAATGCCCAAGAGGATGCTCGTCCACCCAGCCTGGCCGTCCGATAGGGGAGAGAGGAGGGCCACGACTGCCAGAAGCGGCACGATCATCAGATCTTCGAATAGAAGAATGGAAACGGATTGCTGCCCCTCAGGCGTGGAAACCTCGCCACGATCCTGAAGCACCGACATGATAACGGCTGTCGAGGAGAGGACGAAACCGGCGCCGGCAATAAAGGCGACGGGGGCGGACAGGCCGAAGACCAGCATTCCCGTCAGGGCAAGCGCGGCAATGCCCAGCGCCACCTGCAGCAGGCCGAGGCCAAAAATCTGCCCGCGCATGGACCATAATTTCTGCGGGCGCAATTCCAGTCCGATCACGAACAGGAACATAACTACCCCAAGTTCGGAGAAATGCAGGATGGAAAGCGTATCGGTAAAGAGGCTGAGCACCGATGGGCCGACCAGGACACCGGCGGTAAAATAACCGAGCACAGAACCCAGGCCGAGACGGCGAAACAACGGCACCGCCGCAACGGCCGCTCCCATTAGAACAATAGCAGGACCGATCGTCTGTCCCAGGCTCACGTCAGCCATGCACTCACCTTCAATTCGGCCGCCTCAACGACCGACATCAGCCGACGGCGCTTTTTCGCTCCTTCGACGTTTCTAGGTTGAACATCCCGCCGACGCCGACAGGATTGGTAGCCTTGCAGCAACTCGCTGGATAGTCGCGCAAACTGCAATAGGCTGTCTCGAAAAACGCAACGCCTAATGGGGGCTATCCGCGTTACCCTTTCTCTAAGACACGCCGACGGCCGGTTGCACCTGGCCGGCTGCAAGGGACAGTCCGCATTCATCGACAGAGAGGTTACCATCACCCAGTCTCCAATCAAATCTGCAAATACGCAGCCAGGCAGCGACGCCGATGAGCTCCGTCTCCCGGACCGGTTCACCCGTCGCCGCTCATTCCTTGCCGATACGGTGGCGCTCCTGATTTTCTTCACGGCAACCGGCGCGCTCAACGAGCGCTTCATTGCCGGCATGAGCTGTGAGGAAGTCTGCAATGCCCGGCTCCTCGGCGCCGTACTCATGGTTCCGGTGGCACGGCCCTAAGGCTTGTGGCGGGATTGGATGATGACGCACGCCGGCGAGGCCACGATGCCGCAGCTCTTCTGGGACAGCCTCTCCCTGATGACGTTTCAGGTGCCGATCTATGCGGCCATCATTGCCATCAGTGGCGCCGAAGGCGGCGGCCTGCTGAGCGGCATACTCGGCGCGGCCGTCATGATGCTGGTGCTTGGCCGCCCCTATGGCGCCTTTCTCACACGGTGCGACGCCTCTTCGGTCTTCCGAAGGGTGGCTCGAAGCCGATGTCGCTAAACACCGAGACCGGATCGCCTTGATCACGCTTGGTCGCTATCGGAATCGTTGCCGGCAGGGGTGATGCGGACGACCACATGGATGGCCGCGAGCCATCGCTGTTTGCGGCACCGTCCCCCGCCGTCGCTTCAAAGACCGCCCTTGCTCGTCGGGGTCGGCGTGTTCAGCAATTGCTGCTCCCAGAGATAGGCAATGCCGCTGCCGCTCATGTGAGAGATCAGCACTTCCGTCAGTTCCTCGACATGCTCGGTACGTGCCCAGTCCCGTTGCCACTCACCCGCCAAAGCCATCCACGTCATCATGTTGACGCCGGCCGCGATCATCCGCTGGATAGCGACCTGATGCGATTCCAGTGAACTTCCGCCCGAGGCGTCGGTAATGACGGTCACGTCCCACCCTTCGCCGGCCGCCTGAATGGCCGGCATCGCCACGCAGACTTCCGTCCACAGACCAGCAATGATCAGTTGCTTGCAGCCCGTCGCCTTGACCAGCTCGACCACTTTCTCGTCCTCCCAGGTATTCACCCAGGTGCGGTCGATGACCTCCTGGCCAGGGAAGACATCGGTGATATGCTTGAAGATCTTGCCGCCGCGATCGGCGATCACGCTGGTGAGGATGGTCGGGACGTTGAAGGCTTTTGCCAGCTTGGCCAGGGCCGTAACGTTGTTGACGATCGCTTGCGGATCGTGGCTATTGAGGTTGGTCAACTGATAGGGCTGGTGATCGATCAGAACGAGGACCGAATCCTCGGGCCGAAGCAGGGTATCGAGGCCGTTACGAAAGGTCATGGAAATATCCTATGTTGGCGGTTCGTCGGGCGTTCGCAGGCTGACTGCATCGGAGGGCTCTCCTACGCGACCAGCCAAACCTGACATTCTCTTACCCACGCCGGTAGCCGCAAGACGTGTGACGCGATGTTGCAGGAAGAGGAACACGAATTGAACATTGAGGATCTGAGGATATTCGTCGAAACCGCAGATGCCGGCGGCGTATCTTCAGCGGCGCTGCGTCTAGGTATGTCTAAATCGATGGTCAGCCGCAGGATCGCACAACTGGAATCAGAGCTTGGCGTGCAGTTACTCGCCAGAACCACCCGTGGCATTGCGCTGACGGAAGCTGGTGCAACTTTCAGGGAATACGCAGCCCGGACTTTTGCGGAACTGGACGTGGTCCGGGAAACGATTCTTCCAGCAGGAGAGCTTCGAGGCCGTATACGCGTCGCCGCACCGCTCACATTCGGCCCGACGCATTTTGCTCCCGTTCTGTCTCAGATGGCACGCCTGCATCCACGTCTGCAGATAGATTCCTCCTATACGGACCGCTTTGTCGATCTTGTGGAGGAAGGTTTCGACTGTGGAATACGCGTCGGGTATCTGCCGGATTCAACTCTGGTGGCGCGGCGCATCGGCCCCTTACTTGGCGCGCTGGTCGCGAGCCCGGCCTATATCGAGGCGCATGGCGCTCCCGCCACGCCGGACGAAATCGTCAATCACGAAGCCGTTCTTCGCCCCAATGAGGCTTGGCAATTTACGGTGGACGACAAGATCGTTACGGTTCGCCCTCGGGGACGCTTCGTCGCCGACAACGCCGTGTCGCTGGTGGCGGCTGCACTCGACGGTTTGGGACTCGCCTACGTTCCAGAACTGCTGGTTGCCGATCATATCTCGTCAGGCGCCCTTGTGCCGATTATGAAATCTCATCCGATTCCGCCTGCCGCAATCTTTATCGTGCGACCGCCTAGCCAGTATCCGTCACGGAAAATACGGGTGCTCACTGACATGCTGATCGAATGCTTTGGAGCTTCCTCTCCTGGACGCGATGCGTAGGCCTCAGCGAAGGATCGCCGCCTTGAAAGGACTTGAACCGCCGACCCGGCGATATTTTACCGAAGCTACTGATACGTAAGAAGCTTCTGCAGGGAATATGGAAACTGCGCAATAAGCTCCCAAGTGAGTGGCGGCTCATTCAAACATGCGTTATTTCATCGGAACATTTGAGCCGCTACACCCCTCCAAACGATGGACCAACACAGGGTAGATTTCTTCAGTTCACATCATAGAGCCTATTGCCTCCTCTCCTCAACAAGTGAGGCAAAGTAAGAGGCTCCAAATGGAAGCGCCTCATCATTGAAATCGAACCAGGCGCTGTGAAGGATGCGACCGTTCATATCAGAGCCGTTGCCGATCCACCCATAGCAGCCGGGTCGGTCTTCGAGCATAAAGGCGAAGTCTTCGACAATCATCGTCCGCGGTGGATTCGTCTCAACCTTGTTGAACACCGACAATCCGGCCGCTTCTGCGGACAGGGTGGCAGCCGTCGTATTGATCAGGGTTGGATATTGCTGCGCGTATGTGATCTTGCATTCAGCGCCAGTCGATATGCAGATGCCTTCGACGATACGCCGAACCGCCGATTCCGCTGCCGCGCGCGCTAAGGGAGAGAACGCTCTTACGGTCCCCCGGATTGTCATCATGTTCGGTAAAACATTGTAGGCATCGCCACCGTGAATTTGCGTGGCGCTGACCACGAGCGCGTCAAGAGGGTCGACGTTTCGTGCCGTAATCTGCTGAAGCGCGACGAGGATGTGTCCAGCCGTCAGGACAACATCGGCGCCTTTGTGGGGCTGAGCCGCATGCATTCCCATGGATGTTACCTCGATTTCGAACGCATCGCCGGACGCCATCATTGGTCCCGCCTTGACGGCAAAGGTGCCGACCTCCATCCCGGGCCAGTTGTGCAATCCGTAAATCTCGTCGCAGCGAAAGTTCTCGAAAAGCCCTTCACGGATCATGCGCGCTGCACCGCCGTCTTCCCCGCCCATCTCCTCGGCTGGCTGGAAGATGAACACGGCACGACCTGAGAAATCTCGGGTCTCGGCCAAATAGCGGGCGGCGCCGAGAAGCATCGTCGTGTGCCCGTCATGACCGCAGGCGTGCATGACCCCCCTATTCGTCGAGCGATGCGCGAAGTCATTGCGCTCCTCGATCGCGAGCGCATCCATGTCGGCCCTAAGCCCAATAGAACGCTCACTTTCACAGTTACCATGAAGCAGGCCGACAACGCCTGTGCCACCGACGCCCGCGGTTACTTCGATCCCGTAGGAGCGTAGATGTTCTGCTACGAAGCTGGCAGTTTCATGTTCTTCGTAGGAAAGCTCGGGGTTGGCGTGAAGATGTCGCCGCCACCGGGTCATTTCGTCGTGGAATTCTGCGATCCTGCTTTTGACCGGCATCTTCACTCTTTCCCTATTCGTATATCGTCGTGAGCAAGCTGCAGATGCTCGCGCAGCGCTGCAATGGCGCCGGTCTCGTCGCCATCCCGACAGACCTGAAGTAACTTTCGGTGCTCGGCAGCCGACTTTCTGGGGCGGGCAGCGATGGAGCTTGCAATCACCTCGGCGAGAGCCGATGCCTTATTCAGTTGCTCAATGGTCCGCAACAGCGTCTGCCGGTTTGAAGGACGATAGAGAGCGTGGTGAAAATCCCAGTTCAGTGCCGAAAGCCTCGAAGGCTCCTCTTCTGCGTCCGCGGCGTCGAGTGCCATCTCGGCTCTGGCAAGATCGAGCTTCGTGATTTTCGGAAGGCTGGACCGGAGTGCCAGCGGTTCCAAGACAAGCCGCATCTCGAACAGGTCATCGACCATTCCCCGGTCCAGCTCTGCGACCCGCGCCCCCTTGTAGCCGATGGTTTCGACCAGCCCCTCTTCGGCAAGCGCTTGCAGGGCATGCCGCAGCGGTGTGCGGCTTACGCTCAGCTGCTTGGAGAGCGCTTCCTGTCGCAGGAGCTGGCCGGGCCGGAGAATATCGTTCAGGATCATCGTCCTGATCTTAACGATAATCTTTTCTGCCTGCGTCTTGTTGGTATCCGATATCATGATTGTATCCAACAACGGATCTACCACGCATGTCAACTCGAAATCGGCATGAAAACCCGGGCGACGACGCATCCTCGCCTGCAGGCCTATTTTGCCTCAGATCTCGATGACAATCTTGCCGAAGTGCAATCCAGACTCCTCGTATCGGAATGCATCCGCCAGCTCCTCAAGCCTGAAACTACGATCTAGAACCGGCTTGACACCGTGAGTGGCCAGAAATTCAACCAGGTCGGCCTGGTCCTGCCAGCTGCCGTTGAGACAGCCCTGGAGCCGGATCTGTTTGGCGAACATCGGGATCATCGGAATCGTGGCCTCAATGCCGCCGAGGAGTCCGATCATCGCGATATGGCCGCCGATCTTCACCGCTTCAATCGACTGCGCCAGCGTAGCCGGCCCGCCAACGTCGATTATGTGATCGACGCCCTTGCCGCCGGTCCACTCAAATGCAAGTCGACCCCATTCCGGGTTTTCGCGATAGTTGATGACTTGATCCGCGCCGAGCGCACGGAGCCGAGCAAGCTTGTCCGGGGAGGAGGATGTCGCAATGACTTTAGCGCCAAGCGCCTTAGCAATCTGTAGCGCGTAGAGTGATACGCCGCCCGAACCTTGCACCAACACCGTTTCACCCGCCTTGAGAGGGCCGTTCACCAATAATGCCCGCCATGCAGTGACGCCGGCGGTCGTCACGGTCGCTGCCTCTGTCATGCTGTAGCCGCGCGGCACCCTGGTAAACAGGCCCGCCGACGCAGTGAACGTTTCGCACGCGACCCCGTGCACGCCATCTCCTGGCGTCTGCGAAAAGTCGGAAACCTGCGGCGGTCCCGAACGCCATTGCGGAAAGATGCAAGTAAGCACAGCGTCACCGGGTAAGAACTCCGTTACTCCACTCCCAACTGCTTCAACGATCCCCGCGCCGTCTGCGAGTAGGATGCGACCGTCTTCCGTCGGCGCCCTGCCGCTGGCGATTCCGTAATCGTGATAGTTTATGCAACTGGCCTTCATGCGGACGCGCAACTCATTGGCAGCCGGTGCGCGCGCATCTTCGATGTCCGCAAGGCGAATTCGATCGAGGCCGCCGGGCGCGTCAAGAATCATGGCTCTCATTTTGATTTTCCTTGAGATTGGTTGGTTAGGGCTTGAAACGAAGAGGTGACGTAAACTGCACGCGAAGTGGTCTTTCAGCTAAGCTTGCGAAGCAGGTGCGCCTGCGGACGGGCTCCTGGGGCGGGACCGCCTCCGATGCCAGCGGCACTCGATGCTGGAGGGATGCCGCAACTCACTGTGTGAGGCTATATGGGCTTTCTCCACATTTGGGATCTCCAGCATGATCTGGAAGCGCGCTGTTCGGTCGACACAATATTGAGTCTGCGGTCTCCGCAACCCTTTACGACCCGTTGGTCATCGGTGAAGTTCTGGAAATCGTTGCGCGTCATCATCTCTACTCCATGGCGTGTGGATGAGGCCTGTTCGCTCGCCGGGAGCAGCACGTCTTGGCCTTGGCGTCTCAACCTCTCCGCTCCACAATGTCGACGCTTCCCTGCTCTTAAACAACGCCGGATCCGATCCGATTTTTGCCCAATCGGATCATCGCCTTGTTCCCGTGCACGGTTTAAGTTAGGTTCAGTTCATGCAAAACTTGCTCGAAAGAATGCGCGATCGCGTACTGAGTCATTTCACGGGGTCGCAGATGGCGACCTCTATTCCGCGCGTAAGCGTCGCAATATCACACGGGGTCGGCGACCCAGAGAACACGATGTGCGGACCGGGCATCTGTTTGGTGCTTCAGGGGACCAAGCAACTGGTAATCGGCAACCAAGCACTGCAGCAAGATGCCGGGCGATCTTTCGCCTCGCTCGTCGAATTACCCGCCACGCGGTGTCTATTCGAGACAGCGAGCCGAGAGCCGTATGTGGCGGTCGGTCTTACTGTCGATCCCGTCTTGCTCGGCGAACTGCTAGCTGATTTGCCTCCGTCGTCGCCGCACTCCGAACCGTCGAGCTTCAGCATGGCGGACGGAACGCCAGAGCTTCTTCAGGCCTGGAGCCAGCATCTGGCGCTCGTGGATGCCCCCGACGATATCGCCGCACTGGCAAGACCGCGGGAGCGAGAACTGCTGTACCGCTTGTTGCAGAGTGGGCACGGCGGCGTCCTGCGGCAGTTTGTCTGGGAGGAAGGCGGTTTGGCGCAGATACGAAAAGCCGTTGCCTGGATGCGGGGCCACTTTGATCAATCCGTCCCCATTAAGGCGCTTGCCGAGATCGCGGCTATGAGCGTCCCGTCCTTCAATCGGCACTTCAAAGCCGCCACCGCCACCAGCCCTCTTCAATATCAAAAAGCGTTGCGGCTGCAGGCTGCGCGACAGTTGCTTTTCAAGGGGAACGATGTGACGCGAACGGCGCAAGCGGTTGGTTACGACAGTGTCTCCCAATTTAGTCGTGAGTATGCGCGAAGGTTCAACTGCTCACCAAAACAGGATGCGTTGAGGATGCGGGAGGAGCGCGTGGGACCGCCAGTTCCCATGATTTGACGGCGTTGTGTGATTAGGAAGCTCCTGACTTGCAGAGGGGTTGAGCACATGCCACTTGCTGCGAGCAGGAGACCTCCCGTCACGCTAATCGCCGTCCGACCTACCGGCCCACCCCTAGAATCGCGAGCCGGGCATGCGGCCGCTGCTCTTCTTTGATGGTCGCGCGCACGGATTGACGCGCCCGCGACGGCAGTCTGACGTTAATCCACCTAACGAAGCGCCACCTCAGCCTTATCGTCAACAAGGGCCGCTTCGAAAAGCAGCTTGCCGTGACCGCCCAACCAGTCTTCGAGTGACGTCAAATGGCCAAATTCCCGCTCGAGTGCCGGGATATCAGCCGCTCCTGCCAGCAGACCAGTATCTAGAAGTTCTGTCAGACGACTGAGGAATGGGTTTTGGGCGAGAAGATCGTCGGAAAAACGCCTATAAGCGATCGCTCGGCCGGCAGCTGCGGTAAATGCCCGCTGCAGGTCCTTGCCCGTCACAGACGCACTGGCCAGCTCGATGGTCTTCCCCGCGTATTGATCCGGGGCGACTAGGATTTCGGCGTTGATCCGGCCAAGGTCATATATTGTGATCATCTGCATGGACTGCTCTGGCCGCATGATGAAAGTAAATTCGCCTAGCGGCAGGCCCATACCGGGCAGAAGCATCATTTCCATGAAGCTCGCGGGACGGGTGATCGTACACATAATCGAAAGGCTTTGCACATAGGCTTCGATCTGAGACTTGCTATCGAAATGTCCCATTCCCGTCGGACCCTTCCCCGCTGCCCCGCCGGAAGAATAGACGAGATGTCGAACGCCCTGCCGAAGCGCACTGTCCGCTATCGCTTTGCCTTGCCAGACTTCCTGTTCGTCGGTGATTTCACCTGCCGGTGAACTGGTCTGTACACTGAAAACGCCGGCGATGCCGGCCATCGCTCTGTCGATCGAAGCAGGATCAAAAAGGTCGCCAATCGCCAAGGAGATACCTTCAGCAGCCAAAGCCTTCGCCTTGCCGCTTTCCGGATCGCGAACAAAGGCTCGTACCTTTCTCCCCTTCGCTTTCAGTGCGCGCGCAACAGCCCCTCCTTGTTGTCCGGTCGCGCCGAATACGAGGAATTCTGCACTCTGATCCATATCGGTTACCTTTCGTAATTATTGAAGGTTACCAACTGGGACTAATTGAAAATCTGCGCAAGACGGCACATTCTTGGCCCTCGGTTACATAACGATAACTATTGAAGGAGTTTGTTTGTGCAGCGTGAAATCAACGGCCGCCCTGTCATCGAGACCTCAAGAGGACCTGTCCTGACCCCCTGCGCGCCCGGCAGCGTGCTGGCACGTCTTGGTGACAAATGGACTATTCTGGTCGTATCTATGCTCGCCCTAACGCCCGACGCGCCCATGCGGTTCGGCGCGATCCGACGTGGCATTCCAGACATTTCGCAAAGGATGCTGACCCTCACTCTCCGTAGCCTCGAACGCGACGGTCTCGTGGCACGTCACTACTATCCCGAAGTGCCGCCGCGAGTAGAATACGAACTGACGACGCGGGGCAAATCCATGCTGCAGCCCTTGGCCACGTTCACGAACTGGATCAGGGATACGTGGCAGGACATCGAAGCGTCGCGGGATGAATTCGACCATCGTGAGCGAAGCGGAACGAGCGCACCTTTGCCTTGGACGTGACGATGGCGCGAACTACAACTGCTTCAGCCATTGGCTCTCGGTGCATCGGACTTCGCAGTGGCTTGCATGTCATTCAGGACGCTGTAGCCGACAAGCATCGCTAGGACCGCTTAAGTTGATCCTGTCGCGCTTCACCTTAACTTCCTCCCGGCCTCATGCCTTCTCGTTCCGTCGGAAACCGTAACCTTCAGACGTGATTTCAAGCTGGAGCGTCTGCGATGCTCATCGTTGATTTCTATTGGTCTGCTGTCAGACGCTGTCGATCAGTCCAGGATGGAGGCATCCCGACCTGTGAGGCTGCGAGGCCTATCAGACCGGGCGACCGGCCGAAACTCTCACAGGCCGGAAACCTCGCTTTCCCGCCAAGACCTGACTTAATCCTCTGCCCGGACGGTATTTTGGGCATCCCCTTGAACGGTGTCTTTCCGCTGACGAGCATCTTGGAAAAATCACCTCCAAAGCTCGCCGCAAGTGAATAAGCGTCGCCTATCTGCGACACTCGCGAGCTGGTGGTCACGAAGTTCGCTCCTTTAGCCCAAACCATCGCTCCGACCTGCTTGCCTTCTCTCGTCGTGGCTTCGGCCTCGATGGAAAGGCCTCCAAGACCAAAAGGCAACCTTGGAACGGGTACAGGGGAGAAAAGACTGGCTCCGAGCGACGTCGCTGTAGACAGGCCGGCCATTGTGGCGTTGGTCGGCACGATTTGGGTAATCGTTGCGTGAACAATGAGATCGGCATCCTCCTTCGTGCTTACAACCTCGAAACGATCGCTGACACCGACGCACATGGCACGGCTGATCACATTCGCCACCAGAGCTCGATCTGAAGATTTCTCAATGGAATGCACTGCTGCGCCTGAAACCATCGTTGGCTCGATGTAGATTGTTTCAAGGGCGCGGAGATCGTCCGAAGAGACCTTGAAATCTGCCTTGGTGGATCGTCCATGGTTTGATGTCAAACCATCGTAGGATTTCAAGGAATTCGCCCTTTCAAGCGGCACAGCAGCACATCCTCCAAGAATTGAGAAAAGCGACAACGAAAGGAGACCAGATGCAGTCGCTCGATAGCATGGTCGGACAGCTGCGACGCCAAAGCGGGAATATGACATTTCATTCTCCTGTGGGGTGGGGAAAGCCGATGCGGCTCGTCGTGCCAAGCGCAGGAATGAGAGCGACCGCTTGAGCCACTCGTGCGCCTTATCGTTCGTCCGAATCGGATGTTTTGGGAAAAATGGAGAGCAGCGTGACCGCAGCGAAACCCGTCAACGCGAGCGCGCTTAGGATCGCTGCCCATCCGATAAAGTTTTGCTGCTGAATCAAAAATCCGCCGGCGATCGGCCCGATGATGTTGATGAGAGACGCAAGCGATTGAGCCATTCCCATCGCGACACCTTGGGAGCCGGCGGGCACGATGAGAGTCAATGCGGCGACGAGGGTTGGCCTCGCCAAAGCCAAGCCCGAGGCGACCATAAGGACGCCAACTGCAAGGCCCAGGATCGTATCTCCGAAACCGATGAGCGCGAAACCGGCTGCGAGCAACGCGAACGAAGCTGCGGCGAGCGTTCGCTCTTGGAACGTCGTCCTGATGGCGCGCACTATCACAACCTGGATCAAGATGTTTGTCGCACCAGCCGCAGTGAACAGGAGCCCTATCTCGGCGGGACCAAATGGCTCGCCATCCCATTGGTATCGCGCATGAACCACAAGCGCGAGTTGTGAAGCGAACAGACTGAACGCCAGGTACAATATGGCAAGTGCCGCTAAAACCGCCTTGACGCTCGGTAGGGCGATGAGATCGGCCATCCCACGAAAAAATCTCTTCAATGACAGAGATGTGGTTGGGCTGTCGTCCACGGCTCGTTCATCACCGTTTAATTGATCGCTCGGCCGTTGCCTCTTCCTGAAGACACGGCTGCAGGACCGTGTGGCGAGACACCCCCGATCATCCGTCGGAAGGAGCGTCGAGGTCGCTATGATGCTGGTGAGGGAGAATGCCGCAGCAACCAGGAATGGCACGGCCAGGCCAATTGGGGCCAGTGCACCACCAAGGGCTGGACCGACCATGGTGCCTAAGCCCATTGCCGCGCTCACGAACCCGATCGCCTGCCTACGGGTCCTGGCTTCGCTTCTATCTGCGACATAAGCGATCGCTATGGCAACGTTTGCTGCGGACAGGCCACCGAGGATGCGGGCCACGAAAACAACGACGAGGTTGGGCGCCACGGCAAGCAGAAGGAAACTTGCGCAGGTGCCGATCTGACTGACCAAAAGCAACCGCTTGCGCCCCACCCTGTCGGAGGCGTTCCCCAGGATCGGTCCAGCAAAACATTCGCAGATAGCAAAGCTCGCGAATAGAAAGCCGATCGTCAGCGGCGTGGCCCCGAAATCGCGTGCGTAAAACGGTAAAAGAGGCAGGATGAGACCTGCGCCGGCGGTGTCGATGACGACAACCGCGAAGATCGGTAGGAGCGCGTTTTTATTCGCTTCTTCCGGCCGCAGCTTTCCAACTTCATCGGACATCTCAGGTCTTCCTTAATGTGCATTATACACATATTATGAAAAGCCCATCTCATGTCAACCGAAACTGTGCATAATGCACATTATTTGGAAATCACCCCCACTATTCGAACGGACTAACGGCGCCTCTAAAGAAATCACTGCGCAACGGGTTCTGATAGTTTCAACGGAAAGACAGGCGTATCCTTCCACAATGCCGCGGACGTCATTTGCTCGTAGCCAAGTCTGTACACGGCATTCATGTAATTCCGGTCGAGCGGATTTAGCATCGAATAGGGAATTTGGACCTCGATCGACGCCACACGAAAGTTCGCTCCCGTCCGGCGCGCGTGGTTGTAAAGCGCAGTCAGATCGCTCTGCGCCTGAGACTTCAGGAAGGTCGAATACGCTCGTGCCAGGGAGGACACGGTCCTGTTCGGCGTGACATCAAACTCCGGGATGAGCGCGTTGTTGACGATCACGTACAGATTGACCTTTGGCTGAACGGGCCTCCCAGAGAAAAGCGCGTTTTCAACGAGAAGAGGTGGTGTCAGGATTTGAGAAGTTGATCCTCCGTCGGAGTGCGATTCCTGAAACTTTCGTCCGTTCGATGTCGCTTGGATCATGACAGGAGGAAAGACACCTGGGACACTTGCCGAAGCGACGATAACATTTCGAAACAGCTCCAGTGCGTCGGAATTCCCGCTCGCAGCGATGGCGCCCATGTTCCAGATGACGCCGCGCTGGGTATCCAGATTTGTCGTGAGAACAAGCAGCCGTCGACCGTTGCGATGTTCGGCGGCAATCTGGTTGAGGACATTTGACGTGATGGAGCGTTCGACATGCTTTTTGAGCGGCCCGGGTTTGAGCAGACTTGAGCCGAACACCCCGAAAGGGCCGTTGAACGCAACAAGATCCTGCGCGACGCCGCTGGTAAACAGATGCACCAGTGTCTTGTCGTAACCGGGACCCAGGAAGGCGTACGGCGCAATCAAGGCGCCTGTGCTGACGCCGGTTACGATATCAAAGTGCGGACGCGTGTTCGTAGCAGTCCACCCCGCAAGTACGCCGACACCAAAAGCGCCGCTGCCGCCACCACCCGAGATCATCAGGATATCTTTGCTATCGGACTGGGTCTTAACCATCCAGTCGCGATGCCTTGCAAGACCTTCGTTGCGTGGGGAATAGCGATAGGCGCGGATCTCACCATATCCTGCGATCGAAGCATCGTCGGCCTCACGGGCGTTAAAAGCGCGCTCTGGCGTGTGTGTGCAGCCGGAAAGAACCAAAGTAGCGGACAAAAGAGTTATTAATGTCCGCATCGACGCCCTGATCACGAAGCGAACAGCCAACGCCCTCGAGTAGATCCGAAAGACCGCATTATGCGCGGCGGAACTCATTATCAGATCTCCCGCAAACTTCATGACGATTTGGTTTTCCGAGATGTTTTGGCTTGTCATGAGTTTTCTCTCGAGCCGAGTCCATGAGGAGTGCTGCCGTTGACCCGCAACTGAATGCTCATTCGTGCGCCTGCCCCTCTGCCTCCGGGTCAGTGAGCGGCAGGCGTGTCCAAGCAATCACCGCGGCAATGGCAACGAAAGCGACGATTGCTCCGGTCCAGACACCATAGAGTGCCTGGCCAATGAGAAAGCCGGCGATCAAAGGAGAGACGGCCTCCGTAGCTGCAAGCAGCGATTGGGCAGTTCCCAGCACGATCCCTTGACGTCCGCGTGGAGCATGGACGGAGAGCGCCGAGATAAAGGTGGGGCGCGCCAAGGCGTCGCCAACACTTATGCAAAGGATGGCAAAGACAAGAACCGGAAGCGTCATCGCAAAGCCGACAGTGATGTAGCCGACGGAAACTATGACGCATATGAGAACGATCAGCAGGCGCTCTGTAAAATAACGCCCGAGCCATTGCAGCAGAAACAACTGGACAATGATGTTAATCGCACCGTCGGCGGCCATTATGTAGCCGAGTTCGCGCGGCCCAAAAGAATTGCCTTCACTGATAAAGGTCGCTTGGAGATAGTTGGCAATCTGAGAGCCATACATACCATAGGCAAAGAAGTAGCAAAGCAGCACGACTACAAGCATCCGGATCAAGCGAGAACTGACGATCGACCTGAACGAAACCTTATCGGAGGGAGCCCGGCTTTGGGCAGACACATCGACGTCCACGCATACTGCGTGGCTGCCCTTGATCCATCCAGCTGTCACGACGAAGCTAGCCGCGGAGAAGGCCATGGCGGCGAAAATCGGAACGATTAGCGAGATCCCGGACAAATAACCCGTCAGTCCGGCTCCGACGATACCTCCAAGACCGACGGCGGCATTCAGGATACCTATGGCCTGCCGGCGGTTGGCAGGGGAACTGTGGTCTGCGGCGTAGGCGGCGGCAGCGGTGAACGTCCCTCCCGTAAAGCCGAACAAGATGCGCGCCAACACGACGGGAACTACCGCCTCTGCAAGAGCGAGCAAGAGGAAGCTGGTAAAAGCAGCGGCCTGAGTTGCAAGCAGGATTTTCTTACGTCCCACACGATCTGAAAGCTGACCGACAAGTGGCCCTGCCACAAATTGTGTAAGCGCTTCTGTGGCGATTACTATACCGAAGACAAGCGGCGTTCCGCCCATCCCCTTGAGATAGAATGGCAAGATGGGCAACACAGCGGCCGCACTTGCCGCATAGAGGCTGACGCTGAGAAAGACCGGTAGCATCACGCGCCACGCAAGTCTTGGCGTTGCTTTATCGTTCTCTGCTGTAGTTGCGTCGACGTCCATCTCGCGACTCCCTGCTGTTGACCGCACTTGTGTCGCGGAGGCCCAGATTTGCTGCGCAGCGATTTGCCGTCTCACCTGGGAATGTGTAATATGCACATAATTGAGATATGCGAGGCCAGTCAAGATAAAAGTGTATAATACACATTACCTTCGCATTTCTGGCTGCACATTTGTCTTAAGAACGGATTTGGCGAGGGAAGCTTGGAGGCCTTGCCTGTCCTATGACTTCCGGATTCGCCGGGCTAAGGTTTGTTTCCTGGGTTCGTCGAGCCGAACGAGATGCGGGTTCCGTCAACGCCGCTCACACGAGCGAAGTGGTCTAGAGCCACCCGTCAGGTGGACTTTACAGCTTGTCGGCCAGCCACCCCGCGATGGATGCTCTACTGATTGCGGCGCGGTTGGGAACTCCCGGATTGCCTCAAGGACAGTCGTGCTCGCCGACGGAAATCCACGCCTGGAGTGAGGGCGGCATCCGTCGGTGCCCGACCACTTGACGGCGTCCTCCACCAGTTCCACTTCAGTCCCCTATCTCTCGGTGCCAGGCTGCCCGCTCATACCATCGGCGAACATCCGCATCAGCCGGATCAACTCGTCAAAGTCTTGGCGTGGCCAATCCCGGAACAGGGAGAAGGCCATCTTTTCCCTCGCCGCATCGAGGGCATCTGTTGCTTCCTTTCCCCTCGGCGTGATGACCGCCTCACGCACCCGCTTGTCGGCCGAGCTCGAGCGGCGCTCGACGAGTTCAAGCGCCTCAAGACGCGCAACCTGACGGCTGACGGTGGTGTAGTCGCGCCCAATACCCTCGGCCAGTTCTACAACGCCGATCGGCCCCCGCCGCTCGATCGTAACGAGAAGAGGAAAAAGCGCTCGTTCGAGTGTCAGTCCGGCCATTTCCAGCAGCTGCGCGTCACGTTCAGGACGGTTCATAAGGCTGCCGATGTCGACAAGCGAGCGGTGCAGCTGGGGCAGCATTTTCTTGATGTGTGTATTTTGCACTTTTTCTGTTGACACGCCGGCACCTCCTGATGATATGTGCATCATACACACTTGGAGGCGACAATGGAAGACGAGAACACCCTCGCGGTTCTGATCTGTGGTGCTGGCGCAGCCGGCCTGACACTAGCTATCGACCTTGCACGGCGTGGCGTGCTGTTCCGCCTCATCGAGAAGATGGATCAACCCTTCCCGGGCTCGCGCGGCAAGGGCATCCAGCCGCGGACCCAGGAAGTGTTCGAGGATTTGGGTATCATTGACCGGGTCGTCGCAGCAGGCGGCCCATATCCCCGGATGCGCGAGTATCACAGCGACGGTAGTCATACCGACAGGGACATCGCCGAACGTGACGATCCAACGCCGACGGAGCCTTATCACATGGCGCTGATGATCCCGCAGTTCCTGACGGAGGAGCTCATGCGCGAGCGGCTCGCGCAGCTCGGCCACCGGGTTGAGTTCGGATACGAACTTGTCGGCTTTGAGCAGGATGAGCAGAGTGTCACGGCGCGTTTGATCGGTCCTGCCGGCGAGGAGTTCGTCCAGAGCCGCTACCTCATTGGAGCTGACGGCGGCCGCAGCTTCGTTCGGGGTGCGCTTGGCATCAATTTTCCAGGCAAGACGCTGGGCGTGCGGGCAATGGTGGCGGATGCCGCGCTGACCGGCCTCGACCGCGGGGTCTGGCACCAGTTCAATAACGGCAATATGGAGCGCATGCTCTCGATTTGCCCGCTCGCCGGAACCGATCTTTTTCAGATCCAGGCAGTCGTTCCCTCAGAAGGTGAAGTGGACCTTTCCGATGAGGGGATCGTGGGAATGATCCGCGAAAGGACGGCGCGCAATGATGTGAAGATCCAATCAGTGAGCTGGGCTTCCGCATATTCCATGAATGCCCGGCTTGCCGATCGTTACCGGATTGGTCGCGTACTACTCGTCGGTGACGCTGCCCACATCCACCCGCCGACCGGCGGTCAGGGCCTCAACACCAGTGTTCAGGATGCCTATAACCTGGGGTGGAAGCTGGCGGCGGTGCTCGGCGGCGCCCCGGATCAACTGCTCGACAGCTATGAAAGCGAGCGGCGCCCGGTCGCGGAAACGATGCTCGGGCTTGCATCTGGCCTTCTCGATGCAGCAAAGCGCGGGGAGATGCGACGCGGTCGCGAATTGCGCCAGCTCGACATCGGATATACGGAGTCCTCGCTCACGCTCAATCTACCTGGACGCAGGAGCCCCTTGCTTGCCGGAGATCGCGCGCCCGATGCTCCGCTTCGTGGTGCGGCCGGATGTTTACGGCGCCTCTTCGACTTGTTCACCGGCTCACACTGGACACTCATCGGTTTCGAGGCTGAGCGTGATATCATCAGTGGACGAAAGGGCCTGCACATTCACCGGGTCGGTCCGGGGTGCGAATTGCAGGACATGGCTGGCCATTTCCACAATGCCTATGGACTAGCACCCGGCGAATGGGTGCTGGTTCGACCTGACGGCTATATAGCCGCGATCGTAACCCCGGATGAGACCTCCATACTCCAGAAGTTCTTCTCGAAGGTGGGACTGACGGACACCGACGGTTTACGCCACTGAGTTGATCGGAAGGCAATGGCAGATTTCGATCCTATGAAGGCGGACGGTTCCGGCAGGATATCGTTGGCGAAAAGTAACGGGCCTCGCGTTCCGGCCTGAACGGAGTAAGGGCGGACTCCACCCCTGCTCCGTTCAAGTCCTTCACGCATCGGTCGCAGCGCCGAGCTCGAAACCGTCTCGTCCGTTCTCGTAGAATACCGTCGGCACTGCCGTGGCATGTAATCCCTCCGCGGCTTCTGATCACGAAGAGGCGCCGCTGAACAACCGAGAACGTTCGCAGTTTACCTGATCAGGCCCCCTTCCCCGTCCGAATAATTGACCTTTATCCATCGAAAGGTGCTGCCATCTTGCAAGACATTGCCGATCCCGGGAAAAGCGATATGTGCACCGGCGACAAGATAGCCTTCCGCTACCGCCTCGGCGAATGCAGCTTGGCGAGAGGCGACGGCCGAAGGATGGTCGACATCGAACTCTATGGTCACGCCTGGCTGATCAAACTGAACAATATCACCGTGGGTGATGTCACCCCAGAACACGATCTTCCTGCCTCCGCTTTCGACGACGATGGAGCTATGGCCCGGGGTGTGTCCGGTACGCAGGATGGAATTGAAGCCTGGGACGACCTGCTGATCATCTTTGAAAAAGACGACTTTATCGCGCTGCAGGTAGGGCCGCAGGCATTCTTCTGCCTCAACAAACAGCTGCTCCGTCACGCCTTTGGGCCGAGCGCCAGCCGGCGTCATTATCCAGAAGTCGAAATCCCTTTGGGGAACATGGAGGGTGGCGTTCTCGAACACAACCTTCCCGTCGCTTATCAGTCCGCCTGAATGGTCAGTATGAATATGGGTCAGAATCACATGATCGACCTGCGATGCCTTGTAACCTGACGCTTCTAGGTTCTTGAGCAGGTGTCCTGCCTCCGGCCCCAAAAAGATTCCGGTGCCTGCGTCGATCAGCACCAGGCGTTCGCCGTCATTGATCAGAAAGGCATTGACGGAGGTATCGGTGGGGATTTCACGAAATGCATCTTGCAAAATACGCTTGGCATCCTCCTGTGGAATGCTCCTGTACATCTCCGGCAGCGGAAGCGGCAACGTGCCGTCCAGCAATGCGGTCACTTCTAACTTGCCAACAGATGTCCTATAGAACCCAGGAGCCTGGAAGCTCTGCCTCGGCGCTGCCGCGAAGGATGACGGCGCTGCGCCAGCAGTAGCGGCAAGGGCGGCAATTGCTGACGCACCCTTCAGGACATGTCTTCTCGTAACGTTGTTCATAGCGGATTCCTTCAACAATTTTGGCTGGTCCGGCTCGGGCGGGAGAGAGCCAACGCCTTCTGACAGGTCGAAGGTAGGAGGACGGAGCGCAGGCAATTAGCCTTTCTTTTTGGATCGCGCTGTAAACAATCCAGTTATAATCCACCGCCAGTACGGTCCTCGCTCGGGGCGTGCAACACCTCGTTGAGATGGTCGGCGAGATAGTCCAAAAAGGTTTTCACCTTTAGAGGCTGGACGCGGCCGCCGGCTCTAACAGCGTACAAGGTGGCATCAGGACCGGACCACTCCGGGAGAATGCGGACGATCTCCCCACCCTGCACCGCATGCTGAACAAGGTATGGGTTGGTGAGCTGGATCCCCTGACCTCTAACCAGAAATTCGTACAATGCTTCCGGGTCTGTGGCGACGACAGCGGGATTGATGGGATAATCTTGGACCTCGCTCTCCGATTTTAACGGCCAGGAGTGGTGTAGCCGGCCGTAATACAGCTGCGTTACAAGGCAATCATGATCTTTGAGCTGCGACGGGTGCTCCGGCGTGCCATTCTTCTGAAGGTATTCCTTTGAAGCGTATAGCGCCGTTGGTATTTCGAGGAGGCGACGGGCCGCGAGGTCCGAATCCGGCATTTGCCCGTGCCATAGGCGGCAAGCCACATCAATGTCCTCATGCACGATGTTCTTGACATCGTGGTCGAGCAGCAATTGCAGCTTCACGTCGGGGTAGGATGCGCGAAAAGCAACAAGTAGTGGCGCCAACGCTTTGGTGACCAGCCAGTGAGGCGCGGTCACCCGCAACCAGCCTGAAGGCTTGTCATGAACCTGATCAACTGCATTTTCGGCATCCGACATCAGACGCCCGAGGAACTGACAATGATCGAAATAGACGGACCCGGCCTCTGTCAATCGAATGCTCCGCGTCGTTCGGTGGAGGAGCTTCGCTCCCAACCTCCGTTCCAGGTCCTGAACTTTCTTGCTGACCCGCGCCTTGGACGTTCTTAAGCTGTCCGCTGCAGCAGTGAAGCTTCCCCGCTGCACCACCTCGAGAAATGCCAGCGTATCACTTAAGTCCCGAAGCATCAGCATCTCCTGGCCAGCTCGCGGAGGTTGGTCAACCCGAGCGGCAAATGAACATTCAAGACGAGCGCCTAGAAGGCGACCGGCAGACATGTAAAGGACTTGGCTGCTGCCCGCGACGCTAAAATTTATGCGACGAGAGCAAAGTAGGTAGAGGTGGCTCTGTCGGCTCGGACGTTGCTCACTCCGCGGAGCAAGCTTGCAGAGCTGGACGAGGCGGAGATACTTGATCTCCATGTTGTCGTCTCCGCCATGAGCCCGCTTTCGCGGGATAGGACGGCGTTATCTTGATCGGCAGCTTGATCGTTCGCGGCTTTGCCCCGGAGAGGATGCCGCCTCGCAACTCTTTTTCGCAAAGGCTTGTAAGTCATACGGCGCTCTTTCCGCCTTGCACGAATTCGAACCAGCGTGTTTTTTCAAAGACCTCGATCAAGTATGTGGCATGCTTGTCTATGCCCCTGTGGCACGGTGCCGGAAGACGAAACAGTGACGCATAACAACCAGCCGAAGTTAAACACTTCAACCACTGCTGAGCTATCCTCATCGAGTTGTCCGATCCATCAGGCGGTCATGACCCAGCCGCGAAACGAAAGGGCAGCGTAAAACAGGACGGGCTTTTGGAAGTTTGCCTCACGGAAGCAGTCTTCTTCCTGTGATGAAGTCAGGAGCGGCAGTCGCTCTGCCATTGCCCTGGCCGATACCGCAGTTTCGCCAGTAGGAGAGTCAAAGCCTGCGGCAAATGCCGCGGATCTCGCCAACCAGGTTTCTGCTTGTCCGTCGGCAGCCGTATGATGGGCCGTGACAAAAACACTGCCTGGCTTAAGTCGTTTCCGTATCTCCTGCAGGGTTTGCAGCCGCTCACTTCTGCCGAGGAAATGCAGTGTCAAAAGGCATGTGGCGCCGTCGAACGGACCAGCGGGTGCATCACTTGATGTGCCGAGAACGAGGCTCGTTCGCTCCGCGCAGATCGAGGTCGTTTCGCGAGCAATATCCAGCATGGCTCGCGAGGGATCGACGCCGGTAAACCGCCAGTACGGTCTTGCCTCTGCCATGGCCCTGATTTCCATGCCGCCACCGGCACCAACGACCAGCATATGCGCAGCTGCAGGCGCCTGTTCGGCAAGAAGCAGAGTCGTCATCTTGTGAAGATCTGCCAGACCCGGCACCCTGCGTGGCGTGTCGTGGGCATAGTTGCTCACGGAAGCTGGGTTCAGGAAATGGTTGCGAATGTCGCTCATAATTCACCTAAGTCATGTATCAGTTGACGATCTATAACTCACTGTCGTTTCATGCATCAATAGATGTTACATGAATATCCAAGAAAGGAACTTTTCTATCGAGGCAAGCAATAAAACAGAGGTACAAGGCCGTCGGACGTACTGCATGTGCTTCTGCACATCGCGCAGGTGAAGGAGCCTTTAAACATCTGAGGTTCTCGCCTAAAGCATGGGAACCGATCCGGCAGCATTTCGCAGGGCCATGGCTGGATTACGCAAGGCGGGCCACGTCAATTCTCGCAAGGGCACGGCGATCGAAGACTGGTCGCGCGCGGCGCGGCACCTCCGCGGCCAAGAATGAGACGAGCTATACCCCTGGAAGCAGTCAATTTTTCCGGCAGTCCCCTCTCTAGGTCGCTGCCCTTTCAAAGAGTGATTGGATCACCTCACGCAGCCAGCGCTGCGCGGGGTGAACGTCGTTGCGCCTGTGCCATGCCATGTCGAACTTCGCAGTGCCAAGTTCCAATGGCGGCTTCAGGACGTGAAGCTGTTCGCGATACCCGGAAGCTTCGACGACGCCCTTCATCAGCGTCGCTATCAAGTCGGACGAAGCGACGAGCGGAGGCGCTGCGTACATTTGTGGCAGGGTGAGCGCAAGGCGCCGCCGCAACCCCAGCTTACCGAGCGCGGCATCGACCATCCCGAACCGCTCGTTCTCGGGGGAAACAAGCAAGTGCGACATTTGAAGAAAAGCGTCGAGCGTCAACTCTGCGTCGGCGTACGGATGGTCTTTGCGAAGGACGCACACGAAAGTCTCCTCAAACAGACGTTCGCTCAGAATGCGACCGGCCGGCGTGTGCGGAACACCGACGGTCAGGTCTGCCTCCCCTGAATCCAGAAGTGAGAGAACCGCGTCGCGGTGGTCAAAGTTGCGGATCCGCAGAACGATACCCGGCGCCTGAGTTCGCAGGACGGCAAGCAGTTTTGGCAGGACAACAAACGCCGCGTGTTCTGACAAGCCGATCGAGAGTGTGACGGTTGACTTAGAGGGGTCGAAGACCTGCGTAAACTCCAGCGTCCGCTGGATTTCCGCCAGCGCATGGCCAAGCGGTTCGGCGAGGTCAAGCGCGCGCGGCGTCGGCTGTAAACCGCCTGAGCCACGAATAAATAACTCATCCTGCAAAAGGGCCCGAAGACGCGATAGCGCGGCGCTCATGGCCGGCTGTGTGCGTCCGATTCTTACCCCTGCACGCGTCACACTGCGCTCGGCCATAAGCGCATCGAAGGCGACAAGCAGGTTCAGGTCAATTCCATGTAGATCCATTCCGCGGATGTTACGGTATACGCGATATCGATTTCAAGCATGAAAACATGCGACGTAGTGTTGCTCATCGTCAACCAGGAGATTTTGATATGAGCAACAAACAACCATCATTCAGCGGAATAAGCGTCGCCGATCTACAGACGCTTCGCACCTTCTACAGGGCTTTTGAAGGAAACCCTTCCCTTCTCGACGAAAGCGTCGTTCTCGATTGGCAGGACATCCCGCTTGCTCCCGGGCAGGCAGCGGGCCGAGACGGATTCAAGCCCATGATCGCCGCATTCTCCGAGGCATTCGCTGACCCCAAGATCGAGATAGTCGATGTGATCGGGGGGGCAGACAAGGCTGCGGTCCGCGCAGTGATAACCGGACGTCACGTCGCAGATTGGTTCGGGGTCGCCCCGACCGGCCTCGAATTCTCGCTTCCGATCCATGAATTCCATGCTTTCGAGAACGGCCGGATTACCCACACCTGGCACATGGAAGACTGGATGGGCTGGTTCGCCCAGATGGGCGCTTGGCCTGTCAAGAACTAGGAGCTGACAATGCAACAGATCATTCTCTCAGACTATGAGCAAACCCCTCTCCTGCAGGACATAGCTACTCCGGAGCCGAGAAACGGTGAGGTGCTCGTCCGCATTGCAGCCGCGGCCCTTAACCCACTCGACGTCAAGCTGCAGCGCGGTCAGGTGCACGCCTATTTCCCGCTCACCTTTCCGTCGACCCTGGGCACGGACCTCGCCGGCACGATCGAGAAGACGGGTTCACTGACCTCGCGGTGGCGGGCCGGGGACCGGGTTCTGGCACGGCTTGACCCGACCAAGGGCGGCGCCTTTGCGGACTACGCCATCGTGCCGGAAGACCAACTGGTGCTTGTTCCGGAAAATCTGAACTTTAACAGCGCAGCCGGATTGCCAACCGCTGCAGGGACAGCATGGCAGGCTCTCGTAGAGATGGCAGATCTTCAGGCCGACCAGACCGTGCTGGTGCATGCGGGTACCGGGGGTGTCGGTAGTTTCGCCATTCAGTTCGCCAGAGGGCTTGGCGCCCGGGTTATCGCAACCGCGTCGGAAGACGGTGTGGAGATCGCGCGCGAACTGGGTGCCGATCAGGTGATCGATTATCGATCCGAGGACTTTGCGCGCAAGGTTACCGACATCGATGTCGTGCTGGACACGATCGGCGGGGAGACACAACAGCGTTCATTCGAGGTGTTGCGCAGTGGCGGTAAGCTGCTTTCGACAGTCTCTCCGCCCGACCAGGCACTCGCGGCCGCCCACAAGGTCGAAGGTGGGTTCGTGTTCCATACATCGAACGCAAAATGGCTCTCGGATCTGGTCAAGGCGATGGGCGCAAAGGGGCATACGGTGCTGGTCGACGGTATTTTCCCCATCACCTCGTTCGCAGAAGCCTTCGGGCGCCAGGCCTCTGGCAGGGCGCGCGGCAAGATACTCTTGAGTTTCTGATCTTCCTTATGGCAACAACGAGCCGGGCGGTGTTTTTCCCCCGGCTTATTCTCCCTCAGTTCTCAGCGCCCCGAACGGTGATTTCCGCGAGAACAGAGGACGGACCGTTCAAAGGGGCAGTGGCTTCGCTCATGCAGACCGATCCACATCGAGCGCCGTCTAAAGCCAGGCAATGTCAAGTGCTAGCTCATGTTGCCCGTCGGTATTGACCATTTTGAGGACGGGCTCTTGGGGGGGGGGGCGGCGTCTCGTCCTGCCCCTTTTTTGACCCACCCTGGTGCCAACCTGCTGTTACATTTAGGAGAAGCCAATGAATAGCCGGTTCGGTATCCTCGTCGTGCTGCTCACCGCAACCCTTTGGGCTTGTTCAGCGGAACCGGACAACAAGATTACAGGATCCGACGCCACCGATATTGACGAAAGACCAATGGATGAGGTGCCGGTGCAAACAATCCTCAGCGGCGGCGATAGGCAATACAGCTATAAAAATGGTTGCGTAGTTGTCCTTGAGCAAAAACGCGCAGTGGTGAAGTCGGAGGGAGCGCGCTGCCAATCGCACCATCGCGACATCTCGCTACTCTACGCGTCTGGAGATTGACGGCAACCGTTCGAGCCATCCTGGTAAAAAGAGGGCGCTCCCGAAAGGGTTGAACGACCTTGCCTTGCGATTCCCCGGCTGCGCTTGCTGCAGCAGTTATCACCCAAATATGGCCTCGGACAATGTGCGGGACGAGTTCCTTAACGCCTTGAAAGGAATCGAACCGGCGACAGGTTTGCTAAGGTGGCTTCAGTGTCTGAAAGCACGTACTGTCAAAGCTGGATAGGACTGCGACATTGTTAGCCAGTTAAAATAGATGCATGCAAAGCAACCGTGGACGAGCTCGTTGCGCGGGTCGTCAAAGATGATGCTGAACGCAAAGCCGAGCGTGATCGCCGCTATGCAAACCGCAAAGCACGTCAGGGTTAAGTCTCGGTCGGCGAAGACGAGAGACGGACGAACATCTGGGCATTGGGCCTGGATGTGGAGCCTCAAGACGCTCCCAATTTATCCCTGACCGACGGCCGCGTCGAGTTCGGGAGCAACAGCGTCGAGCGGACTATCCAGCCGATATCCCGCCGGCAGGCTCGTGGGCACATTCGGCGCCACAGCACTCCATTATTCAATTCGTAAATCGCTCTCCGCGTCGAACAGATGAATATGCCCCTGTTGAAAATCCAGTCCTACGGTTTGGCCGCCGGTTAGTGGCACACGTCCGTTCACCACGACCACACATTCGGGCGTGGTCGCCGTGGTGAGGTAGGTCGTTGATCCTGTGGACTCGACCAAGGCAACTGGCGCTTTCAACAACCCTTTTCCATCCTCGGCAATACTGAGATGCTCCGGCCGCAGACCGACTACCAGCTTGCGGTTGGCAGTGATGACACGGTCGAGAGCAATAGTCTGCGGCTCGCCAAGATCCAGGATGAGGCTTTTTCCATCCGGTCCGGTCGTTGCCGGAATGAAATTCATGGCCGGAGACCCTATAAATCCCGCAACGAACCGGTTGACCGGGCGGTCATAGAGTTCAAGCGGCTGACCCTGTTGCTCAATCACGCCCTGGCGCATGACCACGACGTGATCGGCCATTGTCATGGCCTCGATCTGGTCATGCGTGACATAGACCGATGTTGCGCCGAGCCGGTCATGCAGTGCTCTGATTTCCTTGCGCATATGGACACGCAAGGCCGCGTCGAGGTTGGAAAGAGGCTCGTCGAACAGAAATGCTTTGGGATTGCGGATAATGGCCCGGCTCATTGCGACGCGTTGCCGCTGCCCGCCGGAAAGCTCGCGAGGATAGCGATGCAGCAGATCAGACAGGCCGGTAACGGCGGCCACGTCCTCCGCCGCCTTCTTCGCCTCCGCCTTTTTGGTGCCGCGGATGCGCAGGCTATAGGTGAGGTTCTTCTCGACCGTCATATGCGGATAGAGCGCATAGGACTGGAACACCATGGCCAGATCCCGCTTGCGGGGCGGGACATTGTTCATGTGCTCGCCAGCAATGACCAGATCGCCTTCCGAGATTGTCTCAAGCCCTGCGAGCGAACGCAAAAGCGTTGATTTGCCACATCCGGACGGCCCCACAAGGGCGACGAAAGCGCCTTTGCGAATGGTGAGGTCAATGTTCTTCAGCGCGTGGTAGGCACCGTAATATTTGTTGACGCCCGACAATTCGATTTGATTGGTCATTTAAGAGCTCCCGATGTGAGGCCGGAAACGATGCGGCGCTGCAGAAGGACGAAAATCGCAAGGATTGGAGTCACGTACATCGTGGCATAGGCCATGATGTTGTTCCATTCGCTGGTGTTTGGACCCATGAACGAGTTGAGACCAACGCTTGCGGGCTGCAATTCGATGCTCTGGATCATGGACTTCGAATAGACGAACTCTCCGAATGCCTGCATGAAGATGAGGATGGCGCTGACAAGGATGCCGTTGCGGGCAAGCGGCAGCACGATGTTGAAAAATGCGCCGATGCGGGAGTTGCCATCGACCAATGCGGCCTCCTCAAGCTCCATCGGCACCGCCATGAATGTCGCCCGCACCAACACCACGAAGAACGGCATGCTCTTTGCCGCAATCGCCAGGATGACAGCAAAACGCGGATAGTCCAGCAATCCGACTTGGGAGAACCCGACAAAGATGGGGGTGATCATCAAGGATGCGGGCAAAACCTGGAGCATCAGGATGAGAAAAAGACCCACGTCGACCCAGCGGTTACGGTAACGCGCAAGCACATAGGCGCAGCCAGTGCCGAGAACTGCGATCAGAGCGACCGATCCGAACGCGATGAATGTCGAGTTCCACAGGTAACGCCCCATGTTCCGGCTTTCCCAGACATAGACGAAGGTGTTCCACTGCGCTGTCGATGGCCAGAAGCTCGGCGGCGTCGCGAACATCTCCGAACCCGTTTTGAGCGCGGTGACGTACATCCAGTAGAGCGGAAAGAGATAGATCGCCGCCATGATGATGGCGATGGCGAGCATCAGGCGGTTTCGGCTGGTTTCAGTCATCCGCGCACCTCATGACGGGTCGAGCGTACATAGACGATCGCCGCAAACATCACGAACACGGTCATGATGACCGAGATCGTCGCGCCTTTGCCAAAGTCGTATTGCCGGAAGGACAGGTCCCAAGCCCAGTATTGGGCGACATTGGATGAGTTGTTCGGTCCGCCATCCGTTATTGCGGCGAACAGATCGAACTGTTGCAGGGTGAATATCAGTCCGAGCGAAATGATCGCACCGATGGTGGAGCGCATCATGGGCAGAGTGATGGTCCAGAAGCGCTGCCAGGCGTTTGCGCCGTCCAGTTCAGCGGCTTCATAGAGATCGCCTGGAATGGCGGAAAGACCGACGGAGAGAAGGATCATATTGAACGATGTGCCAAGCCAGATATTGGCCAGGACAACCGCCCACAGAGAGAAATCGGGGTCGGAGCGCCAGAAGATATTGCTGTCAATCAGGCCGCTTTCACGCAGAAAGAAGTTGAGGACGCCAAAATCCCCCGAGAGTATCCAGTTCCAGATTGCACCGACGACCAAACCCGGCATGACCCATGAAACTAGAAAAAGACCTCGCAGCCACGACGATCCTGGAAAATTGATCCAGAAAAACAGTGCAAGGCCGAACCCGATTAGAAACTGGCCGGCAATCGAGCCGACCACGAAGATAACGGTGTTGTAGAGAATAGGCAGGGTTTCGGGCTGTTTGAAAAGGTCGATGTAATTCTTGAAGCCGACGAAGGGCCTGATGATGCTTCCCAGACTGAACATGTCCACTTCCTGAAAGCTCATCAGGATATTGTAGAGCAAGGGCAATCCGGCGAGAAGAAACAGGAAGCCAAAGGGAATTGCGACGAGCCCGATGTCGAAGCCGCGGCCATCCGTGATGCTGGAAAGTATCCTTTTCATGGAAACCCTATAAGAGCCGGTGTGGAGCTGTCCGCTCTTGATGAACGAGACAGCTCCTTGCGGGAGGAAAAGGTGGATGGCACGAATGCCATCGGCTCCTGAGAAAGGCAGTCTTGCCTCAGCCTTCGATAAGCTTGATCTTCTCGGCAGCCTGATCGAGCGCGGCTTTCGGCTCCATCTGTCCGGTCAGCGCAGCCTGGACGGCATCCTGAATTGCCTTGGAAATCTTCGGCCATTCAGGCGAAGGACCGCGTGGCTTGGCATATTTCAGCTGTTCCACGAAGGTCTTGAGGGCCGCATCCTTGAGCGCATTCCCGGTCGGCGGGATCGGCAGGTCGGAACGGGCGGGGATCTGACCGAAGTCCTTGTACATGGTGACATCCTTGGAGGCGAAGAACTCAAGCGCCTTGAACGCCTCTTCGGGATGTTTGGTGTTGGAGAAAATCGCCCAGTTGTAGTCGCCCATAGCGGAAGAGCGTTCGGCACCTTCCTGCGGCACTGGCAAAAGCGCGGTTCCCCAGTCAAACTTGGCATCGGTCACCATTCTGTCGATTTCCCAAGGTCCGGATATGGCCATCGCCGCATTGCCCGCATTGAAGGTTGCCGTGGAATCCCACTGGCTGCGGGTCAAGGTATCGGGAGAGGTCATTTTGCCATCCAGCAGTTGCTTCCAGATCGTCAACGCCCTGACGGCGCCTTCGCTGTTTATGGACTTGTAGGTGGCGCCGCCCATCTGTGCCCAGGGCAGGAACTGGAACGTGCCCTCCTCATTGGCCTTGGCCGAGAAGGTGATGCCGTAAACGTTCTTTGATGGGTCGGTGAGCTTCTTGGCGGTCTCGAGCAACTCATCCCAGGTCTGCGGCGGCTTTTCCGGGTTGAGGCCCGCGGCTTTGAACAGATCCTTGTTGTAGTAGAGCGCAATCGTATTCGTCGCTTTCGGCACTCCGTAATATTTTCCGTCCCAGGTGGCGGAGGCAAGGGGGCCGGGGAAGTAGTTTTCCGGCTTGATTGTCGTTGAACCGGCAATCATATCTGTTAGGTCCAGAAATGCCTCGCGAGATGCAAACATGGCATGATTGGGATTGTCGATCGCGATGATGTCAGGTGCTTTGCCGGTCGAATAAGCACGCATGGCTTCGCTGACCACATCGTCAAACTGAATCTGACGATACTCGATCTGGATGCCGTTCTTCTGGGCGTTGAATTCCTTGATGAGATTGGGGGCAGGCTGAATGTCGCGATCAAGCGACCATAACGTCAGCTTTACGTCTTCTGCCTGTGCAGTGAGCGCAAAGAGTGATGCACTTGCTGCCAGCGCTGTTGCGATGGCAATCGAATAATTACGGATACCCATAATTTCCTCCTTTGTGGTTATCCAGAATGTCCATTCTCGCGGCCCGGCCTCCTCCTTGCCGTGCTGCGTTGAACGATTTACACCGGGTCGACGACGAAGCTGCCGCCGCGAGCCTGTTTCAGGTGGTTGAGCCCGTGAACCTGCCCGGTCATTTCCAATGCGTCCCGATAAACCGGATCGTGCCAGCCTTCGATGTCGATCGAGCCGGACCAGCCGGCCAACCGTAGCTCGGAGATGATGTCGGTCCAGTTGCTATCGCCGAAACCAGGCGTTCGCATGAACACGAAGGGATGTTTGCCAAAGATGCCATGTTCACGAATGACGTCCCACCGAATGGTCGCATCCTTGCCGTGGACGTGGAAGATTTTCGAAGCCCATTTGCGGATCTGCGGCAACGGGTCGATCAGATAGACCATCTGGTGGCATGGTTCCCACTCGAGCCCGATATTGTCATCGGGCGTCTCGTTGAAAATCAGTTCCCAGGCGTCCGGATTGTGGGCGATGTTCCAGTCGCCGGTTGCCCAATTGCCGTCCATAGCGCAGTTTTCAAAGGCAATTTTCACACCCTTGTCCGCCGCACGCTTGGCCAGCTCACTCCACACTTGGCGGTAACGCGGCAGGCTGTCGGGCAGGGGCTTGTTGCGGATGCGGCCGGTGAAGCCGGCAACGCACGTTGCGCCAAAATGGTGGGCGTTGTCGATGCAGTCTTTCCAACCCTGCAACGTCTGAAGGTCCATGTCGGTCTCTTCGAGCGGGTTGCCGAACATGCCGATTGTCGAGATGGTGATGTCGCGATCACCAATCGACTCGCGGCAGCGCTTGCCGAGTTCGGCAATGTCCTGACCATTGGTCGTCTGCCAGAAAAAAGGCTCGAAACTTTCAAACCCCATGTCCGCAATCTGCGAGATACGTTCCGCCGCCTGCCCCTTGGAGGCGCTGACCATGGTGCCGATGCGAATGGATTGTTCCTGTTGGTTGCTCAATGTCACGGTCCCTATGCTGAAATGTCGACGGGTTGGCCAGACTTGGCGCTTTCAATGGCGCCAAGCACCATGGCCAGGCTTTTGATATTGTCGTGATTGACTGTTTCGGGCTCGCGCCCGGTGCTGATGGCATCGAGGAAGTCGGCGATCACGCTGGCGTGGCCGTGGGTATCCTCATCTCTGGCCGGAGGAGGCACATCAATGGACGTAAAGCCGGGGAGTAGACCGGGATCAGTTCCGGCAACGGCGGCTTTGAAAGTGTCGTCGCCATCCCAGGTCAGCATGCCTTTCGAGCCGACAATGCGCCAGGCGCTTTCCCAGCTGGTACGCTCACCTTCCGCACACCAGGAGCCTCGATAGGTAAAGACAACATCGTCCGAGAAGCGGAAAATCGCGTTGGCCGCAGCGCCATGGGCGTACCATGACCCGGCCGGATTGGTCTCAAGGCAATAGACCGACAGGGGCGTCTTGCCAGACACGAAACGTGCGGCATCAAACGTATGGATCGCCATGTCGAGAAGGAGAACATTCTCCATCTTTTCCCGGAAGCCACCGAAATGTGGACCGAGGAAGAAATCGCAATGAATGCCGGTGATCTGCCCAATCGCGCTGCTTTCCACCAGACGCTGCATGCGGCGCACGCCGGCAATGAACCGCCTGTTCTGAACGACGGCATGAACACGACCCGCAGAGCTGGCGGCACGGCGCAGATCCTGGGCTTCCTCCATGGAGGTTGCCATCGGCTTTTCGCTCAAGACATGGCAGCCTTGGGCTAAGCCGGCCATGACCACCGAATGGCGTGCGGGTGGGATGACGATGTCCAACAGAATGTCTGCCTTGGTCTCGGCGAGAACGGTTTTCAGATCGGTGCCGACAACCGCATCTTGAAGATTGAATTCAGTCGCCAGGGCCTCGGCTGTCGCATGGTCGAGATCGACGAGGCCAACGATTTTCATGGCATCTTTGATGTGGCGGGTGTCCTGGACTGCTCGGAGCCAGCCTTTGGCCATAGCTCCGCACCCACACAAAACGGCATTGTATGTCACTGAATTTTCCTCCTTACGTAAACCGAAACTCCTCTTTCGGTCTTCCGTAAACGTTTACGGGAGTATGGACAGGAGCCAGATTTTGTCAATACTGTTTTGGGCTACGCATTTGGGTCCGCGGAAAGGCAGTTCATGAAGGGCATTCGCCAACTGGCAGATTATCTAGATATTTCAATAGGAACTGTGTCCCGCGCCTTGAACGGAAAGGCGGATGTGAATGAAGAGACGCGACGCCGGGTTCTCGAAGCCGCCGCCAGACTTGGCTATGTCGCCAACCAATCGGGGCGTTCTCTGCGCAAGGGTTCAACTGGCGTCATCGGCTTTATGATGCAGACGGGTCCTGAAATTACCGGCCAGGGCGACACGTTCTTCATGAGTGTCTTTGACGGCGTGCAAACCGTTTTCGCCCGTCATAAACTCGATCTCGTCGCACTGCTTTGTTCATCCGACGAAGACCCGGACGCCTATCTCCAGCGCGTCGTCGCTCGCGGCTTTGCAGATGCCGTCATTCTCTCAGCCACCCGTCTCCACGATGCGCGTTTCGAACTGCTCGCCCGTCACGATATTCCGTTCATCACTTTGGGGCGAAGCCAGACCGATGTCGGCCAGCCTTGGATCGATCTCGATTTCGAGGGCATGGCAGAGGTTGCCATTGAGCGGCTCGTGAAAAATGGTCACCGGCACATCGGCCTGATCTGGCCGAATGGCGATCTCAATCTCGGCCACCTGTACGTCCAGCGATCCCATGAGGTTCTCGCCCGGCACAATCTGTCGCTTTCGCCGGAGCACATTTTTCGTGCCACGCCGAGTGAAACGGGTGGCTATGGCGTGGCTCGTCAGATCATGGCGTGCGACACCCGGCCGACCGCTGTCGTCCTTGTCAACGAGACGTTGGTGACGGGGCTTTACCGGGGGCTTGAAGAGGTGGGCCTAATGCCCGGCAAAGACATCGCCATCATCGGGCGGCAGAGCCCGCAGGCTCAGTTTCTCAAACCAAGCCTTACCTGCTTCAGTCTTTCTCTCCGCGATCTCGGCATAAGCCTCGCGGAAGGTCTGTTGTCGGTCATGCCGGACTATAAGGTGCACTACCCCGATGCAGCCAAACGCATGGTTTGGCCGATGACCCTGATTGAAGGTGAGAGTAGCTGAGGCCGAACTACCGCCTTATACCAACCTTCAGTGAATGTGACTCTCGTGGGGATTCCCAGCAGCCGACGATTCTGACTCTTTGTTGCAAATAGGAGGTTTGCGATGGGTTCAGCGCTTTCATTAGTCAGATTTGGTGTCGCTTTGCAGTTGTCGTTTTGCATCTAACCGGGGTCTGCCTCACTTTGTGTGGAGATCGGCCGATTTGATCGGCATCATCCGTGCTCTGAGAAGCTCTGCACCCGCTCGGCCATACATCGAGCGCTTGATTGTCTTCAGTCGGTTGATCTGGCCTTCCGCTTGACCATTGCTCCAAGGCAGGTCGATGGCGTTGCAGACGGCGTCGATATCGCGGCGTAGGACGCGGGAATGATTGATGATGCCATTCATTCTGGCCTCGTTTCGCTGGCCCGTTTTGCAAGAGCCAATATCGATGTGGTTTTTACAGACGTCAACATGCCCGGGGAAATCGACGGCATGGAACTGGCCCGTCTCATCTCAGATCGATGGCCACATCGGGGTTATCATCACGTCAGGGATGGTCCGCCCGAGAAGCACCGACCTGTCGCCCCGGTCCCTGTTCTTCTCGAAGCCCTACGACATGGAACACGTGGTAAGTACCATGCGTAGGCTCGCTGCCTAAGGGGAAGCGACGCAGGCCGCCTCGCTGTCCATTGGCAGCGGGCCCTTCTTGTATCACTCACGAAACAATTACCGTCCAATTTCGTTAATCTGCGCCCGGACAGAGTAGGTGAAGATGTGGCTGATACAACTTCGAACGTTCATGGGGACATCCCCGTCGCTTCCTTGCCTACGGGTTTCGGTGATCGGAAGGAACTCGGCACCGTAGCCTTCGAGCGGACACGGATGCCAATGATCATGACGGATGCCCGGCAGCAGGACAACCCGATCGTGCTCGCCAATACGGCATTCCTGGACCTGACGGGATACGCGGCCAACGAAGTTCTGGGGCGGAATTGCCGGTTCTTGCAAGGTTCCTCGACCTCGACGGCCGCCGTCGCGGAAGTCAGGCTTGGCATAGCAGAGGAACGAGAGGTTGATGTCGAGCTGCTGAACTACCGAAAGGACGGCACTGCCTTCTGGAACCAGCTCCATATCAGTCCGATCCGGGACGACAACGGAAACGTTGCATACTTCTTCGCCTCACAGGTCGACGTAACAGCATTCCGCAAGGTCCAGAGTTTGGAGGCGTCGGAGCACAGGCTGCTGATGGAGGTGGACCACCGGGCTAAAAACGTTCTCGCCATCGTGGACAGCCTGGTCAGGCTGAGCAGGGCGGACGATGTCGCACAGTATGCGTCATCGATCCAGCAGAGGGTACAAGCCCTCTCTCATGCCCATGCTCTCCTCTCGGAGCGCGGCTGGAAGGAGGTCGCTCTGCGCGACGTCATTCAGCGTCAGGTAGAGAGATACACCACGCAGGGAGAGCTCAGTGGTCCGGACATCGCCGTCGCGGCTTCCGTTGTCCAGCCTCTTTCGCTCGTCATCCACGAGCTTGCGGTGAACGCCGCCGTGCATGGCGCTTTGTCCACGCCCGGTGGGCAGCTTTGCATCGCGTGGGAGAAAACCGACCATGTTGGGGGCTTCAAGATGATCTGGAGAGAATCCGGCATCCCGCAACCCGATAATCCGAAAAGTGGCTTCGGCACGGTGATGGTAAAGGCGATGATCGAGAAGCAGCTTTCGGGTCGCCTGCGACGCGACTGGCTGAATCGGCGACTCGAAATACGACTAGAGGTGCCGGGTTTCTCCTGAAATAGGGTTCGCCAGGAAGAGGTCGGAGTGCACCTGAAGCGACATGACAACTGTACTGGCGGAGGTGACTACGGCTGATGCACTCGCCCCCTTGCCGCGGCTGACTGAGCATGAGGCCTTTGCGCTTCAATGCCATTCTTGCTCGAGGATGATCGATCCGGACTAAGGACTCAGTTTCAGTGGTCGTTCGTGATCCTTTCAGAGCGCTGGACTGGAGCTTGATGCGCTTGCCGCACACGATCACTATTCTCCGGTCCATCGATTTCTTTGATCGTTCTGCCTTCAATTCGCATTAACAATTTTTGGGGTAGTTGACTGAATGCACTGAGGGGAGAGGGCTTTGGCCCTTCGCAGCCATGACGGGTGTCGAGCCGAACCGGACCCCCACGGTTGATCAGGTGCGTTGCATAGCGACCTGCAACCCCAGCCCTACGAGGATAGTACCACCAGCGCGTTGGAGCAGCGTCCGTGCCGCATTGGAACCCTTCAATTTGGTCATGATGAACCCGGCTAGGAAGACGCAAACGACATCTGCGAACGTGAAGGTGGCGTTGACGACAGCTCCTAGTAGGGTGAGCTGCGCCCAAAGTGGCAAGCTTCCCTCACCGTCCACGAACTGCGGAAGAAACGCCATGAAGAAGATCGCCGTCTTTGGGTTCAGCACCTCAATAGCAATGCTCTCAACGAATGCTTTTCTTTTAGAGTTCGGTGTCACATCTGGCACGCTCTCAGAGGGTACCGGTGCTCGAAACATGGAGATTCCCAGCCAGATTAGGTAAAGTGCGCCCGCCAGCTTAACGACTGTGTATGCCACCGGGACTGCAGGAAGAGCGCGGATAACCCTGCGGCGGCTGCAATGACGTGCACATAAGCGCCGAGGTGGATACCGAGCACTGCCATCAATCCGGCGCGTCGACCACCCGCCATAGTGCGAGCTGCCGCATACAACATCGCTGGCCCTGGAATGAATGCGAATACAGCCGTGGTGGCGGCGAATGCGAGCAAAACCTCAATCGGCGGCATCCGGCAATTCCTTAGTCGGGGGTTGTGTTCAGACATTAGAGACTTGTCTGTTGACGCAATGACCGGTTGTGGCGCTGAGCGGCAGACGCCTCTCGACCCGATCCTGCCATGACGGCGTCCATCACGGCACTGGCGGTGGAGCCATCAGCAAAGTGTGTCCTGCTCGATGATGTGAACCGCAGGTAGGTCGTAATAGTCGCCCGCACTCTCTGGGTAGAGTTGACTCTCGATGCGGAGCCCGGTGGACCCGTCGATGGTGCCAGCGAAAATCGAGATGTGGCCACTGTCGAACCGACGCCAAAAAAGGTTACTGCCGCAGACGCTACAGAAGTCCCGTTCCGCCGTTCGTGACGATCTGAACCATTTCAAGGTGTCGCCACGGATAGTCAGATCGCGGTGAAGGACTTGGGTTGCTGCCACATAGTGCCCCGAGGATTTGCGGCACTGGTGACAATGACACGCGACAACCGGGCGAAGTGTACCTTTAACTTCGTAGATGACTGAACCACAAAGGCATCCACCGGTCTTTATCACCATGGCCATTCCAGTCCTTAATTTTTATCGATTTTGTACCCTTGGGAAGTGAGGGACTATCTGGACCACGAACCACAGAGTTCCTTTAGCGACAGTGCGCGAGGCCAATATGCGTCGTCAGCCGCCACGACCGCTTATGGCGCACACGCGACGTGACGCGGGCGCCAAGCCCATGTCTGCTCTTAAGCAGGCACGACGACAGGCTCTATGACCGACATGGGGGCGCAAAGCGGTCATTGCGTGCGGGCCACGAGTGGCTCCTCAGAATCGCATCGCCAGCATCGTGCTCTTGATGGAATCGAACGAACGACCCCTGCCCTTGTATACCGCTGCGTCATATTCCGTTGGTGGGCAGGAAACTTAGGTTGCCGTGGTTGGATGATCTGAAGCTGGCTGGCTGCACTCCCCTCCCCTTCTAACCTAGTAGGTACACCTGCCCCAGTAGTCTCAACAGTTCAACAGTCGGCCAAACCCGCCATCAAGCTGCTGCACAAAAAAAATGGGCTCGCGGACAATCCGGAGCCCAAAGGTATGAAGGTCGAAACCTCCAGAGGGGAACAGCAGACACGCGGAACTGGGAGGAAGCCGCTATGCATCTGCTGAAGCCGTTATGCTTGTTTTTTGATCAGGCGGGAACCGTTTATTGTGCAGTGCAGCTATGTCCCAGATGCAGGCCCGTGACGCACGGACGCTAAGGCTGATATCAGGACCATTGCGGCTCGCGCTCCGGCGGAGGATCCAAGATACCGCTGCTAATCAGCCCCGGTTTTCTTTGCCGTACCCTTGGTCTTGATCGAAGGGGCTCGCGTATCGACCTCGCCTTCGGCGGCATCATCCATTGATGACGGATCAAGCCGATGCTTGATTGCGAGGGCATAGATGGTGTGCAGGATGTTGGCATCCTTGAGGTCGGGATCGCTGAGGGCCAAGAGAGATGCCTTCACGATTTTCTTCGATGTCGCCTTGTCGCATTCCTTGAGAACGTGTTCGTACAGGGCCTTGTCGTTCAGGCCAGATTGAGCGCCTTCAACCAGTGCGTGATAGATTTTCTTAGTTTTACCAGACATTCTTATGGCTACCTTTTTGTTCGAGAATCGCACAGAATGTCACTTGATTGTCATAATCAACCCGGCCGGGCGTCGGCGGACCTGGCGCCCACATCGAGGTTTTGACGGGTCGGAAATACGCGGTTTAGCTATCGCGCGTTTCCATGGCTAGGTCGTGTAGCTCCTGCGTGTACCCGGGATCGTGCTCCGCTGAATGAATAACGCTCATAAATGCGGCTCGCGCGACTTCCTTCTTAGTAGCTTTGGGATGACGTTGTTTTACCGCATCTATAAGCTCCTTGGGACTCATACCAGGGGTCGCCAATTCCCTGATCGTCGCCGCCATTTCCTCGATCTCTCGAACCTTCTTCTCGCGCACGTCAACCTCCATCGTTGTCCTCTTACTGATGGCATACTGCGGTGAGCATTATGTGACTGCCTCTGGCACGTCAGAAGGAACCGACCGCTCCAACCGAACCTTTCCGTCCTGATCGATGATGCAGATCGCTGCTGAGCGCACCGACACGTCCAAAGCATCATAAAGCATCGTTGTCTCCCGAAGTCTCCGCCTTGATTGGATGCGAACCAACGACCCCTGCCCTCGCATACCTCCGCGTAACAAATTGAGCACCACCCAGAGGTACTCTGCGAGAGCTTCGGGCGCTATGCTCCTCCTAAGCTACTATCGTTTCCTTTACCCACCGCAGATACACGGCGTTGTTACATGGCCCATCTCGTCGATGTCATCTGCAACGACCGTAGGTGGTATCGGAATGTGGGCGAGTGCTCGTTCTTCATCAAGTCCTTCCGGTATTCAGTATCCGCTTCAACATCGAACGCCTGAGAAATACTTTAGTCTTTCGTAATGTCTACAATGCTAAATTTCATCCTGTCGGCACTGTGGCTTCGGGGGACGGATGGAGCCGGTGCACGCATGGAACGGGTAGAGTAGCATATCCGGGAACAGGAGGTGGTGTGGACGCTCAGCAAGACAACACCAGTGGGGTCAGGGCAAGTCTGTACCAGACCTTTGAGATCATCTTTGGGACCGCTCTGCGACCCATGATCGTGAAGGACGACCAGTCCCGCTTTATATATCTCAACCAGCCCGCATGCAGACTGCTTGGCCGGAAACGGGAAGAGGTCCTCGGATGCTCGGACCATGACTTTCTGTCCGATGCTAGTGCTCAACGGATAAGGCAAATCGACCTGGAAATTTTGGCCAGCGGAGAGGGCCATCTGTTCGAAGAGGAAATAATTGCCTCGAACGGCGAGGCAAGGAAGCTTCTCACGCATAAGCGACGGGTGGTGGTGCCCACCGCCGACGGGATGAAGACGCTCATCATCGTAGTCATAGAAGATGTCACCGATCTGCGCAAAGCAGAGAAGGTGCTGCGCACAAGTGAGGAGCACTACCGTTCCCTCATAGAGCTTCATCCCCATACGCCGTGGGTCGCTGACGCCGATGGCGAAGTTCTGGAGGTGGGGCCGGAATGGGAGCATATTTCCGGCAAGCTGGTTTGGGACGCGCTGGGATCCGGATGGGCAAGCGCACTTCATCCCGAGGATGTGGCTGGTGTCCAGCAGACCTGGGCACAATGCGTTGCAAGTGGCGCCCCGTTCGATCTGCTTTACCGGATAGGAACGCCTTCAGGAGACTTTCGGTGGTACCGGAGCCGGGCGGCTGCGCGGAAGGATAATCAGGGACAAGTACTGAAGTGGTACGGGCTTCTCGAAGATGTGCATGACCGTCAGCTGGCGATACAGGCTCTTCAAGCAAGCGAGCACCGGCTGCGCCAGCACGGCGAGGAACTGGAGAGGATTGTGGACGCCCGCACTGCCGAGGTCCGTGAAAAGAACGCGGAACTCGACAAGCTCCTTCAACAGGAAAGGGCGGTGAACGCCTTGCAGCGTCGTTTCGTGGCGATGATATCGCACGAGTTCCGGACGCCGCTGTCCGTGATCGACGCGGCCGCTCAGAGGATTGCCCGCACCAAGTCTGAAGTCACGAAGGAGTTCCTGATCGAGAAGTCCGTGCAAATCAGAGGCGCGACGACGAGGATGGTCGAACTTATGGAAAGCATCCTGTCGGCGGGGAGACTGGAAACAGGAACGATCTCCATCGCCAGAGTCCCCTGCCCGATCGCTGATGTCATAGCCGAGTCCGCTGCCAGACGAGCGGAGATCAGCAAGAGCCACAGGATCAAGGTCGATCTCGAGGGCCTCCCTCCGACGATTTTCGCGGACGCGGATGCGCTGGAGCGGGTGTTTTCGAATCTTCTCTCGAATGCGGTGAAGTATTCGCCCAATTCCTCCGCCGTTTCGGTGCGCGGCTGGATGGAAGGCGCCAACGCGTTCGTCTCCGTCAAGGACAGCGGGATCGGGATGGACAGCGACGACCTGCCGAAGCTTTTCCAGCCATATTTCCGGGCCCGGAGCTCGACTGGGATCGCCGGAACCGGCATCGGCCTGAACATCGTCCGGGAGATTCTTGAATTGCATGGCGGAAGCATCTCCGTCAGCAGCATTCTTGGTCAGGGCACCACTTTCACGGTGACCTTGCCGATCGAAGCAGCAGAAAATCAGCAGAAGGTGGCTTAAATGGCAACAATATTGTGCATCGACGACGAAGTCGAAATTCGCAACCTCCTCGTTGAGGAGTTCGAGGAAGCTGGTTTCAAAACTCTCCAGGCGGCGAACGGTCAGGAAGGCCTGGAAATCATCTTGGCCCAGTGGCCGGATCTGGTTGTGTCGGACGTATCGATGCCGGTGATGGATGGCCATCAGCTCCTCGCGGAAATCCAGATCAACTACCCGGAGTTCGCGAACATCCCCTTCATCATGCTCACAGCCTTGACCGACCGCGAGAACACCATCGCCGGCCTAAGGGCAGGAGCCGAGGCCTATCTGACGAAGCCCATCGACCTCGACATGCTGCTTGCCAAGGTTTCAGGGTGCATGATGAGGACCGACAGCAACCGCCGGGCAAACGCGGCGTTCTAGGATCCGGCGAGATGGAAAGATAGAGCACGGCGATCGCAGAGGTAGAGCCTAAGCGTAAACTCAGCAGCAGCCGGCTTTCTCCAGCTCCGCACCAGCCTCGTTCTTTAGCAAGTCCTCATGTGGCGCGGCAATGATGGCCGCTGATGCTCATGAGGAGCAATGTTGGAAATGGAAACCATTTTAGATTGGCAGCAACGCGGCATCACAGCACGCATTCTTGGATTGCGACAGGAAGATAATCCGTTGCTCAGACACAGGCCAAAGGAGCATGGTCGACTTCTCGACGAATGGCGCCAGAAGATCGACGCGTGGACTTTTGGCTGGTCGATTGAAGATGCGATGAGGCACTAGGCCACTAGGCCTGTCCCCTTCCAAGGTGCATCGACAACGGAGGGGTTCCTCCCTCCTGCTAGACCGGCAGTCGAAACAGGAATGACCCCTGTGTCGAGCATGTAGATGGCATCGCCCGCTGCCTGCGTATTTAGACTAAAGGCGCTCATTTCCTGATGCGCAGGTAGCAAGGCAGCGGCAATGGCGCCAGCCCTGCCGGAGGACGGCGAAGTAGGAAGAAGTGCCGCTGTTTCTTTGGCAGCATCCCTGTTCGCGCCGATGCCCAGGACCATCGCCGACATCAGCTAGCAAGGAGCGAATGCCTCGCATCCTCTAGTGCCGCCCAGATATCCTTTCGATCCCACTCCGTTTGCGCTTGGGAGGCTCCATGTTCGGCCATGGCTTTTGCATGACGCCAGACAAACTCGACAACTTCTTTCTCGCTGTGGCTGGATGATGGCAGGCGCGCGATTATCTTGATCATGTGGATGATCACAGTGGGATACGGAGCCGCCGTCTGGCGAAGTGCCTTCATGGGGCCGTCCATGAACTGAGTCACCTTCTCGGTCGGCAGCTCGAGCCGCGGCATGCCGTCTTTATCCGTAAGCCACTGGGGCAGGTGGGTGGTGTTCAAGGCCGCGGCGGACACGCCCGCAAGCCTGTCACAACAGGCGAGAGCGGTGTAGAAGTCGTTCACCGCAGGCGACAGTGCGCGACTGGCAACTTCGACCAGCAGATTGGCTTCAAACACCGGACCGCGCGTGTCGTTGCGATAAGACGCGGACAGTACGTGTTGCGTCACCCAATCTGCATCGGTGTCACCCACTACAGTGCCGATCTCTTCCCCCTCCATCATGAAATCACCGGTCCCACGGACGAGTCGTACAAAGGCGCCTCTTGCGCAGGCCTCCTTCAGGATCTCGTCGCACCTGATCTCATCAACATAGCCTGTTTCGGCCGCCCGGACCGGAATGCCCTGACCAAAATCCAGCTCCGTCGGCCCTTGATGCCTGTTTCGGCTAAGGCTTCGGGCGGCGTTGCGGCCGAGCTGTGCAATGGAGGTGTCGACATGGACGGTGCGCCCCAGATGGTTCAGTGCCCTTGCCATCCAGGCAAGAGCTAGGATGGTTGCAATGGTCAGGGCCATCAGCGTGAGGCGCGGCACATGATCCGAAGGTCCCTCTGGATCAACGGAAAAAAGCGTGATCAGCGAGGCAGAAAGCAGCGCGAGCAAGAGGCCGAGCGTGAAACGTATCTTTCGGTCCCCGATCCAGCGGTCGATCAATCGCACCCCGAGGTTGCTCGAGGCCAGAGTCAGGACCAGAAGGGTTATGGAGAAGTATAGCGTTGAGAATGCTGAGTGTAACGTCACGAGGCCGCTCGCCAGTTCTAACGCTGTCTGCCCGGAAACGGAGAAGGGCCAGCCAAAGGCGCTAATCCAAGCCGACCCTCCTGACAAATCCAGGGTGAGCAATGTCCCGCTGACGACAACTGCTCCGCCAATCATCAAGCATGGCATCGCCCAGAAATTCGACCACAGTGCATGACGCGCTGATCCTGCCATAGACGGCTTACTCCGTTCTTCTTGCCCACGGCGGCCGCCCCTGATGCGCGGCCGGTATGATCTGGACCAACATTAATGCAGCTTGCTCGGCTGCACTCACTACATCGAGCCTGGCGGGCTAACGCGGAATGATAAAGCGGGTCCAATCCTGCTGAAACTCAACAAGGCTTCTTAAATAGCCGCAGCCAAAGCCGTTTTCAGCTCCTCGACGCCAAATGGCTTCAACAGCAAAGCTGTGCGCGACATGTCATCGAGCGTTGGGCTTTCGGCCCTTCCAGTGGCGAAGACAATCCCGATTTCCGGCCACTGTGCCCTGAGCACTCGGCAGAACTCCTCACCAGACATGCCTGGTAATCCAAGGTCGGTCACAACGACATCGATCTGCTGGCCCCCAAGATGACGGAGTGCCTCTTCAGCGGAAGCTGCCTCGATCACGTCATACCCCAGCTCCTGCACCATATCCGCATTGGACATACGGATTAGCGCATCATCCTCGACAAGCAGTATCCGTAGCTTTGCCAACGTAACGTTTGCTTCGGATGGAGCCTCTGGAGCCAGCCTCCGTCCGACCTCGATCCGCTGCTTTCGATTGTTCAATACATGCCGTATCTTCCGCGCTAACGTTTCACGGCTGTAAGGCTTCGATAGAAGCTCGACCCCCGGGTCAAGTCGGCCGCCGTGAACAATCGAATTCTCGGTATAGCCAGACGTAAAGAGCACCGCGAGACCAGGAACCCGTTCGACGGCTTTGCGCGCAACGTCCGCTGACTTCATAGGTCCTGGCATGACAACATCCGTGAACAAAAGATCGATAGGTATCCCGCTGTCGATCACTGTCAGCGCTGACGCGGCGTCCCTAGCCTTAAGCACTTTGTACCCCAAGTCGGTCAGGAGTTCGACAACGGTGCTTCGAACTTGCTCGTCATCCTCAGCCACCAGGATGGTTTCGCTGCCGCCGGCGATGGAGCCGTGGTCATGGACGACTGGAACGTCCTCTTGCTCGGTCGAGCGCGGGAAGTACAGCCTGATTGTCGTACCCTCCCCCACTTCGCTGTAGATCTTGATGTGACCACCAGATTGCTTAACGAAGCCGTAAACCATCGACAGACCGAGGCCTGTACCTTTGTCGACCGCCTTCGTTGTAAAGAACGGTTCGAACACATGATCGAGTATATCCGCCGGAATGCCCGAACCTGTGTCAGTCACGGCGAGCATCACGTACTGACCGGGGCTGACTTCTTCATGTTGTCTTGCATAGGCATCATCCAGGAAAACGTTGCCGACCTCGATCGTCAATTTTCCACTGCTGTCCATCGCGTCACGGGCATTGATGGCCAGGTTGAGGACCGCGTTCTCGATTTGGGCCGGATCGATGAAGGTATTCCAGAGGCCGCCACCTCTGATCGTTTCAATTTCTACCCCTTCCCCCAGCGTCCGTCGCAGCATGTCCTCCATGTCGGAGACAAACCGCCCAATGTTAACAACACGTGGGTCAAGCGGCTGCTTTCGGCCGAACGCCAGAAGCTGGCTTGCGAGTTTTGCCCCCCGTTGCACCCCTGCGAGCGCGTTCGCTATCCTCTTCTGCGGGCCTGGTTGTCCGGTAACATCCTTCGACAGCAGTTGCAGATTGCCTGAGACTACCTGCAATAGATTGTTGAAGTCATGCGCGACCCCGCCTGTCAACTGGCCGATCGCTTCCATCTTTTGTGCTTGCCGCAGGGCGCGTTCAGCCTCACCTCGCTTGGCTGTCTCTTCTCGCACCCGCTGCTCCAATTCTTCGGCATTGGCCTGCAGCAGCTCACGCGCTTCTACGATGTCCTGGATGTCCGTGCAGGTTCCAAACCATTGGACGGTCCTGCCAGCGTCATCCGTTATCGGCGTACCGCGAGTTTTGAACCAGTGATACATTCCATCGGCCCGCCTGATCCGGTATTCGATGTCATAGGGATGCTCCCCTGTAACCGCACCGAGCCAGTGATCCGTCGTACGATTCCTGTCGTCCGGGTGAATAACGCGCTCGAGCCATTGCACGCCCATCTGCTCCTGCGCCGGCAAGCCGGTATACTCAATCCACTGGGGACTGAAATAATCGCATTGCCCATCGGGGGTGGCGGTCCAGACAAGCTGAGGAAGGGACTCGGTCAGGGTTCGCAGGCGATGTTCACTTCGTCTTAGAAGGAATTCGCCCCGCTTGCGTTCCGTCACGTCGTGCGCTGTAAGCGACACACCAATGATTGCCCCATCCGGATCCCGGATCGGTGTGTAACTGAGCTCGAGCCAGCGCTCGACCTGTTTGCGAACGACAAAAACTTCGATGCCTGATCCCGTCTTTCCTTCCGTGGCTTGCTGTAGAAGATCCCTGAGGACAGAACCGACTTCGGCCGACACATGTTCAAAGGGCGTCCGCCCAAGTGCTGACGTGGCGTCCGTTTGGAAAAGGCGCTCCGCCGCTTCGTTCCAAGCTGTGATGTGTCCATCGAGCGAGAGCGCAATGAAAGCCTCTGGTGCTTGGGCGAGCAGCGTGGCCAGATATCCCTGAGAGAGCGCGACCTGACGCAAGCGGATGTCCTGCGCGCGTCTTGCCGCCTCGGCAGATGCGTTTACCGTCACTTGACGGTTAATTCGATCGCGAAGCGCCGTCATGGAGTTTCGCCGCTCTGAAATCTCCGCGGCTTTGATGATGATTTCGGCAAGCACTTTTGGCGGTGAACTGGCGTCGGCCGTCCATGCCCCTGCAAGCCTGGGTATAAAAGGTAAACTCTCGCGAAAGCGGTTCAACCGATTGGGCGGGGCAAGAAACATAAGCTGGGTCTGGGGTTGCCGCGCCAAAATACGCTGTGCCGTTGCAAGTGCGCCTGGTTTTTCCGAATCCACAATCACGACGGCATAAGGATATGGCGCAGTCCCCTCAGAAAGCACGCCTACCGTCAGCGTCGCAAAACGGGCCGCCTCCCGGACCGTTGCTTCGCCTTCTGCTTCTCCAAAATAACCGACTGAAATCATACCAAGCTCAAAGCAAAGGCAGGCCGAGCAGGGATCTACCGAGCCAGGTCTGAAGCAAATGGGTCGTCGGCGCCATTACGTGCGCTGCCCGAGCGTCTCGGTGCAGCCGGGTGATCCGACTGTTTTCCGCATAACCCCGCCCGCCCATCAGTACCATCGCCGTTTCGGTGACTGAGGTGACGGTTTGAGCGACGCGGGCCTTGGCCGCGAAAAGGCCGAGTGCCGCATCTGTGGCGCCGGCGTCAGCCTCACGGGCTGCGTTGCGAACGAGCTGACGAGTCGCTTCCACTTCCGTCCATGCTTCAGCGATTTGATGCCACAGAACCGGCACCTCGCTCAGGGTCTCTCCGGTATGGCCATGGGCGCGGGTGCGAAGATGGTCTATGGCGAGCTGAAGCGCTGCGCGGGCAATTCCGAGGTAGACACCAGCCATCGCGATCAGGAAGTACGGAGCGACGACCTCAAAAACATACCAGATCTGATCGCCTTCCGCGCCGAGCAGATTGGATTTCGGTACCCTGACTTCATTAAGGGCAACCGGTCGTGAGCTATTGCCGCGCATTCCGTAGCCGTGCCACGGCTCGCGCCATTCCAGACCAGCTGCGCCAGCCTCCACGGCCAGACAGCTAAACGATCCAGGATCAAGCTCTCCGCCGGGCGTTACAGCCGACACAACATAGGAATCTGCATATCCCCCACTTGTCACAAAACTCTTGTTGCCGGAGATAATGAAGCTGTCACCGTCGGGCCGGAACTGGCTGGTCGGCAGGAAGAAGTGAACGCCGGTGGCAGCTTCGCTTAAAGCTAACGACGTGATGTGTTGACCACGGGCGATCGGAAGAAGAAACCGCTCCTCCTGTTCCGGCGTCGCCTTAGCCGCAAGGACTTTGGCAGCGACGCTATGCATACCGAAGCACATTGCTGTGGAACTACAAACGGCGCCCAGCTCTTCCGTCACCACCGCCAGTGCCAGCAGGCCTTCCTCAGAACCTCCAAGGCGGCGCGGCATGTGGAGGCCAGTCAAGCCAGCTTTCGCGAGGGCGGCCATCCCCGTTTTCGGCCAGACGCCATCCCGGTCGACTTTGTCCGCCTCCGGCGCCAGATCCTGCCGTGCTACGTCGGCCGCAACAGCCTGGAGCTCTATCAGCGTTGAAGCGAGTCCGGAGCTTTGCATATTCTGCCTCGATTGCGAAAGTGGGCTATATAGCATCTCCGCGTTCTAATTGTAGAGGGCTAGCCGAATCATCCTCTAATGGCGGCGGTGGCGCTGGCTTTCCGCTAACCTCTCTCTCTACCGTTGGAAAGGCCTGCTTGTTCCATAAGTGCTTCACGTCATTGCCGTCGAGAGGAGACCTCAGCGACGCCTGACCAAAGTGTAAGAAAGCGTCTCTCTCAGCCCCAGCACACTGGGTGCGCTCATCACTACAAAAATCTTCTCCCAGAGAGAACTGCTAGTCGAAGGGCGGTGCGTGCTGCCCGGTTTTGATCCGCGTCAAAGCTACAGGTACCAAAAGAGCTACCCTGTAACTTCAGCATGAGGCGGGCGGAGAAACTCTATGAATAAAGCGCCACAGGCTTGCCATCCTTGTTGCGCCAAATATTACCGTCGTCCAGCGGCGAGTTCTCGAAGTTGAATCACCGAGCCATCTCAGAGCAGCCTGCCCTCTCCCGCACAGTCAAGAGCAGGCTGCTCGACTGGGAGACCTGTTCACGATGGTACTCGCGCCATACGACAGCTCCGCCGCGTTCGCGGGCCGCATTAGGAAGGAAACACTCTACGCCACCGCCTTGCCACAAATTGGCGCACTTGGTGCTTTCCATTTTCAACTGGTATGCAGTTGTTAGCCAACTGTGACGGATCTCCAACCACTCTCTTTGCTTGTCTTGATCCCCTAGACCTCGCTAAAATCCGTTCATGGATATTGAGCGAATAGAGCCTCCAGGAGGCGCCCCTTCGCGGGAGGACGTCCAAAAATTACATCCGGCCATCGCCGAACAAGCGGAGCGATTACTTGGTGGCCGAACGCGTGCTATACGCTTGGATGGCGTACTGGCACGCCTTTACCGTGAGCGTTCGTGGCGGCAGGCTTCAAAAATCATCCGTTCTTGGATGGTCTGGGTGATCGTACTCAACGTTCTAACATTGGGAGTCAAGGCCGCTTTGCTCCCGAGCGGAACAGTGGCGTCGATGCTATTCCCAGCGCTAATTCTACCGCCCGCAGCTTTCGTCGCGGCTGTCGCAATGCGGAAGCCACATGGCTGTGGCTACAAGGCATCATCGTTCTTAGCAGCGTCTTTCTAATCCTCCTGTCCGTCGCGCTAGTGGGCGTTAATACGGGAGGGGAGTTCCATGAACGACACTTGACGATCAAGCTTTTCGTCGCCGTCACTGCCATTGTGATTTTCCCGATTCCGCTTCCATGGGCAGTTTCAATTGCGGCCTTCGCCATGGGTCTTTTGTCATTTTTCAGCTGCAGAATCCAGCAATTGAAATCGGAAGCGCTGTAGCGGGTTCGTTGTTTTTCACGACTGGGTTAGCTGCAACGGTTGTTGCCCGCCAAACGGCAATAATCCTAGCTCACAAGACTTTCTTGCTCGAATTGCGACAGGAGCGGATCTTACCGATGCCAACGCCCGACTTGAACTCCTAGCGCGAACGGATCCACTCACTGGTGTGGCAAATCGAGATCAATGATGGAGGTGCTCGATCGCTTCTGGGGAGAGGCCTCAGAGCGAGACTGGGGCGCTACGCTGCTGATGTGCGAGTCGATGACTTCAAGCACCTCAACGACACTCTCGGGCATGCTGAGGGTGACCTTTCTCAGAAGGTTACATTCAGCCGCTCGGCCGAAAGGTCGGGCGGCTTTTCGTTGCTGTGAAGGCGTTCGATTGGCCATAGAGCCTCTTGCAAAATCTGACAGCCGACATATTGTCGCAGATGAGGGCCTGGGAGGGGCCTCTGGTGGTATGCCATTCGAGGAGGCGAGACTGGCGACGCTTCGGCGTCGTCTCCCATCATCACGATCGAACGAAGCAAGCGGCGACGCGCTTTCATTCAGTACGGGAACCCACAACTATATCGTCAGTTCGACCAACGCGCCGGAACTGAGTCTCCACGGCGCGGAGCGCGCGGAACCTACGCGCCTGGGGTTACCGCGCGCTCCCCCTCTCTGCTATGACGCCGATGCTGAATTAACCGCAACTGTCAATCTGAGTTGCCCTTATCAGACCAGCGCCTATCGTCCGCGTGGGTGGCCTGGGGAGGATTTCCCAAGGACAGAGGCGGCGAAGCGTCGCCTTTCATCATCAAAAGAAAAAGCCCAATGCAATGTACCAGGCTTTCAGCAACAGGTCGAACGTTGGATCAGTCGAGAACCTGGATGACCGTGTAGTTCTGCGGATCCACGATCACACGGCGCTCATTAACGTAGGCGTAGGAGTAGGACGGGGATTCCGGAATGGGCGTCAGGACGACAGTCTGCGGCAACGGCTGGCCAACTGAGATCTCTTGCTGGACCATGACAGGCTGTGCCGGAATAGGCTGTTCGCGGACGTAGGTCACGACACGCTCTGGTGGCGGGTCGATGGCCGTCCCAGCTGCTGCGCCGACGATGCCGCCGACTGCGGCGCCGATGGGGCCACCAACAACTGCACCTGTGACCGCGCCGCCGACCGCACCATTAACAGTGCTTTCCTGGGCCATTGCGCCGGTGGCGAACATTGCGACTGATGCACCCAATACTATAAATTTATTCATGACCATCTCCTTTTGGTTGTGGCTGGTCAGTGAACGTGGACGGGTCCCTTGTGTTCCGCCTTAGGACTTAGGTCTGACACTTCGGAGATCGTGCACTGCAGTGTGGCCGCTACTGGATGAGCCCGCGCACGGCAGCATCTGCCTGCTCAAGGCGACGGACATCGTAGCAGAACTCGGTGTGCAGCGCCGCCTGTTCTTGACCGGAACTTTCCTCCGCCCCCGCAGTTTCAAACAGGCGTCTCCCGACGCTTGGAACGCGTTGCACCATCTTCTCATTGTGGCTTGTACCCGCCGCGCGTTCCGACTTCCATTCATCCACGTGTGGCACGCCGCATATTATATGAATGACAGAATCAGAGAACATTCCCTTCGCGCCCGAGGACCTCCAGTTGCTCCAAGACGTCTACGAAGAAGCCTGCGGTATCCGTAACATCGAGAAGGCGGATGCAGGAGCGGTCGGCAGCGAACTCGTTCAGCTTTACCAACTGGGAGTTCGGGACGAGGAGCAGCTAAAGGCCTTGATCAGTTAAAGGCTACTTCAGCTTTCGCGCCCTGGCCTCCGTGAGTAGCACATCCTCTTTCGCCAGGCGCAGCGCCCGCAAGCGCTCAGTTTTCTTCTCGCGCTTTAAAGCCTTTTGTCGATGATCTCCAACGCGGCCGCGTCATGAAAAAAAGCCTGCGGCATATGCGATGGATGAGATCCAAAACCACCTTCTCGCGGCTCGCTTGTTCGAAAACGCTTACGCTCATACCACATGCGCTGATCTGCTACACGGCGCGTTAAAGCGTAGTCCTTTCGCTGATCAAGAGAGAACTCACGCGAGGTCTGCAGCTCGTTGGGAAGTTGGTCCCCCGCGACGGTCAATTCGCCCACTGCATCGGCCACATCTCGGTTGGCAGTTAGAACATCCCTTACCAGGCGCTGTTAATCCCGACGAGCATCTACTGCGCGGTCATCATCGAAGCGCTCTGCGCGCATGGCGAACCGCCAGGTTACCGACTTTGAACCTCGCGATGGGGAGAGCGACAATCCCGATCCGAAACTCCGGACCTATCTTCGCACTACACGTCCCTCGGGACTTTTGAGTATTATCGCGAGGGTATAGCGGCGCACAGGGCACGATATCGACGCCATGAAATCATCAGGGCCAATCTCCGTGGAGATCACGATCCTTGCAGATTACGCGTCCGAGAACCTGTTGATCAAAGCCCGACGTAAATTTCGCACGACGTGGGTCGGCGGTCACTGGAAGTTGAGGGCCGATACGCGGGTACGCATCAGATACGGTCCCTCGCAAGCGAAAGCGCATCTATTCGATGCTCGCCGACCTCGAATAAGGGTCGGCCGACGAGCCGGAAAGCCTAGCCACCCCCGGGTCCGGGTCCCGCTCATTTACGTTGGCGTCTCGGAACCAACGTAGTGCTTCGCGCCATCCGCCGTTTGTGCTTCCAGTCACTAAATAGACCATGGACGTCTCGGCAATTCATCCCATGACTAATGGCCGCCGGCTGTTCCTTCCGATCTCATCAGGCCCTTGATGGCTTTCCAGGCGGGCGAAATCCCATATTCCGCAATGGGGATGAGCACAGCCCCGATCGCCAGTCCGATCAGCCCGTAGCCAGCCGACTCAACTGCCCACGTAAGTACCGACGAGATCGTCGGCACGGAATGAGCAGCGACTTCTGACCAGTGATCAATGACGTGCCCGATCTGAGGGAGGCCGAAGCCCTCAAGCCCATGCACGATGATGCCGCCGCCGACCCAGATCATGGCCGCGGTGCCGACGACGCTGAGAACGGACATCACGACTGGCATGGCTTTGACCAGACCCCTGCCGAAAGTGCGGGCTATGCCGGCGTTATTGGCGGCGAGCGAGAGACCGAAGTCGTCGGCCTTCACGAGTAAAGCAACAGTGCCATAGACGGCGAAGGTGATGCCGAATGCCACAAGCAGGAGGATAATCGCCTGAGCGACCAGACTCTCGTTTGGTAGTTCTGCAAGCGCAATAGCCATGATCTCGGCGGACAGGATGAAGTCCGTCTTGATCGCACCTGCGACCTTCTCGTCTTCAAGCGTCTTCGGGCTCACCGCGACCGAAGCCAGGTGGGTTTCATGGGCGTGCGCCTGGTGGGGCGCCAAGAGGTGGTAGATCTTTTCGGCACCCTCGTAACATAGGTAGGCGCCGCCGATCATCAGCAACGGCGTGATCGCCCAAGGCAGGAAGTAGCCGAGTGCAAGCGCTGCCGGCAGCAGGAACAGAAGCTTGTTCTTGATTGATCCCTTTGCAATCTTGAATACGATGGGCAGTTCACGATCGGCAGAAAATCCCTGCACATAGCGAGGTGTCACGGCTGCATCGTCAATCACTGCGCCGGTGGCCTTCAAGCCGGCCTTCATTGCCATTCCGGTGACGTCGTCAATCGATGCCGCCGCCACTTTCGCAAGTCCCGCAACATCGTCCAATAGGCCAAGCAAGCCAATGCTCAAGGCAGTCTCTCCTGTCTTGTCGTCCAGTTCAGCATCAACGGCCTGCAACTGCGGCTGTTCCGCTTGATCTCACCGTGCCTGCAAGAGCCATGTTACTCACGAAAGCGACGGAAAGACATCCAGCTTCATGAAGTTCAGGAACCCGATCTGGTCACGCGTCACGTTATGGATGTAGATCTCGTCGAACCCGCACGAGGCGCATTCTGCAACAGCTGCAAGCAATTCATCCGGGTCGGTCACGAGATCGATCACCTCGTCTATGTCCGCAGGCGCGACATTACTGGTGATTGAATCGAAGTCTTCCGGGCGGCGCAGGTCAGCGAGTTGGTGTGGGGGAACTGCTGCGTGGCGCCATTGCTCCCAAGCAGCCATTCTCGCTTCCTCTTTGCTTCTGGCCCATGATACCTGTAGCTGCAGCGCCAGCGGTTTTCCTTCGCCGCCGTTCTCCTGGTAGAGCTTGACGAGCTCCGAGAGTTCCTCCTTCGACTTCCGCACTGTGACGAGGCCGTCGGTCCATGATCCCATCCAGGCAGTAGTTTTTCTGGTGAGGGCGGCGCCGTAGATTGCAGGCGCTTTCGGAGGCGGCGACCAGAGTTTTGCCGCGTCGACTTGAACCCAGGAATGGTGCGCCGTGACCTCCTCGCCTTGCAACAGCGCGCGCATGAGGTCCGTTCCTTCACGTAGCCGTTCGTTGCGCTCGACCTTTGCCGGCCAGCCTTTTCCCACGACGTGCTCGTTCAATGCCTCGCCGCTTCCAACTGCGATCCACTGCAGACGACCCGGAAACATGTCAGCGACTGTCGAGACCAGATGCGCAAGCACCGCTGGGTGATAGCGCCAGCCGCCCGGGATCGCCAGGCTACCAAACGGAACAGAGGTTCTGGCCATAGCTGCTCCGAGCCAGGCCCAATTGTTACCGGAATTCCCCTGCCGTACGCTCCATGGCGCAATATGATCCGACGTCGTCACTGCCTAGAAGCCGGCATCCTCAGCCAGAGTGACGTAAGCAAGCAGCTCGCTCGGCGAAAACTGCTCGTGCGATGCATGGTAGCCGATGATCATCCTCTTCCGCTCCTGTACCTACTCGGTTGAACACGCCGATGCTTCTGCTCACGTCCTGACGTATCCGTGAGCCGGGGAACACGCAGAGGGCGTCTTCGTTCCTATGGCTAATTAGTTGCGACCGCATGCGAAGCAGTACGTTGAACAAACCGACTTTCATCTCCGTTTGTAGCATCAACGCCGATTTCAATTCGAGATAACGCAGGATATTTCCAACGGCGGAACTCTTCCACCAGAGGGCTTCGGACAGCGTGCGGGCGGGAGATGACCAACCTCTTTGTGAGACTGCCGGTTGGCAAGAGAGCGACGTCTGCCACTGATCTTTCGATTGCATCTGCCCTGAGGTGTCCTCTGCGGCTCAGACATAGCAGTCGGAACTTCTGCGACCGTTCGCTGTTCCGCTTTACATCCTGTGCCTCGAACTTGGCCACTGGAGACCGTGTCCGTGCGGGACCGAATTGATGATGACGATCATCGTTAACCGTCACCGGTCACACAATTCGGAAGTCGAAGGAACAACAAATGTCCCCAGAAATGAAAGAGTGCATCGACAACTGTCTGGCTTGCTACAGAGAGTGCACCTCGACGGCGATGGGTCACTGCCTGCAGATGGGCGGAAAGCATACAGAGCCGAAGCACTTTACGCTGATGATGGCTTGCGCTGAGATCTGCCGGACGTCGGCTCACTTCATGTTGCTGGGAAGTGAGCATCACAAACATACCTGCAAGGAGTGCGCCGAAATCTGCCGCCAATGCGCTGACGATTGCGACCGCGTGGGTGACATGCAGAGCTGCGTGGAAGCCTGCCGCACTTGCGCGAAGAGCTGCGAACGGATGGCTGCTTAGCAGCGGCCTGGGCTCCGCCTAATCAGGTGCGCTGAACCCGGCAGTGCCGGCAGGACTGCTGGGCGCAATTTAATGTGGCTTGGAGCTCACTAGCGACCAAGCTCCTGACAAAGAAAACTGGTCGCGGTCATGCTCGCCGAGGCGGCCAAGACCGTCGCAAAGGCGGATATCGTCCTCGTGCTCCCGAGTGAGGGGCGGATCACCCGACTTCCTGGCAATCGCGGCCAGCGCGATCTGGCCGCATAGTTCCGGCGTAAGAGTCGCCGCGCGCTGCTTGTTGAAAGCCTCTTTCTCTTCCTTAGCAAGGGTTTTCGCCTCGAACGTATCAGCTAAAGCCTCTAGTTCTGATTGGCGCTGGGCGGCAAGCTGGGATTGGCGTTCGGAAAAGAAGTACCAAACCACAGCAATGATGACCACAGATGCCCCAGCGATCAGTGTTCTTGAGACTTTGCCCATACGTTTCTCCCGTCCCCGCAACCCGATAAGAATTGCCTGGCCTGACTGACGGGCTTTTTGTTCTATAGAAGTGATGCCTCTTGAGCGACCGACGTGCGGATCTAGTGATTTCCAATGAACTCGAAGTCAACGGATACGCCTCCCGGGATCCCTACCGTAAAGCCACTGACCCGGATGAACCGGTTTGCTGATAGTGTCTCTCGGAGTTCTTTAACCGTCGTGATTGCCTTCCTCGTAAGTTCCGCCACGTTGGACGTCCCAAGAGCGGCGGCCATCATCTCATTTGTCTCGCTCAGTTCGGCAAGCTTTTGGGCGTTCAGCTCAATAGTTGCTACTGCGGTTGTAGGAGGCTCAGCCAAGCCGACAGAGGCGGTGGCGAGCAAAAAGCAAAGTTGCGATGAAGAAGGATTTCATGACGTTCCTCGGTCCGATGCCAGTTCTAAGAACGCCCGGCACGAGAGGTTCGCCCAAGCGTTCGCCAAAGGCAAGCATTCACACGGCAAGCGCGTAGCGTCGGGCGGAATAGAGGTTTCTTGAATCGCCGCATCTCGGTCTGAGAAGGAAGCCGTTCTTGGAGGAGTGGTGATGATTAACCATCTACAAGCCTGAACAGGCGGCAGATCTACCTGGCTTTCGTAATCAATCACGCTGCGGCGTGGCACTCATCACCACTGAAAGCCCGGCGTGATTACGCCGGGCTTTCAGTATTACGGTAGCGCGTGGATCAGTCGAGAACCTGCACAACCGTATAGCTCTGCGGATCAACAATCACCCTGCGCTCATTTACGTACGTGTAGGCATACTGCGGAGCCTCAGGAACCGGCGTAAGCACGACAGTCTGTGGCAGGGACTGACCAACAGCGATCTCCTGCTCGACCACGATAGGCTGGGCCGGCACGGGCTGTTCGCGGACATACGTGATAACCTGTTCTGGTGGCGGATCGATTGCCGTGCCTGCTGCGGCGCCCACAATGCCGCCAACGGCTGCGCCTACCGGTCCGCCGACGATGGCGCCGGTGACCGCTCCGCCAGCCGCGCCGTTGACAGTGCTTTCCTGCGCCATAGCACTGGTGGCGAACATTGCGACTGATGCGGCTGCGATGATAATCGTTTTCATGGCCATCTCCTTTTGGTTGTGGATGGCCATAGAACGATGTTGGGCCGGTCGCGTTCCACCGTAGGACTTAGGTCTGACACTTCGGGATCGTGGGCTAGTATCGGACCTCTATTGAACGAAACTGCGGACAGCAGCCTCTGCCCGGTCAAGGTAGCCTACATCGTAGCAAAACCTACTGTGCAGAGCCGACTGGTTCGCCAACACCGCCGTCACGGCTGCCAGCGTCAAGCCGAAGCCGATCCCGGACAGCAGCAGGGCCTTCAGCACACGAGGCGCTGGGTGGGTCTTTCGTGGGCGCTCCGGCACCGCGATTCGGATCATGCGAATCCCCCTATTATCTGGCGGATACTAAAGCCCGTGGGTGGTCTCCGGGGAAGGGGAAAATCGGCGGCTCCAGCTCAAGGCGGCGCCATGGCCGCACTTTTGTTTGCGACTTCGATTGTTCCGCAGGGGCAGTCGTAATGCCGTCTGTGAAGACCCCGCAGGTGTCTGCTTGCTGGAGTAACTCGTAATAGCCGAAGCTCCTCTTGCGCGCACTCGGCGGAAACGATCGGGACGATGCAGCGTCCTTGCGGATAGCCGTGAATGCTTTTAGCATTTGCAGGGAACCATCAGGCGTTGTCGTCCATTTCGATGCGAAACATATGGAGACATGCCATGGCTTATCATCATCATTTCCGCCAGGCCAAGGGCGGCTCCAGAACAGTTATTCTATTCATGGTGCTTGTGCTTGCCGGTGGCAGCGTTGTTGCCGCAACATTAGAAACTGAGCCTTCCGCCGCGCGAGTCTATCTAGCCCAGGATCTGGCGCCTAGCTTTTCTGCGGCCCGCTGACAGTTCGATGGTGTAGGAGGTCAACCTGAGTGGCGCTGAGTCGGCATTATGACTAGTCATGAGCGAGTTCTCCTGCGAGATGCGCGACCGCTTCCATCTTCTGCGGATGGTGAAGTGCCTTTGGGCTGCGTTTCGTCGCACCTAGGTCTGGCGCTTCGGCAATTGTGTTCTGGTGTCAGACCTCTTGTTGGATGAGGCCGAGGACACAGCCCCTGCCTAATCAAATTAAGTGGTCCTCATAGCAAAACCTACTGTGCAGTGCCGAGTGGCCAACAACGCCGTCACGACTGCCAGTGGCTAGCCTGAGCCGGTCCCGGTGTTGGAACAAACTTTGAGTTACCGCTAATCCAGAAAGCTGATGCCGACCTCATTCAGCCTTTGCCACCTAATGCGGCATCGCCGTTTCGTGCCGTCCGGGTATTCCATGACAGCCTCTTCCGGAAGGCTGATCCCGATCTCGGTGATCAACTTCAAGCCTCCCTTTGCTTCATTGGAAACTGCACAGTCCACTGCCAATCTACCTGCCGACAATCGTCCGCTCCATACTCGAACGGTGCGGGGGTATCGTCTACGTTCGGCGCGTTCTCTCAACGGTCACTCCATGGTTCCGCCCGTTGTGCCTTCGAAGTGTTTACATAGGTTCGCCGAATTCGATCGAATTTTACGTTCCCGCCTAATGTACGATTGTCTTGGGTGAGGAGTTCAATTTCCGTGCGGTCACGGTTCATATGGGCGTCCTAAGCCCGATCAGGTAGGTGGGCTGGGGCGAGTGTTCCGTTGGAAGTGCGGATGGACGGCCTACTGACACTGACGGCGAGGACCTCCCCCGTAGGGCTGGTAGGTGTTGTCTTCCGGCCGATATGAGCGGTAACGAGCAAAGCACGATTCCGCATGCTCCGACGTGCCATAGCTGGTTGGCCTGCCCTCCAGAGCGGCTTGCTCGACCTCGCGGTCGACTTGAGCGCCGATTTCTTCAGGGAAGCGGTCTGACGCTGCTGGCAGCGGTGAGACTGCGTCCTCAAAGGCTATATCGTTAGACATTGAGCCTGCGGAGAAGGGCGATTCGCATTGCCTGCGGCCACCACTGTAGGGCGTGTAGCTGTTGTCTCGGGGGCGGTACGACCGATATCGCGATGAACACCACTCAAGGTGCGCTTCGCTCAGCAGCGGCTCGTTGCGATCTGCTGCCGCTGTGGTCTCTTGATCAGGGGCAATGGAGCCCGTCATGTTAGGGTCTACCTCGGCCGGAGTAGTGTCGGCCATGTCCAGGGCAGCATTTTCGCTGAGATGAGCGAGGGACGTTTCGTCATTAACAGCTACGTCCCGTTCCGGGGGAGCATCACGACTGGGAAGGCGGTCGAGGTCCTTTCGTGCTTGGTCGACCTTTACCGGGTGGTTCGTCCAAAGATCGGTCGTATCGGCGCTAGCCAGACCTTTGTTTTCTTCCCCAGCGGAGAGAAAGACCGTTGCCGCCAATAGACCTCCCCCGAACGCTGCGACAGAGAGGCTTAGCCCGCCCAAGATTGTAAGTACCGTCTTCATTCTTGCGCTCCACGTTTGGCTCAGAGGTACAATGCCTACTGTGAGAGCCGGTTCCCTCAAAATTAGGCTCCTGCGGCGGCCCGTCGTAACCCTGGTCGGGCGGACTCTTGGCGCAGACCGTTCTCATATGGCGACGAGGGCGCCTTCCCCGTCCCGGCGGCTTTCGTAAATGTCTGCGGGCGCAGGCTCTGTCGAAGAGCCGCTGAAGCATCTGGAGCTCGGCGGCAGAGATGTGGTTGGTGGAGTTTCGGGGGGAGCGACGTGAGGTGGCATAGTGGATCGCCTGCGAGCTTCGATTTGCCAGAGATCTTCGAGGATCCTGAGCTCGCTATTCGCGGCGTTGCGCAGCACAAGATTGTCGGCCACAGCGCTGACTGCCACCAAGGCTTCTCTTCCTCTGCCTCCCACTCCCACTCAGCAGACCTAGTCGGCGAATGCGTGGCGCGATTTGCGCATCCCCATCCAATCCGGCATAGTCTCGTTGAGCTTGCGGTCTGATCCGGTCTCCGCTACCAAGTGCGGCCCGGGGTATGTCTTCTGCCAAGTCACGGTCGGAGGGTAATGCGGTCAAGTGGAGGTTACAGCATATCCCACTCGACAATATACCCGCGACCATCAAGCAGAGCTTCAAGCTTGGGTTTCTCTGTGGTCGTTCCGCCCCAGTAGTTCCTTGCACTGATTTCCCAATCTTCTTCGTCCGACTGTAGCCAGGCGGCGTCGGCAATGTGAAGATTTTCGCCAGCTGGGATCAGGACTGTTAAGGTTTGTCTGTCTTCGTCTTTGAACACGCCGAGCCGGTCGATGTCGGCCTTCATCACAAACAGGAATGTGGCCTTGAACCGTGATGGCATGTCCGGATATTCGCGCTGCCTAACCTGCTCCCAAAAGTTCTCCTTCTCGCGATCCCGATGAAAATCTGCATAAGGAGTTGTCGCACTGCCTAGACCGCCTACTCTGGCCATAGCAGACATGCTCGAAAACCATCCTCTCCCTACCTTCACGTTGTGTAGAAGGAAGTCGCACTTTCTCGTCGCGTGGTAGAGAGGTGTAGCAAGAAAGTGCAGGTGTGCCATCGAACCCTTTCCAGAATGCGGAATGACTGGCCCGCCACTGGGAAGAGGCGGGGATACGAGGAAACGGCAGCTCCTCATCGACAGCTATCTCGCCCAAGGTAGGAGAAACCTTGGGCGATGCAGTGCCGGAAGTGCCGCCTGTCAATTTGGAAGGATGACGTTGCTCTCGGTACGATTCATTGAAGGCTTTTCGCCGGGGACATGGGACATCGACTTGGTTCGGCTTTCGAGTTCGCCGTCCTTCACGCGCGTCTTGGTTTGCGACTTGCTGAAGGTGCCTTGATCCATGGCCTGCGCCTTGGATTGCGCCTTGAGCTGGTTTGGATTTTCGTTGACCTTTGTCCGGCTGTGCGCCTTGCCGTCTGCGGTAGCGGCACTGCCGCCAGAAGCGATGGAGGACGTTGTTTCGTCTTCGGTTAGACAGGTGCCGGCGGTACCAAGAGTGCTGGCTGAGGTTCCACCTGCCGCTGCGCTTCCACCTGTGCCGACTGTTCCTGCCGTGTCACACTCCTGCGCGAGTGCTGGAGATAGGAAGGAGATGCCGAGTACGGCCGCTGATGTAAAAAGGAACTTGCGAGACATGGGGTACCTACCGAGGTTTGGGTTTCGTGATGTCACAGGTGCCGTCCGATCGGCGTGTGATGACCGTGCCATCGGGTCTGGTGACGCTGGCCGTCGAGAACGATTGGCCATCGCTGGAGCCGGCGGTCGCGGAGGACCCTGTGCTTGATGTCGAGGAGTTTGCGACGGATGAGGTTGTTCCCCCACCGGAGTGTGTCGTGGTCGTGCGTCCGTTGAGGGTCGTCGATGAAGACACCGTTCCCCCGCCGGCTGTAACCGAAGAGGATAGGCCGCTTCCCGTTGCTGTCTCACTCTCTATGCCTTGGATGACGGTGCAGGTTGTCCCGTCATCCAAGGTGACCTGCTCCGACGAAGCAGCGACAGCGATTGTACCGATGAGAATGATCGGTAGGGCAATAGGCTGTCTCAGTAGCGCTTGAACGTATCGCATTTTGCTCTCCTTCAAGAGGGCTGGTTCCGGAATTCACCGGAACCAGCGAACGCTAGATCAGCAGGTGCCGCCGTTCTTCTTCGCTTGGCCCGGAGGGCAGTCTTTGTTGCTCGTGTCATCCTGTGCAGCGCCTGCGGCACTGCCGGCCGTGCCGACAGAACTGCCAGACGTGCCGCCGCCAGCGGATGTGCCGCCGGTGCCCAGTGTCGAGGCCGAGCCGGAGCCGCTCCCTGTGCCGGCGGCCGATCCGCCGGTGCCGACCGAGCTGCTGGATGTACCGCCGCCCGCGGAGGTGCCGCCCGTTCCAAGAGTGGACGCCGATCCAGAACCGCTACCCGAGCCTGCGGCGGATCCGCCTGTGCCAACAGAGCTGCTCGACTCCCCACCGCCAGCAGAGGTGCCGCCGGTGCCAAGCGTCGAGGCCGACCCGGCGCCATCACCGGACCCTGCAGCCGAGCCACCTGTGCCGACTGAGCTACTGGTGGTGCCGCCTCCCGCGGACGAGCCCCCAGTGCCGAGGGTGGAAGTAGACCCCGACCCGCAATCAGTTGCTCCAGGAGCGCAATCCGCGCTGCCCGCAGAGCTTCCGCCTGTGCCAATCGTGCTGCTGGAAGTACCGCCGCCGGCGCTGGTGCCGCCGGTGCCGACGGTGCTGCTCGTCTGGGCGTAGGTCGACATTGCGGTACCGGCGAGAAGCGCCGTAGCAAAGGCAAGGGACGTGACGATCTTCATAGTTTCCTCCTGGGTTATCCGAGTGCTTCTGGCGAATATCTCGCCGAAGCTGATATGAAAACTTTCGTGGGATACACCTGTTCCCCCTTAGGGCTTAGGTCCAGGTTGGTTAGGACGATGGTCGGATGCGCTCCGACCCGGACGGCCGGCTTCTGCCATCACTGCCGCCGGCCTATGCCCCGATGCTGGCTCGGTCTAGACAACCAATCTCGTCGTTCCGAACGATAGATCACAACGACGTTCTCTTCAAAAGATCGGTCGCTGGCCCTACCCGCGCAATAAATCAGCAACCGACTATCAGCCGGAAACGTAAAATTTGGTCGTATGCAGCAAACAGATGTAGAGGATTACCGGGCACAACGGGCAGAACCAAGGGAGTGACCGTTGAAAGACAGCGCCGAACGTAGACGATATCCCCGCACCGTCCGAGTATGGAGCGGACGACTGTCGGCATGTAGCGTGGCTGTGGACTGCAGCGGGATAATGGTGCAGCCGCGTGAGAGCGGCGACCGGATGTGAGGTTGTATAGGCCCGAGAACCGGGCCGGTAATTGCTATGGGCTCAGACCGTGGATCCGCCTACGAAGGAGAAATTCGATGCCACTCGAATGAACAATTGACAAAAATCCTGATGTGAAAGGATACGAACCGACGAGCCCATAGTTCAGCAACTGTAGCGGCATTGATCTTCTAGTTTGCGCAAAAAGTTGTACTCCGCAATGGCCGGCATGGGTGCGTAATCGAAAAGGCGGCTTTCACGCCCGGGTGCCACCAAATCGGACACACCATTGCATCTGGCTTGCCACCTGAGGCTCAGTATCAAGGCGACAGCGAATCCATCATCATGACGGCAGAGATCCCTCTGGACCATCGGTGGAGAAACTGAGCAAACGAAATGTTCGTAGCTCTTTGGCAAGCTCAACATCTATCGGCGCCATCCAGGTGCGTGAGAGCACGTTCTAATCTCCGATGAGGGTACTGAGGCTCCAGTGTGGCTCCAAGGCGTCGAAACATGCTCCACAGCTCAAAAAATTTTGCTTCAAGGTCAGCGGGAACCAACAGTGGCAGATTGCTGCGTTGCCTGATACGCTTTTCGTTGTAGCTCACGCAGCTTCTGGCATTCCTGGTCTGAGGGTTTAGAAGCACAATAACTTTCCGCGCGCTGCCGGTTGAGCGCCATCATCGCGGGGAAATGCTTCTGCACTTCAGCAGATCTTCGGCGGACTTCTGCGTCTAGAACCATACGAGACAATCCTGTTGGATCCATGCCTCCCAGAGTGTTTGCCGCCATGATGTTAGGTGCCAGCGCTTCGGAAGCACGTGCAGCCTCCAGAAAACGAGCCTGCTCCTCTGCAGTCGCCGGTTTGGCGCTATCGAAGTCTTGGGCAACCTGGCGTTCGGAAGGCATGGGCGCCGATTGACAACCGACAAAAAGAGCCGCGATTACGGTGGCAATTGCTGCCCTCTTGATTGCAAGAGTTTGTCGTGACGCTGCTCTGATTGAAAGGGCGACCGGGCCCTCGGAAGAGAACCGGCTGGAACGTAGGCATCGAACCCGATCATTTCTCTCTCCCTTCGGCGAAGCTGGGTAACGGTTCGATACCAATGAGGTGTTGCTATCACTGAACATTGTTAGGCAATGCTGCATCACGCGCCCTTTTCCGTAGCAGCTCATGAAGCTGCACCCTGTGTGACAATTTAACTGCAAGATTTAGATTGCTTAAGGAGCCGGCAGCCTGCCCTTAGCTCGCAGCAGCTCCGCAAGGACCTCAGGGCCCTTCACCCATAATAGAGCGCTGCCTTGCTCACCCTCGACAAAACGCCGAGCGTGCGGAATCCTTTCAGCCATCGTCTTCCCGAAATCTGGGGAATGAACCGGACTTACATCGTGTAGACCGTACCATATATCCACCGGCACACGCAGATCCTCCAGCCGAAACGGCCAAGGATTCCAGGTGTTGACGAGGTCACGGACGTAGCCGGAGGCACCTTGCGAGAATCCTTCCCACAGACAGCGCCTATAGGCGCGGGCAAAAGGTTCGGACCCAAATATCTCGCGATCGCGCTCCGAACTCATTTCCACTACTACCGTCCAGAGCCAGTCAGCGCTGGCGGAACCGGCGACCTTCGCCTCAAACTGCGGCTTGTTGTTGCGAAGCTCGTTGATCATGCTGACGACGGGGGAAGGCAATCGGTCGAAGACCGGCGGATATGCGAAATCATCTTGGGCTGCCACCAAAGCCACACCTTTGACCGCTTCCACCGCGGCAAGCTGGAGCGCATAGGGAGCCCCTTGCGAAAACCCGAGAGCAAGGGGATCCTCAAGTTGAAGGCGCTCGATCAGTACGCTTACATCGGAGGACCAAGTCGAAAAGTCTCCTGATGCATCCAAGTCAGAGCGGCCGAGGCCGGGCCTGTCAATCCCAATGAGGCGGACGCTCAGCCTGTCGAGGGAGTGCTCTGCGAAACCGAGACTGCCGCTCATCCCGGCTCCGGTACAGAAAAGGACGGCGCGGCCGTCCGCTGGGCCCCACTGCGACCACGCTAGTCGACGTCCATCTGGTAGAGCAATGTTGTCCTTCAGCAAGGGAGGGTGCGGCCTGATGCTGCTCATTGCCCATGTCCTGCCATGCGGCTGGCGTCTTGCGAAAATAAGATGTGCTTGCCGTTCAAGGCGAGCATCTCTTCAGTATTCGGCTCCTCACACTTCAATTCCATGAAGTCGAACATGGGGCGGGTGATGGCGAAGGCGTAGGTAGCTCCTTTTTCACCGTTTCGCCTTTCGACACGCGACCATCTTTCCGAGGAAGGCACCTCCAGCCAGTGGAGTTTGATCTTGCACTTGCCGCGGCAGACTTGCGCGACGGTCACACGGTCCTGGAGCCGGGTGAAGCCGAGATCCAACACGACATCCACCCCACGGGAAGCGACCATTAAGGAAGTTGTCACGATACGCGTGTTGCACCGCTCCACCCGCTCAAAGATCCAACCCGGATCGAGGGGGGTTGGCATGTCTGCTCCGAAAAGCGACAACATCCACTCGTCGATCGAAAACCTTACGCCGCCGACTCGATCGGCAAGCATCTCAGCATAGGTCGTCTTGCCGGCACCTATTGGCCCTGCAACCATGTGAATGGTGGACGTCATCATAGATGTGCTCCGCCCGAAGCGTTGTTTCCCTTGAAGATATGCAGCGCCGCGTACTGCAGCAGCATGATCGTCTTGCCGTCACGGATTACCCCATCCGCGACCATCTTCAATGCCTCTTCGATCGTCGGCTCCAGGCGCTCGATATCTTCCCCCTCCTCCGCATTTCCGCCGCCTGTGGATATTTGATCGGCTGCGCAATAGGCGCCCACGAAAAAATGCAAACGCTCGGTTACCGAGCCAGGACTCATGAAGGCGTCAAACACTTGCTTCACGTCAGTAACGCGATAACCGGTCTCCTCCTCCACCTCCAGCTTGATCCGCTCCTCTGGCTCGGCGTTGTCCAGCAGGCCGGCTGGAGCCTCGATGAGCAGGTCGTCATGGCCGTTGACGAAGGCGGGATAGCGAAATTGGCGGGTGAGAAGAACCCTGCGCTGCTCCAAATCGTACAGGAGTATTGTCGCTCCATTTCCACGGTCATAGGTCTCACGGCTTTGCTTCTGCCAGGTGCCATCACTCCTCAAGAAACTGAACGTCGTCTTCTTGAGGACGTACCAGTCATCTGAGAGGGTAGTTACCTCCTGGATACGAAGTCTTTCCGATAGCGTCATCGAAATCTCCATCAGCGCGATTCTGCGCGATATTGCACAGTTTCCATTTTCATGCAATATCGTGCGTATGCCAATATCGTGCAAATTATGTTATTGCCGTCCCACTTTCCGCGCTGGCGCCGGCGCGACCATCCCTCCAAACAAGAGGAACCCATGCTTACAACTGAGCGCAAAGCGCTAATCCTTGACACACTGGCGAAGACGGGGCGGGTCGTCGCCAAGGAATTCAGCGAGAAGCTGCGCCTTTCGGAAGACACTATCAGGCGAGACCTGCGGGAATTGGCGGCTGAAGGGCTGCTCCAGCGGGTGCACGGAGGAGCTTTGCCTGCTTCGAAGGCCTTGGCGGATCTACCCACCCGTCGGCAGGTGTCACCCGACGACAAGGCAGCCATCGCCAAGGCTGCAGCCGCTATGGTCAAGAACGGCCAGATTATCTTCCTCGACGGTGGGACGAGTGCTGTTGCAGTCGCGCGGGCACTACCATCGGATTTGCGGGCAACGGTGGCCACCCATAGCCCCGACGTGGTCGTTGCTCTGCTCGATCACCCCGGCGTGGAGGTCGAGTTGGTCGGCGGGCGCATCTACAAGCACTCCAACGTAGCGGTGGGTTCGGTTGCGATGGAAGCCATTTCCAATATCCGGGCAGACATCTACTTTATGGGCGTGACGGGCGTCCACGCGGACCATGGTTTGACGACTGGGGATCGGGAGGAAGCCGCTATCAAGCGGTTGATTAGCCGCCAATGCGCTGAGACTATTGTTTTGGGCTCGAGGGAGAAGCTTGGTGCAGTCTCTGCCTACAATGTCGTTGCTGTCGATCAGATCGACGGCATAATTGTAGAGAGGAGCAGCCCACGGGATCTGATAGACAATCTAAAAAAATTGGGTGTCGCCATCACGCGAGTCTCTGCCTAACCGGGCAATTAGCTAGCCAGCATATTGGTCTCTGCGTGCTACATCTGCAGTGTTGGGGCCGATTGCAGACCGTCCACGGCTCGGAAGCAAAAAGAAGAACCAGCCGTGCGAGGTCAAGGTCAAGGCAGATCGGATTGTTGATACGACCCCTGAGGCTCCCCTATCATTGTTCCTGCCCAATAGTAGAACTATTCCCCTCGTGCTACGTACGATTAAAAGGGGGGGCTGATGCGACAAAAATTGGTGGCAGTTGCGATTGCGGCACTAGCGCCCGTTGTGGCGATGCTGGCCTACAACGAGTTTGCGCTTCGCCAACAGCGCAGTGATGAGATTCGCGTATCCGCTGCGCAGGCAGCCAGACAAGCGGCGTCCGAGGTCGAGCGCATAGTGGAAGGCCTCCATGCCCTGCTGATGTCGGTCACCTCCATGCCCTCGGTTCGGGAACTTGACGCGGCGGAATGCGCTGAGGCGCTGCGCTCTGTCGCGAACAGGGTCGATAACATTCGAACGATCTTCGTCGTTGATCTACAGGGCGCACCCGTATGCAGCAGCCTAGAAACAACAGACGGGATCAGCTTTGCAAATCGCGACTACTTCCAGCAAGCCGTCGCGACGAGAGAATTCGTCGTCGGGACCTACACCCGAAGCCGGATTTCTGGTACCGCTGTGCTTCCACTTGCCATGCCTTTGATAGAGGCAGGCGTGGCGAAAGCCGTCGTCGTGACTGGGATCCGATTGGACTGGCTGCAGAGCCGCATTACCGAACGTGGTATCTCGCCTGGCAATGCGGTGACTATCGCGGACGGAAAGGGGACGATACTTTCGCGAGTGCCCTTTCCTGAGAGGTTTGTCGGTACGGTTATCCCGGACGATTATCAGCCCCTCATCCACGCTGATCAACCGGGGGTTCTTGGCGTCAGGAGCCAGGACGGGACGGAAAGGATACTAGGTTACCGGCCAATCTCTGTTCCCTCCAGCCCGCTCTACGTCAGCGCAGGATTCTCGAAGGAAGAGGCCTTCGCTCCCATGAACCGAGCGACGCTCATGAATGTGCTTGCCATCTGTGGCGGCGCGCTAGCAGCATTCGTGATGGCTATCCTTATTGGAGATCGCTTCATCCTCAGACCGATTGCTCGCATATCAGGTGTCATGAACAACTGGCGCGAAGGGGACGCGACGGCAAGGACGGGGATGATCGGAGGAGACGAGCTTGCCAATGTCGGGGCAACATTGGACCGTCTGCTAAACGAGCTCGAGGATCGCCGCCGCCGCAGCGAGGAGGCGGAGGAGGAGCGGACCCTGCTTATGCGGGAACTCGCGCATCGCATAAAGAACGGGTTCGCGCTCGTGCAGGCAATCGCCCGCCAGACTTTCTCGCGCTCGGATGCTGACAGGTACAACTCGTTCTCGCAGAGGCTTGGCGCTCTCGCCGCGACTTATGACCTGATCCTAGCAGAAAAAGCAACGTCCTCTTCCATAGTCGAGGTGATCAAATCGGCCCTCCGCGCACACGTCGAACCCAACGAAGAACGCCTTGACCTGAGGGGACCCGCGGTACTCTTACCGCCCGATGCCGCACTCCCACTCTCGCTTGTCATTCACGAACTTGCGACCAACGCAACGAAGTATGGCTCTCTTGGAAGTGAGCACGGCCAAGTCGAGATAAAGTGGCGACGCGACGGAAGCGAGATCGTGCTCACTTGGAGTGAGAGTGGAGGCCCGCCTGTATTGGCACCCACGAGGAAAGGGTTCGGGTCCGTTTTGATCGAAAGGGCGTTCCCCTCCGCGGCACGTGCACGAACCTCTACGGAGTTTCGCACCGAGGGCCTCATTTTCAAACTCGCTTTTTTACCGGAACCTGATGCACCTTCTGGAGTTATCTCGCTTCCGGTGGGATAGAACATGACAGCCAAAGTACTGATTGTCGAAGACGAGCCTCTTCTCCTGATGCTCGCAGCAGAACTCGTTGAGGAAGCTGGCATGGAGCCCGTGACGGCAAGCACTGCCGACAACGCGATCGTAATTCTGGAGCAGGATCCAGACATCCGGATCCTGATGACCGACATCGACATGCCTGGCAGCATGGACGGGTTGAAGCTAGCTGCGGCGGTGCGCAACCGCTGGCCACAGATTCAGATCGTTGTGGTGTCGGGAAAGCAGCGTCCACGAGTCACCGACCTTCCAGCACAAAGCGTATTCCTTTCCAAGCCCTATGACATCTACAGGCTCTCAGAAACTCTGATGAAACTGGCAGCCTAAGACGGAGCGGAGACCAGAGGCCCTTTTATAGCTTCCCCCTGCGCGGCCGGTGCACTACATAGATCGCGCAATCAGCGATTGGTTTACATGGCGCTTCACGAATTCAACTTCCTCGCCGCCCGCGGCGAGCTTGCCACCTTGATCAAAAGGGTCGACTGGGCATCCACCACTCTCGGGACGCCTCAGCAGTGGCATCCGTCCATCAAGATGGCGGTCGCGATGATCCTGCAATCACCAGTCCCCATGGCCACAATGTGGGGCGATGACGGCGTCATGATCTACAATGACGCCTATGCCGCGATAGCTGGAACCGGACATCCGGGCTTGCTTGGAGCAAAGGTGCGGGACGCATGGCCGGAGGCGGCCGATTTCAACCACCATGTGATGACGACCGTTCTTGGCGGTGGAACGCTCTCCTATCGTGAGCAGCATCTGACCCTTCACCGCCAGGGACATCAGGTCGATGCATGGTTCGACCTCGACTACTCCCCCATTCCTGACGAGAACGGACGGACGCTAGGTGCACTGGCGATCGTCATCGAAACAACCGAAAAGGTGCGGTCAGAACGGTGGCGCGCAAGTGAACTAGCTCGCCTCCGGGCAATGTTCGAACAGGCACCCGGCTTTGTTGCCCTGATGCTGGGGAAAGATCACGTTTTCGAGCTGGTCAATCAGGCCTATAAGAGGCTTGTCGGGTTTCGAGACGTCATCGGCAAGACCGCTCGAGAGGCCTACCCCGACCTGGAGGGGCAAGGCTTCTTCGAAATGCTCGACCAGGTCTTCTCGACAGGCACCCCATTTATCGGCACCGCTTTGCCGATCACCTTCGAGGGACCAGATAGAGCTGAAGATAAGTTCATCGACCTCATCTATCAGGCTATTCGCGACCCGGAAGGAGATATCACCGGCGTTTTCGCACAGGGCCACGACGTCACGGATCGGGTGCTTGCTGAAAAAGCTCTAAGGGCTGGAGCACGTCAGAGCCGGCAGATCTTCGACGGCGCTGTGGACTATGTAATCCTTTCACTTGATCTTGAAGGTCGAGTTCAACGCTGGAACGAAGGCGCGCACCGCATCTTCGGATGGACGGAAGACGAAGTACTTGGACAACACTGGGATATGTTGTTCACTCCAGAGGACCGGTCAGCGGGAGCATCGCGCCAAGCAATGGATGCGGCTCTGAACGCCGGGACGGCGCACCATGATCGGTGGCACCTGCGAAAATCCGGGGAGCGGTTCTGGGCCAGCGGATCCATCAGCCGGTTGATCGACGAGCAAGGACGAACGGTAGGGTTTGTAAAAGTTCTGCGCGACCGGACGGAGGAGCACCTTGCCGCGGCCGCTCTGAATGAAGCTGAAGCTCGTTTGAAGCGGGCGCAGGAGGCTGGCGGCGTCGGCGTCTTTTCGCTTGACCTGAACACGAACATCCTCAGCCCGTCGCCGGAGTTCTGCAAGATTTTCGGACTAGATCCGGTCGACGCCATCTCGGTTGAAGATGTTCAGACGCTGATCCGTCCCGAAGACTTCCGTGTCGCGTCCGATCCGGACGCGAGGAGAGCTGGCACAGCACCGCTGGATGTAGAGTACCGGATCCATCGAGCCATCGACGGCGAGGAAAGATTGATTGCGCGTCGGGGAGAGTATGATTACGGCGCGGACGGACGACCGATCCGCCTGGTGGGTGTCGTTCAGGACGTCACTGAGAAGAACAAGGCCCAGAGGGACCTGCGCGAGAGCGAGGAGCGCTTTGGAGCTCTGGCGCAAGCGCTGCCGAACCACGTTTGGACCGCCCGACCTGATGGTGAGCTCGACTGGTTCAACGAGCGCGTCCACGCTTACTCGGGCAAGTCATATGATGAGCTTCAGGGCGACGGCTGGGTCTCTATGGTCCACCCGGAGGACCTGGCCGAGGCCGCTGCGCGCTGGGAGTCTGCCCTTGCTGACGGGAGGACCTATGAGGCGGAGTTTCGCCTCAGACAGGCGGATGGAAGCTACCGGTGGCACATCGCGCGGGCAGTTCCCGTCAAGGATGAACGCGGCCAGATCCTCAGGTGGATCGGGACCAACACCGACATTGAGGAGCAGAGGGAAACGCGGGCAAAGCTTGAGGAGCTCAATGCGACGCTGGAGCAGCGCGTTGCCGAACGGACTGCGGACCGGGATCGCATGTGGCGTCTGTCCACGGACATCATGTTGGTCGCGGACTTCAATGCCACCATCGTAGCCGTGAACCCTGCGTGGGGGGCGATCTTTGGCTGGGAGGAAGACGAGTTGATCGGCCTGTCCTTCATGAATCTTGTTCATCCGGACGATGTTGCCGCAACGCTTGCGGAAGTCGGCAAGCTCAGCGAGGGCGTCACTACGTTCTCCTTTGAGAACAGGTACCAGACCAGGCACGGCACCTATAGAACCATCTCCTGGACGGCCGTGCCGGATGACGCGTTTATCCACGCCGTCGGTCGTGACGTCACGGAAGAACGCGCGGCTGCCGAGGCTCTTAGGAAGACAGAGGTGGCCCTGCAGCAGGCGCAGAAGATGGAATCCATCGGCAACCTGACTGGCGGCGTCGCGCACGACTTCAACAACCTCCTTCAGGTCGTCGCCGGCAACCTTCAGCTTTTGGCCAAAGACATTACCGGAAACGAGAAGGCGCAGCGGAGAATTGCCAACGCGCTTGCAGGTGTGGATCGAGGTTCGAAGCTTGCTGCTCAACTTCTCGCCTTCGGCCGCAGGCAGGCTCTCGACCCGCGCGTAGTCAACGTAGGCCGTCTTGTCCGTGGCATGGATGAGATGCTTCGCAGAACAATTGGCGAGGGCATCGAGGTCGAAAGCATCGTGTCTGGCGGGCTGTGGAACACATTGGTGGACCCAACTCAGATTGAAAACGCACTTCTCAACCTGGCTATCAACGCGCGCGATGCGATGGACGGCTTCGGCAAGCTGACGATTGAGGTCGGCAACGCCTATCTCGACGATGTCTACGCACGTTCTCACGAGGACGTCGTGCCGGGACAGTATGTGGCCCTATCCGTCACCGACACCGGAACCGGCATGTCACCTGAGATCGTCGCTAAGGTGTTTGAGCCGTTCTTCTCGACCAAGCCCGAGGGCAAGGGAACGGGTCTTGGCCTGTCGATGGTCTACGGCTTCGTCAAACAAAGCGGCGGACACATCAAGATCTACAGCGAGCTTGGCCAAGGGACGACGGTCAGGATCTACCTCCCGCGCTCGATTGAACAGGAAGACGTCCAGGTCGATCACGGAGAGGAACGCGTTCAGGGTGGGCAAGAGACAATCCTTGTTGCCGAAGACGACGATCAAGTCCGCGCCACGGTCGTTGAGATGCTCCAGGACCTCGGCTATCGCGTTCTGAAAGCGCCGGATGCGAGCGCCGCTCTCTCGATCATTGAAAGCGGGATCGCAATCGATATGTTGTTCACCGATGTGGTCATGCCGGGGCCGCTAAAAAGCCCGGATTTAGCGCGCAAGGCGAAGGAGCGCCTCCCCACCATTGGGGTCCTCTTTACTTCCGGCTACACCGAAAACTCCATCGTTCACGGCGGAAGACTCGATGCCGGCGTGCAGCTCCTGTCAAAGCCGTACACCCGCGAGGCGCTCGCTCGGAAGATCCGTCACGTGCTTGCTAACGAAAGACAAGCTTCAGCTTCCGGAACGCAGCTTTCGATCCAGGCGGCGCATAGACCTGAACAGAAGTCGACGCGTCCCAAGGTGCTGCTTGTCGAGGATGACGCCCTGATCAGGATGGGCACGGCTGATATGCTGCTCGAACTCCAGTACGAGGCGCTCGAAGCGGGCTCGGCGGAAGAAGCACTGGATCTGCTTGAGAAGGAACAGGTCGATATTGTCGTGAGCGATCTGGGACTGCCGAAAATGTCAGGAGAAGAGCTCTGCCACGAGATCCGTCGTCGTTGGCCGCAAATCGGTATTATCTTCGCAACAGGGGCCAACAAGGCTCCGGAGCTAGACGATCCGAGGAGGACTGCGCTATTGCCCAAGCCACATGGCATCATGGAACTGCAACAAGCTCTTGAGGCTGTCACGTTCGATGGGATGAGAGATTCGAAGACGACTGCGGAGTGCTAAATCCGGATCTGCTGCCGGTAAGTCCATGTATCTGCGGCTCCTTCAACGAGGACTGTTGCTGAAGTTTCCATTCGCAACATCTGATGTTGCTGGGTCGTGAGCTAAGCACGAGGACTGGCGCTATGCCAAGATGTCACTTGGACGAGGGTATGGTGAAAGCGAACCTAGTTTCCTGCTGGCTGGAGTGGACTTCAATCTTTCCCCCGTGGCTTCGGGCAATCTCACTTGAAATGAACAGGCCCAGGCCAAGGCCCTGCTTCTCTGCCGAGTCTGTTACCCGAAAGAAGGGCTCGAACAAGTGATCTTTGATATGAGCTGGAATTGGTTCACCTTCGTTGGCGATGGTGATCACGACCTCATCTACGGCTGGAGCGACTACCACCCTCACCGGCCGGTCCGGTGAGCCATGCGTGAGCGCGTTGCCGAGCAGATTAGACACCAACTGGGCAATCCGGCCGCCGTCGCAATGGACATGATCCTCAATCTGAAGGCAATGTTGTATCTCGCGCCCAGGATGCGCGGCCTGTAACTCCTCAACGACGTGCTCAAGTACCGCACGTAGGTCGGTCGGCTTCGGGTCGATGGCAATACCCTGGCCAGCGCGGCAACGCGCCAGATCGAGCATGTCCTGTATCAGGCCGGACATGCGTTCGGTGCTTTGGCTCATCATTGTCAAAACTCGCCGTGCCTTATCCGACTGCGGCTCGCGCGACAGGATGTTGAGCCCCCCTTTGATCGAAGCGAGCGGATTGCGCAGGTCATGACCCAAAATGGCAACGAACTGCTCCCTCAAGCGCGCCACCTCCTTTTCGGCCAGTAGCCCTTGCTCCAGTTGAAGCCGCTCGGCGACCCCTGCTGCAATGCGCTCTTCCAGGCTCTTGTTAAGCTCCTCGAGTTCCTTGCGGGCTTGGTCCGCCGTGTTCTTGGCATCCACAAGTTCCCGCTCATAGCGGCGCCGATCGGCTGCCTGGAAGAGCGTGATGCGGGTAAATTGAACGCCGCCATCGCTGGTGCGGCGTTCGGCGGCATTGGCCAGGACAGGCAGCCGTCGTCCATCTGGTCCAACAAGGTCCAGTGCAACCTCGTTAAAGTACCCCTGCATTCGCAGCAATGGGGCAAAATGCGTCTCGTAGAATATTTTCCCAGGAACATTCAGCAGGTCATAGAATCGCTTGCCGAGCAAATCGAAGCTCTGCGTGCCCATCCAGCCGGCCAGCGTGCGATTGGCTTTGACGATGACGCCGTCAGCGGCCAAAGAGAGGTAGCCACATGGGGCATTCTCGTAGAGGTCTTCAAGATCCTCCATGATCCCCTCCAGTCCAGTTTGAGCCTCCGCCTTACACAAAGGCTTTGATCGCGGAGATGACCTGAGCAGGCGCGCTCAGGTTCGGACAATGGCCTGTTGCATCGATGACGACCATTTCCCCTTTCGGCAGATGGTCCCTTACATACTCCCCAACCCCCTGCTGGGCGATCACGTCCTGCTTGCATTGGATGACCAGGGCACGTGCCTGGCAATGCTCCAGATCCGAGCGATTGTCGGAAAGGAAGGTGACGCGTGCAAATGCCTTGGCGATGTCCGGATCGGTCCGGCAGAAGCTGTTTACGAGCTCTTCACTGAGCTCCGGGCGGTCAGGATTGCCCATGATCAATGGCCCCATTGCGGCTGACCAACCCAAGTGATTGTCATCAAGGAATGTCAACAGCTCCTCGATTTCCTCCTGCGTAAAGCCACCTTCATAGCCTTCGTCGTTGATGTACCGGGGGGATGGTCCGATCAGGACGAGCTCACTGAACAGATCAGGCGCTTCGATCGAGGCGAGGATGCCAATCATGGCGCTCACTGAATGGCCAACGAACACGCCGCCTTCGATGTCCAGAGCCTGGCCGATCTCCACGACATCTGTTGCATAGCCGGCAAGGCTGGAATACTTGGCATGATCATAGGCCCCAAGGTCCGACTTGCCGCACCCGACATGATCGAACAGGACGATCTTATACTCCTGCTCAAAGGCCGGCGTGACATGCCGCCACATGTTCTGGTCGCAGCCGAATCCATGGGCAAAGACCATAGCGCGCTGTCCGTTGCCTCGCACGGTGACGTTGTTCCTTGCTGTAATAGACATAAACCCTCCCGACCTTCCAGGGAGGGCCTATGGCCTCTCCTCGTGCCTTGCTGCCCAAGCCGACCCAATATAGGAACATTGTGGGCAGGCGTCGAGGGTTTTACTTTTCGGTTGATAAACGGTGGTCCGTGCGCGATCAACAACCTATGCTGCCGGGGCGCCTGGTGATTCACGGCCGTTTACTTCAATGGCGGTGGAACCGATCTGTTATTGCAGCGTTTGCCTTAGTTATGGGTGGGGGCGAACACTGCTAGTCCGGCTACCGCCTTCGGCTGCTGCCGGTGCCTGGGCTTCGGACCTGAGGGGAAAGACTGCTATGTCCATCGTTGAAGAGTTTCCAGCCGCGGCTCGGCGGCTTACGGAATTCGAGGCGCTTGCGGCAGCGGCGCCAACTGTTCTCGATGCCATACCAGGCGCCGTTTACATCTGCGACAAGGACGGCTGGCTCGTTCGCTATAATCGAGAGGCCGCGGAGCTTTGGGGGCGAAGCCCTGCTCTCGGCGATGCAACTGAGCGCTTCTGTGGCTCGCTTGCTCTTTTTCTCCCCAACGGCACTGCACTGGCCCATGACGTGTGTCCAATGGCCAAGGCCGTCCTGGCCGGTGCATCAACACGCAATGCTGAAGTTGTGATCGAACGGCCAGACGGCTCGCGTCTCACGGCGCTCGTCAATATCCGCGCTCTCAAAGACCATGATGGCAGGATCCAGGGCGCGATCAACTGCTTTCAGGACATCTCGGCTCACAAGGAGCTGGAAGACAGGATCCAGCAGAAGAACGCGGATCTCGAGGACTTCTTCGAAAACAGCGCGATCGGTCTCCACATCGTTGGCGGTGACGGCATTATCCAGCGAGCGAATAAGGCCGAGCTTGCTCTCTTGGGTTACACCGCAGAAGAGTATATCGGACGCCACATCGTCGAGTTTCATGTAGACGCGCCCGTCATTGGAGACATCCTCCATAAGCTTTCTTGCGGGGAGAAGCTCGACCGCTATCCTGCACGTCTGCGCGCGAAAGACGGATCCATCAAGCAGGTCCTGATCACCTCCAACAGCCGCTTCCGGGATGGCAAATTCATCAGTACGCGCTGTTTTACAACCGATGTGACTGATCTTCGCGAGGCAGAGGCTGCCCGCCGTGAAAGCGATGAACGGCTGGCGGCAACTTACGATGCAGCGACGATCGGGATCGCGGAAGCTGATCGTGACGGACGCCTCCTGCGCGTCAATGACACGCTCTGCACGATGTTGGGACGCTCCCGCGAAGAGCTGCTCAACATGACCTTCTTCGACTACACCCAAGAAGACGACCGGGAGGAAGATGCCCTCCTTTACGCGCGCCAGATTGCTGGGCAAATCGACAATTATGCGCTGCGGAAACGGGCAGCTCGCCCCGATGGCAGCACGGTCTATCTTGACGTCCACAGCTCTTCTGTTCTCGATGCAGACGGAAGCTTCCGCTATGGCGTCCGAGTGCTGCAGGATGTCACCCTCGCAAAGCAGATGCAGGACCAGATTCGCGAAAGCGAACAGCACCTACGTGATCTGCTGGAGGCTCTGCCGGCTGCGGTGTACACGACTGACGCGACTGGCCGCATCACCTTCTTCAATCAGGCAGCCGTCGAGATGTCCGGCAGAACGCCGGAGGTTGGCGACATGTGGTGCGTCACCTGGCGCCTTTATAACCCTGATGGCAGTCCACTTCCCCACAACCAATGTCCGCTGGCGGTGGCACTGAAGGAGGACCGGGCTGTTCGTGGTGCCGAGGCAATCGCGGAGCGGCCAGATGGCACAAGGGTTCCCTTCATCCCCTACCCCACACCTCTTCATGATGGCGATGGCAAGCTGATTGGCGCGATCAACATGCTGGTGGACATTACCGAGCGCAAACAGGCAGAGAACCGGCAGAAGGCGTTGATCGACGAGCTTAATCATCGCGTGAAGAACACACTTGCAACCGTGCAGTCTCTGGCGGGCCAAACGGCACGACACGCTGATGGGCTGGAGGATTTTAGCCAACGGTTCGAGGCCAGACTGCTAGCCCTGTCGCGCGCCCATGATCTGCTAACGACGCGTCACTGGGAGGGCGCCTCCCTGGATGTGCTCGCCCGCGAAGTGTTGACTGCGATGACAGGTAGTGCAGCGGAACAGATCAAGATCGATGGTCCGTTTGTTGATCTTGACGCTCGCACGGCACTGAGTGTTACGATGGCGCTGAACGAACTGGCCACCAATGCCATCAAGTATGGTGCACTTTCATCTGAAGCTGGCAGGCTGTCGGTCACCTGGCGTCTTGAAGAGGGACCGGACCTGCGGCCCAGACTGCTCCTTGAATGGCGCGAGCGGGATGGTCCGCCTGTGACGCCGCCGACGCGACGCGGAATTGGTAGTCGGTTGATGGAGCGGGCAATTGAACGGGACCTGGGTGGCCAACTTGACCTTGCATTCGAGCCATCGGGAGTGATGGGTCAGATCTCTTTCGTAGTCGGACCTGCACTGCATGAGTAAGTTCCGCGGTATCAAGGTGCTCGTTGTCGAGGACGAGAGTTTTGTGGCGCTGATGATTGAGGACATGCTCCAGGATCTGGGATGCGAGATTGTTGCGTCCGTGGCTCGGTTGAAGGAGGCCTGCGATATTGCGTCAACTGCGGAACTGGATCTGGCGGTCCTTGACATCAACCTCGGTGGGGAGCGGAGCTTTCCAATTGCTAACATTCTGCAAGAACGTGGGGTACCTTTTATGTTCAGTACCGGGTACGGAAAGAACGGCCTCCCTCCTGAGCTTTCCGGATCGCCCGTGTTGAGCAAGCCCTTTGCGGCGAAGGAACTGGAAGAAACGCTGTCGTCTGCTCTTGGGCTGCCTCTTCGAACGTAACCTCGGGGACAGCGCGGTGCCCCCTCCAACTCGATCTCAAGGCCAGCGCGTGACCGACCGGAATAACTATCCTCGGAGCCGTATCGCCCCAGGACGCTTCGCCTTTGGCTATCAGGGCGTCCGAGGCATCCAGCGCCGCGGCAACCCGACACGGCAGGCTTTTGACCGGGCAAGACTGTACCAGAGAACGGGAGACATATCCTAACTGGACGGCCGCGGTTGACGAAGGCTAACGATGGCCAGGCGCATCAGCCCTCGATCATCTCCATGATCTTGGCCGCAAGTTCCGCCATCACGAAAGGCTTCGTGATCACCTCCATGCCCCGTTCGAGGTGACCATTCCCAACGGCGGCATTCTCCGCGAACCCGGTGACAAAAAGCACTTTCAGGTCTGGACGGTATCCTCTTGCAGCGTCCGCCACCTGACGTCCGTTCATGCCGCCGGGGAGACCTACGTCGGTGATCAGCAAGTCGATCCGGCCGTCGCTCGTGAGTAGTTTGAGGCCCGATGGACCGTCCTCCGCCTCGAGTGCTGTATAGCCAGCTTCCCGCAAGACCTCCACAATTAGCATTCGCACGGTTGGCTCGTCATCAATAACAAGCACGGTCTCGCCTGCGCCGGACTCTGGTATCGAGCCGTCCTGCTCGATTGGTTCCTGCTCTACAGTTCCGGTATAGCGAGGCAAGTATAGGCACATCGTCGTGCCATGACCCTCTTCAGAATGAACTTGGACCTGTCCCCCTGACTGACGAAGGAACCCGTGGATCATGGACAGGCCGAGCCCGGTCCCCTGGCCAATCGGCTTCGTGGTGAAGAAGGGGTCGAAGACCCGCTCGACGATATCCTTCGGGATACCAGTTCCAGTGTCAGTCACGCAGATCGAGATGTACTGGCCCGGTGGCAGATCGCGCTCGGCCCCGGCGTGCTCATCCAGACACTGGTTAGCTGTCTCGATAGTGATACGGCCTCCGTGGGGCATTGCGTCGCGCGCATTGATTGCCAAGTTGAGCAAGGCATTTTCTAGCTGAGAAACATCGACCTTCGCCGCCCAAAGCCCAGCGGCGCCGACCACTTCGACAGCGATGGAGGGGCCCACGGTGCGTTGGATCAATTCCTCCATACCTACGACAAGCCGGTTCACATCCGTCGGCTTGGGGTCGAGCGTCTGACGGCGCGAAAAGGCTAGCAGGCGCTGCGTCAATGCCGCCGCGCGTTGCGCAGAGGTCTGCGCGCCCGCAATGAAACGGTCAATCCCTTCGGTCCTACCTTGCTTCAACCTGCGACTGATCACCTCCAGACTGCCTGTGATGCCAGCGAGTAAGTTGTTGAAGTCGTGGGCGATGCCGCCAGTAAGCTGCCCGACCGCTTCCATCTTTTGAGCCTGCCTCAGAGCCTCCTCGGCCTGAGCGCGCTCTTTGATGGCTTCCTGAATGCGCTGCTCAAGTGACCCATTCAGGCTTTTCAGCTCCTTATAAAGCCGTGCGTTATCCACAGCGATCGCAGCGTGTGCTGCAATACCGACCATGAGATCCTCGTGGTTCTTCTTGAACTGCCCGGCGTCCGGGTGCCCGAAGAACAAGCCACCGATCACCTCTCCAGAGCGGGATTGAACGGGAACGGCGAGATAGCTCCGCACCGGCAGATGCCCCTGAGGCATACCATAAAGAGGAGCATTTTTCCCATACCGATCATCGAGCAAGATGTCGTCTGATCGTATCACGCCCTCGCCCATAAAAGTTGGCGCGAACACCTTGGTAGCGCGGGGATTACCGAAGCTTTCGAAGTGAGAACGCTCGGCACCTGAAAGGGTGTACAGAAGGTATTTACCTCCATCCTCAGCCAAGACGTTGTAAAAGAACGCCCCAAATCGCGCGCCGGTGAGCTCAACGCCAGCATCTGTAACCATCTGGACAATCCGCTCGAGCTCCACTTCCGCTGTTAGCGCCTGTCCAATTTGATTAAGCGTAGCGAGCGTACGACGCTGCTCTTGCTCCTCTGCGATGGGCCGAGCCTCAATAATCGTACCTATTGGCTTTCCATCGCCGGCCAGGATTGGACTGGCCGTGTACGACACGGGGTAGAAGGTGCCATTCTTGTGCACGAACACCTCTTCCCCTTGCATCTGCGCCCGTTCAGGGAAAGCTCTGTCGATCGGGCAGTCTTCGAGGGGGTAATGACGGCCATCCGGGTGCTTGTGATGAATAACGTCGTGCAGCGGTCGCCCTTGCAGCTCGGATCGATTGAAGCCGGTGAGCTGCTCGGCTGCCCGATTCGCGAAGACACAGTATTGTCGCTCGTCCATGAGAAACAGGGCCATCGTCGTATTGTTGACGATCGCTTCCAGCCGACGCGTCGGATCGTTCAAGTGCGGCCCGAGATCCATATGCAATCCTCGCAATCAGCCAATACGATACCAACCGAAACGCCTCCAAACGCAGAAGGCGTGGCAGCGTTCCTCATCCAGTCTTGCAACCGGCATTTCGCGCGCCAGTAAATGGTTGTGACGCAAGTGTAAACAGCATTCGCGGTGGCAGCCGATGTGGCGGCAGAGAAAGGTACGGCGGCCTTGGGCGGTACGGATCACTCGGAAGGCAGGGGGACGTCTGCTGTCAGGTAGGCACGAGAGGATTTCCTATGACCGAGATGAAGGCGCAAAGCTAATCGAATCCTGGGGGCTTTCTGAGTAAAAGGGCGTGGCCCCACAACATGCAGGGCCGCTCCCTTCAGATCTTAGTCCGCTCGGCCAGTTCCAGTGCATCCTCTATGTCAACGCCGAGATACCTGACTGTGTTCTCGATCTTGGTATGGCCAAGCAGGATCTGGATCGCTCGTAGGTTGCCGGTGGCCTTATAGATCATGGCAGCCTTCGTTCGCCGCAGGGAATGCGTGCTGTATTCCTCCCGACGAAGCCCAATCGCCGTCACCCACTCATCGACCAGTCGGGCGTATTGCCGAGTTCCGCAACCAGCGCTTATATGTCCTTGCATCCGCGTTAAAATCGCAGCGTGCGGGGACACGATCTGGTGTGATGCACGCCGTGGCGCAACGCCGTATTTCAACAATATGGACGCAGATAAACACCCAGTGCAAACCGCCGATATCGGCACCTGCGAATATCTATTAACTTTAGAGGCTCCTCTTGAATGGATCTTCAAGACACCACAGATCGGTAAGTGGCGCTGACCCCAGCGCTTTCCTTGTTGATCACCAACCAAAATCAGTGAGGGTAAAAATGATCTCAAAGCTGTTCGATCGACCGGTCTATCTGAAGGAGAAGAGGGACTTGGTTCGGGAGATAGCATCTTTGGAAGATGCAATTGATTATCTGGAGGATTGGCCTGAACGGGAGCGCGACATGCTCCACGATGTAACGTTGAAGACGTGCTACATGGCACATGACGGGCATAAGCCCTTGAGTGTGGCTCGGGACGCTATCCGTGCCTTCGGACAGAAGAAGGGCCTCCTCGTCAAGCAGCCAGCCGTTCAGCCTTGGATGATCAAGACGCCAACTGGTGGTGGCCGAGTATCCCCTTAGATCATCAGCCGAACAAGGGAGGCCGTGGAGGCGGCCTCTTCTTGTTTGAGGAATGGGTTGGCGTGCCGCAGCTGCAGCCTGGTGAGCCCGCAACTCCGGTTCCCTCAGCCAAGGTCGTCCTTTGTTGTGCAATCTGACGCCTTGACAGGATCTGAACCGTCGACCTCTACATTGCGAAGAACTGAACTATGTTTTCCTCAGAGTTCGCAAAGACGATTTCGAGGTCCCCTGCGCGCCATTAGTCAGGCACGCCATGGGTCCACGAGGATAACGCCGGTGCCCTGGAAATCTTGAGTGTTGCGTGTAACGACCACAAACCCGTGCACGACTGCCGTGGCAGCGATGAGTGCATCAGCTTCGTTGCGGCGATCCGGAATATGCAAGTGGGCACACCGCGTCGCAATCGCATCATCGATAGCAATGATGCGCTGAGCGAACTCCGGGCGTACTCGGCTATCCATCCAGGCTCGTAAGCGAGCGCCCTGCTCAATGTCACGCCGCTGGATGCTGAGTATCCCGCGCTCAAGTTCTAGGATTGTTATGGCAGAAATATACAGATCGCGGGAATCCTGCGCGCTTACCCAAGCGGTCACGTTCGGATCAGCTTTACCGTCACCAACCTTACGGAGCTCGGAGACAACGTTTGTGTCGAGCAGATATTTCAAGACAGATCAACTTCGCGAGTTGCGATGACTGATCGAGACGGATCGAAATCGATATTCGACAATCCGGGCATGGAAAGGGCATCGACAAGATTGTGACGCTTACCTGTCAGACGCTCAAACTCACCGTACGTCATCAACACGTGCGAAGGTCGGCCTCGATCAGTGATAACGACAGGTCCCGCTTCAGCAGCTTTCTTTGCTCTGCCAACATCATGATTCAATTCGCGGCTGGTCAAGCTAATAGTGGCCATATGCGCCTCCTTGTAGGAACATACCTACATATAGCGCCTTCATGCTCCCTGCGCAATGCCCTCCTGTACCACGTAGCTTCCCAGGCTTTTACGCCTTGGCTGGAACCGCGGAAAGGTTCTTCAGCTTTGCTCCGCCGGAACACCGCCGAAGGTGCGCGGAGCAAAACATGCAAAGGATGACAAGATCGCGACGACTTCCTGTGTTTGGCCGCTTTACACAATTTTAAGCGCCCGCCCCTAATTCCGCACGCCCTCGGCCTGAGGCCCCGAGAAAAGATGCGGAATGACACATGCCAAACGAAGACCTTTTCAAATGCCCTTTTCAGAAGAAGATTTCGGCTTACTGCGACGTCCGCCTTGCTCCCGTCGCGCCGGATTGGGTGGTGGACAACCTCCGCTCCTACCTTCTGGCGTTGATCACATTTCGAAAGACACCCGCTCTCGCAAACAATCGCTACGACTGGCGGCAGATCGCACACGATTGCGGGATAGATGAAGCGCTGACGACAAAGTTGAAGAAGCAACTGCGACCAGCGCTGGATGCGATCATGCGCTGGCTGAAGGAGCCGCCTGTAGAAGACGACGCTCCGAAAGGCAAAAGACCGCATGCAATGCCGAAGGCCGGTGCCAGGAAAAGGCTCTCGCCTTCCTCGACGAGCCAACATCACGAAGTCGAGGAGGTCCAGAGCTCGCCCTCCCCTGGCCGCCCCGGCCCTAAGCCGAAACCAGTTTCTGGCAGACCAGAACCATTGTTTGAGGCGAAGGAAGATCCGAGTTCATTCGCCGATGCACTGGCCTATCACATGCGTCGCTTTGGCGAGAGTTACTGGCAACTCCACCGGGCGGTCGTTCGGATAGACGAAACTTTCGATGCAAAGACCTTGCTATCGTGGATCGAGGGCCATCGTGTGCCTCGATCCATCGCAAGCTTCACCATCCTCGGCCGGATCGAACACAGGTACGGGCTGGCGCAGGGATACTTCAAAGCCAAACTGCCACATCAGTCCCGGTCGCTCTATGGCCACGATCTAGATGACGTTAGTCCGGCCGAACGCCGTCGCCTTGCTTGGCATCTTCCCGACGACTTCGGCAGCATGCCATTTTCAAAGCGCGAAGAGATCCTGGAATGGGTGAGGCGCGTCATCATCTCGGGGTCGACAGATTACAGACGGTTCCAAGCCGCTGCGACGAAGCAGCGTTACGCGATCCGGTTTCCCGGGATCACATATGGCGGGAGCGCACTTGCTCCTCGACTACCGGCTTCCAAAGTGCTGCGGGATAATGACGAAGAGGCCTCTACGACAGAGGCGCTCGCAGATCCCGATCTGCTATCCGGCGTCGTCGATGCACCCCCTCGCCTAGCCATGGAGATGGCCGACCTCATTCGCTTCAAGACCTCGACCTTGACCGAGATTGGCTACCGCAGAAATGGCGTCTGGAATGAGGAGACAGCCAGCCAGAAGATTGAACACCTCGGATTGATGTTCGGTTCACTTGCGGCATCCCCGAACGGCGTTGTCAAAGGTCGTGGCGTGCCGCTCAGCCAACTCACCTTCGGTCTCCTGATCTTCCCCGGTGTGTGGGACTGGTATCTGCAGTGGCGCGAGCGCCGGCGCGGCTTCTTCACCAAGTGGGAGGAAGACATGCTGATGGTCGCCATGGCCCTCACCCGCGCTGAAGTCGGCTGGATCCGCCAGCACCCGGAACTGCTGCGCCACGTGAAGCCGATCGAAGGACTTATCACGCCAGACGAGATTGGGGCGGCTCATCGTGATTGGGATGGCGCCTGCGAGGCCTTCCATCGCCACGCCGCCGATCGATCGAAAGAAATCCAGCGGGTTATGCGTGTGCACCGTGATCCGTTCGAGCCGATCATGTGTGTATTGGAGGCAGACAGCCCGCTTGCCGAGTATCGCAAGATCACCGAGGAGATCTTGAAGCGAATGCCGGATGAGGACCGTTACCCGAGAGCAGCCGCCGAAGCTGTCCGGTCCTTTCTGATGCTGAGGCTGGGCTTGCATCTCGGCCTCAGGCAGAAGAACCTTCGGCAATTGCTGCTCTGCCCCCGCGGACAATTTCCGACAGCAGAACGACGGCTCGAAGACTTAAAGCGCGGTGAGCTGCGCTGGAGTGAGCGCGAGCGCGGCTGGGAGGTCTTCATCCCGTCCAATGCCTTCAAGAACTCCGGCTCTTCCTTCTTCGGACAAAAGCCCTTTCGCCTGGTGCTACCGGATCTGCTTGATTTCTACACATATCTCAATGCCTACATCGATCGACATCGGAAGGTGCTACTGGGTCGCGCACCCGATCCAGGAACGCTGTTCGTCAAGACAGTAAAGACGACCAGCGTTGACGCAGCTTACAATCAGACGACGTTCTATGAGGCTTGGCGGTTGGCGATCCAGCGCTACGGCATCTACAATCCGTATACCGGCCGCGGCGCGATCAAAGGTCTGCTACCACATGGCCCTCACAACGTCCGAGACGTGCTCGCCACGCACATCCTAAAGCAGACAGGATCCTATGAGCAGGCAAGCTATGCCATCCAGGACACGCCTGACGTCGTGCAGCAGCACTACGGACGCTTTCTGCCGCAGGACAAGGCAGCACTGGCAGCGAGGATTCTAAATCAGGTATGGGAGGCAGCGTAGTGTGCTGACTGTGTCGTTTAGCCAACTGCAGGCAGATGCCAAAAGATGTTCTCGTCCGTCTAGGACACTGCCTGTCGTCTCGCGAAGGCTCCCCGGACGACATATCTAGCAAGGCTTTCATGCGGACGGTTCAGGAAAAGCTGGAAAGTCTAAAGAAGAACCCCGACACCAGCGCGATGGCGGACTCCATGCTAAAAGCGCTTAAGGCAGGAACACTCAGTGTCACCGACGCCGTCGCGGGCGAGCAGATCAGGGCCTGGGATGTATCCGACAAGACGCAGAAGCCTACGCAGCAGGCGGCGGTCGAGAAGGATAACTGGACAGCTTTTCTGAAAGAGCATCTTGAGCGGGAGAGCAACGGCACGTACGTCCGCAATCCGGGTTCTAGCCACAAGGAGAAGGGCACTGGCGCAAGCGGGTTTTTCGGGATGATCGGCGATCGGTACTATTACCTTAGCTGGACGACGCCCGCGCCCGCAGCATTGGATAACCAAGCTTAGTCCTTTCCAAGTGGGTAGAGAAAGCCTCTATGGCCGCAACTGGCGGCGCAGCGGACGAGGCAGTCGGCCCAATGCAGTCATCCATGGAGACAAGCTATCTAAGCTGATGCAACGGCCAAAGCGTGCAACGCGGGGCCCTTCCGAACGAAATGCACCTTGTTCTCCCCGTCAGCACCGAGGCCTTCATAGAAAGTTTGAGCAGCCACATTCTCCTGGCTTGTTGACCATTCCACGTGGGTCATCATGGGCCCTCCCGTTCACTTATCGCCGAGAGACTTGGGAATTCCCAGACCTTTGCAAGGAGCGCTTGCCAGTTTTCCCATCGGAGGTGATGACGCAAAGCCGTGAGGCTGAACGCCCTCCGCCTCACCTGACGTCAAGCTGCGTAAGGCGGGTGCGGAATCTATCTTCAGGCTTTGCAACCTGCACCATCTCGACTTCAGGGAGCTTAGCGATTTCCAGTAGGCTTTTATCGAGCCGTTTTCCTGCAAGCTGAAATATTCTGCCCTCGAACCTAATTGCCATCACATCAAGATCTTCGCCGGAACTAAGCCTTTCAGCGGCAATCTGCTCCTGAATTGTGAACTTCGCGAAAAGATACTCGCTGATCGGCATCTTTAACTGCTGTTATTTCAAATCCGCTAGATCGGCCAGTAGGGTAGAAAGTCTTTCTGACTGAGGCTTCAGAGCTAAGGAGGCATCCGGACCCACATCATTTGCGAACCCCGCATTGGAACTGGGGCGATCGTCCGGGACATATCGGGTGTTGATTGTAGGATAGGAAACGGAGCCAATCGTTGTCATTGTGCATCTCCTCCAAAGCCGTCGCTCGTCGCTCCTGAAATCTGCCACGACGAACTTGCGCCGAGCTGCCCCGGGCGCAGACGCCACAATGACCGCAGTTGTCGCTTCTGCGCCATGACAGCGAGCGGCCCAAAGCAGCCTTCTAAGGGGCGTTCTGAATAGGCCACACGAGGAAGGGTTTCTGACCGTCGCCTTAGCAGAAGGAATAGAGAGAAAGCTGCTCCGTGGCGAGCCGGGTAGCTTTCCGAACATGATCAAAAAACCTGACCGCACTGTTGGTCAGGGATGCATCCGAAAACGTTTGCGATAGTCCGCAGGAGTCAGGCCCACGATCTTGGTGAACACCTTGCGGAAGGCACCCGGATCAATGTAACCGACCTCCCATGCTACCTGGTCTCCGGTGAGACCCCCTCGCTGGAGCAACTCCCTTGCCCGGCCGACGCGCAGCCTCTGCACGTACTCTGTCGTGGTAAGGCTCGTCGCCTTCTGAAACCGCCTGAGGAAAGTGCGCTCTTCCAGCCCCGACTGCTCGACGAGGGCCGCCAGTTCGAAGTTCCGGGCATTCGACTCCTCCAACCAACGCTGTACCTTCAGGATTGATCGATCGCCATGGTTCAGTCGTGGCGAAAAAGCGGCGTAATAGCTTTGCTCTCTTCCGGGAGGGTCGATCAGGAACGCTCGTGCCGTATCGAGCATCACCGCTGGTCCGAGGAAGCGGTCCACGAGCCGCAGCGCAAGGTCGGTCCAGGCCATCACTCCTCCCGCAGTCAGGATATCGCCGTCGTCGATCAGAAGTCTGTCGACATCGACGACAACTTCCGGGAAGCGCGTCTGGAACTCTTCCTCGTAAGTCCAGTGCGTCGTTACCGTCCTGCCCGACAAGAGGCCTGTTTCCCCGAGAAGGAACGCGCCTTTGCAGATAGAACCGAGGGCGGTTCCTGAAGCGTGCTGGTCGCGCAGCCACTCAGCATAGAGTGCCGCATCTTCATGTTTGACCGGCTCGCCAAGTCCCGGAGGGAGCACTAGCACATCGGGAGACCCTTCAGCATCGGGACCCGTGTCGAAGACGCGGACGGGAGAGGTTTGACCGGACAACCACTCCCAGCGGCTGACACGGAGACGCGGTCCTTTAGGCGGTTCGTCAGCGCGCCGGGCAAGCTGCTCAGCGGTCATGAAGAGGTCGGTCATTCCCAACACGGCTGCCATCTGCGCACCCGGAAAGTTGACGATACCGATTTCCGCCACTTCGTCCACCATGTCGAAACCACCCCTAAGTCTGTCGGTTGCGCCACTTCCTGGCATGTCTCAGGCGGCGTAACTAAGGCATCGTTATCACCAAACATCGGATTACATCACATGACCAAGCGCGCGATCATCGTCGTCGACCTCCAGAACGAGTACCTCTCCTCCGGCAAGTTGCCCCTCGTTGGCATCGAAAGCGCCGTCACTAACGCCGCACGAGTCATCGACTCGGCGCGTACGCGCGGCGACCTCCTCATCCACGTGCGTCACGAGAGCCCAACGGCCGATGCGCCATTCTTCGCTACCGGTTCGGAAAACGTGAAGATCATCGCGGCTGTTTCCCCCAATGACGACGAGATGGTTATCGTGAAGCAGTATCCTAATGCGTTCCGGGACACGGGCCTCAAGGCAATGCTCGACGACAAGGGCGTTGAAGAGGTCGTCGTGATTGGTGCCATGAGCCACATGTGCATCGACGCGACGAGCCGAGCTGCGGCGGACTTTGGCTACACGGTGACAGTGGTCCACGACGCCTGCGCGACCCGCGACGTCCAGTTCGGGAGCAAGACGGTTCAGGCGGCCGACGTACATGCTGCCTACATGTCGGCGCTTGGATGGGGCTACGGCCAGGTTGTGTCAGTGGACGAGCTTCTCCCTCGCTGACCTCGCCAGCGGTCTTCCAAAGACAGAACATTCAAAGGATATAAGCATGATCGACAGAAACCACGGTACTGGCCAGATGAACCGGCGTCAGGTCCTCGCCCTCGGCGCAGGAGCGCTTGCCGCTTCGATGACGGCGGCTGTTGGGCTTCCAACAGGCCGCGCGATGGCCGCCGACAGCGTGAACACGCTCACTCAGGTGCGCAATGCGACGCTTCGGGTGGACTACGAGGGAGTGCGTTTCCTCATTGACCCGTTGCTGGCCGACAAGGGTGCGTATCCAGGCTTTGAGGGATCGGCCAATAGCGAGTTGCGCAACCCCCTCGTGTCGCTCCCCATGCCTGTCGAGAGGATCGTCGACGTTGACGCTGTAATTGTTACCCATCTGCATTCGGACCATTGGGACGATGCGGCGAAGACGGGGCTTAGGAAGTCAATGGTCATCTTTGCGCAGAACGAAGAGGATGCCGCGCAGATCAAGCAGCAGGGCTTTACCGACGTGCGGGTTCTCGCCGAGACCACGGAGTTCAACGGCGTCCGGCTAGCCAAGACCGCGGGCCAACATGGCACGGACGAAGCCCTCAAGGCTATGCCGAGCCTCGGACATGTCTGCGGCATCGCCTTTAGTCATCCCTCAGCGAAGACCCTTTATGTTGCGGGAGACACGATCTGGAACCACCACGTCGAGGAGGCTATCGCTAGACACAGGCCGGGCGTCATCGTCCTGAATCCTGGGAAGGCCGTCATGACCGGGTTCGCGCCCATCATCATGGGCGAGGCGGACGTTCTGGCCGTCCATAAGGCCGCGCCCGAGGCGACTCTTGTCGCCAGCCACATGGAGGCTATCAACCACTGCATCCTCAGCCGTGCGGACCTGCGCGCATTCTCGGAGCGCGAAGGATTCGCATCAAGCCTCCTGATCCCGGCGGATGGCGAGAGCTTGAGTATCTAAACAAAAAGCGCTTGCCCGATGGTTGTCTTCGGAAGCTATCGGGCAAGTGTGAATGATGCTGAAAAGGGGGCGACAATCAGGTCACATGCCAGCTCATGTCAGCAATTGGCGCATCAGCGCCAAGGCGGCAGTCGGTCCTAAGCGACGACCCCTGTGGCCGTTCCTGCCAAAACCTTGTCGACACTGCACTGAAGTGCGAAACCTAGAACCGCTTTGCCAACCAGGTGATCTCGTGGTCACCCACAAGGCCTTCCAATGATCCGATAACGCCGTAGCCATGGCGGGCATAGGTGCGCAGTGCCTGCGGATTCATGGTGTCGATGTACGAACCGATGCAACCGCGAGCTTTGGCCTCATCCTCGGCCAGGGCCAACAGTTGGCTTGCAAGACCCTGGCCGCGCATGTGCTCTGGGATGAACAGCATTTGGACATAGAGCCAACCACGTCCGGTAAAGCCGACTAGGCCACCCGCGACGTCGCCATCCTCATCATATAGCGGGATGGCAAGTTCTATACGGTCACTTTCGCCGAAGGTGGCCACGTTGAACGACTTCAGCCGATCAAGGATCACCTTTTCATCTTCAGGCGGCAACCCTTCAAGGACACGAAGATCGACGGACATTCACGACTCCCTAGCCAGCCAACAGACGATGCCGACGATACTGATCACTCAGGAGGCGGACAATATCTGGTGTGGGCGCTAAGCAGCAGACGCCTCTCGGCCCAAAGCCGCCCTTGCTGACAGGGCGTGCTGGCCCTACTAAGTCATCTATCCCGAACGACTGTTAGGTTGCTGCATGTTTCGAGCCACCGTCATACTCGCGGCCTTCGTGGCGTTCGCTGAGCCAACCTACGGATGCTCTAAGCGAGCAGGCGTCAGCGCTGTAGACTTCCTGTTTGCCGATGTCATAATCGAAGCTAGGATCGCCAGCTATCGGCTTGATCTAAGTGAGCGGTTCGCATCGGTGGGGTTGGAGACTTCGCGGACATTGCGTGGCTTCCACAAGGAGCGATGGGAGGCCTACGTTCAATCGCATTTTGCGAGTGACACGCTTCCCAAATATGATGAAGGCGATGCTCTGTTTCTTGTCGCACTTCGAGGCTACATCTCCGCAACGGGTGAAATCGGAGCAGCCGTCATCTGGAAAGGGTGCGCTGGTCCGCTCCTGCTGCCTACGAACACGGCCCCAGGCCGAGGCATTGCTCGCGATTTTGAAAAGTTAAGGTAGAGCTCGGAAGACGTCTAAGCACCCGAATGCCATGTTAATTCGAAGTTGTTCATTTACGTGACTCCGCGCCTAGTCCTATCAATCCTTCCGCCGCTTTGGCCATAGCACAGCCAGCTCCAATGTCTGCTGTTGGTGCCATCCTGCATGAAGCCTCTCGGCCGCCCATTGCAGACCTCGGAGAGCATACGAGGTTGCAGGTATGGAACTTGCTTGTGATGGCGAAGCTTTAGAACTCAAAGAAACCGCCGGATCGCCCATGTCTCTCATTAAGGTTGTTGAGAGCCGCGTAGACGTCGCTCATGTCAAGATTGGCCTCATTGGGGCTACCTAGTTGCGATTGCAGGGAACCAGAAAGCATCAAGGCATAAGCGTCGGACGATTTAAACTCTTCTATGGCAGCAACGAGGGATGTTTCCAACTCCTGCATTTCCGTTAGCTTGCGCAGCCATTCGTCTTTCTCGTTATCTGAAAAGGCATCATTATTACGAACTAGCTCCTGCAGCTCCTCCCAACTGTCAGCACTGCCTAGCCCGGCAACAACGATCTTTCCTGCGGCGGCGGCGGCGGTATCAACCGCAAACTTGGCAGCCACTGCGGATGCAGACTTCGTCGCGTTAGATGGTTCGCTAGACACACCATTGGCAACCTGAAGGATATCCTTCTGCTTGCTCTCGCCAGTACCCGATCCAAGTGCAGTGGAAGACTGCTGCAAGATCGCAAGGGCTGCACTATTCATCGATGAAACTGAGAGCATTGCGAATCTCCTAGTCATCCCGTTGCTTCACCGCAGTAGGATGCGCAAAAAATGCGAGCTTCATGCGCCTCGCAAATCTAAGTCAGACTCAGTTAATCATCGGGCACCTGGGCAGTCGCCCCTTCTCGGCCCTTCAGGCTATGTCCTTCTCCATCGGTTGCCCTGGCAAATGTCCCCAAAGTTCGGGCGCCCCGATTTTGCACGCTGCCTACCCACTCTCGACTCAAGCGCACTTTACTGTGGATCTGCATGTCAGAGATTGGGGGCGAATAAGGCCGATGTCCCGACGATAGCCACTAGGAGAGAGGCGATGGGGCGGCGGCTTGCCGCCCCATCGCTGTTAACGAGCCAGGTATAAACGGGCGTTTTCGAAAGGGAAGCCCCCGTCATCGGCCGAGCGCCTAGAAAGCTCTCGGAAGCCTAGCCGACTGTAGAAGCTCAGTGCCTTTTGGTTATCGGTGTAGACTTCAAGGACAAGCTCACCCTTCAAGCCTAGGGCGTGAGCGATGAGCTGGCTCCCGATACCAAGCCCTTGTCGATCTGGAGAAACGAACAGTCCTCCAATGAAATCGTCTAGCAGGCTGATGAAGCCAACCGGTTGCTCCCTCACAGTTGCTACCCAGGTTTCCGCGCTCGGCAGGTATTGATCTTCGATAAGCGAGCATTGCTCCAGCAAACGACATTCGCCGATGAACGGATGCGCAATCAGGGACGCTTGGTACCAGATGTGTGACAGAGCCTTAGTGTCCGATGCCTGGAAAGGCCGGATCACAACGTCATGTGTCGTCATGAGAACTTCCGTAGAAATCATATGCAAAGAGGTCCGGCCACTCTTCGAAGTGCCGGGTGATGCCGCTACATGCGGCCAGTAGGACTGCCTCTGTGCATAAATCTCCTTCTACCGAAGTCAGCATCTAGGCTACTGACTGTCCCATCGTCAACGGTAGCATTGTGTCGAGCGCGGCTGCGGCGCTACGGCCGCTACTGGCGCATCGGCGTCACGAGCCGGTTAGCCGAATGCATTATTCTGCTGCTCAGCGCCCTCTAACGTTGCTCACCGGCACCTCCGGTGATCTTATCTGCACGTTACTGAGCCACACCTTTTCCTGAATGACTAAAGCGATAAACCCATGTCGATTTCCGATGCAATTTTCAGTCCCTTCGAGAGGTTGATCCGGCCACTGGATATCCCTTACCAGCCCCTGCCTTCCAAAGGGCCGGTTGCAGTTCTTCTTCATTTCATCTCAATGTTTCGAGGCGTGCTGATTGCGCTTGCCATCGCCGCCATGGCGGTCGAAGCCATCAACCTAAGCATCGTCTGGGGCCTTTCGGTCATTGTGGATGGGGTGAGTAACCAGGGAGCAGCGGCGTTCATTCAAGATGAATGGCTGCTACTGGGCTTCCTGGGCTTGCTGTTGTTCCCCGGGTTGCCTGTTGCATCGTTTCTGCTGAACACCCTGCAATCCCATACTCTAAGTGTTGCCATGCCGGTTGCCATCCAGTGGCAGGGCCACAAGGCGGTGGAGCGGCAGGATATCGCCTTCTTCCATGACCTCTTTGCGGGCCAGGTCGTCTCGCGCCTCTCGCAGGTCGCATCGGCAGTTCAGCAGCAGATCATAGCAGCCTTCCAGACCATCCCGCGGTTCATTCTGTCGATGGCCGGGTCGGTGGTACTGCTTGGTGCGCTAGCTTGGCAGCTTGCGCTTCCGGTCGTGGTCTGGATCGCGCTCAATGTTCTCCTGGCGATAAAGATGGCGCCGATCTTCACAGAGCGATCGCGCCGTACCGCGAAGCTGCGCAGCCTGATCGCCGGTACCGTCAATGATCTCTACGGCAACATGCAGATGATCAAGCAATTCGCAGCCGAGGACAGCGAGGCAGGTGCCATTCGGCGGGTGTTGCAGAACGCCGTGAGCACACAACACAGTGAGCAGCGGGTCTTCCGGGCTTCTGAACTCATCGTCGTTGCACTGAACACGGTGCTTTGGCTCTCTATACTTTCAATCGGCCTTACTGGACTGGTGCGAGGCTTCGTGTCCGTAGGCGAGTTCGTTGCTGCCGTTTATGTCCTGCAGCGCCTCTCAGGACACACGTTCACCTTTCTGCAGATGGGGCAGCAGATTTTCCAAGCGATCGGCACGATCAAGGACGCTATGCCGGTGATGACGACGCCCCCCACGATCGTCGATGCACCAGGAGCTGGAGAGCTCGCAGTCACAGGCGGGGAAGTCCGGTTCCAGAACGTCAGCTTCGCGTACCGGGGGGACAAGCAGGTCATCAAGGGCCTTTCACTGACCATCAAGCCAGGTGAGAAGGTGGGCCTTGTAGGTTTGTCTGGTGCGGGAAAGACGACGCTGGTGAGCCTGCTCTTGCGCTTCTACGATGTTGGGGATGGCGCGATCCTGATCGACAACCAGGACATTAGAACTGTCACTCAAGCAACCCTGCGGCAGAACATTGGTGTCATCGCGCAGGATGTTGCCCTTCTTCACCGGTCGGTCGGTGATAACATACGGTACGGCCGGCCGGACGCGAGCCAGGAAGAAATCGAAGAGGCCGCCCGAACCGCAAGCGCTGACGTGTTCATTGCGGAACTCAAGGATGCCGAAGGGCGCAATGGATACGAAGCGTTTGTTGGTGACCGCGGCATCAAGCTGTCTGGTGGCCAGCGCCAGCGGGTTGCGATCGCACGCGTCCTGCTGAAGAACGCTCCAATCCTTGTGCTTGATGAGGCTACCTCTTCGCTGGATAGCGAGTCGGAGGCAGCAATCCAGCAGCGCCTTGATCTTGTAATGGAGGAGAAGACCGTCATCGCAATTGCCCACCGGCTTTCGACAATCGCAAAAATGGATCGCATTGTAGTGCTGGACGCTGGATGCATCGTCGAAGAAGGCACACCCGACGAGCTTGTTGGACGCGGCGGCTTGTTCTCCCAGCTGTGGAAACGCCAGACCGGAGGTTTCATTCCTGAAGAGGAATAGCGGCCTTCGGTCCGTCTGATCCTATCGTGACGGCAGTCGGCCGGCGTGCCGCTTAGAAATGGCGGCCCGCACACCTGATCCTAAATGTCGGCCGTCTCGCTCTTGAAGGGATACGAACCATCGGCATACTGTTTTTGAAGCTATCTTTTTGTTTTTAAAACTTCAATGTCGCCCGACACCCGTGAACTTCTTAGTCACGTCTACGATGATGACTGCTACGGAGGAGTGAGGCCCTTCTCATGCCAACGGCTGTATTCAATCGAACTGAGCATCGTGGAAGACAGCTCATTTTCAGAGGGCAGACGAACCCGCTGCGAGCGGAGAGAGGTCATGGACATTCTCGATGATCGAAGCGTGGCAAGCGTTACACGATGGTTGAAGCGGCATCCCTCCATTGAGGTGGTCAGTCGAGATCGATGCGGCTTTATGCGCAGGCTGCTCGTGAGGGTGCCCCGCAAGCATCTCAGGTGGCGGACCGCTTCCATCTCTTCCAGAACCTGCGTCTTGCTATAGAGGAACAGATGAGCCTCTCTGGACGAGCTACAGGTAGAGCGCTGCTGCCAGACGACGACATTGAGATTGATCATGACGATCGAGCTTTGCATGAGCAGGCGCCTGAAACGCCTTGGCGCGATCAACTCCGCCGAACACATCGGCAGTCCAGGAAGGAGGTGTTCGGGACGGTGCACGCCTTGAGCAAAGAAGGCCTGACCTGCTCGGAAATTGCGCGTCGCACGGGATATGGCCGCCGCAGCATCGCGAAATGGCTAACGTTTGATACCCCACCCGACCGGCGCAGGGGAGAGCTGCAGCCGACGTCACCTCTCTATTTCGAGGCCTTTCTCACGCAGTGCTGGAAGGACGGTAACCGCCGTGGTTGGCATCTGTTTCATGACATCAAGCACCGCGGGTATACCGGCAGCTTTTCCAATCTCGAACGCCTCCTGGCAACCTGGCGCCGCGCCGAGAGGCCGGAAGCGGATAAGGATAAGGGTAAGGGTAAGGATGATGCCGCGCCGGCTCAAACCTGCCTCGCCGACAGCAAGTATCACGACGCGCCTGTGCGTGATCCGCACACTGGTCACCTTATCTCACCGGTAGTCGCCGCTGCTCTTTGCATCAAGCCGCGCGGCGCTGACCATCCAGCAAGGACGGAAAGTGGACGCCCTCAAACAGGGATCACAGACGTTCGCGACTTTGCGCAGCTTCTCCATGCGATTTCGCGGAATATTTCATAGCCGAAAGTCGGCGAGGCTCGAAGAATGGATTGATGATGCCATTCATTCTGGCCTCGTTTCCCTTGCCCGCTTTGCCCGCGTTCTTCGCCGCGATATCGATGCCGTCTGCAACGCCATCGACCTGCCCTGGAGCAATGGTCAAGCGGAAGGTCAGATCAACCGACTGAAGATGATTAAGCGCGCCATGTATGGCCGAGCGGGTGCAGAGCTTCTCAGAGCGCGGATGATGCCCATCCAATTGGCCGATCTCCACACAAAGTGAGGCAGACCCCATTAAGTGCCAACCAAGAAAGAAGCGGCCGCATTCTCACGTTTAAGTGCCAAGCAACACCTGCCGACGCCGCAGCGCTCGGCGAACTCTATGTCGTCTCATGGCGCGGGACATATAGGCAACTCGGGCTGCGCTCTTCTGGCGAGACGTTACGTAATTGCCCTTTGAAGCCGGAGGCAATCCTGCTCTGCCGTAGCGCCGCCAATGCCCCGCGCGCACGAGGCGGAGATTTTGTCTCGTATTGCGATGAGGGCCTACGTGTCTGAGATCATTCTTTTGATGCGGCTGGCGAGCACTGCGATGTCGAATGGCTTGGTGACGACCTGCATGCCGGGGTCGAGATGGCCGTGGCTCAAGACCGCGTTCTCGGCATATCCGGTTACAAACAGCACCTTAAGATCAGAACGAAGCTCTCGCGCCGCGTCGGCGACCTGGCGGCCGTTCATTCCGTTAGGCAGACCGACATCGGTGATGAGGAGGTCCAGGCGAACATCAGAGCGCAGAATCTCCAACCCCTCGGGTCCATCGCCGGCTTCGAGCACGGCGTAGCCAAGCTCCTCCAGAACGTCGATGATGAGCATGCGCACGACCGGCTCGTCGTCAATCACGAGCACCGTCTCGCCCGCCTGGGTACGCTCGATGGCCGTGGCCGCTGCCGGCACGTCCGACTGCGTTTCTCCAACGTGGTGGCGCGGCAGATATATGCAGACCATCGTGCCCTGGCCGACCTCGGAGTAGATCCGCACCTGCCCGCCCGACTGGCGGGCGAAGCCGTAGATCATGGACAGGCCGAGACCGGTGCCGACGCCGATCGGCTTGGTGGTGAAAAAGGGATCGAAGGCGCGCTCGATAACGCCGGGCGGCATCCCGGTGCCGTTATCGCTGACGCAAAGCGAGACGTACTGCCCGGGCGGCAGGTCGCGCTCACGGCCGGCCCGGTCGTCGAGCCAGCGATTGCTCGTCTCGATCGTGATCCTGCCGCCGTCGGGCATGGCATCCCGGGCATTAATGCAAAGGTTCAGCAGCGCGTTCTCGAGCTGGTTCGGGTCGGCCAGCACCGGCCACAGCCCGGCTTTGGCGACTGCCTCGATATCGATCTGCGGGCCGACCGTGCGCCGGATCAGCTCCTCCATGCCCGCTATCAGCCGGTTCACGTCAGTCGGCTTGGGATCCAGCGTTTGGCGCCGGGAGAAGGCGAGTAGCCGGTGGGTCAGCGCCGCCGCCCTCTTGGCGGCTCCCTGTGCAGCAACGAGGTAGCGATCGACGTCGGCCATTCGCCCTTGCGCGATCCGCGTTCCCATCAGCTCCAGGCTTCCCGAGATGCCCGCGAGCAGGTTGTTGAAGTCGTGCGCGAGGCCACCCGTGAGCTGGCCGACCGCCTCCATCTTCTGCGACTGACGCAACGCCTCGTGTGCCGTCTCCAGTTCGGCGGAGCGCTCCGCAACGCGCTGCTCTAGCAATTCGTTGGCTTGCTGTACCGCCTGGAACAGTCGCGCGTTGTCGATCGCGATTGAGGCTTGGGAGGCGATATTGACCATCAGCCGCTCGTGACGGTCGGTGAACCGGTCCGTCTCCGGGTGCCCGAAGATTAGGCCGCCGAGCACCGCGCCCGACCGCGACACAACGGGGATGGCCAGGTAGCTGCGGACCGGGAGGTGCCCCGCCGGCATGCCTTCGTGCGGTGGATTATGCCCATAACGAGGATCGGCAAGGATGTCGCCGGAGCGGATGATTGTCTCGTTGCGGAAGGTCGGCCCGAAGATCGCCGTCGCTCGCGGCCGCCCCATGCTCTCAAAGTCCGCACGGTCTGCCCCGGAGAGGGTGTAAAGGTGCAGCCGTTCCCCGGTTTCGTCCATCACGTTGTGGAAGTAAGCCCCAAACTTCGCGCCCGTGAGCTCAACCGCAGCATCCGTGACGGTCTGGAGGAGTTGCTCAAGGTCAAGTTCTCCGGCAAGCGTCGCTCCCGTTCGGTTCAACGTTTCGAGCGTGCGCGTCTCCTCACGTAGCGCCGCTTCCTGGAGTTGGCGGTCGGTGAGGTCAACCGTCACGGCGAGAACACCGCGAGGCTTGCCCTCCTCGTCATTCAATCGAGTCAAGTTGCTGTTGGCCCACACCACGACACCGTCCGCCCGGACATAGCGCTTGTCGACCGAGACGGGTTCGCCCGTCTCGACCGTGCGGCGAAGGTTTTCCCGGCTCTGGGAAACGTCGTCAGGGTGGGTAACATCCGCTATGCTGCCGGACAGGATCTCCTCGCGCGACCGGCCGAGCATGGCGCAGAGCTTGCTGTTCACGGTTTGGAAGCGGCCATCGAGGCCGATCTCCGAGAGCCCCACCGGCGCCTCGGCGAAGATTGCTGCAAGTCGCGCTTCGCTCGCCCCTAGTTCTGCCTTGGATCGTACGCGCTCGACGTGCGCCCAAGATCGGGCGGTCACCTCAAGGAGCAAGCTCAGGTCCGCCTCCGTCCAAATCCGAGGGACCCGATCGTGGATCGCCATCAAGGCGGTTAGGCGACCCTCCTTGACCAGCGGCATGCAGATAGTGGCGGCGATGCCGATGTTCTGGAACGTGGCCGCCTCCTCGGGTGCCAGCTCGCGAAGGTTGTCATTGACGACAAGCGGCAAGCCCGCGCCTAAGTTCTTCACTGCGAGCTCGCCGAAGTCGGCCAAGCTGTAGTGCCCAACGATGCTCGTCGAACCTGGCGCGGCCCAGTCGCCCCGGATGGTGAAGCCGTCCTGGTCGTCGTCCATATCGGCGTAGGCACAGACCGATAGGTTCAGGTGCTCGCCTAGAAGACGCGTTGTCGTCGCCAGAACCGCCCCAGCGTTGCCGAGGGGCGCCGTTTTAGCGCCGAGTTGATCCAGAAAGCTCAAGCGCGCCTCGCTCAAGCGTAGACCCGCCTCGGCGAGCACCTGGCCGGTCGTTTCGGTGCAGGGGCAGAACAGGCCGGCGACCTGGCCTGTCTCGTCCCGGACCGGCGTGTAGGAAAAGGCGAAGTGCGTCTCCTCGACGTACCCACGGCGCTCCATCATGAGCGTGATGTCGTCCATCTGCACAGACCGCCCGGCATACGCCTCCTCGACGATCGGCGCCAGGTCCGTGCTGACCTCCGACCAGACTTCGAGGAAGTCCACGCCCAGCGCCCCTGGATGCTTCTTTGCAAGGATCTGAGCGTATGAGTCGTTGTAGAGGAGCGTACGTTCGAGGCCCCAGGCGATGAACATGGGCTGGTTCGAGCCGAGCATCACGCTGACGAGGGCCTTCAGCGACTGCAGCCAGTCCGACGGGTCGCCGAGCGGCGAGATCGACCAATCGTAGGCGCGCATCAGGGCACCCATCTCGCCGCCGCCAGAAAGGAACGACGGGAAGGCTATTTGTGCTTCAACATCTGACGTTCCGGAGCTTGGGTTCTGGTCACTCATTCTGCGCCTGGCCACTGAGGAATAGGCGCTTTGGAACGAGGCGCATCCACTGTCTCCATCTCGCGTTCTATAAGAAGCCTCAGCGCCGCCTGAACAACTGCGCTAGCGGATCGATACCGGCCCTCGGCGACGCGCTGCTCGACGAAACTCGTGAGCGGCTCGGGCAAGGCGATGTGACGGATGTGCTTTGCTGCCATACCGCCTGATATCAGTTAGATTCGAGGGTGTCACCTTCTCGATCGCCAGCTTGTCCGCGAACACGCGCGAGAGCGGGATCATCGACACGCCGCCCATTGAATATCCGAGTGCCACTATTGCTTGGCAGAGATTGCCGCTTGACTCTGGTTGCTCTTTGACGTTCTCAAAGAGCTCATTACCTACCTAATGCGAGCGAGGAGGAGTTGCGCCTCCCCAACGGAACCTTCCGCAGCCGCATCAGGGATGGCCGTCTAGCAGGACGTTTCGCCGACCACATATGATCGCTTTGCGTCGGATGGAACATGAACGATCTGCCGGAGTTTGCTCCTCGACCGACAGGAGCAATCAGAATGAAGAAGATCAAGATCCCCAAGAAGATCGCTGGCTACAGGGTACCGAAGATGGTTCGTAAGAGCCCGGTCCTGAAAGCGATGCTGAAGAATAAGACGGGCCGAGATGTCTTGGCGCAGGCTCTCGTCGCGGGCGCAGGCGCTGCCGCAGCAGTGTTGGTTGAAGAACGCGAGAACGTCGCCGGTGCCGCGAAATCGGGCGGCAAAAAGGGCGCGAAGGCGCTTGGGATCGTCGGCGAAGCATTCCACCGCGGATCAGACGCCGCCATTGAGGTCGTTCGTGAAGCCTCGGGTTCGATGCTGCCGAAGAAGCTGCGAAAGGACAGGGACGAAAACCCTCAGAAGGGCGGCGCCGTTCATTAGTGGCGACGTCGTCCCGAAAAAAGGGAAAGAAACGTCGGCTAGAGCGTATGGCCCGCAATCAAGCCGGTGGCGGCATCTTGGACCAAGCGAAAGCTGCGGCTGGCGCTAAGATAGCGGTCAAACTTGTTTGTGAACACCCGCTTATTGCGACGGAATTGGCAGTTGCCGGCGCAGCTCGAGGGGTCCGGGTCGGGATCGAGGAGACCGGCCGACGGTTGTTGACCGGCGACAAGGAGAAGACAGAGGACCTTCCGGAGGGATGAATTAGCGCTTGCTGTGGGAGATAAACCACCGTCCCGGCGAAGGTCAAAGTCCTCAGTCAGCCCCTGCAATCTCAGGAGAGTGCAACCAGCCGAGCAGGTTCCTTGCCCCACTGGACGAGGTGCCATTGACACAGACGCTTTGCAGAAGGATGGCTAGGCTGGGGGCGACGGCGGCCTGCACCTTCTTCGTGCAAGTGCGCTGGCAAGTCGAGCCCCCGGGCCTTCAGCGCGCGCTAACGCCGCGCTCGACGCAGCAACACACTGGCCGCTTCCCCCTCCGCCTTGGAAGGAATCGAACCGCGGTAGCTAGGCGAAGGCAGACTAGCCTATGAGACAGGTCGAGAGAGACCTAGAAGATCCACCGTTAATTCACCTCTACTGATCGCTTGCCGCAGTTCGGCCTCTGCTGCCATCCGGGCGATAGCTGCCTGGCGGATTGCAGCTAGCTGCACGGCTGGCAAGATCACAACCCCGTCAGCGTCGCCGACCACGATGTCCCCGCGTCGGATTTCAATGCCGCCTATAAATATTGGCTCACCGACCGTCCCAGTATCATGCTTGGTCGTTCCGGTGATCGAGCAGCCGCGGGTAAATACAGGGAATTCCATCTTGATGAGAGTCGAGCTGTCGCGAACGGCTCCGTCGATCACCAAACCCGCGATGCCGCGCACCCTTGCGGCAAGCGCGAGGATGTCCCCGAATGGCCCGTGGGAAAGAGATCCTCCGTTCTCCACTACCAGAACGTCTCCCGGCTGTCCCACCGCTATGGCGCGGTGCAGCGCAAGATTGTCGCCGGCGGGTGCGCGAACTGGCAGCGCCCTTCCCCAAAGCTTCATGCTGCGGTCGAGCGGTGCAATCGAGCCCGGCAGCGCGCCGATCCTGCCTGCCGCCTCGTGAAGAGTGGCCGTGCCGAAGCCGGCCATCTCTTCCAGCGAACCTGGCGGGATCTGCATCATGTCGCTGCCCCCGCCCATCGGCTCAGGCCGCCGGGCCTATCGAAACTTCCAGCGGTGACAACCCCTCGAAACTGGCCACCAGCTTGTCGCCCGGCACCACGGGTCCAACACCATGGGGCGTGCCCGTCAGGATTACGTCTCCTGCGTGCAGTTCGAAAAACTCCGAAAGCCGCGCAATAATTTCAGGAATGCGCCAGATAAGCAGGGAAACATCCGATTCCTGCACGACCTTGCCGTTCACGGTCAGTTCAATCCGTCCCTTGTCGATGATGCCGGTCTCCGACGCCGGAGTAATGTCGCCCACTGGAAACGAGTTATCAAAGGACTTGGCGATTTCCCAAGGCAACCCTCCGCCCTGGATGTCGCGACGCGTCATGTCGAGACCAACGGCATAGCCCCAGATACACGATTGCGCTTCGGACTCGGAGATGTTGCGGCCGCCCTTTCCCAGCGCCAGGACCAGTTCCACCTCGTGGTGAAAGTCCGAAGTCTTGGTCGGATAGGAGATCGTCGCTCCGCTATTGACGACTGCATCCGTCGGCTTCTGGAAGAACAGAGGCGGGTCGCGATCCGCATCCCCACCCATTTCCTCGACATGGGCGACGTAGTTTCGGCCAATGCAATAGATGCGGCGGACCGGGAATGTCTTGTCGGTGCCGACCACCGGAATAGTGGCGGACTGGGGTGGTTCGATGACGTGATTGCTCATGCGCACTGCTCTCCTCCTTCGTGTGCAAAGGCCTCGCCCTGGCGATCAAAAGCTCGAACGGGGGCCAGGGACGGAAGTTACCATGTAGAATCCGCAGATCAAGCTGAATCATACATTATTGCAGCATTGACAGCGTATAAGATATGTCGCAGGCTCCGTTGGTCAGCGGAAGAGGAGCCGCCTGACACCGCCGATTTCGGCGGGGGCCTGCGGGTGGGAGCCTTGTAGGCTTAAGAAACCACACAGGGAGGAATGAGGATGCGTTTACTAAAGTGCATGGGCGGAGCTCTTCTGCTGGCGATGAGCGCGTTTGCGCCTGCAGCGGCAGAAGTCAAGGAATTGACACTCGTCGTGCCCAACCCCTCGGCCATCAACAATTATCCGCTTCATGTCGCCGTCGGAGAGGGATATTTCGAGGAGGAAGGTCTCAGCGTGACGGTCGAGGCCGTCAATGGTTCAGCCTCCGTCCTGCAACTGCTCGCTTCTGGACAGGGCCATATCGGCCAACCAGGCCCAGCGCCGCTTCTGGCAGCGCGTGCCCGCGGCGAAGACATCGTTTTTATTTACAATCACTTCAGCCGCTCGGTGTTCGGCCTAGTGGTGCCGGAAGAGTCTCCCGCCAAGACCCCGGCGGATCTTAAAGGCGAGACCATTGGCGTGGGAACGGCGGATGGCGCGGAGGTTGGATTTACCCGCGGCATCATGACGGATCTCGGACTAACCGAAGGAACCGATTACCAGTTCCTCGCGATCGGCGACGGCGGCACTGCTGTTGCAGCCTTCATCAATAAGGAGGTCGGCGCCTATGCCGCGGCGGTGGCAGATGCGGCCATCATATCGTCTCGCGGCATTCCGTTACGCGAGATAACGCCGGCTCCCTATCTCGACTACTTCGGTAACGGCTGGGCGGTGACTCGAGCCTTCCTAAACGAGAACCCGCAGACCTTGGAAGGGTTCGGCCGGGCCTTGGTCAAGGCAACTAAGTTCGGCTTAGATCCGGCAAACCGTGATGCGACGCTTAAGCACGTAGCTGCCGGCAATCCGCAGGAAAGCGAGGATCCTACCTTCGCCGCAGCCCTGCTAACGGCAATCCAGAGCAGAACTGTACCGGTCGACCCGAAGGATCCTGTCGGATACATGCCGCCAGCCGCCTGGAAGAAGTGGGAGGAGAGCCTCGTGGCCAGCGGCGGCCTTGAAAAGCCCATGGACAACCTCGAAGCAGCCTACACGAACCAGTTCATCGAAGTCTGGAACACGGTCAAGTAGATGATGCAGAACGCCAAACCTCTGGCGGAGCAAACGGCCGGGCATCACCATGCCCGGCCGGTCTACCAACTCCGCAACGTGTCGAAATCCTATGCATTCGGTAAGATCCGCGCGCTTGATCCCGTCGATCTCGATCTGCGCGAAGGCTCGTTCTCGTCGGTGATCGGCCCGTCGGGCTGCGGCAAGTCCACTCTCTTGAAGATCATGGCAGGCGTGACCCCGCCATCCACAGGAAGCGTCGTTCTTGACGGCAAGCCGGTTCTCGGCGCGCGGCGGGAAATCGGCATGATGTACCAGCAGGCGACGCTTTTCCCCTGGCTGACCGTGCTTGACAATGTCCTGTTGCCGATCACGATTCGCGATGGCAGGGCCGCCGCAAGAGATCGTCACGAGGATGCACAGGCCTTACTCGAACTGGTAGGTCTCAAGGGTTTTGAGAAGGTCTACCCACGCCAACTTTCCGGCGGCATGGCGCAACGCACCTCAATCTGCCGGATGCTGATCACGGAACCGCAGGTCCTGCTTCTCGACGAGCCTTTTTCGGCTCTGGATGAGCTTGCGCGCGACTTCATGAACATCGAGTTACAACGCATCTGCCTTTCTCACAATGCCACGGCATTCCTGATCACCCACTCAATCCCCGAGGCGGTGCTGCTATCGGATGACGTTTACATCATGTCACCGCGCCCAGGAACGTTTCTCGAGGTGGTGCGGATTGAGCTTCCAAGGCCACGCACGCTGGAGATGATGACCACCCCTGCGTTCGGTGAATATGTTCGCTACATTCGCAGCCGTCTAGACGAAGGGGTTGTAACCGCATGAGATCCGTTGATGCCGAAAATGGCCTCCAGGGCCTTGGCCGTCCGATCACCGTGGAGCAAGGCACGTTCCCGGAAACCGTGTGGAGCGAGCAAGTCGCCTGGATAGACAAGGTCCCCCGCGTCGTCGCTATGGCGGTCCTGCTCTTCATTGCTCTTGGGCTCTGGTGGGCCGTACATCATTTCGAGATCGTGTCGCGCATCATCCTACCCTCTCCCGCGGAGGTCGGCCGCGATATCATCATGGTTGGCAAGAACATCCTGACCGGCAATTACATGCTTTCGGCGCTGTGGATGACCACCCAGGAGGTCCTTTGGGGATTTGCCTTCGCCATAGCCATTGGTTTCTCGCTCGGAGTACTGGTCGGCGAAACCTCCTTCGGAGAGCGCGCCGTGCTGCCCTATCTCGTCGCTATAGACACGATGCCAAAGGTGGCATTTGCGCCGCTATTCCTTGCCTGGCTTGGTTTCGGCATCGCCTCAAAGGTGGCGCTGGCGGCTTTCATCGCCACCTTCCCAATCGTGGTCGGGACGGCCGCAGGCCTACATGCCGCCGACGAGAATGCACGCATGCTGTTTCGCACGCTCGGCGCCAGCCGCTGGCAGACTTTGGTGCGCATGAAGATACCGACTGGTTTGCCACAGATCTTCACCGGACTGAAGATCGGAGCGGTCGGTGTAATGGCCGGAGCGATAACGGCCGAGTTCCTCGGTGGAGGCAAGGGCTTTGGCGAATTGATCCGGGTGGCCGCCAGTCAGCTCCAGACGCCTCGGGTCTTCTCCCTGATCCTTTATCTCAGCGTCCTCGGCTTCCTGCTATTCTGGTCCGTGGTACTGATCGAGCGCAAGCTGGTGTTCTGGCATCGCGCCTCCGTAACGGGTGTCGATGAACGCCGGTGATCCAGTCGATCCACTTAAGCAGTATTCAATGACAGCAATCGGAATCTGATGACAGTCCAAGCAAATTCACCTCGTCGCGCTGCCCCGCGGCGCGTCGAGAAGGAAACTGCAGCCACCACCGTCTACCACGCGCTGAAACGCGACATCGTGCGTGGCCTGCTGGAGCCTGGCCACAAGCTCCTTATCGACCAGATCGCCGAGCGCTATTCGGCCGGCACTAATCCGGTGCGCGAAGCTCTCAACCGTCTTTCCTCTGAAAGGTTAGTGGACCGGGAAGACCTCCGCGGTTTTTTCGTGCCGCCGATATCGCTCGAGGATTTCCGCGACATCGTCCACACCCGCTGCTGGGTCGAGGGCAAGGCGTTGGCGGAATCGATCCGCAACCGAACGGAGGCTTGGGAGGATGCGGTGATCATAGCCACCCATCGCCTCCAGAACACTCCAATCCACTATTATGAGCATGCCGAGCCCGGCATGCCGGCACCGGACAACAGTCTCTGGGAAGAGCGTCACCGAACCTTTCACCGCGCCCTCATCGCTAATTGCGGCTCGCGGCACCTCCTGCGCTTTGCCGCTGAGCTGATGCTGCTTGGCGAGCGCTACCGCTTTATATCAATGGCAAACAGCTATCCCCGCCGTCGTAGTGGAGACGAGCATCAAGCGATTGTAGATGCCGCATTGGCCGGTGATATCGATAAAGCCGTGTCAGCACTGCAGAGCCAATACCGATTGACGTTAGCAATATACGAAGAAACCATGTCCAGCGCTTAGATCGCCTGGGGAGCCGCTAGGCATCATGCTCTTAGACACAGAAACAATCCTTGTAATTGGCGGACTTCTCGTAGTCGCGGGTGCCGCGGTCGGATTCCTTGCCGGCCTCTTCGGCGTCGGCGGCGGCGCCGTGTCTGTGCCAGTGCTTTACGAAGTCTTTGGTCTAATGGGACTTGATGACAGTATCCGCATGCCACTGGCTGTGGGCACGTCCCTAGCCCTCATCGTCCCGACGTCCCTGCAGTCCGCGCGAGGGCACTATTTGCGTGGCGCGATGGACGCCAGTGTCCTTCGGCTTTGGGCACTTCCTATACTCTTAGGAGTCATCATGGGTGCATTAATTGCGCGTCACGCTGATCCTTGGATCTTCAAATTGGCTTTTGTGGCAGTGGCGGGCGTCGTCTCCGTCCGGATGATCCGAGGCTCAGGCTGGGTCGTCGGCGAAAGGCTGCCCGGCCGCGGCCCAATGAGTGTCTTTGGTCTGATCATTGGCCTCCTCTCTTCCCTCATGGGTATCGGAGGCGGCGCGATCTCGAACCTGATCCTTTCGTTATTCCGCACTCCGATTCACCGCTCAGTCGCCACCTCAGCAGGCGTGGGGGTGCTTATCTCGATACCCGCTACCTTAGGCTACATCTACGCGGGTTGGGGCAAGCACCGTCTAAAGAAATCTGCCCCGATCGAGCGACGCCCGAACTGTTGGAGCTGACTGCCCGTCTGGGAAGCATGATGCCCTACCGGCAGGCAGCCAAAGTGCTGGCCGAATTCCTGCCGATTGAACCATATCCGCTCGAACCGTGGTGCGATTGTCGACTATGGAAAGCGCCACCGAGCCGGGCTCCGCGTTGCCACGACCCTCGCCGAGTCGGCGGTAAATTCCCTCGTCGGCAAGCGAATGGTGAAGAAGCAGCAGATGCGGTGGTCGCTCCACGGCGCGAATATGCTCATGCAGGTTCGAACTGCGGAGGCAAATGGCGAACCCCGTACTCGATTGCGGGCACCTTTCCGACAGCCTCAAGTAAATGTACCACCGCTATTCAAACCACAACCGCCCCTACTGCACGCCGCCCAACCCCAGAAAGATCACCGGTCTCCTTCCTGGGCGGCAACACCAGCTCTGCCGCCGTTGGGCAGCGGATCCTGAAGCTCTACACCATGGCTGCCGAACGCGAACTGCACGCGAAGATCTTCGGCGCCGGGAGCGAGCCTGCGGCACCTCAGTCGCGGACGACCTCGACGATGACCTGATGGAAGCGCTGTTCTAGCAGATTATCCGTCCTTTCGGATGGTGCTGCCGCTGCGAGATGAGTATTCCCGGTGGCAAAAATCAGGTGCCGGCGCTCTCTCCGCTTCAACTCTGGGCACAGGCAGGAGGTTTGCGGGACGGGGTGAGTCCAGCGATTCTGATAGTAGGTCCGGCATCGCTACCGCTTTCGCCAAGGGCGCGTTGAGTTTCCACAGGTTATCCGAGGCACGATCGAGAACATTGGAGGAACGGATAGGTCGGTCCTCCACCACCTTCGGAACAACGTTGGGGGGATGCCGCTCTAGCTATGCATCTAGTGCCGACGGTCGGCAGCAAGGATTTCGCGCGCGATCTGCTCCAGCGGCACGATACGGTCGACGCCACCGCGGGCAATCGCCTCCTTCGGCATGCCGAAGACCACCGAAGTGGCCTCGTCCTGGGCCAGCGTGAAGGCACCGGCCTCGTGCATCTCGAGCATGCCGCGGGCGCCGTCGTCGCCCATGCCGGTCATGATCACGCCCATGGCATTGGCGCCGGCGGAGCGTGCGGCGGATCGGAACAGCACATCCACCGACGGGCGATGGCGGCTGACGAGCGGGCCGGTCCGGACCGAGACCTGGTAGCGGGCACCGCGACGCTCGAGCAGGGTGTGCTTCTCGCCGCCGGGGGCAATCAGCACATGGCCCCGCAAGACCGGGTCCCCGTCGGCGGCTTCCTTGATCTCGACGGCACAGAGGCCGTTCAACCGGTTGGCGAAGGCGGCGGTGAATTTCTCCGGCATGTGCTGGACGATGACCATGCCGGGCGCATTGGCGGGCAGCGCCTCCAGCATTTCCCGGAGCGCCTCCGTGCCGCCCGTGGACGCGCCGACGCAGACGACCATCTCCGTCGTCTTGGCCATGGCGCCGGCCCTGGGCGGCGGCAGCACGGCATCGGCGGTCAGTCTGGCGCTGGGAGCATCGGCGGGCTTGTAGCGCCGCAGCTTGCCGACCTGCGCCCGCGCCGCCGACTTGACCACGGTGCGGATGCGTTCGCCGCATTCGGCCAGATGGTCGGCCGCACCGATCTTCGGCTTCAGGATGACGTCGACGGCACCCGCCTCCAGCGCCTGCATCAGCGTCTGTGAGCCGGCTTCGGTGAGCGAGGAGCACATCACCACCGGGATGGGGTGCTGGCTCATCAGCTTGCGCAGGAAGGTGATGCCGTCCATCTGCGGCATCTCGACATCGAGCGTTATGACGTCGGGAACGTCGTCGCGGATCTTGCGGGCGGCCATGAAGGGGTCGTTCGCCGTCCCGATCACCTCGATCTCCGGATCCGCGGACAGAACCGCCGTCAGCGTCTGCCGGACGCTGGCGGAATCGTCGACGATCAGCACCCGTATCTTCTTGATCATGAACTCACACGCGCTTGAAGATGGTATTGGCGACCTGTCGAAGCGGCAGGTCAAGACCAGAGACCGTTTCGGAGTGGCCGATCAGCAGATAGCCCCCTGGCAACAGGCAGTCGCAGAGCCGCGACAGCACCCGCTGCTGCGTCGGCTTGTCGAAATAGATCATCACGTTGCGGCAGAAGATCACGTGCATCAGGTCGCCGACCGGATAGGAGGCATCCATCAGGTTGAGCCGGGCAAAGCCGACCCGTGAGCGCAGCTGCGGCGCGATCCGCACCTCGTTGCGCTGTCGGTTCGACGAGCGCATGACGTATTTCTGCATCATGGCCGGCGGCACCGGTTGCAGCAGGTCGGCCGTATAGATGCCCTTGTGCGCCTTCTGCAGGACTTCCGTGGAGAGGTCGGTCGCCAGCACGAAGAAATCGCGCTCCGGCGCCGAAGCCGCCAGGAAATCGGAGAGCACCATCGCCATGGTATAGGGCTCGGCACCCGTCGAGCAGGCCGAGCTCCAGGTCCGGATCCGCCGGTCGGCGAAGCTTTTGAGGATGTCGGGCAGGCCGGCTTCCAACAGATAGTCGAAATGCTTCGGCTCGCGAAAGAAGTCGGTCTTGTTGGTGGTAACCGAATCGATCAGATGCAGCGATTCACTCGCCAGACCGTCGCCTTCGAAGAGATGATCGCAATAGGCGTCGAAGTTGTCGAATCCGGTGACACGCAGGCGCCGGCGCAACCGGCCCTCCAGCATCGTCACCTTGTTGGGCGGCATCTTGATGCCGCTGTAGTCGTAGATGTATTTCGCCAGTCGATTGAAATTTCGCTGGCTCAGGCGGTCGTCGAGAGGCTGGCTCTTCAATGCGGTACTCAAGCAGAGGCTCCGATCAGGCCACGCGGGCAGCTGGTGCGACACCGGACAGGGCGGGTCCGGCATCGGAGAACAGCCGGGCGAGATCGACGATGACCACGAAGCTCTGGTCGCGCCGCACGACCCCGGCAATGTAGTCGGAACGCCAGCGGATCCCGATATCGGGCGCCGCCTCGATCTGTTCCTGCCGGAACGGCACCACCTCGTAGACCCGGTCGGCAACGAGACCGAGCGCCAGGACGCGGTCGCCGATCGGCACGTCGAGAACGAGGATGCGGGTGTGCGGGGTCTTCACCGTCGCGCTCATCCCGAGCCGCAGGCGCAGGTCGATCACCGGCACGCCCTGGCCGCGCACGTCGCGCAGCCCGAGCAGATAGTCCGGCCCGTGCGGGATCTTGAAGGCGTCCTCGTGATCGAGGATTTCCCGGACCACCCCGACGGGCACGGCGAAGAGCTCATCGCCGAGGCTGAAGGTGACGAATTGGAATTCTGCGGATGGTGCGGTCATGGTCATGCGCTCTCCCTGAAGTCTGCATCTTCTGAATCCGGACCACCCATCGACAGGTCGAGCGCGAAGCTCGTGGCACGGGCCTGCTGTGCCAAACGGTCGGTGTAATAGTCCCTGCGGCCACTGAAACAGAGAGGCCGGTTTTCAGCTTGTTTGTGACCAGCATGGAATACCTGGCGGGTTTTCTGAGAGTACGGCTTGCTTGGTGGCAGTTCGACCACCGCAGCGGCTTCACAGAGCTTGCCTGTAGCTCAGATTTCAAGCAGCGAAGAGGTCGGGCCTGTTCGGCCCGACCGTTGCTTAGGCACTTTCGCGGAAGTGCATGTCATCGGCATCCGGACCGCCCATCGACAGGTCAAGCGCGAAACCCTTGGCACGGGCCTGCTGTGCACTTACCGAATGTTCAGGCTTAGAGGTCCGGGCTGGCGGACGAGAGGCAGGACGGCTGAACTGCTTAGCACCCGCTTTGAGGGGGGCGGAAGCTTTTGAAGCCGTCCCGCCGGATGCATCAACACGGAAGAAGGCGATCGACGCCTGCAGCTCTTCCGCCTGGGCAGCGAGCTCTTCCGACGTCGAGGACATCTCTTCCGACGCGCCGGCATTCTGCTGCGTCACCTTGTCGAGCTGCTGGATCGCCTCGTTGATCTGGGCGGCACCGATGTCCTGCTCGCGGCAGGCGGCGGAGATTTCCGACACCAGTTCGGCGGTCTTCTGGATGTCCGGCACCAGCCGGTTCAGCATCTCGCCGGCTTCGGTCGCAACTGTGACCGTCTCACCGGACAGCGTGCTGATTTCAGCGGCCGCGGCTTGGCTGCGTTCCGCAAGCTTGCGGACTTCCGAGGCAACGACTGCGAAGCCCTTGCCGTGCTCGCCGGCGCGGGCAGCTTCAACCGCTGCATTGAGGGCGAGAAGGTCGGTCTGACGGGCGATCTCCTGGACGATCGAGATCTTCTCGGCGATCGTGCGCATGGCACCGACGGCACGGTTGACGGCCTGGCCGGAGTTCTGTGCGTCGAGCGACGACTGGCGGGCGATCTTCTCGGTCTGCGCCGCATTGTCGGCGTTCTGCTTGATGTTGGAAGCCATCTCTTCCATCGAGGCGGAGGCTTCTTCAGCGGCGGATGCTTGTTCTGTTGCGCCCTGCGAGAGGGTTTCGGAGCTGGCGGAGAGTTCCTGGCTGCCGGAGGAGACATTGTCGGAAGCGGCAAGCGCGTCGCCGACAACGCCGCGCAGGCGCTCGATCATCGTGTTGACGTAGCCCAACATGTCGCCGATCTCGTCCCGGCTGGTGATGTCGGCGAAGCGGGTAAGGTCGCCGTCAGCCACGTTCTGTATGGCCTGGGTGGCTTTGCGCAGCCCGCTGTTGATGCTGATCGCGATCCAGAAGGCAGAGCCGATCGCGATGAGGAGTGCAGTGGCCGCGACGATGATCATAACCATGCGCGTCTGCGCGTAGTCCTCGTCGGTGCTCACCTCCGCTTCCTGGAGGCGAGCCTGTTCAAGACCAACGACCTCGGTGAGCAGCGCATCGATCTCATTGGTGACAGCACGCGCTTCGTTACCAGATACCTGGGCTGCGGCTGCGCTGTTGCCTGCGAGCATCAACGAACGAATGCGGTTATCCTGCTCACGGAAGTCGTCAGTAAACCCTTCAACCTTGTTCCACAGCACCATTCCTTGCTCAGTCGCGAGTGTCAGAACGCTCTTGAAAGCATTATCAAACTTGGCGCGTGCTTCGTCGCCTTTCGTAATGTAGCCTTGCATCTCCTGCGTAGACGCAGCCATCAACAGGTTTTTCTGCTGGCGGATTTGTTGCAGCTGCTCGGTGCTGAGCTCCTGAGCAAGCCTCAAGCGCTCAGCAGGCCCTTGAATGACAGTGTTCAGCGTCTGGTTGAGATTGCTCAGGCTGAAGATGGCATAGCCCGCCGTTGCCAGCAGCATCAGAATGACGAAGCCGAAGGCGGCTCCCAGTTTGAATTTAATCGTCGCGCGCATTGGATTGCCTCTTTTAGATGGTGCTGGAGCCGGGTTTCCCGTGCTGTTCATTGTCGAAGAAGATGGCGTGGAGGTTGGGAAGGATGATGAAGTCGCTTCCCCGCTTGACCAGGCAATCGATGAAATCGGGTCGCCAGCGCATGCCGACGCTTGGAGGTGGTTCACCGGCGCTGCGCACCAGGGTAGTGACCTCGTGAACCTTGTCGGTCCGGATCCCGGTGAGGGTCGGCTCGCCTTCGATCTCGAGCTCGATGACGACGATCCGGCTGTCGATGGTAGGCTGCGTCGCCTCCATGCCGAAGGCTAGCCGGATGTCTGCCAGCGGAATGACCTTGCCGCGAAAATTGATGACGGTGCCCACGAAGGCCTTGGCGCCGGGGACCGAGGTTTCCGGCAGAAGGTCGAGGATTTCCTGCACGGCCGCCGCTTCGAGTGCAAAGACCTCTCCGGCGATATCGAAGGTGACGACCTCGATCTCCTCGCGGCCTTCCCAAAGCGCGTCGGGAAGTGTTCTGGCTGCTGCTTCGCTCATCCCGCTGCGCGCAATTGCGCCTCCTGTTGCTGTCCCTCGGAGACCAGATGGCCGACGTCGAGAATTAGGGCGACGTTGCCGTCCCCGAGTATGGTTGCGCCGGAAAATGTTCCGACGTCCTGGTGGAGCTTCGACATGCTCTTGATCACCGTCTGGTGGTCGCCGATGATCTGGTCGACGACGAGGCCGACCCGCTCGGAGCCGGTCGAGATCACCACCACCTTCTGGAAGGGATCGGGCATCGTGCCGGTGCGGAAGAGATCCCGCAGCCGGATGAAGGGTACGAGACTGTCGCGCAGCGAGATGAAGCTGCGTCCCCGTGAGCGCATGTCCTCCTCGATCGACAGCTCGAGGCATTCCTCGACCGCCGACAGCGGGATGACGTAGCGGCCGGAGCCGACCCGCACGAGAAGCCCGTCGATGATGGCGAGCGTCAGCGGGATGGCCAGCGAGATCTCGGAGCCCTGGCCCGGACGGCTGACGACGTTGATCGTGCCGCGCAGGGCATCGATGGTGCGCTTGACGACGTCCATGCCGACGCCGCGCCCGGAGAGATTTGTCACCTGCTGCGCGGTGGAGAAGCCAGGCTGGAAGATCAGCTGGTAGAGGTCCTGGTCCGACAGGCTCGCATTGGCCGCGATCAGGCCCGAGGACTCGGCCTTGGCGCGAACCCGCTCCTTGTCGATGCCGCGACCGTCGTCCTTGATGGTGATGATCACCTCGCCACCCTGCTGGCGGGCGGAAAGCGAGATCGTTCCCGCAGCCGGCTTGCCGGCGGCGAGCCGTTGCTCGGCGGTTTCCAGCCCGTGATCGCAGGAATTGCGCACGAGATGGATCATCGGGTCGGCGAGCCGCTCGATGACGCTCTTGTCGACTTCGGTGGTCTCGCCTTCGGTGACCAGTTCAATCACCTTGCCGGTTTCATTGGCGAGATCGTGCACCAGGCGCCGGAAACGGCTGAAGAGCTGCGTCACCGGAACCATGCGCAGGACCATCATCGTGTCGCGCAGTTCGCCCGATAGGCGTTCCACATCCTCCGAGACCGCCCGCAACTGAAGATCGCCGCTGCCGCCGGCCAGCTGGCTGAGGCGCGACTGGGCGATCACCAGTTCGCCGACGCGGTCCATCAGTTCGTCCAGCCGCTCCGCCGGCACGCGCACGTTCTCGGCGGCCTTGGCGGCTTTCGCATCCACCGTCGCGGGACCCTTCGCAGCGGGCTTGGGGGTCGTGGCAGCCGGGTCTGTTGCCGCGATGACGGCCTCTGCCTCGGCAGGCGCGGCGATGGTCTGGGGTTCGCCCTGAACCTCGGTCACCTCGAGCTGCATGTCGTCCATCACGAAGATGAAGACGTCGTCGATGGCCGAGCGCGGCTCCGATGTGGTCAGCTCCACCGTCCACGACAGGTGAAGATCGACCGGGTTGAGCTGGTCGAGCGGGGGAATAGCGGAACGATCGGCGACGACCCGGCAGTCTCCCAGGTCGCGCAGCTCATCGAGCAGCCCGAGCGGATTGGTGCCGTTCGCCATGGCGTCCTGCGGCAGCGAAAAGCGGATGGTGTAGCGTGTCGTGCTCGGACCGGCCGGGACTTCCGGCACGCCGGCGCCGTCCACGGCCCGCCGAAGACTGGCCAAGAGTGCCTCGCTGGCCGCCTCATGGTCGCCGGCCGGGGTATCGACGAGCAGGCGCATATGGTCCTTTGCTTCCAGCACCGCACCCACGAGATCATGAGTTGCCGGAACCTCTCCCTTGCGAACCCGGTCGAAGGCCGTTTCGCAGTGATGGGTGAAGGCGGCGAGTGCATCGAAGCCGAACATGGCGCCGGAGCCCTTCAGCGTGTGCAGGCTGCGGAAGACGGTGTCCACCTGGTCCTTGTCGCCGAGGTTCACGTTGAGATCGAGAAGACCGGCCTCGATCTGCTCGAGGAGTTCGGCGGCCTCGGTGCGAAAGACCGCAATGGGATCGGGGAAGCTCATCGACCCAGCACCTTGCGGACGATCTTGACCAGGCTTTCAGGATCGAAGGGCTTTGTCAGCCAGCCTGTCGCGCCGGCGGCCTTCGCCTGCTGCTTGATCTCCGCATCCGATTCCGTCGTCAGGAAGATGACCGGCACGCCCGTATGCGCCGGCAGCTTGCGCAGCTCCCGGATCATCGTCAGACCGTCCATATTGGGCATGTTGAGATCGGTGACGATGATGTCGAACTGTCCGGCGTCGAGCTTGGCCAGCCCGTCCTTGCCATCCACGGCCTCGGTGACCGTGTATCCTGCGTTGCTCAGCGCCACGCGCGTTGTCAGCCGGATGCTGGCGGAATCGTCTACTGTAAGAATGCTGGCAGTCACTGTGTTTCTCCCTGGTGGAGCCAGAAGGAACGATCTTGGGCGGTCATCGCTTCAAGGAAACCTCCCCGTCGAAGAACATCCAACAGCGCCCCATCAACAGGGCTAGCGAGAGTGATCTTTTTATAGAATTGTTCTGCGTGAATTCGTGCGGATTCGATGCACTGGACGCCGGACACATCCGCTACGTGATCGGCGGGAATCTCGAGCTTGGCTGCTGTGTGCTCATGAATGAATTTGAGGAGCTGCGCACCAACGGTGCTGACGCCCCGGATTGTGAGATCCTTTGGAGTGAGAAATTTTGTTTGCTCTTCCACGGTGACCATACCTCGACCCAATATAGCTCAGCTATCTGCGGACAAGAGTCAGGTTTCGCCAGTTACCAAATCGTGAAAGCATGCGGGGAGGATATCTACCGTGACTTCTTGTACCGAGGGGTTGAGCACCCGAGACCGGTGGCAGGAGCCTGGACGGCGGCCTTACATTTCAATCCAAATCCGTGTTGGCGATTTGAACGGCCAGGTATCACGGGGACGATTGCGGATCGGCGCAGCCGCTTTCGCAAACTGTTGGCGTCGTATCCCTTGTCCGCAAGGAGATATCGCGCACCCTTCAGACCAGCCAGCAAGTTTGGCGCGACCGGGCTATCTGCCGCATTTCCACCCGTCAGCATGAACGCAAAAGGGCGGTCACGTCCGTGAGGACGTGGATTTTGGTGGTCTGACCACCGCGCGAAGGCCCGATAGCCTGATTTTTAGCCCCCCTTTGCCGCCATGGGCCGAGCGGTGCGCCTTAACATAGGTGCTGTCGATGGAAGTGCTTTTGGTGACCGCGCCGGACCTCGCAAGCGCCTCGACCAAGTCGGTCCAGAACCGTTTACGAGACCAGCGGTTGAAGCGGTTGTAGACCGTGGTCGATGGGCCATAGTCCGCCGGACAGTCGCGCCACCGGCAGCCGACCTTGAGAACATGGATGATGCCGGAGATCACCCGACGATCATCGACCCACCGAGCACCGCCCTTGTTCCTCGGCAAAAGGGGCTCGATGACCGCCCATTGCTCATCCGACAGTCAAAACAAGCGACCTATCCAAACCTCCAACCCATCGACTGCAAGCTTTGAATCTGATTTGCCACGCCAAAGTCAAGATGATCAACGGGTTTCGACCCTAGAACGATTAGGTTCAGCTGTTATTCTGGGGCAGTAGCTAGGTCTGTTAAGCTCAAAGCGACCTCTTTGTGAGACCATACAACGGAACGAGGAGGTTCTTCGAATGTACGTTCTTGCCGTTGACGATAATGGTGGTGAGCGGAATTTTTTAGCGTCGAGTGTCGAGATGATTGACGGCGTTTGCGTAGCCGTGATCAACGACGTGATGACAATTATACCCTTGTCGAACCTAAAAGATGTTGTTTCTATTTACGAAGCCACCGCTCTTGACAGGGTGGAGGAAACGTTTTGCACTGCACGGCAGCAGCAGCTTGCGTGATACAGCGATGCGCAGGCAATATCGAGTCCCTCTCGTCACGGCACCAACTACAGCCGGGTAGGGATCCGCCGAGGAAGTGTTGCCCAATCTCCGCGATCATGCACATCTTTTCCGAGAAATTCATGTGCTCAGTACCAAGCCCCGCGCAAGGGTATATTAGTAGTCTTGCAAAAGGTGCAAATCTACTAAAGCGGTCCCATGAGAAATTTCATTAGCCGAGAACCCCAACCGGATTGGCAGGGGCAGTACGAAAGGGAGCTTGACGGTATATGCTTCCGCCTTCTTGTTCGTGACTCAGCCTCTGGTCGCCGCGTCTCGTTTCAGATGCGGCGTGATGTTGGAAATCAGGTAAGATGGTGCTCAGTGAACAGGTACCACAAAAAGACGTACTCTGCAGCCGCAGAGCTGTTCGCCAAAGAACTGGAATCGCTTTTGGCGGTTCATCAGGTGACGGCTCTGCTACTGGAAGCATGACCAGCTTATCGCTAGTTGTTTACCGCTATCGTGTGTGCCTTTACCGGTATGACGTATCTTCTGGTGCTCGAAAAACGCTCATATCCCGGTGATTGAGACCTGGGATGTAATAATAGGCGACACAAGGGACTGCGGCCCGGATACGGGCTGCAGTCCCGAGAAGTCACTCAAGACTCTGCTGCTTACACCTCGCTCATGCTGAATATTAGATAACCCAATGCGGCCTTGCAGCCCGCGGCTAAGATCGCGAGGCGCTTTGACACGCTAAGTGAAGGTGGCCATCGGGCGGGGAAGGAGTGGGCGTGCCTACAGGCTGCTCTGAGCCTCAAGCCGCCTGCCGGTCCCTTAAGATCAGCACTTCAAGTTCTTCAGCACCCATTGGTTTGCCCACCAGATAGCCCTGCAGCTGATCGCAACCAGCCAGCCCGAGAGCCTTGGCCTGCCTCTCCGTCTCTATACCTTCAGCCGTCACTGGAATATTCAGCGCGGTTGCCAGTGCAATTGTTGCGCTCAGGACACCTGAGCCGCTTCCAGCATCATCCAAACCCCATACGAGGGAGCGGTCAAGTTTCATCCTGTCAAACCCGAACTGCCGTAGGGCTCCAATGCTGGCGAAGCCGCAGCCGAAATCGTCCAGCGCGAACTTTATGCCGAAAGCCTTCAGAGCAGTGATCGCCCGTCGCGCTTGATCCGGATTTGAAATAAGGACACCTTCGGTGATCTCCAACGTCAGCCGGCGGGCATCGAATTTCTCCTTTTCCAGGAGCGCAACCACTCCTTCTACAAAGTTCGGATTGCACAACTGGATAGGGGAGATGTTCACCGAAAGGGCCAGGTTGCCCCATTGGGAGGCCGCGCGGATCGACGATGCAAGAATCTTCATGCCCAACTCGTCTATCATGCCCGAACGCTCGGCCAGGGGTATGAAGATATCGGGCGCGACTGAACCCGTTTCCGTCTGCCATCGCGCCAAGGCTTCGACACCGCATATCCTCTGCGTGCTCGCCGAAACAAGCGGCTGAAATACCGGCTTTATCGCGTCTCGCGCAAGCGCCTGCCGCAATTGCCCTTCGAGGCTGGCAATCTGCTCGCGTTCGGCATCCAGTTCAGGCACGTAGGCGTAGGCTTGACCCCGGCCCGTTTCCTTGGCCTTGTACAAAGCCATGTCTGCGCGCCTCATCAGCTCAAGTGGATCGAGCGCCGAGGCCTGAGAGGCGTGGCCTACACTACCGCCTATCTCGATCGTGCGACCGCCAATTGTGAAGGGCTCGGCAAGGCAAGCGACAATCTCACCACTGAATCCTTCTGGATCACTTGCGCCCACCTGCAACAAGGCGAATTCGTCACCACCGAAACGGCCTGCTGAAACCACTTCCGCATGGACGGTCTGCAGACGCGACGAAACCATCTTCAGAAGCTCATCGCCGACAGCATGTCCCCACGCGTCGTTGACGGCTTTGAAGCCATCAAGGTCGGTAAGATGCAGCGTCAGGCTAGCGTCCTGTCCCCGGTCGGCACCCGCTCGCGCCGCAAGAGCTTCAATCAGCCCCCGTCTGTTCAGTAGTCCTGTCAGCCCGTCGTGCGTCGCCTGATGACGAGCAGCATCAGCCAGCGATCGAAGCGTAGATGCTTCTTTCCGGCTGCTCATCAGGATCAGAACCAGGAAGGCGACCAGCAATCCTGCTGCTGTGACCACGTAAGGCCGAGTCTGAACGAAGACCGCGGAGCCAGGCCTTTGGCTTGGCCATGCAAGGTAAGCAACTGCCTTGCCGTCCAATCCGAGCAGCGGAACGCTCAACAACTGCCCCGCGGGCGGGACCATGCGGCTCAGACGCAGCCCCATCAGTTGGTATTCAGAGGCAATCTGATCGACCACAGCATCGGAAACCACCTTGAAGAAGCTCAGGACACTGAAGGATTCGTCAGTGATGGAGGCGGAATAGGGCTGGATCGAGCCAGACCCCAGCAAAGCGATATCATCGCCTGCTACGACGAACGTCAGGATCGGATCCTGTGTCGGCGAATTCGACTTCTGGATCTGCGCAGCAAAGTCGGGGCCGATGAGCTGGTGAGGGTCAAACTCCTCTCCTTTGTGATAGGCGGAAATGGTTCGGCCATCTTTCGCGAGGACTACAGCCCCATCATAAAGGGGATAGTCTTCAGTTGTCTTTCCCCAGTTCTCATAGGTCCAGTTCCCAGCATCTTCGGAGTTGACGGCGGTATAGGCATCATCCCAGACCGCGTTGTCTCTGACCGTAGCCGCCAGCTTCTGCTGGAAAGACAGGGCCGCCGCCTCAGCCGCTCGCACAGCTCTCGCGTCGTCCATCTCGTTTGCGGAATCGCGCATTGCAAGTATCGCGAACGCAAGGAGCCCGGCAATGGAAAGAGCAAGCAGCAGGGTACCAAGGGCTGTCGCAAAAGCTATCCCACGTGATCCAGTCGAACCCGCAGCCTCAATGTCGCTCATTTGAACATCCAGATGACAGAGATGATGTCCATTGGACGGCAGAAAGACGTCATGTCCGCTTATGCGCTGCATCTGAAACGAATAGCCCAAGAGTCCTTCTCAAAAAATAAGCGTTAGGATTAATTATTGTTGAAGATGATACTCGAGGAGATCAATGACCTCTTCCCGCAGACGCAGATCCCAAGCTTTGAGCGAGAGCCGCTGAGGGAGTGTTCGAAAAGAACGGCGCTAATCGAGGCGCCCCAAATAACTCGATGTGCGGCGTGGAAGGACGCTCGGGTACTGAGGTCGATTCACGCTTCCCGCCGATTCCCGGTCAGCGAGGAAGAGCGCGTCCAAATACAATCGGGAAACCGACGCCGTCCGGTGCGCACGTATGACCGGGTGCGCCGCGTCCTCCAGGTCGCGACGTGTGCTTCCGGAACGACCGGAGGACAGCAGCCAGACAAGGGCGGCAACTGGATGTTGTTCCGACCGGCCAGAAGGCTTTTGGTTCGGAGGCTCCTGGCACGTTGTTTCAACGCGTACATTAGAATTCCTTGATGATCTGGTAACGAGGTTATGACATCTTGCGTCTCAGGATGGCGATAACGCCGGCAATTCCCTGCTGCTCAGCCACCCGTTAGTGTCCTACTGGCTGGAAATATCGAGATCGGACTGATGAACGTGAACGGGACATCAGGCACTTCACGTGCAAACCCAACGCACCTGGTTACAAGCCTTCAAGAACTGTCGCCGACAGCTAGCAAAGAGGTTGAACACCTCCTTGCAGGAAGAACACGAGACATCCAGCTAAGCCCGGAGCTGACGCGGCGGTTCCGGGACCGGTCGTGGCCGCAAATGTCTAAAATCGTTCGGGCCTGGATGATCTGGGTGGTGGTCCTCGATCTCTCGACCTTGGCCGTCAATGCGGTTTTGCTTCCGACAGAGACCGTGAGGCTTATGTTCGCTCCCGCGTCCATCCTCATTCCCGCAGCTCTAGGCTCTCAGTTTGTCTTCCGGAAACCCCATCCCTTATGGGTGCATGGAGCAGCCATCCTTCTCGGGGTGTTTCTGATCCTTATGTCGGTCGCGTTGGTCGGCGTTTCGGCTGGAGGAGAGTTCTACGAGCGTCACCTGACGATCATGCTGTTCGTTGCCGTGACCGCCATCATCATTTTCCCTGTTCCCTTCTCCTGGACCATGAGCATCGCGGCCTATGCGCTCGTCATTTATCTGGCATACCAAATGAGCAATCCCATAATCGGAAGGGGAAGCGCACTGGCAGGCGCACTCTTCTTCGCAACAGGAGTCATTGCAACTGTCGCAGCCCGTCATACTGCCAACATACTGGCGTACAAGACATTCCTCCTCGTGCTCCGGGACCGAATGCGCCTTGAGGAATTGACGGACACCAATGCCCGGCTGGAGCTGCTCGCACGGACCGACCCTCTCACAGGTATCGCCAACCGCCGCTGGATGATCGAGACGCTCGATTGGGTGTGGGGCGGCGATGGAGAGCAGACACCAGAGAATGCGATCCTGATGTGCGATGTTGATCACTTCAAGCAACTCAATGACCGCCTTGGTCATGCCGAAGGCGATCGCTGTCTCGTCAAGATCGCGGGCATCATCCAGAGCAGCCTGCGCGACGAGCGCGACCAGGTCGCTCGGTATGGCGGAGAAGAGTTTCTCGTGCTCCTAAGAAATGCGGATGAAAAGGAGGCTGCCGTCGTTGCGGAGCAGATCCGCAGCCGTGTGGAAGCGGCGTCTTTGCCCAATCCTCTGTCCACCACCTGCCCATACGTCACCGTCAGTATCGGGGTATCAGTCACCGAGGAGGGCGAGCATAAAATATCCGCAGACGCGCTTCAGCGGCAAGCGGACGAGGCGCTCTATCGCGCAAAGCAGGGTGGGCGAAATCGGGTGGCAATTTTCAGACAGGGTCCATCAGGCCAGGCCACCTGATGCCTCCGCGAAACGTCGTCGCTCCAACTGTACTAACCAAGGCACGTTGCGGCGAAGGCGGCTGACCGCTGGCGGTCAAAGATGCACGGGCTACCATAAAATCAACTCCCAAGCCTGCACCGCCTAGGCGCTGTCGAACCTCCCGACATCCTCGCCTTCAATACAAGGAGGCGCCCACACTGCGCAGAGACGATCTGAAGCCGCCGCCAGGACGATGTTGCTCTCAGGAAGGCGCGGTGGCGGCGGCTCTGACCGACCTGGGAGCGCTAACTGCCGTCGCGCGTTGGCACAATTGCATCGGGCACTATGCCGGACGAGCCAGTCGCCTTGAAGGGATCAGAACCGGCGAACCGTTAATTAAATCCTGCACTCAGGTGGGGGCCCAGTGAAGAACAGTGCGCCAAGCCATTGAGATGACGTGTCATCGGCGGAGGCTTCCGCTGTATTTTGGCAACTCATGTTGGCTGCCGCCCAAGCATCCAGAACTACGACCACGGTGATGACACGCTGATGGTGGCTTTAGGGAGGCGATCTCCGAAAGCTACCTTCCTCGATTGGCTGCGGCTGGCGCGGCGCGTAACCCGCCGGAGGCGGGATCCGTGAAAATGCCTACTTCGTGCCCCTGCCGGGGATCAGCCGCTCATACTCGCGTTCCGGAACCCCATAAGAGCCGCCAGCCAGCTCCTCCAGCTTTACCCGATCGACGATGTGTATGTTACCCCGTGTCGCCTTGATGATCCCGAGGCCTTCGATGACGTGGATCTGGTCGGTCACGCCCGATCGCCTGACACCAAGCATCAGCGATAGGAATTCGTGTGTCAGCGGCAAGTCCGGCGAACGGAGCCTGTCGTGACACATGAGCAGCCAGCGAGCCAGGCGCTGTGGCATCTGGTATCTCGCGCTCGCCAATGCCGAATGCGCAAGCTGCAGTTCGCACGATTGAATGTAGCGAAGCAGGAGGTCGGAAGCTTCGGGATGCTGGAGCAAGATTTCTTCGAAGAGGTCGGAGGGAATGGCCAGACCTGAACCCGCCACCTGCATGAACGTCTTGTTCGGCGTTTGCTTCGTTTTCAGGAGGAGGTGAGTAGCGCTCATACCCTCAAAGCCGAGATGACCGACTTCGATTGTCTCACCATCGAGAGCTCTGGCAACGACGGATCCAAGGCCTCCTCCGATAAAGACGACGCGGGTGGTAGGAACGTCAGGCTCTACAAGAACATGCCCTACTGGAAGATCGACCGGTTCAAGCTGTTTCGCAAGGGCAGAGAAGCACCGCGGCGGCATCGCCTTTAGGAGCCGATTGTGAACTTGAGATTGATTGATCAGCACTTTTCCCTTCTCCAACGGGAAAGAGCCCGAACCCATACACACCGCCGATTGCAGCGAGCACTGCCCCATCAATGCGATACCTATTCACGATCCGCCATAATCTATCTTGGGATTGTACGGTTCTGACATTTGATGCGGTGACTGCGAGGGCTTCTCGCGCCGCATTGCTCATCTCGCGCCGGTGACGACAGTCGTCAGCTCCACTGTTAGAACGAGCTCCCCGCCCTCGCCCACCACCCGGATCGCAAGCCCCCGCCCGTTCCAGAGGCTATTGTCTTCAGCCATCATCGTCGCCGCGGTCCTTACCGCCAGCGGGAGAACCAGATCCCCGGATGCCACTTCCGTTCCTACCTGGTCGAGGAAGTCGAGGTCATGATGGATGTGGAAGAAGTAGCGGCCCATTACGCGCCCGTCTACAGGTTCTTGATCGCGGACTTCACGCTATCAACCGCCCGGCCGACGACGTTCAGCTCAGTCCGCGAAACAAGGTCACCAGCGCGATCGGCGACTTCCCTATCCCCTCTCTCCGTGCGATTGAGGTGCAGGTATGCGGACTCGTAGTTCGCAGCTCGGCGCAAACGCTGCGTGTCCAAGATAGTGAGGACTTTGTTCTTGAGCTCGATCAAGCCCGCAGCTCGCAAGTCCTGCAATGTCTTGTTTACATGCGGAGGAGTGAGGCCCGTCGCATCCGCCAGGTCATCCTGGGTGATCGGGAACGAGAAGCTGTCGTCGGTGGTCTCGCCCACAATTCTGTGGCGGATGAGCATCTCGTAAAACAGGTGCGCAATCTGCTCTCGGGCATCCCTACGGCCATGATCCACGATCCATTCGCGCAAGATCCCTGAATCGACCATGGTGCTCCACCAGAGCGCCTTGGTGATGTCGGAGGACTCAGTCAGCAGCCTTTCGATCACCTCAGCAGGGATAAGGACACATGTAGTGTCCGTCATCGCAATGATGTCATGATCCATTGCGCGAAGAACAAACACTTCCACATCGCACAGATCTCCCGGCACCAGGAACGCCATAATCTGGCGACCGCCGTCTGGGAGGATCTTTGAGCGGGCTGCTAACCCGGTCAGCAGCAGATGAATGCTCTCTACTTCCCTACCCTCTTCAATAATGACGTCGCCACGCGAGAACGTCGAAGTCGGGTAGCTGAGAAGCCGGTCGAGACGTTGTCGGTCGTTCTGGTTAAACCGGATGAACTGCTCGAGCTTCATTGTCAGCGAGTTTGCCACAGCAAGCGCCTCCTGAGGTGAGAACGCATCTGCCATGTCAGTGTTCCGGAATCGAGCCGCTGTTCCTGAGGTAGATCCAGGTAAACTTCCTAGCGGCAGTTGGCGCCACACCACCTGACGCCGCTGCAAGAATCACGGCGCCTGCTTGGGGCCGCCGCGAGGGCGGCCTTCATGACGAGGCATGGCGGCGGTACTCTGATGTTGCGAGCGAGACCCCAAAATGGCAAAGAAGGCGGCCCTCGAGGCGCCGATTTCTTTGCGGTTCGTATCATCAGACTTTGGCAGTCTCACCTGCTTCACGAAGGCTGACAAAGCGGGTCGTGACGGTCGCAAGGTTTTCATCGATCCACTTGGCCATGCTCTCCTCCTCCCGCAGATTCGTCTGCAGAGCCGAAGTGGCGAGGGAGAAGCCGCCGGCTTCCGCAACCGTCAGAAGAGATTTGTAGGCGGCAATTTCGAAGTGCTCGAATGCGTAGTTGGCAAAGGAGTTCTTGAGAATTTCGTCGCCAGCAATTGAATGCCCCATCGCCGCCATGCCGCCGGTGAAGGAGAGCGCCATGTCCTTGAGCGACGAGTGGCTTTCATCGAGCTGCTGAAGGAGTTCCTCGATCCGCGTCATCTGGCCCTCGGTTTCCCGGACATGCTCTTCCAGGCGACGGGCGACCTCGGGATAGTTCTCTATGCGGGAAACCTGCGGCTTCATGATCGAGAGCGCCTGGCTTTCCATGGCATGAGCGTTCTTGAGGCCAGTCACGAAGACTTCGCGGGTTGCGTTGGTGTCAGCCATACGGGATATCCATTCGTGTTGATTTCGTTGCTGTTCAACGGGAAGGCCTCGCAAATGTTCCACATTGGCGTCTCCGGCTGGGTGCCTATTCTCTGCCGTGACTTATCTTGCAGAAGCATCCCAGCGTAATCAGCTAGGGCTTCTTCCATCCCTGGAAGCGACTATCTCCTGTTCGATTGCTCAAAGCTCGGACACGTCACACTCACCTGTCCCCATGCATTGGACTGAGCCGCACCGGGTCTGCCTGCGAATCGGACCTGATGCTCAGGGATGGTACGAGATGATGAGCTCCTCCGCTTGCTAAGCGTGATCCGCGAATGGCGCTTGGGGAAGCGCGTGGGTCTTCCTAGTCGCAGTCGGTACAGCTCTGACCAGTCCCTCTTCCTCGCCATCCCAACTTCTTACACCACTTGGCCACTGTCACTCTGGGCCGATGGGATGAAAGCCGGCATCAGATCCCGAAGGACCTCCAAGAAGGTCACTTCGGCCAATGACTTTCCGTCCTCACCCGCGATAACCACTGCATCTGGCTCAACCTGCCTTGCCTGCCGTAGTCGTTCGGCGATTAAGTCACGGACCCTTCGATTGCAACCAGACGTGCCGCCTGAATATCAGGAAGCTCGGTTCCATCCGGGTCCTCAAGGAGAAGATCGCTTTGGCGGATGTGGAAGTAGTACAGGGGCATGTGGGCGGAACCATCGGCTCGGCATCAAGTTCCATCACACGGTTGCTAGCTCCAAATGCCGCTGGGCGGGTGGGGCAACAGGCGGAGATACGAGTTGCTGAACACAACAAACATACTTCTATCGCGGCTCACTGGCAGCGACCGAGACCTGCTCGTGCGCCGCCTCGAAACGGTGCCGCTGAAGCAAGGGGACGTCCTATTTGAGCCGAATGAGCCGATCGAGTATGTATATTTCTTTGACGGAGGCCTCTCCTCCGAAATCGCCATGAACGGTGGCGGAAGCCGGATTGAGGTCGGGTGCGTCGGCCGCGAAGGCTTTTCAGGGGCGCCTGTGGCTTTGGGGGTCGACCAATCTCCGCACCGGTCTTTCATGCAATCCGATGCACACGCCCTACGCATACGGCGAGATGATCTACAAGAAGCTATGGCAAGAAGCCCCACCCTCAGATCGCTTCTTCTGAAATACGTCCACGTTTTCATGATCCAAATCGCAGCAACTGCTCTTGCAGACGGCAGGTACAATGTCGAGATGCGACTCGCCCGTTGGTTGTTGATGTCGAACGACCGGTTGGGAGACCAAATGCCCCTCACTCATGAGTTTCTTAGCTTGATGCTTGGCGTCAGACGACCCAGCGTTACCGATGCGCTTCATATCGTGGAGGAGAAGCGCGCGATCCGGGCGCACCGGGGCATCATCGTTGTCCGGGACCGTCGCAAGCTGGAGGAGATTGCCGGGGATTGCTATGGGGTACCTGAAGCCGAGTACCGTCGGCTCATCCTGACCTCATAAGCTCGGGAAAATGTCTGACCGAGGATAACACAGCGGCAGAAGGCTGAATGGAAGAACCCAGGGCAGTGGCGTGGGAGGAAGCCGTGAGCAACGACTGACTTCATCGTGGAGCTGGTGCGGGCGGCAAAGAGGCCCAAGCAGCTGACGAAACTCGAATGGCGGGAGCTATTGCTGAGGACCATCGTCATGGTTCGGTTTATGCGAAAGTCGATCGGCGCCCCTTTAGCCCAGAAAGAGGGCGACGTGATCGTAGAATTGCAGTGTCACGTAGCCGCCATTGGTAGCAACGCGCCGATGCCGGAAGAGATACGCGATGTGCTGTTGACTGCGGCTGGCATGATCCGGGATATGCACGTGGTGATGGAAACAGGGACGGAGGAGCCGCCTCGGTTCAAGCACCTCAAGTGCACGATGATCGAGATCAGTACGAGCAAACCTGACATAGCAACAACAAAGACGGCGGCCCCGAAGGGCTGGTCAGATGTCTGAGCTGTTCTATTGCGCTGACGGCTCTCCTGATGCAGGCCGCGGACCCAGCTCTTCAAGTGCCACCTGCCGCAGCAGGATTAGTAGGTCGAGTTTCAGAGCTGGACCGATTATTGATAGGTCCGCAGTTCGGATCGGATTGTCGCTCTCCCCACAGCAGGTTGAAATCGGTGACCGCTGTGCTTGGCGCTTCTGGAAGAAGGCGATCAGGAAGCCCCCGTGAACCGCCTATGCTGCTTGAAGGCCTCCGTCGCCTCGATCAGAAGGCTCAATGTTCCGTTTTCCATCGGAGAGTGCCCAGCATCCGGCACTATCTTCAATACCGATTGCGGCCACGCCTTATGGAGTTGGTATGCAGAGTTTGGTGTGGCGATCATATCATGTCCACCCTGAATGATGGCGCAGGGAAGATGGTTGATGCTGTCTAAGTCCCTCAAGATCTGGTTGTCCTCGAGGAACATGTTGTTCTTGAAGTAGCAGGTATCGAGGCGTCCCATCCCCAGCACCGTCGTTTCGTCTCGGGCCATCTCTTCGACGGCTTCCGGATCATGCTCCAGGGAGGAGCAACTGCCGGAGTATTTTACCCAGCGGCGGCACGCCTCCAACCGAAGATCAGGGTCCTCCGACGCCGCTCGCCTGGCGTACGCGGCCAGCAGATCGTCTCTTTCGCTTTCAGGTATCCAGCTCGAGAAATCTTCGAATGCTCTAGGAAAGAAGCGGCGCATTCCGTACACGAACCAGTCGATCTCATCAGTGGTGCCGAGGAAGACGCCTCGAAGAAGAAACCCCAGACACCTCTCTGGATGTGCCTCCCCATAGGCCAATGCAAGCGTGGTGCCCCAGGAGCCTCCTGCGATCAACCAGCGGTCTACATTAAGATGTTCACGGAGCGACTCGATGTCAGAGATCAGGTGCTGCGTCGTGTTGTTTCTCAACTCCGCAAGCGGTGTCGACCGCAAGGAGCCCCGCTGATCGAATAGGATGATCCTATAGGAATCAGGATCCCAAAACCGGCGTTTGCTCGGATCCGCTCCCTCTCCAGGTCCCCCATGAAGATAGACAACAGGGATCCCGTCCGGATTGCCGCATTCCTCCCAGTATAGGGAGTGCAGGTCGTCGACCTGAAGTCTTCCGCTGCGATTGGGCTCTTCGATGGGAGGGAACAGGGAGTAGTTCTTTTTGCACGGCGCTTCCATGGCGGGCAGAACTTCTAGCCTCGGCTCACTGTTCCGCGTTCGTACGCTCACGGACTAAGGAGACGCGGTTCTCTCGTACAGGGTGACAAGTTGATGCCGTGGAGTTGCGGCGACGATCGCCCGCATAGTGCATTCACCGCGCTCGAACGCAGCATGCAAGGCGGGCGCATCTTTGGTGTTGCGCCCGCCTGCTGCGGTTCGTTCAGGAAAGAAGTTGAAGAAATCTACCCGATCATGCTCTTGATGCCCCTGAGCATCGCGAGGTGGCTTTGGATGCCTGCGACGCCGACGATAGAAGCACCACGCGCCATGGGGTCACCGCCATTGCGGGCATACTTCTTATGGATGGCCAGGAGTTCCTCGTGGCCGTCGATCTGGCCCTCGATATACATGGCATCGAACGCCGCACCTTCTGCAGCCTCAAGCTTTTCGAGGCTGGCGGCATGCTTCTGGCTTATCCCTGCGGCGCCCGGACTGGAGCCGAAAGCTTCGGCGACTGCGGCCTGTTCGGCAATCTCCAGTTCGGCAAATGTCTTGACGGCACGATGGTTCGCCTTTCGCAAGGCAAGCTGACTTGCCGCCGTTGCGAAGTCACCGCCCATGAGGGCGGGTAGTTTAGCCTGATCTACCGCTGCACCTTGGGCGAAAGCGAAGTTTGCGAGCGGAAGCACCGCCGCCGTAGCCGCCGTGCCGATCAAAAGAGTACGTCTGTTCATTGGCTGTCTCCTTGCCCCGCGCCAGCCGAACAACCTGTGAAAAGGCAAGTTCCAGTCTTGGTCCGCTCTCCTGGCCACCACTTGAAACCTTTCGTCACGGCTCAGGTTCGCCGGACGGAGGTGGCGGATGCTCGACAAACTTCCCAAAGTCACGGGACTGAACCCAAGCCTTCAGGTGGTGCGGGAGAAGTTGAGGACAAGCCTGTGGCTCGTGCCAACGCTTATGGCAAGCTTTGGGCTGGCACTGTCGGCGGCTGCCACGTCAGCGGATGCCGTTCTGGCCGACGCCGATCCGGCCAGGATGCCGATCCTTGTCTTCGTCAGTGCCCCGAGCGACGCTCGAGACGTCCTTTCGTCGTTGCTGACGTCTATGATCACCATGACCAGCCTGGTCTTTTCGATCACCATGGTCGTGCTGTCATTGGCCGCCAATCAGTTCGGGCCGCGTCTGATCCGCAGCTTCATGTCGACGCGCCACACGCAGCTTGCACTGGGCACCTTCGTGATGACCTCCGTGTATTGTCTTCTTCAGCTAGCCGCCGTCGGATCCAGCCTACAGAACGGCGCTGAAGCTTTTCCCAGCGTGTCCCTTGGGATTGGGCTCACCCTGATGAGCGTGCTTGTCCTCGTCTCCTATCTACACTTCCTCGCCCGGTCTATCGAATCGGAAACAGTGATCAAGCGCCTAGGCATCGAGATCACCGATATGCTTTCTGAACTGGATGATCTCGCTGAAGATCGCAATCATGATCCAGAGAAGGCCCTACCTGAAGGCTTCGACCAGAACGCCCACTTCTTTGGGCCCCGCGTCGATGGCTTCGTACAGAGCGTCGACGTGGAGAGGCTGCGCGAACTCGCTCAGAGGGCGAATATGTTCATCGGCTTCTCGTTCAGGCCGGGAGACTATGTAATCGCCGATGGGGGTGGGATCGGCATGTTTCCGGCCTCCCAATGGACGAAGGACCTTCAAGAGCAGGTTTGTCAGGCAGTCGTCGTTGGGTCCAGGCGGACGTCAACTCAAGATCCGGAGTTCGCGATCCGTCATCTCGTGGAGATGGCCGTAAGGGCACTGTCGCCGGGCATCAACGATCCGTACACGGCAGTCGCTGTCCTGGCGCAACTATCAGCGGCACTTTCCCGTCTCATGCGACGCGCTCTCCCCTCGTCGGTCATAACGGGCCCGGCGGGAGAACCGCGGATCGTGTTGCCCCGCTCCACCTACGCCACATTGGTCGGAGCTGCGTTCAATCAGATCCGCCAGAACGCAATCGGAAAACCGTTCGTCATCATGCATCTGATCGAGGCTATACAGCGCATAGCAGACCATGCCGAGCTTTCACAATAATGCGACCTGCTGGACGAACATCTGTCAGCGGCCGTGGAGGCTGTCGGTGATGTCGGTATGCTCGATCAAGAGGCCGTACGAGCCCGGGCGGAAGCCGCACGCGCGGCGATCGCGAAGGCTAAGGCCCGGATCCGAGGAGAGGCTGCAGGTCCTGCCTCCAGCTTCATAAGTGCGTAATCATGTGGCGACGGCGCCGGACTCAGCATCCGGGAACTCCGGAGCCTCATATTTGTTTGCTCCCACGCAAACACAGGAGGACCAGCTTTGGCTAACAAAACACTTGACGATCTTTTCTACGAAACGCTCCGAGACGTCTACTACGCGGAACGGAAGATCATCAGCGGCTTGCGGAAGATGGCGCGCGGTGCGCAGGACGAGCAGCTCAAGGCTGCATTCGAAAAGCACCGGGAGGAGACAGAAGAGCAGGTAGAACGCCTGCAGCAAGTCTTCGAGCTGATCGGCAAGCGAGCACGTGGCAAGACCTGTCCCGCGATCGAAGGCATTCTGGACGAAGCTGAAGAGATCATGGAAGAGTTCAAAGGCTCGCCTGCCCTCGATGCTGGCCTTCTTGCCGCAGCTCAGGCTGTGGAACATTACGAGATCAGCCGCTACGGCACGCTCAAGAGCTGGGCAACCCAACTTGGCATGGACGATGCCGCAAAGCTCCTGGAGACAACGCTGAACGAAGAAACGAAAACAGACGAGTTGCTGACAACCCTTGCCGAGCAGACGCTGAACGCAGCCGCACAGCAAGTGGCTGGCTGAGCGACGTGCTTGGTGGCGCACGCAGTAGCTCGGTCAAGAGGTAGCAGCCACAAAGGAATACCCGTTAATGTGATTGCGCCTGAGGCCATCAGGATGTCCATCCCGGGATGCATGGAAAACCGAGGAGGCCCTGATAAAGCTTCTTCGGCGGCAGGATCGGCAAGCTAGAAGACGTTGTAAGAGCGGTGACATGGCTAGCCTCAGATGAGGGAGATGCCCGGCTGCGCCCACCGTCGACCAGCAGGGTCTTGCGGGTCATCCGCGCAAGGTAGATCGCGGCCGTCATTCCACCCGGACCACCGCCCAGGATGATACAGTTCGAACGAGCTGTCCGAAACGGCGAGCTCGTTCGAACCTCTGCCAAGCATTTGGCGTCTCCGCGGATTCGATCTTCGGGAAGCGCCGGTAACCAGTGCAGAGCACTAGAAGTTCCAGTTCAGCGCCAACCTGAGGCATCCCTGCATGACGTGGCCTCCCAACCACGTGAAGCGAATTTCCAAGTGGCAGATTGGCTTTAGGCCAACATGCCTGTTCGTTGCACCTGGCCCCCTGTCAAGCGTACAGGCGATAGATGAACGTACCTGAAGAACCATCGCTCTTGAGCGGATTTGAACCTTCGACCTACTATTACTTCGGATGCGAGCCGGCAGATCAAGCACCTGGCCCATTTGGAATGTCGGGAAGGGGGCCGAAAGCAGAAGGTCTGTTGCTAGAGTAGCCTTTGGCAAAGCAGACTTTCTATCTGCCAAGGATGGTCGGTGGGCTAAGGCATAGGCGCACAGGCTTCCGGGAGATGGTTGTATTATCTCAGCCTTCTGTCTTCAAGGCGATTGAGCAGCCGAAATAACGTTTCGGATTTTCTGCAGACGCATTTCACGCGGCTCATGCATGTCGAGCGTGCCACGGAAGCCGCCGTCCGCATCCATCAGATAGACTCCAGCGGTGTGGTCCATCGTGTAGTTGACGCCTTCGGTCAGGACCTTCCGGGCATAGGCCGCGAACGCCTTCACGGCCGTCTGCGTCTGCTCCTCCGTTCCATGCAGCGCCATGATCCTTTGATCGAACGAGGTCATGTACGCCTTCAGAAGCTCCAGATTGTCTCTGTCCGGATCGACAGTGATGAAGATCACGTTGAAGTCGTCTGCGGCCGGGCCGAGCTCCTTCATAAGGTCCGTCAGCTCGAAGAGGGTGGTTGGGCAGACATCCGGACAGTGCGTGAAGCCGAAGAAGGCAAGGTACGGCTTCCCCCGGAGGAAGGCGTTGTCTACGATCTCGCCACGATGAGACGTCAGTTCGAAGGGCTTTCCGATGGCCGGCGTCGATGCGTCGGACGTCGCGGCCCGGCGGTTGTTTTCGGATGGGATCAGATAGCCGAACACGAGCAGCCAGCCTCCCACGAGCGCGACGATACCCCAGGTGATGATCCGAAAAATTCGAAGGCCTTTCACGGCGCCGCCTTTCTATGCAACTGATCGAAAGGGTCCCATACCCCCTCAAGCTGCTAGAGGGTCAACACCTTAAACCGGCCGCACGCCAATCCGCGCCGAAGTGCCGCAGCCTTGCCTAGTAGATACGATGGTTTGCCGTCAGAACGGCTTGACCCTCTAGCAGCTTGAGGTTTCATAAGGAGTACGATTTGAAGCAGGATTACCGATGAGCAGGTTCCAACAGGCAGCCGATGCGGCATGGACGCCCATGTTTTTGGCTTGGATCATGGCGCTCGTCTCCACGTTGGCGGCGTTGTTCATCGGAGAGGTGATGGGCCAGCTTCCATGCGACCTGTGCTGGCACCAGCGTGTCTTCATGTTCCCGCTGGTCGCCGTGCTTGGGACCGCATTGCTGCGTTCCGACGCCCGAGGCTGGCTCTACGGGCTTCCCCTCGCCGTCCTTGGATGGCTCGTGGCCACCTTTCACAACCTCCTGTACTTCGAGATCATACCCAAGGCGATCAAGCCATGCGGCGAAGGTCCTTCTTGCTCCGGAGACGGCATGACGGTCTTCGGATCAATCCCGCTGCCGCTACTGTCGGTTGCCGCTTTCACCATCATCATCGCGCTCCTCCTCATCGTGCGCCGGAGATCGTTCCCATGAAGAGACGTACCGTCGTTCTGTCCACCGCATTCGCTGCCGTCGCAGCCTTCGCCGGCGGGGCCGTTCTGTATGGAGGCAGGAGCGACGAAGCTACTCCCGCGCCACCTGCACCGGCAGACACTCTCGTGAGGATGCACTCGCCCATCATCGGTCCCGCCGCTGCTCCGGTGACGATCGTCGAATTCTTCGATCCCTCCTGCGAAGCCTGCCGCGCCTTCTACCCTCTCGTGAAGCAGATGATGGGCCAGACCGGGGACGATGTGCGCCTGGTGCTCCGGTACACTCCGCTGCATGAGGGAAGCGACGAGGCCGTCAGGATTCTCGAGGCGGCCAGGAAGCAGGATCTTTTCGAACGCGTGCTTGAAGCGCTTCTGGCACAGCAGCCGGCATGGGCCGTTCATGGTGCGCCCGATCTCGAGAAGGCGTGGCAGTTCGCAGTGGCCGCGGGTCTGGACGAGGAGAGAGCCCGTCAAGATGCGGCCTCCTCATCGGTGGACAGCGTCCTGGAGCAGGACGTGGCGGACATGAAAGCCAACAATATCCAACAGACCCCGACCTTCTTCGTCAACGGGAAGCCGCTCGCGGAGTTCAGCCCGCAAGGCCTATACACCCTGGTGGCGTCGGAGCTGGAGGTCGCGAAGGCGGGTTCCTGAAGTGGCGTCTCCGCAAGAAAGGGCGACGGAGCCAAACGGGCAGCCCTTGCTGTTCTGCATGTCGACCCAGCAATGAGATCCCACTGGGGAACCGGCTTGTCAGATGCTTCTGTCCCTTGACCTGCCAGACTTGATCTCGCTGGCAAGTCTGGCAACGAGGAACGAGGCGTCGTCGCCGGCCCCCGCGATCAGAGCGGAGGCTCTGTTCCTCTGCCAGGGCCTGCCGACGAAGTAGAGACCGGGAATCGGAGAGACGCCCTCCTGGTGCAGGAGCCGTCCTTCCACGTCCACTGCGCCTTCGATCCTTATCCAGTCGAACTCGTCCCGGTAGCCGGTCGCCCAGACCACGGCGCGCGGCGCTTCGCGCGATCCGTCCGCGAAGACGGCATGGCAGCCGTCGACAGAAACCAGCCTAGGCTTCAGCGCGACGCCCTTTCGGATCAGTGTGGCGTCGTCGTTGCCTCGGTTGGGGAACGGATCGATCCGGCGCATCCTTCTCCCGATGATGCTGTCAGGCTTTGCGCCCAGCAGTCCAAGACGCCTAAGCCACCACCAGGTGCTCTGCCCCAGGATTCGTTCGGGAAAGAGCTTGCGGGGTCGTCCCCTTGCAAGAAGCACGCGATGGCTGCCGGCAAGGGCCAGCGCGGCGTCCCTTCCACTTGCTCCGTCTCCGACGACGAGGACGGGACCTTTGGCAACCGACCCCGCACTCCGGAAGTCTGAGACGTGCATCTGCTGGATGTCGTCCGGGAATTTACTTGCTATAGCTGGCAAGCGCGGGATCTAGAACGGCCCGGTGGCCACGATGACCGCCGAGGCAGCATAGATCCTGCCTTCGCTGGACTTGGCTTCGAATGCGGCGATTTCCCGACGGAGAGTTGAAATCCGGGTCCCGGTCTCGATACGGTGGCCGCCTATCTCCGCATATCGGGCGAGATATGCCGCGAACTCGTCCTTCGTGGCATATCCCTCGGTATCGCCTGGAAGGGGCAATCCGGGAAGGCTGCTGATGCTCCGCGGCGTGAAGAGCGTCAGGGATTCATAGCGCTGCCGCCAGCTATCGCCGACCGCAGCGGCGGCGTCTACAAGGAGGTAGTCGACCCCCGCCTTCTTCAGTTCGTTCGCGGCGGCAAGCCCCGCCTGTCCTGCGCCAATGACGAGGACCTCCGTCCGACGGGTTCCACTGCGGCTGTCGCTGACGTCGCTCGACATGACTAGGGCCGAACCTGAGTGAGAGCTTGCATGCTCGCAGCAAGCGTTGCGGCCTTCGCGAAGCTCCTGACGTTCATCGTTCGTCACGTCAGTTCCCGGATGCCTGGTCGGACATGCTACCGGCTCCCGCCCTCTTCCTCGCACCCTGGAACGGATCGGCAAGCGCCGCCTCCGGCCGGCTGACGGGATACTTGATGCCGGAGATGCTGGCTGCCAGCTTTTCGGGGCCATTCTTCTTCAGAAGCGCGCGGAAGCTGGGGTGCATTCCTCCGTCGACATAGGCGGTGACGGGAGAGGCCTTGCTCTCCGCCAGGGCGGCGTCGACCTTCTGCTTCTCCGCATCGATCTTCGCCATGATCTGCGGATCCGGCTGCGTGACAGGGGTTGGACAAGCTGCCAGTGGATCGCCGGGCTCGCCCCCTTCGAAGGCTGTGTTGAACACGTATCGCCGACCACAGGCCGAGACCTTCGGCTGCTGCTTTGTAAGTTCGAAGGCGTCGTAGCCCTCCTTGAGCATGCGCCAGAACGACAGGTTCTCGTCGTTCCTGTGGAGTGCCATGTTGTCGGCCGTCATGCGGAACGGATACGCCTGCACCTGAAAGTGGTTCTGACCGGAGGAGAGCGCCTTCGAGACGATCGCGTAAATCTCGCCGACGCCTTGGTCGGTAAGAGCGTAGCATCCTGCGGAGGAACATGCGCCATGGACCATGAGCGCATCCCCCGTATAGCCGAGAGCGGATTCGAGTCGATTGGGATATCCGAGGTTGAAAGACACGTAGTACTGAGACTTCGGGTTCAGCATGCCCGCCGTCACATGATAGTAGCCTTCCGGTGCCTGACGGTCCCCGTTTTTCGTCTTTGGACCAAGCTTGCCGGACCATCTGCACATCGGATACGTCTTGAGCAGGGCATACCGGCCCGCCCCGTCCATCTTCCAGACCTCAAGCTCGCTTTCCTGCTTGAAGATCCTGACAAGCACGGGGCTTTCGGCCTTCATGCCCTTCTTGGACATCTCGGCGATCATCCTGCTTGGGATCTGCGGCGGCGCCTTGGCAGCCCCGTCCAAGGCCATGTCGGCTGCTACGCAGCTCGACAGCAGCAGTCCCACGGCCGCCATGCCCGCGAGAGGACGTATCGCATGCTGAAGGGAAGTCTTCCTGCTCCGGACGGTCGCGATCAAGTGCATTCCTCTGACGTTGGTGAGCTCGTGCTGCTTTTCGAGACCAAGGTCCCTCTCATGTCGCTCGAAAACCACCGCAGAACATGACGGATCGTCGAATCTGTGCCATCCTAAAACCTCTAGCGGCTTTAGCTGCAAGAGGAAAAGTGACCCGTATCACCGCGCGTGCTCGAGCTGTTGCAGGGAATGTTGACTTCACGATGGCGGGTGGTCGCGTTGGGATGAACTTCAAAGACCAAGAGGATCCAAATGCTGACGATCGGCGACCTGGCGAAGACAACCGGCGTGAAGGTGCCTACCATCCGCTACTACGAGCAGATGGGTTTGCTTTCGCATGCAGAACGTTCCGAGGGCAACCAGCGCCGCTACTCCAGGAGCGAGCGCGACAGGCTTTCATTCATCAAGCATGCGCGGGAACTTGGCCTGACGATCGAGGCGATCCGCGAGCTGATCGACCTCAGCCAGCATCCCGAGAAGCCGTGCGCGGAAGCCGATCGTATTGCGGCGGAGCAGCTTGCGACGGTACGCCAGAAGATCGCGAAGCTGAAGAAGCTGGAGGCGGAGCTCGAACGGATTTCGACCCAATGCCACTCCAACCATGTGCGCGACTGCTACGTTATCAGGGCGCTGGCCAACCATGATCTGTGCGAGGCGGATCACGATTAAGTCGACGAGCGACACCACCGAACTCCGAAGCGGCAAGACTTCGGCCCATTAGGATTTTATTGACCATACTCGCTTCTACTAGGGCTCCCGGATCCGACCGCGATCCGTTGTAGCGTGTAGGAGTGTGCGGTGAGCGAGTACTGGAAGGGCATCGTCGGCCGTGTCGTAGCGATGGCTTTTCGAAGTGTCGCGGGAAGAACCTGCACTGCAGCTCTGACTGCAATGGCGATCTTCGGTTCGCCGGGCGCCGCAGCCGCGGAGGAACGTGCGCTGAAGCTCTTCTTCACGCACACTGGCGAACGGGCGACCATCACCTACAAGCGCGACGGCCGGTTCGACCAGAAGGGCCTCGCGCAAATCAACCGCCTCCTCCGGGACTGGCGCAAGAACGAGCCGGCGCGCATGGATCCCCGCCTCCTCGATCTCGTCTGGGAGATCTACGGCCGGAGCGGCGCCAAGGACTACATCCATATCGTTTCCGCCTACCGTTCGCCCGGCACGAACAAGATGCTCCGCGGCCGCTCGCGAAGCTCCGGCGTCGCCAAGAACAGCCAGCACACGCTCGGCAAGGCGATGGACTTCTACATTCCTGGCGTCAAACTCTCCAAGCTCCGGGCGCTGGCGATGCAGGCGCAGGTCGGCGGCGTCGGCTACTATCCCACATCCGGATCGCCCTTCGTCCACCTCGACGTCGGGAACGTCCGCGCATGGCCCCGCATGTCCCGCCAGGAGCTCGCGACCATCTTCCCGGACGGCAAGACGATGCATCTTCCATCCAACGGGAAGCCCCTGCCTGGTTACCAGCAGGCGGTCGCGGACTACAAGCGGCGCGTCGGTTCGAAGTCGATCGAGATCGCCAGCACCGCTGGCGGAAGACGCTCGTCCAGCGCCGGAAGCAGCCTTCTCACCGCAATGCTGCCGACACCGACAAGCCGCGCGCAGGAGGCTCTGGACCTACAGCCAGGAGCACGCGTCCAGGATCTTGACGAACCCAACCCAAGCTACGTAGACCTTGCCTCCTTTGCCGTCCCCCTCCCCATGCTTCGGCCTGCCGCCATCGCAGAGGCGGCTCCCGTGGAGACGGCGTCTCTGGGACCGGTCACGGCTCTAGCTCCAGTCACTCTCGTCGGAGAGATGCCGCTCTCGAACCTGCGGCAGCCGTCGACCGACACGCTCGGGTTCCTTCGGTCGGAGATGGATGACGAAGACGAATTCGACTCCGAGGAGGCGATCATCTCTTGGGCGCTTTCGCCTCCTGGAAGCTCGACGGGCATGAGAGCGCCGGCGTTCCTCTTCCAGTCCGGCGCGACCGAGGCCGGCGTTCCATCGAACGACGCACCGGTCCCCATGCCTGATGAGCCGAAATTCGATACGGGACGCTTCTGGTCGGGCAGCTAGTTCTAGTCGGCCAATCGAGCCTTACAGGCGGTTTGAAGATCGAAAGAAATGACGAAGGCGCTCGACCCGTTTCCGAGGAGCGCCTTCGTGGACCCGGACAACTGCACGCGCGGCCGAGAGCGGCGCTGCAGGCAGTCATCTATGACGGGTGGTGAACCCTAGATATGAGCTGGCTGCCTCAGTTTCAAGGGCTTCGGGTCTTGGTCACCTGCCATCTCAGGGCTTCGAATGTCCCGTGTGATCCTCGGCGGGAGCCGGGGCCGACGCCTTGGCCTGGACGACGAATTCCACCTCGACCTGGCCTGCCTTCTCGAACTGCAGGGTCGCCTTGAACTTCTCGCCCTCGGCTGGACGCTGCTTCGGGTTCACGAGCATGATATGGGCGCCGCCCGGCTGCAGGTTCAAGGATGCTCCTGCGGGGATTTCGATGCCGCCCTTCGCCGGACGCATACGGGCGACGCCGTCTACGAGCGAGGATTCATGCAGTTCCAGCCGTTCGGCGACGGCCGTGCTGCCGCCGACAAGTCGATCGGGCTCGCTGCCTGTGTTGACGATGGTGAGATATCCTCCAAGAACCGGTGCGACCGGAGGCGCTTTGGCAGACCACGGGTGCTTGAGCTCGAGGCTTCCCACCTTGAAGTCGTGGGCCGTGGAGATGCCTGGAGCGATGCCCGCAGTAACGACCGCTGCAAACGCGAGGGCCTTGATGATTTTGTGCTTCATGATTTCAACTCCATATGCTCGGGATACTCTTTGGTCATCAACTCGAACATTTCCGCAGGACCCGCCATCACTATCTGATCGGACGCAGCAGGCGTAGCGCGTTCATGGTCACCAGCACGGTTGCTCCCGTATCGGCAAGGATGGCCGGCCACAGCCCGGTGATCCCGATGATCGTCGTGACCAGAAAGACCGCCTTGAGGCCGAGCGCGATGGTGATGTTCTGGTAGATGTTGCGCATCGTGCGCTTCGAGAGATCGACCATGAGGCCGACGTCGCCCACCCGCCCATGCAGAACCGCTGCATCCGCAGTCTCCAGCGCTACGTCGGTTCCGCCGCCCATTGCGATTCCGACGTCGGCCGCGGCAAGGGCCGGAGCGTCGTTGATACCGTCGCCGATCTTGCCGACCACGAACCCTTCTCGCTTGAGGTCGCCGACTATCCGCTGCTTGTCTTCGGGCATCAGTTCAGCGCGAACCTCGATGCCAAGCTGAGCTCCGATGGCGGTGGCCGTCCGCTTGTTGTCGCCTGTCAGCATGACGGTCCTGATGCCCGTATCCGTTAGCGTCCTCAGCCCGGCTACCGCGTCGGCCCGCGGCTCGTCTCTCATGGCGATCGCACCCGCGAGGACGTTTCCGATGACGAGAACGGAGACGGTCTTCCCCTCGTCGTTGAGGGAGGTGATCGTCTTCGAATGCGCCATCGGCATCGAAACACGTTCGGCGGCGGCCTTTGGCGAGCCGAAGAACACCTCGACGCCGCCGATCACTGCAGTCACGCCCTTTCCGCCGAGGGCCTTGGCGTCGGTAGCTGCCGGAGCTTCGATTCCGTCCTCGTCGGCCCTGTCGAGCACCGCCACGGCCAGCGGATGGCTTGATCCCATTTCGAGCGCGGCTGCATACCGCAGGACCTCGTCGACCTTTCGGCCGAACGGAATAACGTCGGTCACCTTCGGCTTGCCTTCCGTGAGCGTGCCCGTCTTGTCGAAGGCGATGGCGGTAAGCTTGCCAAGTCCTTCAAGAACGGCGCCGCCCTTCAGGAGCAGGCCGCGGCGCGCGCCCGACGACAGCGATGCGGCGATAGCGGCCGGCGTCGAGATGACGAGAGCACACGGGCAGCCGATCAGAAGAACTGCGAGCCCCTTGTAGATCCATTCGCTCCAGACTCCGCCGCCGAGCAGCGGAGGGACGATGGCGACCAGCGCGGCCACGACGACGACGCAAGGCGTATAGTAGCGGGAGAAGCGATCGATGAAGCGTTCGGTAGGAGCCTTCGATTCCTGGGCTTCCTCGACGAGCCTGACGACGCGGGCGATGGTGTTGTCGGCGGCGGCGGCCGTTACCCTAACACGTAGCGCAGCATCGCCATTGACCGTACCCGCGAAGACGTTGTCGTCAACAGCCTTCTGGACGGGAACGCTCTCACCCGTAACCGGGGCCTCGTCGACGGAACTCTCGCCCGCGACGATCACGCCGTCGGCGGAGATCCGGTCGCCGGGGCGGACGAGGATGACCGAACCCACTTCAAGCGTCTCTGCGGGAACCTCGCGAGTCTTTCCGCCCTCCTCCAGCAACGCCGTCTCGGGTACCAGGGCCGTGAGCGACTTGATGCTGTCGCGCGCCTTGCCAGCAGCCACGCCCTCGAGCAACTCGCCGACCAGGAACAGGAAGACGACGGCGGCCGCCTCCTCCGTGGCGTCGATGAACAGCGCACCGACGGCGGCGATAGTCATCAGCATCTCGATCGAGAACGGAGTGCCTGCCATTGCCGCCATGATGGCGCGACGGGCGATCGGAACGAGACCGACCAGCATCGCGACGATGAAAGCGTAGGTCGCAATGTCAGGGAACAGAAGACCGATGCCGTAGGCAACCACGAGTGCCGTACCCGCCATGATTGTCAGGCGGCCCTTCGCGCTCCTCCACCAGGGTCCTTCGGACGGGCCGTGGTCGTGGCCGCCGTGGTCTGCGTGATGTTCGATCCCGGAGCCTGCACCAAGCGCGTGTTCCGTCACCGGGGCAGCGGAAGCCGACCTCGGACGGATTGGCGTCGCCTGAAAGCCCAGCCCCGAAAGCTTCGTGCCTACGGCCTCGAGGTCGCTGGCGTCGTCGTGGGTGACCGTCATTGTGCCGGCCGTCACGGAAACGGCCACGTCGGATATGCCGGGCATGCGCCTGACGGCCGTGTCGATCTTGCTCGCGCAAGAAGCGCAGTCCATCCCGTCGACGCGGAATTTCGTCTGTGACGGCCCATTCATGTGCGGGATCCTCATGCTGTCCATAAGGATGGTTCTACGACCTCTAGCCGCTAGAGGTGCAAGAGAAAAAAATGAGGTGCGCCGATCTTCTACCAGAACCTCGCCCGGACCGCCAAAACCCGACCTTAGCTCGCCGCGTCGACTGCCGGGTTTCTTCTTCCAAGCAGCGGCATGACTCGGACGTAGACGAGTTCGCTCAACAGTTCCACGAGGGTCTGGGTGACAATCACGGCCGGGAGCACGGGAACGGCGCCTGGCACGGCCAGCGCGAGAGGAAGGACGACCAGCGAGTTTCTTGTAGCGGTGCTGAAGGCGACCGCCCGCCCCTCCGCGGAAGCAAGCCGGAACAAACGGCCCGACATCCAGCCGGCTGCAGGAGCGAGGACGGCGAAGGCGACGTAGAGAGGTAGGACGGTCAATGCCGCTTCCACCGCCGACCCTAGCTGCGGCAGGACGGAGGCGACCACGACGAACAGCACCAGCGCAGTGGCGGGAACGGGTAGAAGGCCGAGCACGGACGCCGCCTTCTCCGCCGCTTTGCTTTTCTTGGCGAGGAGCTGAACCAGGATCGCCAGCGCGAGGGGGATCGCGATCAGCCATACGAATGCGTGCACGAAGGGACCGGCTTGCACGAGAGACGCCGCATCGTCCCCAAGAAGGAACCCGAGATAGAAGGGAAGAGCGATCATCTGCACGATCAACAGGATCGGCGTCGCCGCCAGCAGGAGACGGGCGTCCGCCCGTCCGAGATGCGAAAAGGTAACGACATAGTCTATGCAGGGCGTAAGCAGGACGAGAAGGACGCCCAGCCGGAGCATCGGATCCTCCGGCAGGAACTGGACGAGGACGGCCACGATGCACGGGACGATGACGAAGTTTGCGAGGAGGAGGACGCCAAGGAACCGGAACCGCGAGAACGACCTTCCCAGGTTGGATATCGGTACCTGAAGAAAAGTGACGAAGAGCATGAGTGCGAGTGCGGGATTGATGGCAGGTTCGAGCAAGGTGGTTCCCGATACCGAGAACGCCGCCAGAGTTGCGAGTACCACTGCGGCAAAATAGATGACGACCTGGTTCTCTTCCAGAGCTTCACGCATGTCGGCTATTTTCCTTCCTCATGCCAGATACAGCCCCGCTCGATGAAGTCATGAAGCAATAAGCCATGAGGAGGCTGGGACTTGGGAGGCCCGGATGCTTGTTGGCTAGATCATGTCTAGGTGACGAACGCGAGCAGCCTTTACAAGATGATCGGCCATCTGTCGTCTACAAACCGGATCCAACCTTGTTGAGGCCTTCGGCAGGTTGCGGATACTGAGGAACTCGCAACGAGTGCTACGATCAGTTTGCTGCGCAGTGGAACAATGCGGTAGCAGACGATGCCTGCTTTTAGACACGCGTAGTGACCGTTCGCGCTTCTACCGCCAGACAGGGTGCTCCGCAGGACAACAGCAACGCCGAGCCGGAAGACGCCCGTGCACTCGATACGACCGCACTCGGATGGAGACTCAACTCAGGGGGCCGTGGCCCAGAGAGATCTTTAGAAGTGAGTGCCGAACCCGTGCGCTGTCTTACTGCGGCTTCGCCGCTTGCTCTGGGCGCCGCGTCGCGAGGTTAAACGCGTCGCCGGAGCTTAGAACGTGGAGCTTGAGGTCGTAAATAGAGAGCGGCTCCTCGGCACTCGCTTCCGCTATGTTAGAATGGGTTACGTCTCCTGCATCCACCAAATAGACAGCGCCGGTTCCGATCACCTCGAACCTCTGACCTTTCACGACGATGGCAGTGTCCTCATCAATCCCAATCCCCAAAACGCGCGGGTTCTGAGAGACAGCTCCGATGAGCCTGCCGATCCGTCCCCGCTCGGCAAAATGCTGGTCGATGATGACGTTCGGAAGCAGACCAAGGCCTGGCGCCATGCTGAGGTCGCCGATCCGAAAGGAGGCCGCATTCGGCCCACGAACCAACATGGTCTCGCTCATCGCAGAGGCGCCAGCCGATGTCCCGGCGATCACGCCGCCGTTTGCAAAGATGTCATGAACCCGCTCATAAATGGGCGTGTCGCCGATCAGGCTCGTGATCCGAAGCTGATCGCCGCCAGAGAAAAAGACAGCATTCACCTTCTGCAGATCGGCTAGCTTATCTTCCATGACGGCCTGGTCGCGTTCATCGATGTAAAGCTCGCTCACCTCGCTAACCCCGAGAGCACCAAAGGAGTTCTGGTACTTCTCGATATAACCCTCCGGTTCGTGCGAGGCGACGGTGGCGAGCACCAGCTTTCCGTCTGTCACATGACGTGCGACCTCCTTCAAGATCACCCGCTCTCCGTCATGATCTTCATGGCCACCTATGATGATCAGCGTGCCCTGTTTGTCATCCGAACCTGTACTTCTCTTAGCCATGCCGCTCTTCATCCTGATTCAGATAGACTTTCGGAGCCGGATCGGTGCTGCTGGCATATGCGACTGCAAAATGGCTGCTGTTATGGGCCCAGCCAAACCTTCCATCCGGTGTCAGCACAATCGCTCCCGCTTCGCCACCGGTCGTGGCCAAATGTGTGAGAGCAGCCTCGACGGCGGCTCGAGGTGACGTCTCTGTGAGGCCTTGCATGACGCGCGCAGCCAGCATCATGCGAGTGATTTCCTCGCCATCCCCTGAAAGAACAACGCCGCCAACGCCGTTGTCGCAATAGAAGCCGCAACCGGGAAGCGGAGAGTCCCCGACACGCCCAGGAAGCGTATCTTCCAGACCTCCCGTGGAGACAGCAGCCGTGAGCAAGCCGTGCTGGTCCAGGGCAATGCAGCCGACGGTGTCATGCCGCCTCTCCCGAGCAGGCTGTTCATGGGCTGAAGAGGCAGCAAGTGACGAGGTCTCGCAGAGAGATAGGCCGGCGTCACGAGCAAAGGCATGAGCGCCCTCCCCAGCGAGCAGCACCGGCTTTTCGAACAACATCGCCCGCGCTGCGGAGATCGGATTGCGAATTCCTCGGGCTGCGGCGATGCCGCCGATGTTGAAGCTCGCACCCTCCATTATTGCCGCGCAGGTCTCCACGCTTCCATCCGCGTTTGGCGTGCTGCCATGGCCGGCGTTGAACGTCGGATCGTCTTCAAGCAATCGAACTGCCGCCTCAGCGGCATCAATGCTGCTGCCGCCCGTTTCGAGAATACGGATACCCATGCGAAGCGCCGCTTCGCATCCTGCACGGTTCGCAGATGCCGCTTCTTCGTCGATGGTCTTGGCGCCACCATGCAATATGATGGCCCACATCAACAAGCTCTCATCTCGACCGCGGCAGAACCCGTGATTGCAAGCGGTCTGGGTGTTGGACATTTTGCTTCCTCCACCTGCCGCCAGACCGCGTCGATGTCGTCCACGGTCAAAGCCACGAGGTCGCCCGGTTGTGCGGTAGATAGCGCCAGATCAACAGCGTCGGCTTCGTTCAATACAACTTGGATGTTCTGCTTGGCGGGCACGGCTTGCCTTACCCCCCGGAGCAGAAGAGAGGCGGCCTCTCCCTTCGGACGCCCCCGCAGATCCAGATCTTCCTTCAGGATCAGGCGGTCGAAATACTCCGCCGCCACTCTTCCCATCTTGATGATATCCTCGTCGCGCCGATCGCCCGCGATCCCGATCACGCCGACCGTTGTTGCCCGATCCTCGTGCATCCGGCGGACAAGCTGTCCCAAGGCCCTCAGGCCGTCGGGATTGTGGGCGTAATCAAGGATGATTTTGACGCCGTGGACCTCGGTGACATTGAGCCTTCCAGGCGACTGCGCGTAGGACGTCTCGAAAGAGCAAAGCGCCTGCCGGATGACGGGGAGCGGCACGCCATGGCAGCAGGCCATCGCCGCGGCCGCAAGTGCATTTTCCACATTGAATCCTGCCATTCCCCCAAGCGTCGCAGGTATCTCGGCTACCTCAGCGACAAACGTGGCTTGGCCACGATCGAACATCACCATATCGCCAGTCCCGGTACTTGTGTCGCAGGTCAAGGCTCGCCCGCCACTAGCAACGTGCTCCTTCAGGAAAGGAGGCCAGTTCTGGTACGGCTGCATGGAGAAGTAGCAGACCTGCCCTCCAGCCAGTTTAGAGATGGCTGCCGTATGGGGGTTATCCGCGTTGAGCACGCTCCATCCATCCCGGCGCACGGCCTCCACCACGACCGCCTTGACCTCCGCCAGGTCCTCAAGGCTATCAATGCCGCGCAGGCCAAGGTGATCCGCCGAGACATTGGTCACGCAACCGACGTCGCAGTTTTGAAAAGCGAGACCCTCCCGCAACATACCTCCACGCGCAGTCTCCAGAACAGCTACATCCACTGTCGGGTCACTTAGAACAACGTGGGCGCTCTTGGGGCCGGTGCAGTCGCCGGTCATGATGCGCTCGCCGTCAATGTAGATGCCGGAACTCGTGGTCATACCCACTTTCTGACCTGTTGCGGCCATGATGTGTGCGACCATACGGGTAGTCGTCGTCTTGCCGTTGGTTCCGGTAATAGCAAGAATCGGGATGCGGGTGGGCGCGCCAGGCGGGTAGAGCAGGTCGAGGACCGGCGCGGCGACGTTGCGGGCCTTTCCTTCTGAGGGGTAGAGATGCATGCGAAAGCCTGGCCCGGCGTTTACCTCTATTATGCCGCCGCCCGTCTCCTGGACCGATCTCGAGATGTCCGGCGCGATGAAATCGATGCCGGCGACGTCGAGACCTATAATCTGTGCCGCGCGGCAGGCGATCAGGGCGTTGTCCGGATGGATGATGTCTGTGCAGTCGATGGCCTTGCCGCCGGTCGAGAGGTTCGCTGTGGGGCGCAAAAGGACCGTTTCTCCGCTCGCAGGGACAGTGTCGAGCGTCATGCCTGAGAGATTGATGTAGTGCAAAAGGCAGTCATCAACCGTGATCCTGGTCAGCGCCGCCTCATGGCCTTCGCCCCGCCGCGGGTCGTGGTTTTCCTGTTCGATGAGTTGCGCAATCGTCGAGCTACCATCGCCCAACACACAGGCCGGGATTCGCCTGGCTGCTGCCACCAGTTTGCCGCCGATCACGAGAATGCGGTGATCCGCGCCAGCGAATTGTTGTTCCACCAGAACCGACTTCCCATGCGCCTGGGCCTGCGCGAAGCCCCACCTCACCTCCGCCGCATTGGTGAGCCCGACATTGACGCCGCGGCCGTGATTGCCATCCACCGGCTTGGTGACAACAGGAAATCCCAGACGCTCGGCTGCCTCGACTGCAGCCTCCGAAGTTGTCACGATTGTGCCGCGTGGCGCGGGCAGGCCTGCTTTGACCAACAGGTGGTTGGTCAGTTCCTTGTCACCGGCGATTTCCGTCGCAATCTCCGAGGTGAGTGAGGTGCAACTCGCCCTGATCCGCCGAACATGCTTGCCATAGCCGAACTCGACAAGGCTGCTATCATCCATCCGGCGCCAAGGAATCTGCCGCTTTTCTGCTTCTGCCACCAGCGACCGCGTCGTTGGGCCGAGCGCACGTTCAACATGAAGCTCTTTCAGATGGCGCACAGCATTCTCGACGTTGAAGGGCGTCAGCAGCGGGCTTGCAACAAGCTCCAGGCCCTCAACGCCCCTAAGTTCCGGTGGAAGAAGGGAACTTACAAGTTCCAGAGCAAACCGTCCGGCCTGAAGCCCCACCTCCTCATCTTCATATGCGAACATGACATTGTACACGCCGGGGCTGCCCCGGACCGAGCGCGTCTTCCCTCTTGCAACATTGGCACCGGCAAGGTTTTGCAGTTCCAGGGCCACGTGTTCGGACACGTGCCCGAGCCATGTGCCTTCCCTCATGCGGCGAACAAAGCCGCCGTCCACTCCATAGCTGCAGCCATGCCGTCCGAGGCCGGGCAAGCTGTCCAACAACGCGTCCGTGAAGCCGGGAAGAAGGTTCGTCGGGTAGTGCTCGAGGGAGCGAAGATCGATTTCGATCCGTATCATCGGCGTGCGGCTGAATAAGTGTGGTCCGCGGTAAACAGCAACGTCCCGAACCAATATCCCGTGCTTCGGCTCAACGCCGGAGCCAAGATTTGTTAATGTCATTGGAATATCCTCAACCATTCACCGGACCAGTGGGTCCTTCCAGATCTATATGCGGCGGTCATTCTGGTCGCTTTGGTCAAGCCATCATGTCCGCCTCTCGAGCGGCGCTTACGAAGGCTGTCCGTGCAGCCTCACATCCGAGCTGCTTACGAACCGCCAGATTGCAGCGATGCATCGCCTCCTTGAAGCCATCCCCCCGTATCGTGGGCCATCGGAAGGTGAGGTAACTCAGCGCTTGCTTCGGTCCCCGTACTGCCTCGGGGAAGCCGTAGCCTATCCTTACCCAAACTGGCTCCTGCCAGCGGACCTCATATTGAGCGTCGATAACGTCTGCCATGCTTCTTCTCCTACCGTTCACAAAACTGCCCCCGGAATTTGCAGTTCCACAAGGGTACGTTGACGTACGATCGGTAGTCTCCAAGAACGCATCGCTACTCAGGAGGCGGAAAGCGCTATAGCGGTTCCTTTAGGTTGATCCTGTGCCCCGACAGTAGAAGCCAATTCTAGGTGGCGGCGGTGCTCCCTGTATGGATCGGCCCCTCGGAGTGGTTCTAGTTCTGCCACTCAGCTTCTGGCGCTGCTGCAGGCGGGGAAGATTAGGGGGAGTATCCGCCGTGTCCTCGTCGGAAGCGGGATGACAAAGAAGAAGCCAAACAAGGCCTGCGGAATACTGCCATTGATATTGGTGGGAGATTAGATAGCGAGTCCTCTGGCTAAGAAGCGCCGCAACAGCGGAATCAAGCGCACATGAACAATAAGCGTCCGATGCGTTGGTCCCCTGTCAGCATCGGCTCGTTCAGGCTTGGCAGCAGTTGCAGCGAGCCGGGTTATGCAGGCAAATTTCGCACACCGCCCGCCCGCCGTTTATTGTGCCGCAAGTTAGAGGAGATGGCGCCGTGCTTAATGGTTTTCGGTTTCCGTCAAGCCGCTCCGGCAGCAACCTCACCAAGGAGGGTGCAGCCGGCGCCCTACGTGAAAGCCTCAGTTCGCGGGTCGAGCTCACGAAGTATCGCTCACCACATCTAAAGGGGCTAACCCTCTCATACCGCCTTCGTGTATCGGCTCAAGCGCGCGGCAGTTGCCAGCATTCACCTCCGCGGGCGCCTTGTCAGTGTGGGGACGACCTTCCTTCCGAGTAAGCAGATGGCGCTGGCACCATCACAACGCCGCGTCGCCAACTACCCCTGCTAGTGTCCGATTGCACTGGATATCGTCGCGGCTACGTGTGCCAGATCATAAGGCTTGGCGACGAAGTACACGAGGACTGGAAGTTCGAAATTCTGGAAAGTTCTATTGGCAGAAGTTATAATTATGGCAACTGAGGGCCACCGTCCCCGAACCAGCATGGCCAATCGCAAGCCGTCCATGTCGCCGGGCATGTCTATGTCGGTGAACATCACCTGGATGCCCGGGTTCTGCACCATTTTCTCGAGGGCATCACGCGCGTTGGCAGCCTCAAGACGTCAAAGCCGAAGTCCGTCAGCTCATCAACGATAGCAAGGCGGATCAGCGGCTCGTCCTCCACGACGAGCACACTTGGTTGTCGGTAATGATGCACGGTACGTTCGCTTCTGCAGGAGTAAGCTGCTGTTCTGTACGTTAGCATACAAAACTGCATCTCAGCCGAGGAAGTTCCAGCAGCAGGTACGGGTTGGGCATGTTACTGGCTAATCAAGGCCCACGACCCTCGATGTTACCGGGTCAGACGCGAAGTTTTCAAATCGATGGAAGGCAGGATAGTTGTCCCTGTGATCCCGCTTATCCCAGGCGGACGCAGATCAGCTTCAATTTCATTGGCCGCAGTAACCGCTTCTATCAGCCTAAATGCCCATACATCCTGGGATGCGGCGAAACGGAGCGGTGGAGCCCTAAATCGTCGCAGCACGTCCGCCACGAGGCCCCGGCTCCCTGTCGCTTACAGTCAAGAACGTCTGATGGGAAATCCTACGCGTCGCTCGTATTCCTGCTCAGGGATTCCGTAGGAGGCGCTGGCAACTTCTTCGAGCTTCTGCCTGTCGACAATCCGGATGTTTCCTCGCGTCGCCTTGATTGCGTGAAGACCCTCCAGGACATGAATCTCGTTGGTGACACCTGAACGACGCACGCCGAGCATGAGCGATAGAAACTCGTGCGTGAGGGGCATGTCATCGTCTTGCAAACGGTCGTGGCACATCAGCAACCAGCGAGCCAGCCGCTCGGGCATGTTGTATCGGGCATTGGCAAGAGCAGAATGGGCAAGCTGCAGTTCGCAACAATGGACATACCTCAGAAGGAGGTCATTGGCAGACGGCACCTGTTCTACCATCGACAGAAGCGCTGCCGCTGGCACGGAGATGCCGCTGCCCGCTACCTGCATGAAAGCCTTGTTCGGCGTCTCCTCAACTTTCAGGAGAACGTGGGCACCGGCCATGCCTTCATAGCCGACGTGGCCGACCTCGACGGACTCGTCGTCCGAATTGGTAGCGACCAGAGACGCCAAGCCCCGTTCCAGGAAATAGACCACGTCTGTTGCCACGTCCGGTAGGACGAGATCGAACTTCAGCGGTAGCTCGACCCGCTGCATATCCGGCTGCAACAGAGCGTAGGCTTTGGGTGGAAGTGCCCGCAGAAGAAGATTTGAAACATTAGCTTGAAGAAGGTCAGACATATCCCAGCCTCAGCGGGATTGAGCCCGGTCTCATGCGACGTTTGGCGAGGCGTCCGCAATGGCTAGCTTATGCGCCAAATCGGCTTGATCGGCCAAGAGCCGAAGTTCTTTTGTGCGGTTTTGACATTCCTAGTCGGCGGCTGCCCTTGCCGCAGCAAGCGAGGGCTGGTCAACGATCTGAACGGCGGCCGAAAACGAGAGCACCATGACCGTAAATCCGTGTTCGTCGGTGACATTCATCAGCCAGGACGAGATATCGGCCTCTTTCAGCAGGCTTCCCTTGAGGCGCTCGCCAATTGTCTCGACTGCTTCGCTACGAGCGCTGGCAAGATCAGGATGTTCTGACCCGACTGTGTCCGGGAGAGAAATGCTGTCGTGAAGATTGAAGAAATACCGCTTCATCTGTCGGTTGCTCCTGTGCAGGCAAGAGCAAAGCGGTCTCTCAGCCACCCGCGCCTGTTGATGATGGCGAGTGATTCGGCATTCATCGCACTCAATAACGGCTTAACTAAGACGGGAGCGTCGGCCGCTCTTGAGAGGTCTGCAGGAGGTGCCTCCGAACATTCTCCTACGATGCACCGTGAGAGCCCGCATCGTCATGACCTAACGTTCTTTCCTGATGCTCCACCGACAAGACGGGTTCAAGGTACTGCCTTCTACTTTGCCCCTGCCGCCCGTGCAAATCCGCCGATTAGTTCTCCCTCGGCCAGCACATGCCCCTCCATTGCCTGAAGGACTGCATCGCGTTTGGCACCAGGCTCAAGCCGATACTTTCAATGTCCAGCGCGAAGACCTGGAAATGATAGTTATGAGCCGGGTCGTCGACAGGCGGATTCGGGCCGGTATAGCCGGTCGACCCCATGCTGTTCGTGCCCTGCTTGATGCCTTTCGGTTCGACCAGGACCGGATCAGTCGGGAGACCTTCTCGCAGGCTCATCACATTGCCTGGGATGTCGTAGATGATCCAGTGCACAAAGGGTTTGGGCTAACTGGCATCCGGATCGTCCGCGATCACGACGAATGACTTGGTTTCCTGCGGCGCATCGCTCCAATCGAGCTTCGGCGAGGCGTTGTCGCCATCGGCAACATGCTCGACAGGAATGGAACCGTCGTTCTGGAAATCGGAACGGACGGAGATCGCTTGATCACCCTTTGGCTCAACCAGATCGATAGCGATTTGCGAGTCTGGCTTATCCTTCACGACGTTCGGGATGACAACGGCCTGTCTCCCGTTAGCAGTGTCGTTGGCAGCGGCGTCGCTGCCATCGTAGCTAACCCGATAGATCACGCCGTTGTCGTCGTCCGCGACGTAAAGAGCGCCATCTTGGCCAACGGCGATGCCAGCAAGGCGAGCGAGGTAGCCATAGCCGCCATCCTGCTGCTGAATCAAAAAGCCCTCTAGGAAGTTCTCTGTGCCGACAGGCTTGCCATCTTCGAAATCGATGCGGAGGACCTCGTAGCCGCTCGGGTGGCGACGATTCCAGGAGCCGCGCATCGCTACAAATGCGTCACCCCGGTATTCCTGCGGGAAGACATCGCCGTCATAAAAGGCCATCTGCATTGGTGCACTGTGGGCAGTGTAGCCGAGTTCAGGCTCCGTCGACTGCTTCGCCCATTGTTCCAGCGTCATGCCTTCCGGCGGATTGTCCTGCGGGTTGAACTCGCTCATGCCATAGATATAGGGCCAGCCATACTGTTTGCCCTGCTCGATCCGATTGACCTCTTCGATCTGCTCCTCGTCGCCAAGCCAGTCAATGCCGTGGTCGAAACCATAAAGGGCTCCGCTCGTCGGCTCCCAATCAAAGCCGATCGTATTGCGCAGGCCGCTGGCAAAGATTGTGCGGGAGCTTCCATCCTTTTCCGCCCGTAGCACAGTGGCATTCTCGGGATTGCCTTCGTCGCATGCATTGCACGTGCTTCCGATGGATATGTAGAGTTTGTCGTCGGGGCCAATCGCCAGCGTCCGGTTAGGGTGCTGGCCGGCATCCGGCAGATCGTTGATGATGCGGCATTTCTACGACTCAGTTGGGATGATGCTTATGTTGCCGTCGGCTTCCAGAATGGCAAACTTGATCTGCGTAAGCTGCTCCAATCCGTGCTGCTGCCGGGCAGCAACAAGAATGTCCTCCAGGTTGACCCGCGCCTTGTGCATCGCGCGCCTATCAGGCTCGCCCTTGGAGATCAGGACAGTTGGAGCGCCGTCCAGGAAGAGCGCAAGCCGAGGAAACCAATCCTTCAAGTAGGATAACATGATGTCGAGTGAAAACAGCAGGATGATGAGCAGGAAGGAGTTCGTCAGAGAAAAGTCATCCCCGAGAAAAGCCTGCTGCGTCGTCTCGGCAACAACCAGAAGAAGGACGAAGTCGAAAGGTGTCACCTGCGCCATTGTCCTGCGGCCGGAAAGGCGAGTCACCAACAGCAGGAACAGAAAGACAGCGGTGCCTCGGATCACGGTTTCCATTGCGTCCTCACGGCCAAATCCAGGTCCACAGGGTTTGTTCGGAGCCTGCGATGTCCGCAGCGTACTCCGCCTTTCCAGCATGCTTCGGCTTGATCGTAAACACGACCTTCCTTTCACCGCTGGACGTCGCTCTGAAATGAAACTCCTCTCGTTGATGGTGGGCCACGACCTCAAAAGGCCTCGGCTGGACGTCTTCAATCGAAAAGCTGGAAAGGAAGCCTGAACCAAGGCTCATCACGACCGGGCCCACATAGGAAGGAGGGAAGGTCACCTCCATCTCCGTCGGTCGCTCCCATCGCGCAGTCAATGGATATTGTACCTCCGCTCCGCCAATCGTGGTCGTCGCTGACGAGAACCATCCGCCCGCGCCCGCAAAGCCCATTACGGCAGCTACGATGACGACGGCAAACAGCACCCACGCCACCCGTTCGAGCTTCCAGAACCATTTCTGAAATCCCCGGTGCTCATTTAGCTGTAATCCGTCTTCGCGAACTTCCGTCTCAGTCTCCATTGTCATTCCCATACATTTCGACCAACCGAGGGAAGCCATCTATTGAGACGCTTCTGAATTGACCTACCTCTGCTTATGACGATGATCGGCTGCCTCTGAACAGGTTCCTGTGGAACAGCAGAAACGGCGGTCACAAGGGGATGTTCCAGTTATTGCAGAGTAACGGTTAGTTCCTCATTGGGAGGTATCGGTAACGGCTCGAGCAGGAGGTCAGGCATACAGCCTTCGACGCCATACACGCTAATGGAACACCTAGACTATCAAATGAGGCGATCGTGCGCCCCGCCACCGATCGCGGCAGACATCAGAGGCTCGGCCGTGTTTGCGAAGGGACCAGCGGCGTTCAGCAGCACCGAAATGCCGTCGAGGCCGGTCGCGACGGCATCTGCGTCGTCGAGTGAAAAGAGCCGGATACCTGCGCCGAGGGAGCGCGCCATCGACTCAAGCGTCGCGCGGTCCTTCTCAAGACCTGCAAGAACGAGGTTCAGTCCAGCGGAAGCGGCATGCTCTGCTGCCATGCCACCGGTATAACCGGCGGCTCCATAAATCATAAGCGTGTTCATAGGAGATCTCTTTTCTGTAATTACTCGAGGGCGGCGTCGATGCGCGTGATCAGCCCGTCGTCATTGACCGTGATATCGAGTAGGCCGACCTCGCGGCCGAAGTCTCCGGTGAAATCGACCCGTACGCGGCCTTGTGTTTCGTTGATGGTCTCGATTGAGAGACAGCGGGTGACCGTGTGATATCCGATGAAATACCGCTCGACGTAATCGCGGATGCCCGCGTGACCCTCGAAACAATGACTCGTCGATGGATCGTCGACCACCGCATCGGACGTGAACAAGTTCACGGCGGCGTCAGCATCGAAGGCGTTGGTGGCAGCGATAAGTGCGTCAGACTTCGCACGCAGCGTTTCTGCAGTCATCGCATCAACTCTCATGCTGCCAGCTCTTGAAAACGAATTCGAGCCGATCCTCTCGACATTGTGCCTGCCACATGAAGCGCGATGCTGATCTTTCGGGCGTCCCAGACGCGGGCGACGGCATGACCGGCGAGACTGCCCAACATGGCGACGCTTCCGCCGTCGTTGACGGGGAACTCGTCACGCTCGGCCCGGACGAACTGCGTGATTTCGATTTCGGAAGGGGACCCCGATCATCCTTTCCCGTGACGCTACCATGCAACTGGCGTGTCCGACATCGAAACCTTCGTTCATGTTTCAGCCGGCGCGTTCCCCACGCGAGAGGTCGAGCAGATGCCTGCCGGTCCCAGCTTCGAAGAGCGTGAAGCAAGCCGCTATCATGCAGCCGTCGAAGTCACCGACGCCAACGGCAGGGTGGTTCGCTCGCTACTCGATACGGTGAACGGATACACCTTCACCGCCATGGCCGCGGCGGAAGCGGCCCGACGTGTGCTTGCCGGCGAGGTCCGGCCCGGATTCCAGACACCTGCCGGGCTGTTTGGCAATGGCTTTGCCGAAACGATCGCCGATACGCGGATTATCGATGTCTAGCAGATGGAGATGAGAGGTCTTGATCCATGGCCTGATTGGCGATGCTTCAAGCCCTTTGGCAGACGGCTTCGATATTGTTGCCGTCGGGATCAAGGGCATACGCCGCGTAATAGTTTGCATGATAGCGCTCCCGAATTCCGGGGGCGCCATTGTCCGTTCCACCATTGGCAAGTGCTGCGGCATGAAACGCATCGACTGCCGGCCTGTCACCCGCGGTGAAAGCGATATGGATCGGGAGTTTAGTCCCGCCCTGCTGGTGAATCCACAGGCTCGGATAGCCATTCTTCCCGAAGCCGTGCCGCGCGCCGCCATGGGGCGTGCGAGCCGGATCGATGCTGATGACGAGCGTCAGCCCGAGCGGCCCCAGAACCGCTTCGTAAAACCGGCGCGCGCGCTCCGCCTCTGCGACCGGGAACTCGACGTGATTGATGATATCGGTGGTCATGATCGTTCCTCCTCTCAAGCTTGTGACGCGCCGCCATCGGCGAACAGTTCGACGCCGTTGACGTAGCTGGCGGCATTGCTCGCCAGGAAGACGGCGACCTCTGCGATTTCCTCCGGCTCGCCGATGCGTCCGATCGGGCTCTTGTTCTTGAGGAAAGCCATGCCTTCTTCCGCATGCTCGCCAAAAGCATCCCGCAGCGCTTGCGTGTTCGTCGGGCCTGGGCTGACAATGTTGATACGGATCCCTGTGCCCTTGAGATCGCTGACCCAGCTCCGCACCAGATTACGCACCGCAGCCTTGGTGGCCCCATAGATGCTCATGGTCGGGCCGGGATCGATGGAGGCCGTCGAGCCGACGATGACAATGGACGAACCCGGCTGCATGAGCGGCAATGCGCCTTGCACGGTGAAGACGATGCCTTTGACGTTCGTATCGAATTGCTGGTCATAGGCAGCTTCGGTAATCTTGCCCAATGGGGCGTGGACACCGCCGCCAGCATTGGCGACGAGCGTATCGATCCGCCCGAACTCCGACCGGATCTCGGTAAACAGCCCCTCCAGTCCCGCAGTGCTGGAAACATCGGCAACGATGCTGACCGCGTCGCCGCCAAGTTCCGTGACGGCCCGATCCAGCGCATCCCGGCGACGCCCTATGATGATGACCCGCATGCCCTGCGCCGCCATCTTTCGCGCGATGGCAAAGCCAATCCCGCTGCTGCCGCCGGTCACCACGGCGACTTTTGTTTTGTCTGATGTGCTCACTGTATTGTTCCTTTATAGCTCGTTGCACTCACCACGGCTGCCTCCCTTGGTTGCTGAAGAATTTGACTTTTGGGCCGTCGGTCCCGATCAAAGCTGTCCGGATTGCGGTGCGGCGACATGGAAGCTGACATCACCGAAGAGGCGGGGTTGGACCCAGCGCGAGGCGTATCGCCACTTTCCATCGCGAAGCGCGAACGTGTCCACGTAGCGCCCGGTCACTATCGGCTGCAGCGGCAGGCCGGGCATTTCCTGATGGACGGTGAAGTAGCTCACTGACCTTGCCGTCGTTGCACTCTCGATGTCGATGAGGATGTTCGACAGCGCATGCCAGGTCCGCGGTGTGCCATCCTGGTGATGCTGCACGTTGTCTCTGAAGAACCGGGCGATCTCGTCGCGGCCATTGACGACAGCGTCGCCCACCTGGAACCGGGCGTCGGCCAGCAGTTCGGCATTCTCAGTGATCTTTCCGTCGTCCAGGTTATGGACATAGGTGGTGAGCAGCCGGTTGATCTCACTCTCGATCACGAGAAGGTCGAGAGCGTCAGGGGTGTAGTCATTGGCAGGCATCGAGGTTCCTCTTTCATGGCGGGTTTCACCAAGTTGTCAGTCTGGGATTTGTGGATTGGCGAGCCGTCAGACCTGCGAAGCGCCACCGTCGGCGAACAATTCGGCGCCGTTGATGTAACTGGCGGCATCGCTTCCCAGGAACGCAACGGCGCGGGCAATTTCTTCAGGCTGACCAATGCGGCCGATCGTGCTGCGATCGCTGAGATAGGCGATCGCTCCTTCCGCCTGGTCGCCCAGGAACGAGCGCAGCGATGCCGTGTCGGTCGGTCCCGGACTGAGGATATTGATGCGGATACCCGACCCCTTGATGTCCATGACCCAGCCGCGAACCATAGCGCGCAGCGCGGCCTTGGTGCCGCCATAGACACTGAGGCCCGGTCCGGGCTGGATCGACGATGTCGAGCCGATGATGACGATCGCACTACCCTCGCCCATCAACGGTAGCGCCTTCTGGACGGAAAAGGTCACGCCCTTCACGTTGCCGTCGAACGCCCGATCGAAATGCTCTTCGGTAATCGAAGCGAGCGGGACAATTTCACCGGCGCCGGCACTGGCAACCAAGAGATCAAGCCGACCATGTCTGTCTTTCACATGCGCGTAGAGCCGGTCGAGGTCGCCAAGATCAGATGTCTCCGCCTGGACGCCCTCGGCGTCGTTGCCCAGCGTTTCGACGGCGGCGTTGAGTTTTTGCGCATCGCGACCGGTGATGATGACCTTCGCACCCTGCGATACGAGTTCCTGCGCGATCGCAAGCCCGATCCCCGACGTACCGCCTGTAACGACAACTATCTTCTGCGCGAACGACATGGTGGCTCCTTAGTTGGCGATTTCATGTAGCGACCGCTATAAAGGATCGAGTCACCTCCTGACAAGCATTATATATCGCTCGCTACAATCTCTGGCCTTTGTCGGCTTGAGAGTTGTTGTAGGAGCCGCTATATCTGACACATGGAAAACAACACCGTTTCACCTCCTGCCACCCGACAGAGACGACCGGCATTCGACCGCGAGAAGGGCGTCGAAATTGCCAAGTCCTTGTTCCATGCGCGCGGCTACGATGCAGTGAGCATTGCCGATCTGACGCAGGCGCTTGAAATCAACCCGCCGAGCCTTTATGCGGCCTATGGCAGCAAGCTCGCGCTATTCGAGCGCGCAATGCGGTCGTACCGATCGACGGACTTTTTGCAGATTGAGAAAATCCTTCGTCACGGCAGGCCGCCGGCGGAGGCGCTGACGGACCTTATGGTCGCTGCCGCGCGTCACTATACGAAGAATGCCGACAAGCGTGGATGCATGATTACCGAGGCCCTGCAGGGCGACGACGAGCAGGCGTGCGCGCTGGCAGGCGACCTGGCGAGAGAGCCCAGAGAACGGATTCGAAACTACATCGCCGCGCACGCGCCGAAGTCAGAAGTTGATCGGATCAGCGACTATCTGCTGCTGAACTTGCGCGGGCTGTCGGCCTATGCCCGCCTGGGCTACCCCCAGAAGAAGCTGATCGACTGCGCCCGAACTGCTGGACGGGCGCTTGTTGGCGAGTTTACTTCCGGCCACCATCCTGAAGGATAAGGGCGCGAACGAATCTATAGAGCGCGAACAACGGCGTGTTGAAGAGAGAGCGGTAACTTCTCTGGGGTCAGGCTGCTCGCAGGTGGGCTTGAACATTGGAGGCACGGTCGGCTCAGGCTGTCGGAACTGAACCGCGCCGGGTTTGCCGGAGGCCATTTCGTTTGAGTTATGCGGCCATGGCTGTTTCGTCCAGCATGGCGTAATACCGCTCTTCAGCTTCGGCTGGCGGTATATTCCCGATTGGCTCGAGAAGTCGTCGGTGGTTGAACCAGTCGACCCATTCAAGAGTGGCGAACTCCACCGCTTCGAAGCTCCTCCATGGTCCACGCCGATGGATGACCTCGGCCTTGTAAAGACCGTTGATCGTTTCGGCGAGGGCGTTGTCGTAACTGTCGCCGACGCTTCCGACCGAAGGCTCGATTCCAGCTTCTGCCAGCCGCTCGGAATAGCGAATGGATACGTATTGAACGCCCCTGTCCGAGTGATGCACGAGGCCGCAGCCATGAGCGGGACGCCGATCATGGAGAGCCTGCTCCAGGGCATCGAGGACAAAGCCTGCATGCGCCGTCCGGCTCGCCGCCATCCAACGATGCGACGAGCGAAGACGTCGATGACAAAGGCCACGTAGACAAAACCCTGCCAGGTGGCGACATAGGTGAAGTCCGAAACCCACAGCCTGTTTGGTGCAGGGGCTTTGAACTGACGGTTCACCCGGTCAAGCGGGCTCGGAGCCGTCTTGTCCGAGAATGTCGTGCGGATCGGCTTGCCCCGAATGATGCCCTGCAGGCTCATCGATCTCATAAGCCGAGCGACAGTGCAGCGGGCGACTTCGAAGCCTTCACGCTTCAACTGCCGCCAGACCTTGCGAACGCCATAGACCCGATAGTTCTGCTCGAAGACACGACGTATCTCGATCTTCAGGCTGATATCGCTGCGGGCGCGGATCGACAAGCGATCCACGTCCAGGCGCTTGGCGACATTCTCGTGATAGGTTGAAGGGGCAATCGGCAATAGCCTGCAGATCGGCTCGACCCCGAACACGCCACGGTGTTCGTCAATGAACGAGATCATCGCTTGAAGGGGCGGTCGAGCTCCGCCATCGCGAAATAAGCCGAGGCTTTGCGCAAAATCTCATTCGCCTGACGAAGCTGGCGGTTCTCCCGCTCCAGTGCCTTCATCTTCTCCGCCACGTCATTCGGCAAACCTGCACGCTTGCCGCTGTTGACCTCGGTCTTCTTGACGCACTCGTGCAGGGTGGCTGGCGAGCAGCCAATCTTGGCAGCGATAGATGAAACGGCAGCCCAGCGTGATGGATGCTCGGCTTCGTGGTCCAGTACCATCCGGATGGCACGGTTACGGACTTCAGGTGAAAACTTGTTCGTTGTCTTGCTCATGATGGCTCCACTTTCTCAGAAGTTGGAGCCTCCGGCAAACCCGGCGCGGTTCACCCCCTCCCCATGGCAAAGCGGCAACGTCAATCGCGAACAGGGCGTGTCTAAGGCGGGAAATCCGCGTTTGCGAGCCACCATGGTCGAGCTCGCCTGGCTATGGTTGCGGCATCAACCGAAATCGACATTAACGTTATGGTTCAAAGAGCGCATCGCGCGGAACGCCGGCCGCTTAAAGACGCCGATGATCGTTGCGCTCGCGCGTAAGCTGCTCGTGGCCCTCTGGAAGTATGTGAGCTCCGGCGTCGTCATCGAAGGTGCAATCATGAAAACCGCCTGAAACACAAACTGCTGCGAAACACAGTTTCTAATCCTCAGAGCCTGATCAGCCCTGACGGATCCAGGTGAACGGACCGGGAATCCTTTTGGCTTTCAACGCCGACCTTGAGTTTGGTCCCGTTCTCCTGAGCCCGTGCCCGTCGAAAGCGGGATAATGGTGCAGCCGCGTGAGAGCGGCGACCGGATGTGAGGTTGTATAGGCCCGAGAACCGGGCCGGTAATTGCTATGGGCTCAGACCGTGGATCCGACTACGAAAGAGAAATTCGATGCCACTCGAATGAACAATTGACAACAATCCTGATGTGAAAGGATTCGAACCGTCGTTCGCTGGAATTCTCGGGCGGATCTAGTTCTGCAGCCGTAGCGCGTAACGTGTATGCCGACGTTCACCGGTCCGCGTAAGTGCACCGATCTCTACGAGTTGTTGAAGGTCGCGTGTAGCCGTAGCGCGGGATGTGGCTGTGATCGAAATGTAGTTCTCCGCGCTCAGACCTCCCTTGAAGCCCGCGATGCCCTCCTTGAAAATGCGCGCGACCACCTTTTCTTGCCGTGGGTTTAGGTGGCCTCTGAACCGGTCGTAGAACTTTGCTTTCTGGATGAAGAAATCTATGCGCTCAAGCGTCGCCTGCTGGGCGATAAGGATCGTTTCTGAGAAAAAAAGGAGCCAGCCGGTGATATCGAGCGTCCGCTGGTGGCGTTCCAGCTGGGAATAATAGGCCTTTCGGTTTTTCTCGATGGTGAAGGCAAGTGAGATCAGGCTTGGTTGTCCTATGTTTTGCGCCAGCGACTTCTCAGCAATCGCGCGACCAATGCGGCCATTGCCATCTTCAAAAGGATGTATGCTTTCGATGTAAAGATGGCCGACCGCTGCGCGCGTCAAAGCCTGAAGCGGGTTTTCCCCTCTTGGTCCGGATTGATTGAACCATGCGATGAAGATCTCCATCTCCGCGGCAACTTGGCGAGATGGGGGAGCCTCAAAATGTACTGTCGGCTTGTCCAATCGGCCTGACACGATCTGCATGGCATCGTCATGCTGGCGGTAAGCGCCGACCGTTTCGATGTAACGATTTCCGGCCATCAGCATGGAATGCCAGTGAAATAGCTCTTCATGATGCATCGGCTCATGCCAGTTTCGATAAACGTCCGCCATCATCTCGGCGATTCCCCGCTCCTGGGGTCGAACCTGTCGGTCATCTGTGTTGAGCCCGAACTGTTGGCGGAGTGATAATTGGACGCTCGCGCGATCGAGAAATTCCCCCTCGATTTCCGAGGTCTTGATCGCCTCGTCACTCAGGAGCTCAACCCGAAGCTGGCTACTGTCGTCTTCATTGAAGTGTCGAACAGCACCTATGACTTCGCCGGCGGACTGCAGAAACTTCTGCTCGAATGGAGCTAAGCTTGCGGCGTCGTACCTGAAACTCGGCCAATCGGCGTTCTGCCAGTTCCACTGCATGAGTTATAGCCCACATTTCTATACCTCAAAATTATCCGCATTTATGAGCTATGACAAGCCTATCTATTGCTCAGCTGTACAATCCCGCGTGCTCCACCCGAACAGCGACGAGCTGAGAGAGCCTGCCCCTTGCCGAATATAGTTTATTAAAAGGCACATCCTATTTCCGCTCGCCCTCGGCGCTGGTGCTGAGACACACGGAAGAAGCATGACCAAAAACGACATTTCATCACGCCATTTTCAGCGAAAGATATCCCAATTCTGCGAACTGCGTATCGCGCCGATCACATCCAAGCGGGTGCTGGAGAGCATCCGGATCGTGTCCCACGACGTGGTGTAGCTTCGGCGGTCGCCGTGCCTTCCGGACAGAGCCGGGATCGGATCAGCTTGCGGCTGGCAGGCTGATGAGAGGATCATCGCTCATCGTGGCGATGGTCTCAAGTGTCATGTAGCCGGATCGTTGGACCGCCCATTTGATGGTATGGACCGCTCCCTTTCCCTCAGCGAATATAGCGGTGTCTTTTAGCCAGAAGGAGCGTTTCCATGCCTGTTGTTACCGTTGGTCTCGACCTTGCAAAAACAGTCTTTCAAGCGCACGGCGTTGACGAGGCCGGTCAAACCGTTCTGCGCCGTCGCCTTGGACGAAGTGAATTGGTCGCGTATTTTGCCAAGCTGCCTCCTTGCCTGATCGCGATGGAAGCATGCTCCAGCGCCCATCACTGGGCTCGCGAGCTGGTTATTCTTGGACATGACGTTCGGCTCATTCCGCCGCAATACGTCAAACCCTATGTCAAACGGAATAAGACCGACGCGGCAGACGCAGAGGCGATATGTGAAGCGGCGGGTCGGCCAAGCATGCGTTTTGTTCCAATCAAGACCCGAGATCAGCAGGCGGTGCTTGTTCTGCACCGGTCTCGTTCATTGCTGGTTCGGCAACGAACAGCATCGATAAACGCGGCGCGGGGACTGGTTGGTGAGTTTGGGCTGATCGCATCAAAAGGCCGCTACCGCATATCAGAGTTGCGGCAGCGCATGAACGCAATGACGTCAGACCAAATACCAGCAATCGCCTGCCAAGCGATCAATACCCTATTTGATCATATCGATGTACTCGAAGAACAGATCGCTGCTGTCGAACGACAGATTGTCGAGTGGCATAGGAACAACGAAGATAGCCTTCGGCTGGCGACCGCACCAGGCGTGGGCCCGATCACTGCAAGCGCTATCGTCGCAGCTGTGGGAGACGGCCGTCAGTTCCAATCAGCACGACACTTTGCGGCCTGGCTCGGGCTGACTCCCAGGATGCATGCCAGCGGCAAGAAGGAGCGTATTGGCAGGATCAGCAAGGGAGGGGACAGATATCTGCGGGCGCTTCTTATCCATGGCGCGAGAGCGATTGTCGGAACGCTGTTCCGAAAAAACGTGACGCCTCGTCCATGGTTGCTTGCGCTCGCGGCACGCAGGCCGACCAACGTCACCGCTGTCGCCGTCGCGCACAAAACGGCACGCGCCTTGTGGGCAATGCTGACGCGTGAAGAGAAGTACCGCAAACCAATTGCTGCGGCACCGTCTGCAGCATAACAGCTCCAGCACTGTTCCTATGATCAGTGCTGGCTTGCGAGGGTAAGCGAATGTGATGGCAAACCGGTATGATCCGGGTTCGGCAAAGGCCCATGAAACGATGCGAGCCATATGAGCTCGTCCATTTGTCTGGCCGCCGATCCGCGAATACCATCAAGGCCAGCGGCCTAGCGGCTCGCACAGACAGGCCGGATACACGACCGCAAGCACCGTGTCTGCCGTGACGTTCAAATTACTCCTTGCAAACCGGGAGCGGTCCATACACGTCGTTTTGTTCGAGGAGCAAGGCACCGACCAGTCTGACGATGGCGTCATCGTTGGGAAAGATGCCGACTACCTCCGTTCGCCGTTTGATCTCGCCGTTGAGGCGCTCGATCGGGTTTGTGGAATGTAGCTTGGCCCAGTGCGGCTTGGGAAAGGTCATGTAGGCGAGCACGTCCTGCTCGGCGCTGTCCATGAGCGTGGCGAGTTTCGGCACCTTAGGCCTGATCTGATCGGCGACATTGCGCCATTGACTGCTTGCCGCCTCCGGTGTGTCCTGAGCAAAAGCCGTGGCGATAAAGGCGGAGACAACGCGGCGTCCGCTCTTTCCAGCATGGGCTAAGGCATTGCGCATGAAGTGGACCCTGCAGCGCTGCCAGGTGGCGGCAAGAACCTTGGATACAGCCGCTTTGATGCCTTCATGGGCATCGGAAACAGCCAACTTGACGCCGCGTAGGCCTCTTCTTGTCAGTTTGCGCAGGAATTCCGTCCAGATCGGCTCGGCCTCGGATGTGCCAATCTCCATGCCCAACACCTCCCGGCGTCCGTCGGTGTTGACGCCGACGGCGATGATGACGGCGACGGAGACGATGCGCCCACCGCGCCGGACCTTGAGGTAGGTGGCATCGATCCACAGGTAGGGCCATTCACCCTCTATGGGCCTGTCGAGGAAGGCCTTCACCTTGTCGTCGATCTCCTCGCAAAGCCTCGAGACCTGGCTCTTGGAGATGCCGCTCATGCCCATGGCCTTGACCAGGTCATCGACGGAGCGGGTCGAAACACCCTCGATATAGGCTTCCTGGATCACGGCCGTCAGAGCCTTCTCCGCCATGCGGCGCGGCTCAAGGAAGCTCGGGAAATAGCTGCCGGTGCGCAGCTTCGGAATGCGCAGCTCAACGGTGCCCGCCCGCGTCTCTCAGTCCCGGTCGCGATAGCCCGGTACGCTGGGCCAGTCGAAAGCCATTCTTCTCGCCATAGCCCGCGCCGGTCTTCGTGCCGACCTCCAGAGCCATCAGCTTCTCGGCAGCAAAGCCGATCATATCACGCAGCAAATCGGCGTCGGCGCTCTTCTCAACGAGTGAGCGGAGGTTCATCATGTCGTCGGTCATCGGTGGTGTCCTTCAGGTTGAGCTTCAACAACCCGACCCTATCGGAAAACACCGGTGACCACCGCTACCCTGCTACACCACGCTGCGGGACACGATCGACCGATCCCCCCTGCACTCGCCACACTGGTGCTTGGAAACGCTTCCTTAGCGCCACCGCCCCACGCGTAGGGAAGGCTGAATGCCATGGCGCCGCCGCTCGTGCGATCTTTTCTATGTCCCGACTGACGGGTCTCACGTGTTCGAGGCGGGAGAACGCTCTGCTAACCATGGGGTCAGGCTGCACTTTTGAGGCAGAACCCATCTGCTAAAAGAGCGTTCTGGATCGAATGGCAGATCGGGAGGCTCAATGATTGAGCACGCAGAAGAATGGCTTGCGGAGGCGCTGAGCGCAGCCAGCTATCGAAAAATGTATCGTCTCGCAGATGCGATTGCGAGCCTGGTACAACATCCTCCGTTGAAGAAAGCGGCCCACAACGTAGTGAAGTGCCTTGAGGGCGTAGTTGAACATCCGATTGCGCCTTCACAACGGCTGTTCCGCGCACGTCGGCACTTTCAGCATCTGGTGAAGCAACTGGAAGAAGCGGTCGGTGTGCCGCCGGACCCTGGACCGGGAAAGTCGTAACGGTCTAAGCTGCCGCAAATTAGCACACTTGGTGCTTTGCGGGTACTCCCGATTTCCGAAAGTTAGCTACCTCGTTTTGCTGCGGCTGGCACGGCGCGTAACCAGCCGAAATCGGATTCCGTGAAAAGGCTAATCTGTCCGGTCGAGGATCAGCCTCTCATACTCGCGTTCTGGAACCCCATAAGAGCCGCCGGCTAGCTTCTCTAGCTTTGCCCGATTCAGGATGTGTATATTTCCTCGCGTTGCCTTGATGATCCCAAGTCCTTCGATGACGTGGATCTGCTCGGTCACGCCCGATCGCCTGACCCCGAGCATCAGCGAAAGGAACTCGTGTGTCAGCGGCAAGTCCGGAACACGGATCCTGTCGTGACACATCAGCAGCCAGCGAGCCAGGCGCTGTGGCATCTGGTATCTGGCGTTCGCCAATGCGGAATGCGCGAGCTGCAGCTCGCAAGCCTGAATGTAGCGAAGCAGAAGGTCGGAAGCTTCAGGATGCTGGAGCAAAATTTCTTCCAGGAGATCGGATGGAATGGCCAGACCTGAGCCCGCCACCTGCATGAATGTCTTGTTCGGCGTTCGCTTGGTTTTCAGGAGGAGGTGCACGCCGCTCATACCCTCAAGGCCGAGATGACCGACTTCGATCGTCTCACCATCAAGAGCTCTGGCAACGACAGATCCAAGGCCTCCCTCAATGAAGACAACGCGGGTGGTCGGAACGTCAGGCTCGACAAGAACATGACCTATTGGAAGATCGACCGGTTCAAGCTTGTTCGCAAACACAGAGAGGCACTGCGGCGGCATCGCCTTCAGAAGCCGGTTGTGAACCTGAGATTGGCAGATGGGCATTTCACCGTTCTCCGTCGGGGAAGAGCCCGGTCCCATGCGCGCCGCCAATCGCAGCAAGCAATGCCCAGACAATGAGCCATCAGGTTAGAGCGTGCCATAATCTATCTTAGAATTGTACGGTTCTGACATTGAGGCCGAAGCCGGCGGCACTGGCTTTCTCTGCGCATCGAGGATCAAGACGCGATTGCGACCACCGTGGTCAGCTCCACCGTCAGAACGAGATTGCCAGTCTCTCCCATCACCCGGATCGCAAGACATCGCCCGTTCCAGAGGGTGTCGTCTTCGGCCATCATTGTCGCGGCTGTCTTCACTGCCAGCGGAAGAACCAGATCATCGGATGCGACTTCTGTCCCGACCTCGTCCAGATAGTTGAGGTCATGATGGATATGGAAGAAGTAGCGCGCCATCACACTCGCTCAAAGGTTCTTGAACAGAGACGTTGCTCCATCTACGGCCCGTCCGACAACGCTCCGCTCCGTCTTTGAAACAAGGTCGCCAGCTCGATCTGCGACCTCGCTATCCCGCCTCTCCGTACGGTTGAGGTGCAGATAACCGGACTCGTAATTGGCAGCTTTGCGCAGGCGCTGCGTATCCAAAATGGTGAGGACTTTGTTCTTGAACTCGATCAACCCAGCCGCACGCAGGTCCTGCAATGTCTTGTTCACGTGTGGAGGGGTGAGCCCTGTCGCATCTGCAAGGTCATCCTGCGTAATCGGAAACGAAAAGCTATCGTCCGTGGTTTCACTCACGATCCTGTGGCGGATAAGCATCTCGTAAAACAGGTGCGCGATCTGCTCTCGCGCATCTCTTCGACCGTGATCGATGATCCATTCTCGCAGGATTCCGGAATCGACCATCGTGCCCCACCAGAGTGCCTTGGTGATGTTCGAGGATTCAGTCAGCAGTCCTTTGATCACTTCGGCAGGAATAAGAACGCACGTTGAATCTGTCATGGCGATGATGTCGTGGTCCATGGCTCGCAGGACGAACACCTCGACGTCGCAGAGGTCTCCTGGCACGAGGAAAGCCATGATCTGACGCCGGCCGTCAGGCAGGATCTTTGAGCGGGCGGCCAGCCCAGTTAGCAGCAGATGGATGTTGCGGACTTCCTTGCCCTCTTCAATGATGACCTCACCACGGGAAGACGTCGTGGTCGGGTAGCTGAGAAGCTGGTCGAGGCGCTGTCGGTCGTTCTGATCGAACCGGATGAACTGCTCGAGTTTCATTGTCAGCGAGTTTGCCATGAGCAACTTCCTCCAAAGGAGGGAACGCCACCGACGCCAAGAGTGTTCCAAAATGAGAGCCATGGCTTCGGAAGGTCATAAAACCTTCTTGAAAGCTGCAAGCGCGATGATGCGGTGCAGTTCCTGGTCCACCGGTGCAGCTCGAGATTCTCGACCAATCTCGGCGGGAGACTGCCGGGAGCATCGCCTCAGCTCCAGCACAGTCACCGGAGCCGTTGGGAGGTGAGTGATGAGTAGCATGAGCTCCAGGAGCTACTAAAGATGTTGGCCATCCAGGCGGCACTGCATGGCAGGCTTTGCTACGAGGGTCTACTACCTCGACCAGCTAAAGGCTGCCGTGGCGGTCTCATCCAGTAGCAGTCTGGCGATATGCGCGTCACAGAAGTGTCAGACCTAAGTCCTACGAAGGAACGTGATGGACCCCACCCACGTTCAATGGCCAGCCACAACCAAAAAGGAGATGGCCATGAAGACAATTATCATTGCAGCGGCGTCAGTCGCGATGTTTGCCACCAGTGCTATGGCGCAGGAAGGCACCACGAGTGGTATGGTCGGCGGCGCTGCTACTGGCGCAATCGTGGGCGGCCCAGTCGGTGCGGCCGTCGGCAGCATTGCCGGGGCGGTAATTGGTTCGGCGATCGATCCGCCACCGGAACAGGTTGTCACCTATGTCCGTGAACAGCCCGTGCCGGCCCAGCCTATCGTGGTCGAGCAGGAGATCGCCGTGGGTCAGGCCCTGCCACAGACGGTGGTACTGACGCCTGTTCCTGAGGCCCCCCAGTATGCCTACACCTACGTCAATGAGCGCCGGGTGATCGTGAACCCGCAGGACTATACGGTCGTACAGGTTCTCGACTGATCTAAACACAGTGGAGGAGAGGATTCGAACACCCACTTCCAGGCTGTCAGGAGTACACTTCTCCTCCCGAGCGCCAGATTGGCGGCATCCCTCCTCCTAGTCGTCGATCTCTATCAAGCCCGGTGCACATCCGTACCGGGCTTTTACAGTTCAGCGGCACAGGAACCCCGGTGGATGCCAACCGTTAGCTTTCGACGGAAGGATAACCAGACATGATGGCACGGTACAAGATCGTCGAACATGACGGCGGGTGGGCTTACAAGCTCGGGGACGTTTTCTCTGAAACCTTCCCGACGCACGATGCGGCTTTTGCGGCAGCACGACAAGCAGCAGCGCGACAGCAGATTGGCGGAGACGCCTGCGAGATCAACTATCAAGATCGTTCTGGCCAGTGGCGAGACGAGCATGTTGACGGCGGCGAGAGGCCAGATACTGAGGTCGTTGACGATCCTGAAGCTAGCGGCACGCGATTGCCCTGATTGAAGATGGGAGGCGGCGACACGGACGACACCGCCTCTGTTCCTTGAGGAAACAACCTCCGGGAGGTCCTCCCAATCGAACGATATAAACGTTGGCGTCGAAATCAAGGAATTCTGATGGTCGCAGTAAACCGGCAGGCGTTGAGGGTCTGGCACAATTGCATCGGCCACGAGGTCGGATGAGCTTTCTGCCTTGACAAAAATCCGCTGCTTCCCCCGGCTCTTCTTACTAAGAGTGTCTAAGCGGGGGATCGGCGGAACTTCAACCCAATGTCGCGGTTACAACCGTGAGCGTACGATCTCCTGTATCCTCTTGCGCTCCGGAACGCGCGGCTCTTTTCGCTGACGCGGGTCGTGCGTTCCGACCTATTCCGGCCGCTATCAGACCAAAGTCAGTCGCGCATCGCCGAAACATCGCGCTATAATAGGTTTCACATGATGGACGACAACCACCCGGTCTGGCGGAGATCGCGCTTCAGCTAGCGCAGCTAGCGTCTGCCCTGGTCGATTTGGCCAAGCAACCGCTCGATGGGACTGTCGCGCTGGTCGAGGATCATACGGAGAGCCCGCCAGAATGCCCTTCATCGTAGGTTCATCTGACTTGCGGAGTATAACCCCATGAAGATGCCCGAACGCCGACCCAATCACATCTCGCCCGCCGAGCTCCAGATGCTTCAGCGCGTTTTCGACAGCGCCTGCGATCGCAGAGACATCGCGAAAGCCGGCCGGGACCGAGAAGACATGGCCGCAACGATTGTCAGCCTATTTGAAAACGGCCTTTGCGAAGAGCATCAACTGGTTGCCCGGTTGCTGTAGCGAAACCTTCTCCGTTTATGGGAACCGGCGCTCACAGTAGGCATTGTGCCTGCAGGCCAAATGTGGAGCGCAAAAATGAAGACGGTCCTTGCAGTCTCGGGCGGGCTAAGCCTGTCTGTCGCAGCATTTGGGGGAGGTCTATTGGCGGCAACGGTCTTTCTCTCCGCTGGGGAAGAAAACAAAGGTCTGGCTAGCGCCGATACGACCGATCTTTGGACGAACCACCCGGTAAAGGTCGACCAAGCACGAAAGGACCTCGACCGCCTTCCCAGTCGTGATGCTCCCCCGGAACGGGACGTAGCTGTTAATGACGAAACGTCCCTCGCTCATCTCAGCGAAAATGCTGCCCTGGACATGGCCGACACTACTCCGGCCGAGGTAGACCCTAACATGACGGGCTCCATTGCCCCTGATCAAGAGACCACAGCGGCAGCAGATCGCAACGAGCCGTTGCTGAGCGAAGCGCACCTTGAGTGGTGTTCATCGCGATATCGGTCGTACCGCCCCCGAGACAACAGCTACACGCCCTACAGTGGTGGCCGCAGGCAATGCGAGTCCCCCTTCTCCGCAGGCTCTATGTCTAACGACGTAGCCTCTGCGGACGCAGTCTCACCGCTGCCAGCAGAGTCAGACCGCTTTCCTGAAGAAATCGCCGCTCAAGACGACCGCGAGGTCGAGCAAGCCGCTCTCGAGGGCAGGCCCACCAGCTATGGCACGTCGGAGCATGCGGAATCTTGCTTCGCTCGTTACCGTTCATATCGGCCTGAAGACAACACCTACCAGCCCTACCGCGGCGGTCCTCGCCGTCAGTGTCAGTAGGCCGTCCGTCCGCGCTTCCGGCGTAGACTGCACCGCCGCACCGTCTGATAGCCGGTAGGCGAGACCTTACGGGCTGGCGCGGCTGGGCTACATCAAGCCTGCAGTGGCCTAACGGTCCTCGCAGTGCGGGTAGAAGAAGTTTTCAATCGAGGCTGTCACTGGTTTGGTCCCGCAAGGTTAGACAGGCGCATCCTGATCGATACCTGGAGCTTCGACTGGGGCATGGAGCAGCTGTTGAAGAATGCGCCTCGTGCGGGTTCAACGAGATCTACATCCATAACGTGTCGCGTGACCAGATCGGGTTTCTGAACTTCATGAAGCTGGATGTCTTTCCATCGCTCTCATGAGTAACGTGGCTCTTGCAGGCACGTTTAAGATTGAAAGGAACATCCGGCAGCCATTAGTCAGGGGAGCCGATCTTCATCGTCTAGCTCCCGCTGTGACCTGCCTAGCCGTCCATGGTCACTTGAGCGGTCGGAAATCCTAATCGGCGGTTGGCGCGACGGACTGGTAGCTCCGAGCCGACGTAAATGAGCATGAGGCCCGGGTAGCAAGGCCATCGGCCGATCCTTATTCAAGGTGGGCTAGCATCGAGTAGATGCGCCTTCGCTCGCGAGGCGATCGTATCTGATGCGTGTCCGGCGTCTCGGCCCTGAGTTTCCAGTGACCGTCCAGCCACGTCGCGCGAAATTTACGTCTGGCGCCGATCAACAGGTTTTCAGACGCGTAATCCGCGAGGATTGTGATCTCTACGAAGATTGGACTTGACGATTTCAATGCGTCGACATCGTGCCCTGTGCGCCGGCATACGCTCGCAATGAGATAGTCAAAACTTCCGAGGGACGTATAGTGGGAAGGCGGCAGGGTACCTTGATAGGTCCGCAGTTTCGGATCAGGATTGTCGCTCTCCCCATCGCGGGGTTCAAAGTCGGTGACCGCTGTGGCCAACCGTTTTCCCCCGCATTCCAATTCAACCAGGACGCTTTCCACGTAGATCGCGTCCGAGCTCATGTTGCTAACAAAACAGGCGGCGTCCAGTGATGAACCGGCCGCCCGGTTGATCACGATCTTCGGTAACGTCTGCCGCCGAAAGCTCCTCAGGAAAACCTGCAGGTACACGACCCAAATCAGAACCATCGACCAATTGGCGATAAGGTTCAAAAGGTCGCTGTTCGCGGAGATCAGTTCAAACATGAGATGCAAAGCTCGTTGCGCAGTTGAGGCAAGAACGCTGCAGCGTCCCAATCGTTTCGCAGCAAGCGGCCCGAGGTTCACTTATGGCCGATCAGCGGCCTGAGGATCATTTCATGCCCAGCAGTATCAAGCTGACATGAAATCCTCGCCGGAACGCCTATCCTATTCCGCAAACTTTGGCCGAGCCACGACAGGTCAGCATCGCTGCTGCTTGGAACAGTTGCCATTCGTCGGTACTTGGACGCAGGGCTTCTATGGAGACCGCATTCCTGGGTCCTACTTCCATGTCCGTGGGCACGACGCCATTGAGAAAGACCCGGAGGGAGCTGAATTTCCTTCCCTCGCCGATGCTCATGAAGCTGTCCGAGCCGCTCGGGAGATCCTGGCGGAGAAGGTTCTGCCAACGAGGTGTTAGACGGACAACGCTTCCAGATTATGGACGAGGACGGAACCGTCCTTCGCGAGGTTCCACTCAAGGCGTTTTCCGCTCGAATAGGGTCATCTGCAGAGCCACCGGCGTCATCCCCCGATCGAAAGTGGCGATCAAAGCCACAGCGGAGTTTTTGGCCGGAGGCGGCGCGTGCTGCCCGGCATTGATCCGCGATTGTGAAATCGGCCGAGCATCTGTCAGTCTTCCAGTGGATGACACCAGCCAAGCTATCGTCGCTCGCCTTACCGCGACCCCTTCGTTACAACTCCCTCTCCACGCCAAATTCGGGTGCTTGACAACCTCTTGATCGCCTGACTGGCTGATCTGGAGATAGGTGCCGGCGGCTAGCTTCAAGCTGTCGAGCATCAGCAGTGACCGAAAATGCTAACCTTTAGCCGTGTCCCCAGATCAGTGATAGCGCCTCTCACGAAACTCGTTGGCCTGCAGCACCTCCAGCAGAAACCGTCCGACCGCAGCACTCAAGACTTGCCGACCAAAGCACCTTCCACCGCCTTGAGGAGCCGGGTCTCGTCATACGGCTTATCGAGCACGTCATCGAACATGTCAGGATGGGACCGTCCGATGCTCGCCTGTGCGCCACTCACCAGGATAATGGGGATGGCGGAGAGCTCCTCATCTGCCCGCAAGGCCTGTGCGAGTTCCAGCCCGGTCATGACCGGCATCATGAAATCAGTGATGACGAGGTCCGGCCGTCTCTCCTTCACGAGCGAAAGTGCCGCCTGCCCGTGTGGCGCAGCGGCCACTTCGTGGCCAGCGTCTTCAAGCATGATGCTCAAAACATCAGCTATCAGAAACTCATCTTCCGCAATCACGATTATGGCCATGTCAGATGCTCTCGTTTCCTCGACATGACGCGGTCACGTTGGAAGGGGCGTTGCCAGTCCTGTAGCGGCATTGACAACGGGTGGAAGCGGAACATCGATCCTTAAGCCCGTGTTCCCGAAGCTGACTTCGTGGATCGCAGGATCGAAGGCGCTGTCTCTGACTTTCAGGACCGACAGCGCCTTCTTGTATCGAGACTCCGCCTCGATGTGGCGTAGCATGACAAGATTATCGATCAGGCTGGACAGTTCCGATCCTGGTGCCGTCAGCGTCGGCCCGAAAAGGTCGCGGAGTTCCCAGGTGGCTATGGTCGTGACCCCAAGTCCTCGCAGTTCATTGGTCAGAGCGGAGAAGAATTCGGTCATCCGCGGCTGATAAACGGCCGCGCGTTGAAAGCCGCCCAAGCCATCAAGGAAAAGCCTCTTCACCTTGCGCCGTCTGACCGCCTGAAGAAGCTGGTGCCCCAGCTTGTCCAACAGGTTCTCGGTCATGGGCTCCCAGATGATTTCCAGGTCACCCGCCTCAATAGGACCGTCAATGTCCACTCCCAGCGCCCTAGCCTTTGCCCGGAGGCGGGTGGGGGTCTCATAGAACCCGAAATGAAGTGCCGGTTCATCTCTGCTGGCCTTGGCCAGGAAACCAAGGCCGATGGCGGTCTTGCCTGCGCCTGAAGGTCCGAACACCAAGGTCACAGAACTTGCTGGCAGCCCACCGCCCAGCAGTTCGTCCAGTCCTTCGACGCCTGAAGCTACTGCCGCCAACGAAGGCTCATCCTGGGTAGATGGACTTCGAAGTGCCGCCTCAAGGCGAGGGTAAGCGGTGAAGCCGGATGATGTGATCTCGAACTGGTGGAGCCCTCCCAGCGCGGGGCTCCCTCTAGACTTCTTCACCTGAAGCCGCCTGACCGAACGTACGCCCGGGACTTCCTCGTGGAGTTCGATGACACCATCAACCATAGTGTGTTCCGGGCTGTCGTCCGCAAACCTGGTGCTGGTCAGGAAGAGCACGCTGCATCCTACGAAGGCTGCCTGGCTCTGAATTTCCGCAACAAAAGTCTTAACATCAAGCGGGGAGTCTGCCCGGTCTCTGGCATTCAGCAGTCCGTCGAAGACCAGCAGTGTCGCGCCTTGCCGGGCGATCTCCTTGCGCACCAGCTCGACAACGGCGGACAGACCACTATCACGAAGCGTTTGGAAGACGCTCACATAGGATAACGTCACTCCAAGCTGACTGCGGTCGAAGAAATCGAGTGTCCCCAGCACCTGGAAGAGCCGATCATGGGTCTCCGCCAGGAGCGTTATGTACAGAACCTTGCGTCCTGCCCCGACGTTCGCAAACGCGACTTGGTTGGCCAGAATCGTCTTGCCCGCCCCTGGCTGCCCCTGAACTATGTAGGACGCACCTTCGATGAAGCCGCCGCCCAGTATCTGATCAAGGCCGCTCACGCCGCTGATGATCCTCGGAAGAGATTGTGTCACTTGGATTTCCCGCCTGTTCCCCGCACTACACTAGGGTGGCGAGCCTGTTTTGCAACGGCCTTTGCCTATCTTTCCCCCGGCGCCAAATCTATGTACTGCTTTATTCATGCAATCAGCGACAAGGGCACAAGACTGATGACATCTTCGCCCGGCATCCGGATGTGAGTGCGGCTTCTCCCGAGGCTGGTGAGAGACGCGTCGCCGGCGCAAGCGCGCTGGCTGTCGCACCTTACGATCCCAAAGAGCTACTGGCCTCAATCGTTGAATCTTCGCAAGACGCGATCATCAGTAAGACGATCAACGGTATCATAACGAGCTGGAACCGCGGTGCCGAACAGCTCTTCGGTTATCGGGCCGAAGAGGTCGTTGGAAAGCCGATCACGATCCTTATTCCGGAGGATCGACTGGATGAAGAACCTGCCATTCTTGCAAAGCTCCGCGCTGGTCAGAAGGTTGATCACTTCGATACGATACGTCGGCGAAAGGACGGCTCGCTCCTCGACATTTCGCTGACGATCTCGCCAATAAGAGACAGTGACGGCACCATTGTCGGTGCTTCCAAGGTCGCTCGCGACGTCTCCTCCAGAAAGCGCGAAGAGGAGCGGCAACGCCTGCTTCTGGGAGAAATGCACCACCGGGTGAAGAACCTGTTTGCTCTCACCAGCGGCTTGATCACTATGGCAGCGAAATCGGCGGTATCGCCAGAAGAGTTGGCCGACTCGATGAGGCAGCGGCTTTCAGCACTGGCAGCGGCTCACGATCTGACTTTGCCTAGCCTCGACGGCCGCAAGACCACGACGAGCGCGCGACTCTGCATCAGTTGCTGGAAAAGGTCGTGGCTCCCTACCAGGACGAATCCCAGCAGCGCATTTCTATATCGGGTCCTGATTTTCCTGTAGCCCAGGGCCACACCACCAAAATTGCGCTCCTATTCCACGAACTGGCCACCAACGCCGCCAAATACGGCGCGTTGTCGCTCCGCGACGGTCGGGTAGCCATCACGACCAAGGCCGTTGATGATCAGATCAATCTTGCCTGGAAGGAGACAGGCGCCCCCACAGGCTCGGAGCAGAAGTCCTCGCCAGGGTTCGGGACAAGACTGATCGACTCTATTGCCAGAGGATTTCCCGCCACCGTGAGCAGGGAGTGGGGATCGGATGGATTGTGCGTCACATTTGAGGTCGCCGTTCGTACTCTCCAGCCGGGAAGTTCTATCGATCCAGATTGAGGGCGGGGCGATATGGCAGGTGCGACACCCTTCACCGTCCTGGGTGATCCCCAACACCTCTGCGTTCAACACTTGTCTCCGACCTGCCGGTGCGTCGGGAGAGCAAATTGTCTCTGGTCGATGAAGAGGTTCTACGTCTCGGTTGGGATGATGCTTATGTTGCCGTCGGCTTCCAGAATGGCAAACTTGATCTGCGTAAGCTGCTCCAATCCGTGCTGCTGCCGGGCAGCAACAAGAATGTCCTCCAGGTTGACCCGCGCCTTGTGCATCGCGCGCCTATCAGGCTCGCCCTTGGAGATCAGGACAGTTGGAGCGCCGTCCAGGAAGAGCGCAAGCCGAGGAAACCAATCCTTCAAGTAGGATAACATGATGTCGAGTGAAAACAGCAGGATGATGAGCAGGAAGGAGTTCGTCAGAGAAAAGTCATCCCCGAGAAAAGCCTGCTGCGTCGTCTCGGCAACAACCAGAAGAAGGACGAAGTCGAAAGGTGTCACCTGCGCCATTGTCCTGCGGCCGGAAAGGCGAGTCACCAACAGCAGGAACAGAAAGACAGCGGTGCCTCGGATCACGGTTTCCATTGCATCCTCATGGCCAGATCCAGGTCCACAGCGTTTGTTCGGATCCCGCGATATTTGCGGCGAACTCCGCCTTCCCAGCATGCTTCGGCTTGATCGTGAACATGACTCTCCTTTCTCCGCTGGAAGTTGCTCTGAAATGGAACTCCTCTCGTTGATCATCGGCCACAACTTCGGACGGTCTCGGTTGCACGTCTTCAATTGAGAAGCTGGAAAGGAATCCTGAACCCAGGCTCATCACGACCGGGCCCTTGTAGGAGGGAGGGAAAATCACCTCCATCTCCGTCGGTCGCTCCCACCGCGCCGTCAAAGGATAGTGTACCTCCGCTCCGCCAATCGTGGTCTTCGCTGACGAAAACCATCCTCCCGCGCCCGCAAAGCCCATTGCGGCAGCTACGGTGACGACGCCGAATAACACCCACGCCACCCGTTCGAGCTTCCAGAACCATTGCTGAAAGCCCCGGTGCTCATTTAGCTGTAATCCATCCTCGCGGACGTCCTTGTCGGTCTCCATTGTCATTCCATACATCTTGGTCAGGCGAGGGACGCTACCGATTGAGAGACTTGCGAACCGGCTATATCTGTCCGGGACGATGATCGGCTGCCTCTGAAACAGGCTCCGGTGATATACAGCAGAAACGGCGGTCACAACGGGATGTTCCACTTCATCGAAGAGCAACGGTTACTTCCTCAATGATAGGGAGCCAGTCAGGCTATTAGCAGGAGGTTCGCCCAGGTTGCCAACTCGACGCCATACATCCGAGTGGAACCCAGGTGGCTCTCTATTGCCGTCGTCTGCTGGGCGTATCCTCAGGTACCGGATGCCGTTCAAGGCGGCACTCTTCGGAGGATCTCGTCGGTTCTTCCCGGAGCATCCATCTTCTCATGTGGCCTTCAAGGGTATGACGTTCCTGGAGCTGATAGCAGCCTTTGCTTTTGCGAATGCCTCGGCAAGTTCCTCCGTCTTGAACGGCTTGGCCACGACCGGCCGGCCCAGATCAGATCCGTTCTCCAATTTGTCACTATAGCCTGTCATCAACACCACCGGCAGGCGCCGGTCCGTCTGCGCAACTTTTTCTGCCAGCTCAATTCCCGACATGCCCGGCATCATGATGTCGCTCAGTACTGCTTCTAGTTCAGGGCGCTGCCGCAGCGCTCTGAGGGCCTGATTGCCGTCCGATGCAGTCACGATATCGGGTATCAACGTCTCGAGTGACAGACGGACAGACTCCAGTGACGACGGTGTATCGTCGACGATCAAAATCGAGCGAGGAAGTTTGTTGACCGTCGCGTCGGGCACGTCTTGAGCGGGTCTCTCCTCGCCTGATCTTGGAAGCAGGATTGTAAAGGCACTCCCACGGCCTGGAAGACTTGCCGCTCTTACCGATCCTCCGCTTCCTTTGGCAAAGCTATGAACCTGGGTCAGCCCTAGACCCGCGCTGCCATTTTTCTCGGAATAGAACGGCTCGAATACTCGCCGAAGTGCATCGGCGGTAATTCCTGTCCCGGTGTCCGCCACAGTGATCGCCACGAACTCGCCACGCAGCTCCGGATCCTCCGCCCGGCCATCAGCGACGTTTCTCGTCGATATCCGGAGCTCGCCCCCAGTCGTCATTGCTTCCCTTGCGTTGGTTGCAAGGTTGATGAGCGCGATTTCAAGCGCTGCCGGATCGGCATGAACGGACCAGGTCTCAGGCGCCACGTCTGTCACAATCACGATCGAATCGTTCGCTGCTTGCTGGAGAAGAGGGAGAGCTTCGGCAAGCTTGACATCCAGTTCAATACGTTCGGCGCCTTGGTTCGACCGCCGGGAGAAGGAAAGGAGGCGCTGGGTGATCGTCTTGCCTCTCGCAACTCCGCTCGCCATATGCGCCAAAAGCTGCGTAACTCGCTGCTCGTCGTGCCGCCGCCTCGAAATGCCATCGACGCCGGATTGGAAGACCATCAGGAGATTGTTGAAGTCGTGGGCCGCCTGCCCGGTCAACTTACCGAGTGCGTCCATTCGCTGCCAGTTCGAAATTGTCTCGCGCTCTCGATTCCTGGCGCGGGCTTCACGCAAGAACAGTAGAGCAGCTGATCCAGACAACAGAAGGGTAAAGCAACTAGCGCCAGCAAGGAGCAGCGATGCCTTCTGCGAGAGAGCCTGATATTCAGATACCGGGAGACCGACCCTCACCGTCCAAGGAGTGCCTTGAAGAGCGATCTCTGCGACGCGCAGCTCCAAACCGTCATTGAGCAGACCCGAGCCGAATCCCGATCCCGAAAAAGTAGCAAAGGCTGCGGCCTCACCGCCGGCCAATGCTGGTGCACCTGTTGAGGTGACCAGGCGACCTCGGCCGTCCACGACCCAGGCGGCCCACGATGGCGGCAGGCCGTTTACATAGAGAAGATCGGTGATGATGGTCGGCTGAATGACGGCAGACAGAACCGCCCTCACCCTATCGCCTCTTGTAATTGGCACCCTCACTGCGAAGCCCGCATTTCCGAGCGGGCCAACGGCGATGTCGCCGACGACAGGCGTGCCGTCTCGGACGACGATCTCATGACTTGGTAGGTCGACAATGCGTGCCTCGGTGCCGTCCTTGATCGGTGGCACCGCCAAGAGGACAACGCCTTCTTTATCAGATATGCGAACTTGCTCCCATTCGGGGATCCGTTCTCTCATCCGACGCACGATTTCCGTGAACGGCCTTCTCGATATCGGTGGGTCCAAGCGAGGCGATTCCGCGACGATCGTCAACAGCTTGACTTGAGAGTCCAGTTCCCGCTGAAGCGCTGCGGCCATGATGCCGGCCCGATCGCGCACCTCATCATCTAGATCTCTCTGTTGTTCCTGGATGAAGAAACGTCCAACGACCGCCGCCAGGACGATGACCGGAATCAAGGAAGCGATCAGAAGAAGGAGCGCGGGCCGGGTTCTACTCAATATGCACCTGGAGAGTTCAAACGTCCGATGTAGCACTTATCCTCATATCCTGCAGCTGCAACACCTATCGAAATCACGGCTTCGTGAGGAAGGGCGCGCTCCTCCGGAAGCGGCTCAACGGGAGCTCTTCTGACACGCGTTCGGCGCAGCAGGCGAGCGATTAGCCTGCCGCAGCTCGATCTGCAGAGGCCTGCTGATAATGGGGGCATCAAAACACGATTGCCCGAAACGTATCTTTGGCGAGAGAGAGGCCATCGCGTACCTGTGGACATCCCAATTCGCCACAGAGTGAAGCTAGAGCGTTGCCTTCTCATCGGTAGAGGACGGGTCTTGCACGTTTGCCTGAAGGGATACGAGTGGCGCCCTGACGACGCAGTTCAGTCCCTCCGGGAGGTAGCGGATTTCCACAGAGCCTCCGAACTCGTGGGCCAATAGCTTTTCCAGCATTGTGGAGCCGAAACCCCTTGTTGCCGGTGCTACGACAGTGGGACCGCCCGTCTCATTCCAGGAAAGACTCAACTCAGACGCTTCCGCAGAATCGACCTTCCATGAGATTGCTACCTTCCCGCCCTCGGTCGAAAGGGCTCCGTATTTCGCGGCGTTCGTAGCTAGCTCATGAAGCGCCATTGCAAGGCTCAAGGTCGCCCGTGGCGACAGCGGGATGTCCGGTCCCGCCAGAATAAAGCGATCTCCGGGCGCCCTTTCAAACAGGCCCACTGACGAGGTCACCACTTGCTTCAGGTTGGCCGCGGCTGCTTCCCCGAGAAGTAGCTGCTGAGCATTGGCGACACTGCTGAGTCGGCCGAGAAAAGCCTTGAGCACATCCGGAGGCGTCTCCTTACGCAGTGTCTGCATCGCAATAGCCTGAATGGTCGCCACCATGTTCTTCATTCTGTGGCTGAGTTCCTGCATCAGGAGATGCCGATGCGCCTCTGCCTCGTCCCGCGCCTTGCGGCCCTCGTTCAGCTCGTCCATGTACATGTCGAACTGGGCGCCAAGCGCCTCCAGTTCCCCATGCCCTGAAGTCATGCCTGTTCGGGCGGTGTCGTCCCCTGCTCGTCTGGCGGCCAGCACCCTCTGGATCCGATCTACCGGCCCCTTCAGGAGCGTCGCCCCCAGCAGCCATGCCAGAAGAAGGGCACCCACGGTGCTGCACAGGGCGATCACCGCCGCTCTTGTGGATCCCGCAGTGATTTCCGCGAATGCTTCCTCTACTGAAAGCCCGACGCTCACATAGATGCCGTTCGGCCGAGCGCCGGCGGGAACATAGCCGAGGATTCTTATCGTCCCGTCCTGGCTGGTGACTTCCATGCTCCCGGGCTCCGGTGCGGTGACGAGATGAAGAAATGCTTGCGGTATCCGGGTGCCGACGAACTGCTCCGGTAGCGGCTCGCGCGCGATAATCATCCCATCGCGGTCGGCCAAGGTGAGGGAGCCGTCCCGCGTCAGTTGCCTCTCCCGCAGAGTCCGTCCAAGCCAGTCAAGATCCAGACCAGTTGCGACCACCCCGATCGCACTCCCTTCATCATCCAAGATTGCCGTCGCAAGCGGCAGGCTTTTCTTACCCGAGTAGCGGCTCGTAGCGTATTCGCCGATAATCAGCTGTCCTGGTGAGGCAAGGGCAGCCTTGAAGTAAGACCGGTCGGCCACCGTAGTCGCGCTTGTCAGCTGGTCGGAGCGGCACCTCATGACGCCGGCCCTGTCGAATACGCCGATGGCCGTGAACTGTGGCGTCACGCTCTTCAAGCGGGCAAGATAGGAATAGCACCGTTCCGATTGAAACGAGGCAACCGAGGGCGCCGTCGAGATCGCTTTCAAGGTACCTTCAGCGCCTGATGCCAGCCGTTCCATTTCAAGAGCCGCCTGCTGCGCCGTAGCCAGGGCAAGTTCGTTGATTTCCGCCTTGCGCGCCGCACGGAGGCTGAACTCGTTATACCCCAGCACGCCCAGCATCGGCAGAAGGCCGACAGCAGTAATGGCAAAAATCCGCCGTCCCAGTGTTATGCGCATGCTTTCCCCAGCCAGACTGGCTCCAGCGCAATCCGATCGCCATTACAGTAACCGAAACGTAGCACCAGACTAGCCTGATTTGCGGTCTGTATCGGAGAACTTTGGCAGGATCAAAGGCATGGCTGCGAGAATGATCAAGACGATGGCCGTCGACAGGACCGCGGTTGCTTCCAATCCGAGACCCGCGATCACACCAATCCCGGCTGTCGCCCAGATATTGGCAGCCGTCGTAAGTCCTTCTATCTGGCGCTGAGCAGACCGGACCATGATGGCGCCGGCGCCGAGGAAGCCTATACCCTGGACGATCCCCTGCAATACGCGCGACAAATCTCCGATCTCCATGCCGCTCTGCAGCGGACCTATGACGAACAGCGCGGCACCGACGGCCACCAGCATATGGGTCCGCACGCCGGCGCTTCTCCCCTTGCGCTCGCGCTCGTATCCCAGGATACCCCCGAGCACCGCTGCGATCACGAGGCGCACCGTGATGAGTGTTATGGTAGACAGATCTGGTACGTCTGAAAATTCACTAACGAGCGTCGACCATATTTCCTCTCCCACGGCAGCACCTCTCTTCCCGTTTGTGAAACTAGTAAGCCGAGGGAGTGCCCAAATCTGCGCTGGCAAATTCCCGTCAAAGGCGCGAATCCGTAAAGCCCCGCCGTCTATTCTTGGAAAGTAGTGTTACCATGAAACGAGATCGCCAGCGACTAGAGCGTTACGACGCATCAACATCGACCTACACGATTATGCAGATCACCGACGAGGATCGCCAATCGCGGGTGACGCTGGAAGATGGCGAGACGTATTTTATGGCTCGCCTACGCATCGACCGGGGGCACCGTCATGTCGAGGCTGATGGCAAGGTACGCTACACCTTCGAGCATATTCCAGACGACGCGGGCGGCGAGGTCCATGTCTACTCCAAGTTCGGAGAAGTCGATATCGACACCTTTCGTGGCGGCGAGTTTTCGGAGCTGCTGAAGTGGGACCGTCATATGCTGGTCTTCGACGACCGCACTGGAATCGTCGGGGAGCTGCGCGGAGACAACCATATGATCATCCCGCGACAAATGCTGATGACGGGATCGGGCGACGAGGCTCAAAAGGGCTTCAAGTGCGAGTGGGCCACATTGGTTGGGGACGAGCTCATCGTCGGCTCCCACGGAAAAGTCCGCCAGGAGGAATGGATCAAGCGCATCGGGCCCCAGGGCTACACCGTCACGAGCGAGGACTGGAGCCATGTCTACAGTCGCATGCGTGAGGCTCTGGGCGTCGGAGAGACGGGATACGTTGTTCACGAGGCGGCCGAATGGCATCCTTATCGCGAGCGCTGGTACTTTTTTCCGCGCAAGGTATCGAACGCGGCGTTTCACGAGCCAACGGACGAGCGCGAGATGGGCAACAACCTGCTCATCGAGGCGGACGCATCCTTCGAAAATATACAGGTTCGCGCGGTCGGAACCCGCATCCCCGAACGAGGTCCGTCCTCAATCAAGCTAGTGCCGGGCCACCCCGACGAGTTCATCTACATGAAATCCGTCGAGCTCGGCGGCAAGACCCAGAGCTGGATCGGCGCGGCCGACGTGATGGGCAACCTGCTGGCGGACGAGGAGAAGCTGGGAGACTTCAAGTGCGAGGGCATCGAGTTCGTTTGAACGTTTCTCAAGGGCGCAGGCGACCCAATGGGCGATGCTGGAGGGGCGTCGCCAGGAGTACTCGACCCCTTGAACAAGTGCATCGCGTAGCCAGATGTACCATGACCCGCTGGTCCGGGCCCCTTCGGCAGCTTTCGGCGCTATCGCGATGCGGACCGTTCCGACGTCTGCCGAATCAAAGAGGAGTTCTTCATGATTTCCGACATCGCCGCCTGGCTATTCGCTTTATTCGTGGTCGATCCCATCCATGCGGAGATCCGTCAACGGGTGGAGAGGGCAAACCTGCCCGTGCAGGCGGTCCAGCAGTCCCAGCAGTGCCTTGCCACACACGGGCCTAGGCTTCTCCAGCAGGCGGGAGAGGATCCGGTCTGGGCTGTCGGCACTGCGATCGGTGTCGCAACTGGCTGGACGTCGCCGGTACAGCTTCTGAACATCAACGATCCCGACTGCCAGGTTCTCGCGGGGCTGCTTGCGAACGAGGGCCGAGAGACCGTGGGAGGTTGACATATGGCAGGCGCCGAAAGGCTTGCTGGATGCTCCGGCGGCGTCGCCTCGGCGACGCTCCGCAGACTCGCCGATGAAGCCCATGCGCGTGACGGACTAACCGTCGGCGAGGCGCTTCAAACAATGGGCCAGTCCGGCTTTGGCTTCGTCATGCTGCTCCTGTCGCTGCCGGCGATGATCCCGATACCCGGCCCGTTCGGCTTGGTCTTCGGATCCGCCCTTGCAATTGTCGCCCTGCAGTTCGCTTTCGGCGTCCGGTCTCTCTGGCTCCCGTCGCTCCTTCGAAACCGTCGGATATCCGCCCGCGCTTTCGGATCTCTACAGCGTTATGCTTCTCCCATGCTAAGTAAGATCGAGCGACTTGTCCGGCCAGGCAGGATGAAGGCGCTGACGGGGCGCCGGCTGCCCTATATCCTCGCCCTGCCCGTCTTCGCGCTGGCAGTCGCCGTAGCGCTTCCCATTCCCTTTGGAAACGTCGCACCGGTCGCTGCGATCTGTGTCATGGCGATCGGCCTGGTCGAGAGGGACGGTCTGCTGGTGATGCTGGGATTGCTGTTGACGCTGGTCGCGCTTTCCATAACGGTTGTCCTTCTTCATGGTGCGGCCTCCCTCCTCGCGTTGATCTGATGCGACCGCGCTTTACCCGAGCGTTCGCCCTCCCCCACTTCTGGGGTAGATCCATGTTGATTGTGAATGTGACTATGGCCCCCGTGGCGTATTGTTTCATTAGTTGACGTAGACAGCGCTCCACGTCTCCGACGAGTCTCCTAACAAACGCGCATTTTCCTAGCCTCGGCGCCCAGCCCTGGGCGGGATTGGAGCAGCGAGTTTCGGGCGTAACAAGTGCCTTGGACGAAAACGAAGGCAGATGCGAGTGGCAGAACCCAATCTGCACGGAAAGCAGGCTCCTCGCTGTTCTGTCCGCACTCAGAACACACATCATCACAATCAGGAGAGGAAAACCCGGCGACCGACAAACCTGTGATAATGTTACCTTGCGTTAAAGAAAGGGAAGCGACACCAATGGAGGAGTAAAAGCCATGAGCTACAATGAAAAACGCGACTATCAACCATCCGAGGCTGTGTGGTTCTGGTCTTGCGCCGGTTGCCTCGTAGCGACCTTGATCATCGGGTTCACTTGGGGCGGCTGGGTGACTAGCGGAACAGCTGCCGAGATGGCTGCTGAAGCGGCAGAGGATGCGAGAACTGAGGTCGCAACGGCAGTTTGCGTAAACAAGTTCGTCAACAGCGCCAATGCCAACGCTCATCTTGCCGCGCCATGAACATTGCCGAACGCCGACCCAATCACATCTCGCCCGCCGAGCTCCAGATGCTTCAGCGCGTCTTCGACAGCGCCTGCGATCGCAGAGACATCGCGAAAGCCGGTCGGGACGGAGAAGATATGGCCGCAACGATCGTCAGCCTGTATGAAAACGGCCTTTGCGAAGAGCATCAATTGGTTGCCCGGTTGCTGTAGCGAAACCTTCTCCCGTTTGAGGGAACCGGCGCTCAAAGTAGGCATTGTTCCTGCAAGCCAATGCGGAGCGCAAAAATGAAGACGGGAAGTCGGCAGGGTACGTTCACGTCATTGGGTCAGCGTTCGCAACGTCCCTGCCCGATGACGAACTTGTACGGGCACGAAAGTGGAATCGGAGCAGACGCCGGTGCTGCCTCTCCTGCTCGATGAGGCATGAACACTCCCGACGGAGGATCTATCCGTCTCCCCGCGGGGGTGGCAGGTAGCAAAATACGTTTCCGGTGCCGCTTCCGCATGCCGCCGAAATGATCTACTTACCGGCTGCTTGGTAAAGTGATGGGAACCGCGGATCAGCGCGCCGAGACTAGGGGATAGCAAGTTGACGGGCCAAAACATTGTACGGATGGAAAAGGCTCTTAGCATCGCTCAGGCTGGGTTGCGTGAAGCCAGGAATGCCGGGTTCAGCGGCGCCGATGAAGCGCTCGCCAACGTGAGCAAGGCGCTGCGAGGTGAAGCCGCTACGCCACTTGATAAATCTATCGAGGCCGTGCTCAGCAAACTGGCCAGCCTCGCGTTGCGCTAGCGGTGCTAGTGTGGAAGGCGACCGAAGAGCGACATAGCCGTGTCCCTCGGTATCAGCGGGCGGCCCCTCTCGGACTGTTGGCACCGCCACTTGGCCGCGGCCCATAAGGAGATGGACGACGTGGAGCTGTTGCCGCCTCCCCCGCGCCGGATGATTGGCGGCTTTGCCTCGACCAGCAATACGCGACCGCCAAAACGGCCACGAACCGCCCGCTTCCGGAGATCTTTTACGGGTTTAGGTCTGGTTGCCTCCTCGCCACTGTACGGGATCGGACAGACGATAGTGGTTATAGACTCTTCCTCAGACAGCGCTAGATTAGGCTCGTCACGACTGGGAGGAATGTGATGGGACAAATACCTTGGGAGAAAGCTGTGGTCGTCACCTTGCCAGGGGGCGGCCATCAAGAGGTGAAGAACGCGTTCGAGGCGTTGGCACTCTTAACTGACGGATGGCCTACGATGGCAGGGCGTCATTTTATCGCCGCCAGATCATCGTGCCGAGCGGTGTTAGACAACCGCCTAGCACCCGAGCAGGCCCGTCTGTCATTTGAGGGAGCCGCGCAAGAAGCCAGCCTTTTGTAGCTAGTCCACCGGAACCGGCCTTCACACGAGCACATGTGGCGCCTGGGGAAGCTCTCTGATCAGTTCCTAAGCAAGGCACCCCACCAACATTGACGCTTGGATCATCCAGCTCCGCTCTAGCCTGGTGTTTTAGCCCTGCCTCATGGAAGCAGGCATCGCGGTAATCTGTCGCTGTTTATGAGGGCTTGATGTGCGACATGGAGATCATCCTGGACTGGCAGCAGCGCGGTGTGACCGCTCGCATTCTGGGTCTTTTCCCCACAGAGAACCCGCTACTGAAGCACCGGCCAGCGCGCGGGGACAAGACCTTCGACGACTGGCGACAGAAAGTCGATGCCTGGAGCTTCGGCTGGGACATCGAGGACGCGATGCGGACTTAGCCGGTCGGCTCCCTTCCTGCTTTGGCGATCTACCTACGCTCGTGCTATGCGTTACATGCACCCATCGCCACTCAGGATGACCTCCAACACCATCGAACTATCAGCGGTCCGCAGAAGCAGAGCTCATCGCCAGATCCTGGGCTAGATAGACCCGCGCGGCGGAAGGCTCGGTTTCTACTGTAGCGGCTACAACACTGCCGCCGGCAAGCACGAGCACCATGAATAGAACGACCGTACCGGCGCCGCCCTTGGCCGGGCGGGAATGATGATGATAGGCCATGGTGTGTCTCCATATGTTTTGCATGGAAATGGACGACGACGCTTGGTGGTTCCCTGCAAGCGCTAAACATTATTACCTGGTTAGCAGCTCCTGAGCCGAGGCGCGCCAAGGGCCTGTTTTCGCACGCTGGGCTCAAGTTCCTTGTGGGACTGCCGGGACCAACACCCGATCTCGGACACAGCCTTTGCATTTGCCTCCTCCCGTGATCCGTAGTCTCTCGCAATCCAGGCAGGTAACACAAAGCATAAGCTTGGCTACGTCTTGCTCTTCGTCCTTGTCTTGCTACATGCAGGGTCATACACAGGACGCTGCCGCCGGCGTTGTCCAGGAAGGAAGCTCCAATGACAGCGAACGTGGCTGGACTGGCCGACCACATGCTCGACGGTCGACATCGCACGCTCGTCGACGCGATCATTGACTACGCGATCTACATGGTGACCGGCGGTCACATTAGCAGCTGGAACGCGGGGGCCAACCGCTCCATGGGTGATACCGAAGAAGAAATTCTCGGGGAGCGCTTCTCACCTGCTGCGACGGTGCTCGACGAAAGTCCAGATTAAATGCCAAACGACATCCAGACGCCCGCATTCTTGCGGTAAGTGCCAAACGACACCCAACTTTGTGAGGAATATCCTCGAGGCCGGCTGCGGCGCGCGCGCCGTTGGCGAGAGACTCTAGAACCAGCTTGCGGCGTTCGCTCAGCGTTTTTGACCTTGACCACCGCCAGCAGGCGAGCGTGAGGTCAATTGCTAGCTCGTCCTGCGGGGCACTTGGTAAACCGGTTCCTCAGATATCTTCAAGATCATCGGCATGTCTCCTGTTGGCGCGATCAGGCCGACACCCTCGTCCGCAGTTGGCGCAAAGTTGCCGAAGCCTCCGCCTTGAAGGGAATCGAACCAACGACCCGTGCTTTCATCCTCCCCTGAAGGGGCTCACGCCGGTGAGCAAGAAACCGCGGTTGCCGGGAGGGACGATGCGGGCATGACATCTGATCCCTCCCAGGCCGTTCTGCGAATACGGACAGTCGTCTCCCGTTGGTCCAGAGTCGGCCCTAATCTGATAGCGGCGCATCACTGAACGTGTGGATCCTGGTCGTGCCACAGCCGAGGTGCAGCAGAAACGTCTACGTTCGGTGCCAGCAACTCATGCTTCTGGGCAAACGCAGCAAACAACCCACGAGCTGTCTCAGCTTCGATTTCTCCGCGGAGGGCGGCGCTGCATGCTTTCATCGCTAGTGAATGTGCTGAGTCCCTCTGCGACGCCGGCCATTCACATAGGTGTCGATAGGCGTCCATGACCCCCCGGACTTTAGTCGGGAAACCAAGACCGACAAGAATGGTTACTGGTTGCCTGAACAAATCGAACTTCATCTTTTCCTCCTTCCTCCAGGTCCGAAAAGGCGCCACTGCAGTGGCGCCCTGTCAGTCAAGCAGCCTTCTGCGCTTCGAGCTGCGCAGGCGCGACCGACGGTGCCAGTTTGTCATAGCGCTGGATATTAATCTTGCGCGGTTTCATTGCCTCCGGGATCTCACGGACGAGCTCGATCGATAGCAGACCGTTGTTCAGAACAGCGCCGCTGACGCTGACGTGGTCTGCTAGCTCAAACCGTTGCTCGAACGGCCGGCCAGCAATGCCGCGATACAGATAGCCCTCGCCTAGCTTTTCCTGCTTCTTGCCAGTCACCGTCAAAAGGTTCGACTGGAATGTGATGTCGAGATCGTCTTGGGCGCATCCGGCGACTGCAACTGAGATCCGGCAGGTGTCCTCACCGGTCTTGATAATGTCGTAGGGCGGCCAATCGCCGATTGAACGAGCGCGTTGCGCATTCTTGAGAATGTCGAACATCCGATCGAAGCCGACGCTCGAGCGGAAGAGCGGCGCGTAATCGTTAGATGTTGCCATAGCCATATCCTCCTTGAAGCAACATGGGTACGGAACCGCCGAAAGACGGCGCTTCCAGCAAAGCCAGCCCCGTCTTCAGCGACTGGCGGTAAACGATTTGGTTTTCGAGATTTTCAAGTTCAAGGACTGCGAGCGAAAATCCAATGGGGAGAAATGCACGCTCCGATCAGCGCAGCCGCCTCGGCATCCGCGTCACCTATATCCGGCAACGGCTTATGGAAGATACTGCCTTTCAGTAACGTCTTGAAGGGATCTTGACCGACAACCACGCAGCTTGGCATATTGTCAATGCCGCGTGAATTTTCCCCAGAAGGAAGTGCCGAAGTAAATTCCCCAATTTTGCCGACGTCGACGCCATGGGAGCAAGCCCCGGTGTGCGTGCCTTGGCCGACGCGCTGCGCTCCGCAAGTGCGCGAAGCCTGTGATCAGTGACGTGTTGCAGGATGTTCCGGCTGCAGCACATCCTGGGGGACGCTCTTCTCACTGTCCGGCAACCGGTGCGGCACATGCCGCAGCTGCGCGTTCTGAACGTCGCCGTTCTCGAACTTGGGTCAGCTCTTGCTCATGCGCCCGCGCATTCCGTCGTTTCGGCCGGTCCCGCGCAGACCGATATGGGTATCACGGCTGCGAGAGGGCGTAGCGATGTCGGGCCGTGGCTTGTCAAGGAAACTTACCTCCTGTTTCCGGACAGGAGTGCCCAAGAAACCATCACCGCAAGCGATCGTTAGAGATCGTGAAGCCCGTCTAAGGCCGCTAGCAGACGTCGCTGAACGACTATATCCTCCTGATTGATAGCAGAGACGAGATCCTTGAGGGCGCCACGAACCCCATGCAGCTGATCAATGAGCGTCATGACAATATCGACACCCTCTTCGTTGAGACCCAGGTTTTGGATAAGGTCGATGATTAGCTTCCCGCGGGCGAGATCCGCCTCCCGGAACCGTCTCTGTCCAGCCGTTGGTTGAGGCGCCAGCCAACCGTGCTCCACCCAAAGATCAAGCTCACTTGCCCCAATCTTAAGTTGGATACGGAATTCCAAATCGTCCATGTTCAGTCCTCTAAACTCCTTCTCGGGTTTTGGGTAACCCCGGCAGTCCAACTTTCCGCAAATGCACTGAGTGCTTCGTCGGGTGCGTCAGGCAACACGATCCTCAAGATGACATAGACATCTCCGGGTGGGCCGCCAGGCTTTCGAACACCTCGCCCCTTAAGGCGGAAGATCTTCCCGCTGTTGGAGTACGGTGGCAGTTTGAGGTTCACGGGGCCAGAAGGCGTGGGTACACGCACCTTGCCTCCAAGCACCGCCTCTCGGATTGTAACTGGGAGATCAAGGCGGATGTCGTCACCTTCGCGGGTGTAGAGGGGGTGTGGTCGGACGCGGATTGCGATCAGCGCATCTCCGGCTGGTCCGCCGCCGATGCCTGGCTCGCCTGCGCCGCGCAGCCTCAGTGTCTGTCCGTCGTCAGTTCCAGGTGGTATTTGCACGTCGAGCGTCGAGCCCTGGGGCAGAACAACCTTAGTCTTCGTACCGTTGACCGCATCCAGAAAATCGATGTCCATCGAGAAATGCCGGTCACCTCCAGATGCGCGGAATTGTTGCCCCCGACCGCCGGCGCGACGCGAAAAGAAACTTGCAAAGATATCGTCACTTTCACCAAGATCGGCAAAGCCGGCGCCGTTGTGGTAGGCATCGCCTGGGCGGCTTGTGGAGGCATACTCCCGATAGAAGTGGCGAGGAGCCTGTTCAGTGCCCGTCATATCGATCTCACCACGGTCGAACCGACTGCGCTTTTCCTCGTCGCTCAGGAGTTCGTAGGCTGCGGATATCTCCTTGAATTTTGCCTCAGCCTTCTTGTCACCGGGGTTCAGATCCGGGTGCAGTTTCTTGGCCGCTTTGCGGAAGGCCGTTTGGATTTCCTTTTGCGAGGCCCCTCGCTTGACCCCCAAAAGCTCGTAGGGATCCTGGCTCATCTGTATCTCCTGTTGATCGTAACATTGGAAGATCGAAGCTCAAAACCACCATCTCTCATCAGTGGCGTTGGCGGTTTGGCGGGACCCGCGCCCGTGTCGTTTTTACCGAACTTGGCGGTGCGATTGATGCAAAAGGGATGCGAGACGAGCAATGGCTCTAGACGCTGCCGGGACAACGCAACGCGCGATGAAGCAGCGACCATCAAGGCACCTAAGACAGAAGCCAAAAGCGGGAGCTGGCTCGTGGCGACCCTCATTGCTGCCAAGCAAGTGGGGCAAAAAATGATGATGAACATAATTTTGCGCATCACATCCATCCGTCACAGCTCAAATTAAACGATCTCCCGCCAACTTACCAACCAAGGGTCAGATCCGTCCTCCTGTTCGCAGACCGTCTTCTCAGGCAGGTTGCATCTATGGTTCCACCGCTTCCAAAAGCGAATTCAACTCCCCTTCATCAAGTGTTTCCTCCTCGAGGAGACATCTTGCCGTATGATCCAACACTTTTCGACGCTCGGTGAGCAGGGCGACCGTTCGTTGGAATGCTTCATTAAGAATCCTGCGAACCTCCTCATCGACCGCAGCGGCGGTTTCATTCGAATAGTGACGTTCTTGCGGGCCATACGGAGAGTTGCCTGGCGCGAGGAAAGCGCGCCGATCCTTCTCCAGCGCGACATGGCCAAGCTTCTCCGTCATTCCATATTGGGTAACCATGGCGCGAGCGATATCAGTGACCTTGATCAGATCGTCGGCCGCGCCTGTCGACAGATGTCCGAACACTATTTTTTCTGCTGCCCGGCCGCCGAGCAATACCGCCATCTTGTTCTCTAGTTCCTCCCGCGTCATCAGGAAACGGTCTTCTGTTGGCCGCTGAATCGTGTAGCCCAGCGCGCCTACCCCACGCGGAATAATTGACACCTTGTGGACCGGATCTACGCCGGGCAGAGCCATAGCGACCAGCGCATGTCCCATTTCGTGGTATGCGACTATTTCCCGCTCCCTTGGATTGAGCAGCCGATTACGTTTTTCCAACCCGGCGACAATGCGCTCGATGGCGTCGTTGAAGTTGGACATCGTCACGGCCTCCCCCCGCCTGCGCGTCGCTAGCAGGGCCGCCTCGTTGACCAAGTTGGCGAGGTCGGCGCCTGTGAAGCCCGGAGTGAGCGCCGCGATCTTTTCTGGGGAGACATCCGGCGCCAGTTTTATCTTTTTAAGATGCACGCCAAGGATCTGAACGCGGCCCGCTTTGTCCGGGCGATCCACCAGCACCTGCCGATCGAAACGGCCCGCGCGCAGCAAAGCAGGATCAAGAATTTCAGGTCTATTCGTTGCCGCCAGCAAGACGAGACCCGTGGAGGAATCGAAACCATCGAGCTCGACTAGAAGTTGGTTCAGCGTCTGCTCCTTCTCATCATGCCCGCCGGCCATGGGCCCAATGCCACGAGCGCGGCCGAGGGCGTCAAGCTCGTCGATAAAAATGATGGCAGGTGCCCTGGCTCGCGCTTGCTCGAATAGATCCCGTACGCGCGCCGCACCGACACCAACGAACATCTCGACGAACTCGGAGCCTGAGATCGAGAAAAAGGGCACACCGGCTTCGCCCGCCACAGCGCGCGCCAGCAACGTTTTTCCGGTGCCAGGCGGCCCGACCAGAAGGACGCCCTTTGGCATGCGTCCCCCAAGCCGGCCGTACTCGGCAGGACCTTTCAGAAAGTCGACGATTTCTTTTAGTTCATCCTTGGCTTCGTCTACCCCCGCCACATCCTGAAAGGTCACCCCCGTATCAGTTTGGACATAGACCTTCGCTTTGGATTTGCCTATCTGCATAAGGCCACCGCCGAGCCCACCGCCCATACGCCTGATCATGAACATCCAGATTCCTACGAAGAGAGCCACCGGGATTATCCAGGATAGCAGATCGCGAAGGAATGTACTCTCGAGCTGACCTGTGACCACAACGCCATGTTGCAGGAACTGCTGGGCGAGACCAGGATCGACCCGCGTCGTTATGAAGAAGGGGCGCTCGTTTTGCGGCTCCTTATAGCGGCCTTGTATGAAGTTGTCGGAAACCGCAACCTCTGCGATCTTGCCAGCTTCAAGGTCTGTCTCGAACTGGCTGTAGGGGATCCGGGCAACCTGATAGGCGGCCGCGAAGAAATACTGGAACACCATCAGAATAAAGAACGCGACGATCCAGTACCAGAGGTTGAACTGTGTCTTCTTGTTCATGTCCGTTCACAAATTTATCTTTAGCGCACCACCAGAAGAAGGCCGGCGCCGTCACGAACCAGTTCAAGGGCCAGGAGGGGTGGCTTGGCTGCTATCGCCCGTTGCAGATCCGCGACGGACGCGATGGGCGTTCGGTTGACCGCTAGGATAAGATCGTCCCCTCGAAGGCCGGCCCGCGCAGCGGCGCTACCAGGTGCCACTTTCTCGATGACAACGCCGCCGCCTGTCCGCAGCGCCTCTTCCTCCGAAGCATCCCGAACTGTGGCGCCGTCTAGCGGCGTGCCGGAAAAATCAGCCGATGACCCCACTTTCGCTTCAATGGTGACCGCAATAACCCTCTCATCGTCACCACGCTTTACCGTCAGCTCGATCTCACTGCCCGCCGGTGTGAGGCCGATGCGGTTCCGCAGATCAGTCGCTCCATCGACGGCGCGTCCGTTGATGGCAGTGACGACGTCCCCCGACTTCAATCCGGCTTCGTCAGCGGGAGAACCTCGTTCGATATTGGCGATAAGGGCGCCGCGTATGTCTCCCAGTCTAAGAGCCTCTGCCAGGTCCGGCGTAAGATCCTGAATGCCGATGCCCAGCCTGCCGCGCTCGACTTTGCCATGGGCAGCCAACTGGCCCATCACAGAGGCCGCCATGCTGCTGGGGACGGCAAAGCCGATACCGATATTGGCACCGGCGGGACTTAGGATGGCAGTATTGACCCCAATTAATTTGCCATCGAGGGTCACGAGCGCGCCGCCCGAGTTTCCCGGATTGATCGAGGCATCCGTCTGGATGAAGTCCTCATAGCCTTCGGTATTGAGTCCGCTCCGCCCCAACGCGCTGACGATGCCAGAGGTCACTGTCTGCCCCAGGCCAAATGGGTTGCCAATGGCGACAACGTAGTCGCCGACTTTGAGGGCATTGGAATCGCCAAACTCAATGGCTGTCAGATTCTCCGCGTTGATCTGAAGCAGCGCAATGTCGGTTTCCTTGTCGCTCCCGACGAGCTCTGCCGCGAGCTGCCGGCCATCCTTGAGCGTCACGGAAATTTCGGTACCGCCGTCGATGACGTGGTGGTTGGTGAGCACGTAGCCTTTGGTGGCGTCGACGATAACGCCGGAGCCGGCGCTCATCCGGGTCTGCTGTTGCGGCTCGGGCAGGTTAAAGAAACGTCGGAAATTGGGATCACTATAGAGAGGATTGTCTTGTGAGGGCGCTTGCGAGACAACCGCGATATTGACAACAGCCGGCGTGACTCGCTCAAGCATCGGTGCAAGTGTCGGCAGGCTAGCGGACGTGGCTGCCGATGTTGACATTTGCCCAATACCAGGGCTGACGGTGGCCAGGACGGCTCCAGCGGCAACGACGACCGAGGCGACAATCCGCCGGAATAGCACGATTTCAAACATGGCTTGCTCTCCTTCGAAAAAGAGGTCACCGACCAAGCGCGTCGCCCAACAAAGAAGCGGGCCGGGAGTTCCTGCCCGCTTCTTTGTATTAGGCAGCCGAGAATGGACGGTTATGGGTGCACCAGATGCTGCCGGCGGCAAGGACTGCGACGGTGATACCGGCAATGACATGAACCCAGAGCGCGGTCGTGGCGGCTGAGAAGCCGAGGAGCCATGGGGCGGCCAAGGTCCATAGGCCAAGCACGAGATTGCCCCATTCCTCCACCTCATAGAAGGCATAGAGGGCGGCGGCGGCGAACACGGCGATAACTGGGCCAACGATCCAGGCGTTCCACGCGGCATAGGTGTCGGTGGTAAAGCCGAACAACCATGGCGAAATCAAAATTCCGAGGCCAGCGACAAGATTGACAACATCGAAGGCCTTCCGGTTGTTCGAAGACAGAAACGTCATCATCGTTCATTTCTCCTTATCAGTTGGTGACATCATCAATGAACCGTCTCCCCTGGCGGGGAGCTGGGTGCGGCAACAGCTCCTAGCCCGCCATTACCGCGAAGCCATTTTCTCCGGGCGGACCCGCAAGCTGCAGGAGCCGTCTGCTGGTCGCATAGGAACGGCACCAGCTCGTCTTTACTGAAGGCCTCGCTGGCAATTTCCTGCAGCGCAAGTTCAGTCGCGTTTGCCGCCGGTACATCGGCCCGGGGCTCTGCACCGCGATTGAGGGCACGAGCACGCGCGGCGGCGGCAAGCGTCAGCGCGTATGGGTTCGGCAGGATTCTTTCTCATTCGAAGACGACATGTGGAGCCATGACAACACCTCATGCGGCTTCCTGATCGGCCGTAACGCCGCCCGACGGAAGCTCTTCCTGCCGTTCGAGTGCGATCAACGCCTGCTCGACCTCGTAGAGCCGTGACGGGCGTTGGTTCTCCGGCATGCCCTCATTGGTCGCTTGATCGGCCAAATACTCGGTCCAGGCCCAGTTCATCAGGATCGAGCGCTTCTCATCCAGGGAAAGCGTCTGGTCGCCGACAACGTCCATCGGTGAGCGCCAGCTTGCCGGACCGGCTGGGTCATCGCGCTCCGCTGCGCCGTCAAGTGCCTGGCCATAGCTCTCCTGAAGTTCCGCAAGGCCGAGCCGCTTCAAGGTGGTGTCGGAGAAGGTGTGGGACGACCGCTTAGATCCTTGGCCCGACCGTCGCTTGACCCGGTGGGCCGTCTTGGTCGCCCGCCTCTGCACAACGTAGCGCAAGCCTTGTCGCTCGGCGTAGCGAATGGCGGATTGGAGGGTCGGGAATTCCAGTTCGACCTGTGTGAGCGTGTCACTGCCGCCGGTGTAGCCCATCAAAGGCTCGATGAAGGGTGCATCGTGACGCTCGAAGACGAGTCTCCAGCCGTTCGCTCTCGCGTTACCCGAGGTCGTCGCCGAGCGTGCCGGCTTATAGATCCGGGCCACGGCGTCCTCAGGAAATGGCGAGCGGCCGAAAGAAAGATGCCTGCGCTGGTTGTCGTTCGAAGGCCTTAAGCCAGGAACAGACTGCGTGGTAGTGGTTGCGTAGTTTGCCTCTCTAATATTCTCCATCGTTCATCCCTCCCTATTGGCGAAGGATCCCAACGGCCGCCGTAGGCCGGCCGTTGGGCAAATCAGATCCTAGCTAGCTCTTGATGGCGATCCGCTTGACCTGCGACAGCGCCCTTTCCGTCTTCGGCAGGGTCACAGTCAACACGCCATTCTTGAAGCGGGCATCGATTTGGTCATCCTTGACTTCGGCACCAAGCGGGATACGGCGCTCGAACCAGCCGTAGTAGCGCTCGGAGAACTGGCGGTCCTTGTTCTCCGTTTCCGAGCGCTTTTCCCCTTTCAGGGTCAGCACTCCGTCGTTGAGCAGGACTTCGATGTCCTTTTCCTCCAGGCCTGGCACCTCGGCCGTCACCTTGATCTCCTTTTCGCTATCGGAGATCTCGACACTCGGCCATCCACCGCCAAAGCCGGTGGCGCCATTCAAAGAGGGCACGCCGGAACCGAAGCCCCGGAAAACGTCATCGAACAGCCGGTTTACCTCACGATGTAAAGACAGGAATGGGTCTTGATCGTTATCGCGCGCAAAACCGGGAACCTGGTTGCCATTGTTGCGGCCCCAGGGAATGAGATCACGTACACTCATGGTTTTCCTCCTTGTCTGTTGGTGGGGCAAGATCAACCCGTCGGCGCCCGGTAGCCCGGCGCCTGCGTCTCACGTTCTGACGAGCGGATTAAGCCGCCTGCTTTCCAGCCTCGATCTGTTTCGTATCGACCGTGGCCAGTGCCTGGTCGGTTCGGATCTCGATCTGGCGCGGCTTCATCGCCTCAGGGATCTCGCGCTTGAGATCGATGGTCAGCAAACCGTTCACCAGGTCGGCCCCTACGACTTTGACATGATAGGCGAGCTCGAACCGGCGCTGGAAGCTCCGGCCGGCAATACCGCGGTGCAGATACTGCACGTCTTCCCCATTTGACTTTTGACCCGAGACGACAAGCAGGTTTTGCTCTTGGGTCATCGTCAGTTCGTCATGCGAAAACCCCGCGACGGCCATCGCGATCCGATAGTCGTCTTCGCCGGTTTTAACGATGTCGTAGGGCGGCCAGCTATCGATGGTCTCGATGCGGCTTGCTGCCTGGAGTGCATCCAACATCCGATCGAAGCCGATGCTTGACCGGAACAGGGGAGAGAAATCAGGATTTGTCCTCATAACCATATCCTCCTTTGAAGCAACATGGATACAGGAGACGCCAAAAAGCAGTCAGCGCCTCCTGGACTTTAAGCCGGCCCCCAATGGGCAACCGGCATAGTTGATGTAATTTTGGTGATTACCGTTTCAAGATGTTTTGAAATTGCATTGTTAAAAATGACGTGTCCAGCTCCGTCGGCATGCGGATGGGGACACTTGCAGCGAGCGAGACAAGCGGACATGACTAGATTTCATAAGATGTCGTCTCAGTCCTCAGTCCAGTTGATGAAGCGCTCGTGACCGAAGTCATCGCGACGGGTGCCACACCGGCTGAACTTGCCGAAGCTTGGGCCTGGATCAATAGTGACGAAGCTTTGATCGGCGAAGGGCGGCCCCTTGCAACCGGCCCGGTAGCCACAGTTGTCGATCTGCTATCTGCGGATGAGGAAGAGCAAGGCGCATAGCACAGCCGAATTGGACAGTCGTAAGGCTAACGAACGCTCAGCCGTACATCGCCATTCTCGATGCGGTTAGGACGATCACCCTGAATTTATAACGTCGGCAGCTGTCCGCACGGTAAAGCTATCGTCAATTTAGATTGAAGTCGCCCGCAGGTCTGGGGCAGAACTACGACTTTCGTTTCCTAGCATGCTGCCTGTATCCTTTCGATGTCAGCGACCGCGTGCATCGTCGGATCTCGCCATTACCGATCGCGGCTCTGGTTTTAACACAAATGGCGGGTGAGACAGGCAGGCAGCAGCTAGATTGTCATATGACGGCTTAAATGGTCACCGCATGTCAGCAAGGAAGTCTTGGTGGCAGTTCGTTCAATGGAGAGACATGCTCACCAATGGGTACGGATTCACTGCCTTGATTTGCGCGATCATCGCGGCCGCCTGCTCAAGCACACGCTCCGCGTTGCGTGGGTCGTCACGGGCAAGTTCATCTGCGTTTATACGGATCGCTTCGGCCATGTTGGTCGAAACCATTGCGAAATGCCGATGGCCCTCAACAAATGCGTCACGCGCCGCACTTTCCAGGGCACGGGCCATGTCGACAATGATCTCTTCCCGTTCTTCCACATCAAGGTCTTTCATCGTATTCATCTTCTCTTCCATCATAACCTCACTCTAAACAGACGTGGGGAAGTGACTGAGCTCTCAAAGCCTCAGTCACGAAAGACCTAGGAAGGGAAGATTTTGCTTTCAAGCGCTAATGCAGCTTGAACTCGCCACTGACTTGCCTCCACTCATTCGGGCCAATGAGACGCTGGTGGCTGTAACGCACGGAATGCAGCGGCCCGTCTAGCTTCGATTCCCAAAAATCCAGGAACCTGCGCATTTCCGGAAAATCGGGCGCCAGATCGTAGTCCTGCCAGACGTATGTCTGCAGGACGGACTCAAAGTCTGGAATGCGGTAAAGGATGTGCGCTGTCGTCAGGCCATAGCCGTGAAGCTGGCTCTCAAGATCTGATGAAAATCTCATGCCTCATCTCCAATTTTGTCACGCCTGTCAGGGTCGCCTCACTTAATGCTTTGATCAGTTAAAAACGAACCATCCACGCCATTTAAATGTTCCACATCAGCCGATTAGCACTCGTCGACCGCGACTGCTAATTTTTCTCTCGCACCATCTTGAAATTGGAAAGCAGCTAAATAAAATCATCGCCGCGAGGTGCTCAACGAGGCCTCGCACCCGCTCCGGATTGGTCGTCCGGTCCGGCGAGGGGAACAACGTCACTCTTGTTTGTCCATGGAGGAAAACATGTCGTTCCGACCACTTCATGATCGCATTCTCGTCCGCCGGGTCGAATCTCAGGAAAAGACCAAAGGCGGCATCATCATCCCCGACACCGCCAAGGAAAAACCACAGGAAGGCGAGGTCATCGCCGTCGGACCCGGTGGGCGCAATGAAACAGGCCAGATCCAGGCACTCGATGTGAAAGTGGGAGATCGCATCCTGTTCGGTAAATGGTCCGGCACCGACATCAAGATCAATGGCGAGGACCTTCTTATTATGAAGGAAAGTGATGTCATGGGGATCATTGAGGCCCAGGCTGAGCAGAAACAGGCTGCCTGAGCATCAACATCACGACCATCAGTCAGATAGCTGCCTATTGAGGAGTTAAAGAAATGGCTGCGAAAGAAGTCAAGTTTAGTACCGACGCCCGTGAACGCATGCTGCGTGGGGTCGATGTGCTCGCTGATGCCGTTAAGGTCACACTCGGGCCCAAGGGACGCAATGTCGTCATCAACAAGTCTTTTGGTGCTCCACGCATCACCAAGGACGGCGTATCAGTCGCCAAGGAGATCGAACTTGAAGACAAGTTTGAAAACATGGGCGCCCAAATGGTCCGCGAGGTCGCTTCCAAGACCAATGATCTAGCCGGAGATGGCACAACGACTGCCACCGTGCTCGCTCAGGCGATTGTGAAAGAAGGTGCCAAGGCGGTTGCCGCCGGCATGAACCCGATGGATCTCAAACGGGGCATCGACCTGGCAGTCGACGCTGTCGTCAAGGAGCTCAGATCTAACGCTCGCAAGATCACCAGCAATTCCGAGATCGCCCAGGTTGGTACCATCTCCGCTAACGGAGATGAAGAAATTGGCCGTTACCTCGCCGAAGCGATGGAGAAGGTCGGCAATGAAGGCGTCATCACGGTCGAAGAGGCCAAAACCGCGGACACCGAACTCGAAGTCGTCGAGGGGATGCAGTTTGACCGCGGCTACTTGTCGCCTTACTTCGTCACGAATCAGGACAAGATGCGTGTGGAGCTCGAGGATCCTTTCATCTTGATCCACGAGAAGAAGCTCTCGAACTTGCAGGCCATGCTTCCGGTTCTTGAGGCTGTTGTACAATCGGGCAAGCCGCTCCTGATCATCGCTGAAGACGTCGAAGGCGAAGCGCTTGCCACCCTCGTCGTCAACAAGCTGCGTGGCGGCCTAAAGATTGCTGCCGTCAAGGCACCTGGCTTCGGCGACCGCCGCAAGGCCATGTTGGAAGACATCGCCATCCTCACGGGCGGCACTGTCATCTCCGAAGACCTCGGCATCAAGCTCGAGAATGTCACCCTCGACATGCTCGGCCGCGCCAAGAAGGTTTCGATCGAGAAGGAAAACACCACCATCATAGATGGTGCGGGGTCCAAAGCCGATATCGACGGCCGGACGACACAGATCCGTGCCCAGATCGAGGAAACAACCTCAGACTACGATCGTGAGAAGCTGCAGGAGCGTCTTGCCAAGCTAGCTGGCGGCGTTGCCGTCATCCGCGTCGGCGGCTCGACTGAAGTTGAAGTGAAGGAAAAGAAGGATCGTGTAGACGATGCCCTTCACGCAACCCGCGCTGCTGTCGAAGAAGGCATTCTACCAGGTGGCGGCGTCGCCCTGCTGCGGGCAGTGAAGGCGCTTGACAGCCTTGACGCCCCCAACCCGGACCAGCGGGTTGGAATCGAGATCGTCCGCCGCGCCATCGAGGCTCCCGTGCGTCAGATCGCTACAAATGCTGGCGCCGAAGGATCTCTGATTGTGGGCAAGTTGCGCGAGAAAACCGAATTCTCGTATGGCTGGAACGCTCAGACGGGGGAATATGGTGATCTCTATTCGCAGGGCGTTATCGATCCTGCCAAGGTCGTTCGCACAGCACTTCAGGATGCCGCATCCGTTGCCGGCCTGCTGGTGACGACCGAAGCCATGATCGCCGAGAAGCCGAAGAAGGAAACAGCTCCGGCAATGCCCGCCGGTCCAGGCATGGACTTCTAAGGACCGCTCTGCTGGTGCCCGCCGCACCCTCGATGGCGGGCACCTCCCATCGCAGTGAGTTAGCCAAGTTCCATCGATCCAAATCAATGGAGTGATACATGCGGAAGGAATGTGCTCCACATCTGATGCCAGAAGAAGAGGCGGGAGTGATAAGCGCGGCGCGCTTGCTTCATCCGCCAAGACATTTCGGCCACCCCCGTGACGTCCTTGTCGCCACCGATATCAGCATTGAGGAAAAGCGAGCAATGTTGGCCTCCTGGGCATCGGACATATTTGCCATCGAGTCCAACCCTGTCCTTCGCCTTTACCCCGGCGCCGACAAAGCCGTCCCCTATGACGAGATCATTCAAGCACTGATGACATTGGACGTTGGGGATGAGCGCATCGGAAAGCACGGCTTGTCCAACCTTGTTGATCGTCACAAGCGCTCAAAGCGGGCGAAACGATTCCGCCGGCTAAGTGGCCCTGGCCTGCACAACTCACAGAAGGAGGCGACCTCAACAGCGCTTTGACATCTATAAATTCCGTCTGACCGCTATGCGCCTGCCAAAGACGCTGGCCTGATTTTTACCGACGACGCTTTGCTCAAATTGAGGAGGTTTTGCCGATGAAGATCGCTCAGATCGCACCGCTCGCCGAACGCGTTCCGCCTAAGCTGTATGGGGGAACAGAGCGGATTGTTTCTTATCTCACCGAAGAACTTGTTGGCCAAGGCCACGATGTAACGCTCTTTGCCAGCGGCGATTCCATCACCGACGCCAAACTTGTCGCGTGCTCGGATGTCGCATTACGGCTCAACCCGGCCGTCAAAGATCACTTACCGCACCAAGTCGTGATGCTGGAAGAGATCCGTCGACGGGCGCATGAATTCGATATCCTGCATTTCCATATCGACCTTCTGCATTTCCCGCTGATCCGCGACATCGCTGATCGTACCGTTACGACCCTGCATGGTCGGCTCGACCTGCCGGACCTCATGCCCTGCTACAAAGCGTTCGCAGATGTACCCTTGGTGTCGATTTCCAATGATCAACGCCGCCCAATGCCGCCGGTGAACTGGTCCGGCACTGTCTACCACGGTCTGCCTATCGACCTTCTGCCTTTTAAGGAAAAGCCCGAGGGTGGCTATCTTGCCTTCCTCGGAAGAATTTCCCCTGAAAAGCGCCCAGACCGCGCCATCCAAATTGCCGCCGAGGCCGGGATGCCGCTGAAGATGGCCGCAAAGATCGACGACGCCGACAAAGCCTATTGGGAATGCGTGATTGAGCCGATGCTCAAGAACAATCCGCACGTCGAGTTTATCGGCGAAATCAACGAACATCAGAAGGCTGACTTCCTCGGCAATGCCAGCGCCTTGCTTTTCCCAATCGACTGGCCAGAGCCCTTTGGCCTCGTCATGATTGAAGCCATGGCTTGCGGCACGCCTGTGCTCGCCTTCCGCTGCGGTTCTGCTCCAGAGGTAATCGACGATGGCGTTTCCGGTGTATTGGTGGATAGCGTTCAAGAAGCCGTTGCAACGATTGAACGGGTTCTGCAACTCGATCGGCGAAATGTCAGGGCCACTTTCGAAAGGCGCTTCACAGCCGAGCGCATGGCGCGGGACTATGTCGACATCTACCGGCAACTGCCTGGCACGCGGACGCAGGCCGCACCGCTTCGCCGCGCCAACGGCCAGTCCCTCGATCTCCAAGTGGTAGCATGAGAAACCGGAGCCCGCGTCATGGCAATCGTCTCTTCAAGCAACACCTCGGTCACAGATCCGAAAGGTCACGAGGCTCAAATTGCTCAATTCTTTATTCCCGCTGCGGCGTCGCTGCAGGAGCGACGACCGCGAACCTTGAAACACGGCGATACCTTCGCCGTCTTTGATCACAATGGTGACGCTATTTCCGGGCCCGGTAGCCCGGAAGGCGTCTTCCATCGCGATACCCGCTACCTTTCCCATCTCTACCTTACGATCAACGGCCAGCGTCCGATGCTCTTGTCCTCGACACTTCGCGACGACAACGCGACGCTCACCTGCGATCTCACCAATCCTGATCTCTTCGACAGTAAGGGCAGGCTGCGAGCAAGCCACGATCTCATTCATCTGCGCCGATCCCGCTTCTTGTGGGAAGGTCGCTGCTATGAGCGGCTCGCGATCAGGAATTACGACGACCAAAAGCAGCACATTCACATCGAAGTAGCGTTCGCCGCCGATTTTGCCGACCTCTTCGAAGTTCGTGGAACAGGGAGGGCGCGAAAAGGGCGCCATCTGCCCGCCGTCATCGAGCAGGACTCCGTCCAGCTATCATATGTTGGTTTAGATGGTCGGAAACGTTCGACGCATGTGTCATTCGCACCACAGCCCGATGGGATCCGCAGCGACCTCGTTGCTTATGAACTCCATCTTGAGCCGCATGAGGCACGATCACTCCTTATCGAAATTGCTTGCGACACCGCCGGCGGCCAGCCCAGTTCTCGTTCCTTCTTTATCGGCCTACGTAACGCGCGCCGGGCCTTGCGCTCTTCTTCCTCGCGTGCGGCGTCGATAGTCTCTTCCAACGAGATCTTTAATGAGGTCGCACGTCGCAGCGTCTCAGATCTTTACATGCTGATGACCGACAAGCCGGAGGGTCCCTACCCATATGCTGGCATCCCATGGTTCAGCACGGTCTTCGGGCGGGATGCGTTGATCACGGCTTTCGAAACACTCTGGCTCGATCCACAGATTGCCCGAGGGGTTCTTTGTCACTTGGCAGCCAACCAGGCAAAGGATGTCGATCCGGCTTCCGACGCTGAACCCGGAAAAATCCTTCACGAAGTGCGCTACGGGGAGATGGCCGAACTCGGCGAAGTCCCGTTCCGGCGCTACTACGGAAGCATCGACTCAACGCCGCTCTTCGTGATGTTGGCTGGTCGATACCTTAGCAGGACAGGCGACGTCGATACCATACGAACTATCAAGCCTAATCTTGAGGCTGCTCTAACCTGGATCGACGAATATGGCGATCGCGACGGTGATGGGTTCGTGGAATACGGGCGCCAGACAGAAGAGGGCCTCATCAACCAGGCTTGGAAGGATAGTCACGATTCAGTTTTCCATGATGACGGCACCCTTGCAGTCGGTCCGATAGCTATTGCCGAAGTTCAGGCCTACGTCTACGGCGCCTGGCAGAGTGCTGCGGAGATCTTCAGGTGGTTGAACTTGCCGGCGCAAGCCACGCAATACCTCGCAAAAGCTGAAGGGTTGCGGCGGGCCTTTGACCTGACCTTCTTCGATGACGAGCTTGGCACTTACGTCTTAGCTCTTGATGGCAACAAGCGTCCTTGTCGCGTGCGATCTTCCAACGCCGGACACGCGTTATTCACCGGCGTCGCATACCCAGAACGGGTTTCTTCCATCGCCAGAACACTGATGGGTGCATCATCCTTCTGTGGTTGGGGAATTCGTACAATCCCCTCGACGGAAGCACGATATAATCCCATGAGCTATCACAATGGCTCTATTTGGCCTCACGACAATGCGATAATCGCCAATGGCTTGGCACGATATGGTCACCGGTCCGATGCCACCCGCATCTTCGAAGGACTGTTTGCAGCTTCGACTTATATTGACCTGAGACGGCTTCCTGAATTGTTCTGTGGCTTACCGCGTCAGCGCGCCCATGGTCCGACCTTCTATCCTGTCGCTTGCTCTCCGCAAGCATGGGCGGCAGCGGCCCCATTGTCGCTTCTGCAGTCGTGCCTTGGGTTAGAGTTTGAACCAAGTGCTCTGCAGATCTGCTTCAACGAGCCCCGATTGCCGTCCTTCCTGGACGAGGTAGTCCTTCGCAACCTGTCAGTTGGCAGAGCGTCGGCGGATGTCGCCGTGCGGCGTTCTGGTGCTCATGTTATCGTCGACGTCATAGATCGAAAGGGGGGCGTACGCGTCGTGACGACCTCCTAGATGCCAGACTGCGCTGCGTTACGTCAGATTTCTGCCAAAGCGCACTCACGTCCGCTCCGTAAATAGTGAGCAGTTGTGCGGCGTGACCACGGGCGGAAGGATAGAAAACACATGTTAGCCAACCAGGCGTTCCCGAGCGCCGCCCAGAGCAGCCAAACCGGGCGACGAGATTGATGCCATGATGAGTATTGCAAAATCTCTCAGCATAGCCTTCGCATGCTATTCCATCGGTGCCACAAGCGTAGCGGGCCAAGATGTCGGGCTGGTGGATCTTGATGTTAAAGACGTTGCCAAAGGGTATCGCGCCGAGACCCTGAAGCTGAGGACCGTCACCAATGAGAAGGGCGAAGCGATCGGTAAGATCGAAGATTTCATCTTCAGCCGAGACGGCGGGCAAGTTTTTGTGGTTCTTTCTGTGGGAGATGTCGGAGCGTTGGTCGCTGTTCCGTTTGAAAAGCTCCAACTAGGCGAGACGTCCGGTAAGGTACTTCTTCCGGGTGCAAGTCGTGAAGCGCTGGCAAAGCTCCCCGTGTATTTATATGAGAAGTAGGGTTTGACATGCGGGCGGTCAGTGGAGCCACAACTTGCACGGGACGGCGAACCGGGCGTTGCGACGCGAAGGGGTTCCGCTGGTCCATCAAAACAACTCCCCTCTGGCTCTGCGCCTCGTCGAATGCTGGGCCTCGGAGGCGACGCCGGCGGAAGGGTTTTGGTCACTTGAAGGGATGAAAAAGATGAACTTCATAAACGACGCATGAGGCTGCTCCGGCGTCTTTCGCTGACAAAGCCGCTTCGAAGATCCTCGGGCCACGTTCTCCGCTTCGCTCAGAAAAGCAGGATTGCAAAAGTGAGCCAGACGCAGGATCCGGCTTGCCTTGTGGCCGCGATTTCTCTGCGAACGTGGCGCTGACCAGTTGACCATCCCTGAACAGGCGCCGCCCGTAAATATTCGAGCAAACCTCCTCTTGAATGGATCTTCAAGACACCACAGATCGGTACGTGGCGCTGACCCCAGCGCTTTCCTTGTTGATCACCAACCAAAATCAGTGAGGGTAAAAATGATCTCAACGCTGTTCGATCGACCGGTCTATCTGAAGGAGAAGAGGGACTTGGTTCGGGAGATAGCATCTTTGGAAGATGCAATTGATTATCTGGAGGATTGGCCTGAACGGGAGCGCGACATGCTCCACGATGTAACGTTGAAGACGTGCTACATGGCACATGACGGGCATAAGCCCTTGAGTGTGGCTCGGGACGCTATCCGTGCCTTCGGACAGAAGAAGGGCATCCTCGTCAAGCAGCCAGCCGTTCAGCCTTGGATGATCAAGACGCCAACTGGTGGTGGCCGAGTATCCCCTTAGATCATCAGCCGAGCAAGGGAGGCCGTGGAGGCGGCCTCTTCTTGTTTGAGGAATGGGTTGGCGTGCCATAGCTGCAGCCTGGTGAGTCCGCATCTCCGGTTTCCTCGGCCAAGGTCTTACTTTGTTCTGCAATCTGACGCCTTGATGGGAATCGAACCAGCGTTCCGAAGAACGGCCCCTCCATTCCCACCATTGCAACCAATCCGCACTTTCAGTTATTGCAGTTAGAGGCCTTGTTCGCTATATTGACGGCTAAGGAGATATCGTCATGGCCAGCCAGATTGTTCATTTCGCCAGACTGTCAGATCGCGACCGAAAAATAGCAACGCCCTTACCAAAGCTGGTTGCCGGCGACAGGCTGGAACTCCACGTTCGTGATGCAGGTGGCAAGGAGCGGACGCTCCCGATCCCGCCCTCGGCCGCCGCGGCTGTTGAAGCCCTTCTGGCGCACATGCTGCGGGGAGAGCGCGTTGCCGTGCTGGCCGAGGACCAGGAACTGAGCCCGAGCGAAATTTCAGCGATTCTCGGCATCTCCCGCCCGCTCGTCGTCTTGCGCATGGACCGGGGCGATCTGCCATTCCGCTACGTGGGCAAACACCGCCGCGCCCTCCTTAAGGATGTGCTCGCGTTGAAGTCGAATCTAGACAAACGACAGACGGCGATGGATGCGCTAGCCGAGGACACAGAGGACCTGCTCGAGACCTATGGCCTCTAATCCGCCCGTCGCGGTCTACGATGCCTGCGTCCTCTACCCCTTCCACCTGCGCAACATTCTGATCCAGTGCGCCTTCGACGGTCTCGTCGAGGCGCGCTGGACCGACGATATACATGATGAGTGGATGCGCAATCTCGCCGCCAACACTCCAGGTTTGTCCATCGACCGCCTTGAAGCCACGCGCGACCGGATGAACGCAGTCCTCCCAGAGGCAGTCGTGGCGGACTATCGCCCGTTGATGCACGAGCTCACGTTACCGGATCCCGACGATCGGCATGTTCTGGCAGCCGCCATTTCAGCGAAGGCCTCCGTTATCGTCACCTGGAACCTGAAGGACTTTCCCGCGAGAAACCTTCTCGCCCATGGTGTGACCAGCAAGTCGCCAGATGATTTCCTTACCGATCTCCATGCGGCGTTTCCGGAAGCGCTAATCTCCAGTGTCAGAAGTGCGAGGCATAATCTGCGCAAGACAATCCCATCGGTTGAGGCGTTCGTCGATGCGCTTCATCAAGGCGGGTTGAAGGAGTTTTCAGGCATGCTTCGCCGGAACATCACCGAACTGAAGTGAGCCGGCGTCAACCTATAGAAAATTCACGAGAACGTCCGACGACTTCTTTTGATTACCGGGTCGTCCTCGCCAGCTTTACGGATTCTTAACCGCCTGCCCCTAATTCCGCACGCCCTCGGTCTGAGGCCCCGAGAAAATATGGAATGACACATGCCAAACGAAGACCTTTCCAGACGCCATTTCCAGAAAAAGATCTCGACCTACTGCGATGTCCGCATTGTCCCCGTCGCACCGGATTGGGTGGTGGACAACCTCCGCCCCTATCTTCTGGCGTTGATCACATTTCGAAAGACACCCGCTCTCGCAAACAACGATCGTGTCCCGAAGCGTTCTCTAATCGCGGTTGTCAAGCTGGTCGCAGTGGGCATCGCAGGTCAGGCTCATGGTTCTCTTCGAGGTCGGCACTTTGACCGCCTCATCATGGCGTTGGATAGGCTCAGTCGACCAATGTGGTGTTCGCGGTTATCTGGACGAACCAGCACTCGCATTCGTAGGATCGGTCTCGACTGCGCCATCGTCCTGACCGGACGATCTCGCTGGTCTCAGCTAACCAGAATATTCGGTGTAGCTCATGCGACCTCGCTCGGGTCGTGCGATGACCAACGGAACGGCTCGCCGGAGACCCACATGGCATGAAGGATGACGGCGAGTTTTCGAGCCACGGCAACTTTAGCTTTGCGATAGCCGCCGCGCCGCGCGATGCGCAATCCCCAACTCTTCAAAGCGGAGAACTGCGGGATCCTTGTCAGGAGCGCGTTGGCAGCCTCAAATAGACTGCGTCGAAGAAAGTCGTCACCCCGCTTTGAGACCCGGCCGGATCTCATAGTCTCACCAGAGGCGTAGATGCGAGGTGTCAGCCCAAGATAGGCTCCGGCGCTGGATGATCGTTTGAATCGTGTCGGGTCATCAATGGTTGCGGCGAAGCCGAGCGCAGTGATTACACCGACACCAGGGACCGACATCAGCCGTCTGACGACGATGTTCTGCCGCGCTAGCGAGCGAACCTTCGCCTCGAGATGACGGATCTGCTCAAGGATGTTGGCACGTGCCCGCATCAGTGCTTCCACGACAGCCTGGATTGTCGGCGACGCATGGAGCTCGCCGTCGATGATTTCCTCGGCTCGCTTGGCGAACCCACCAACCCGTTTACCAAACAGGATACCAAAGGTGCGAAGGACACCTCTGATCTGGTTCTCCAGGTCACAGCGGGTTCGTACAAGTTGGCTACGAGTGGCAAGGAGCGCCCGAGCTTCGTGGCTTGCCGTTGACTTGACATGAACGCTCTTGCACCAACCCGTACGAACGATCTGCGCCAGGCCGATGGCGTCGTTGCGGTCCGTCTTGGCAGGCATCATCTTTAAGGCCGCATTGGCATGGCGAGCATCCATGCAGACGATGGGAACGCCGCGTTCCTTCAATCCATTCCATAGCCAGACCGACAGGGGACCGGTCTCAAGTCCTGCACGAGTTACTGCATACGGCTCCAGCGCCTCAGCAATGGCGTCCGGGCACGATGCTACCTTTCGTTCGGCAACAACAGTGCCCTCGTCATCAACGATGCAGACTGAGGTCGTTTGCTGGCTGACATCCAGTCCGGCATAATACTTCATGGCGGTTCTCCTCATAGCTTCGGCACACTGGCCACAGTTGACAAGGGACAGTGTGGAGAGCCGCCGCCTGGAAGGCTAGGCCCTGAGCGATTACGCTATGTGGTGTAGCTTCGGCGGTCGCCGTGCCTTCCGGACAGAGCCGGGATCGGATCAGCTTGCGGCTGGCAGGCTGATGAGAGGATCATCGCTCATCGTGGCGATGGTCTCAAGTGTCATGTAGCCGGATCGTTGGACCGCCCATTTGATGGTATGGACCGCTCCCTTTCCCTCAGCGAATATAGCGGTGTCTTTTAGCCAGAAGGAGCGTTTCCATGCCTGTTGTTACCGTTGGTCTCGACCTTGCAAAAACAGTCTTTCAAGCGCACGGCGTTGACGAGGCCGGTCAAACCGTTCTGCGCCGTCGCCTTGGACGAAGTGAATTGGTCGCGTATTTTGCCAAGCTGCCTCCTTGCCTGATCGCGATGGAAGCATGCTCCAGCGCCCATCACTGGGCTCGCGAGCTGGTTATTCTTGGACATGACGTTCGGCTCATTCCGCCGCAATACGTCAAACCCTATGTCAAACGGAATAAGACCGACGCGGCAGACGCAGAGGCGATATGTGAAGCGGCGGGTCGGCCAAGCATGCGTTTTGTTCCAATCAAGACCCGAGATCAGCAGGCGGTGCTTGTTCTGCACCGGTCTCGTTCATTGCTGGTTCGGCAACGAACAGCATCGATAAACGCGGCGCGGGGACTGGTTGGTGAGTTTGGGCTGATCGCATCAAAAGGCCGCTACCGCATATCAGAGTTGCGGCAGCGCATGAACGCAATGACGTCAGACCAAATACCAGCAATCGCCTGCCAAGCGATCAATACCCTATTTGATCATATCGATGTACTCGAAGAACAGATCGCTGCTGTCGAACGACAGATTGTCGAGTGGCATAGGAACAACGAAGATAGCCTTCGGCTGGCGACCGCACCAGGCGTGGGCCCGATCACTGCAAGCGCTATCGTCGCAGCTGTGGGAGACGGCCGTCAGTTCCAATCAGCACGACACTTTGCGGCCTGGCTCGGGCTGACTCCCAGGATGCATGCCAGCGGCAAGAAGGAGCGTATTGGCAGGATCAGCAAGGGAGGGGACAGATATCTGCGGGCGCTTCTTATCCATGGCGCGAGAGCGATTGTCGGAACGCTGTTCCGAAAAAACGTGACGCCTCGTCCATGGTTGCTTGCGCTCGCGGCACGCAGGCCGACCAACGTCACCGCTGTCGCCGTCGCGCACAAAACGGCACGCGCCTTGTGGGCAATGCTGACGCGTGAAGAGAAGTACCGCAAACCAATTGCTGCGGCACCGTCTGCAGCATAACAGCTCCAGCACTGTTCCTATGATCAGTGCTGGCTTGCGAGGGTAAGCGAATGTGATGGCAAACCGGTATGATCCGGGTTCGGCAAAGGCCCATGAAACGATGCGAGCCATATGAGCTCGTCCATTTGTCTGGCCGCCGATCCGCGAATACCATCAAGGCCAGCGGCCTAGCGGCTCGCACAGACAGGCCGGATACACGACCGCAAGCACCGTGTCTGCCGTGACGTTCAAATTACTCCTTGCAAACCGGGAGCGGTCCATACACGTCGTTTTGTTCGAGGAGCAAGGCACCGACCAGTCTGACGATGGCGTCATCGTTGGGAAAGATGCCGACTACCTCCGTTCGCCGTTTGATCTCGCCGTTGAGGCGCTCGATCGGGTTTGTGGAATGTAGCTTGGCCCAGTGCGGCTTGGGAAAGGTCATGTAGGCGAGCACGTCCTGCTCGGCGCTGTCCATGAGCGTGGCGAGTTTCGGCACCTTAGGCCTGATCTGATCGGCGACATTGCGCCATTGACTGCTTGCCGCCTCCGGTGTGTCCTGAGCAAAAGCCGTGGCGATAAAGGCGGAGACGACACGGCGTCCGCTTTTTCCGGCATGAGCCAGAGCGTTGCGCATGAAGTGGACTCTGCAGCGCTGCCAGGTGGCGGCAAGAACCTTGGATACAGCCGCCTTGATGCCTTCATGGGCATCGGAAACAGCCAGCTTGACGCCGCGCAGGCCTCTTCTTGTCTGTGTTTCGGCGTGCAAAATTGGCTCTGACGCACTTTTGCTGGCGTCAGACTTACGAAGCACCGATCAATCGGGCCTGCAGCAGATCGAGTTTGGCTCGCCCATACATTTGGCGTTTGATAAGCTTCAATCGCGTGATCTGACCTTCCGTTTGTCCGTTCGACCAAGGTGATATGATTGCGTTTCTCACGGCATTGAGGTCTTTCGCAACACCACCGGCGAACGATCCGACCAGGCTGTCCTTTGCAACTTCAAGCCATTCATCGAGCTTTCGCGCCGTCCTCAAGCGGATCATCGATTGGAAGTCGCCAATGGCCGTACGGGCGACTATCAGTTCCGGAACGTTCACTTCGATAGCTGCAACGAGGATCGCTTCAGGTTTCGTCAAGTCATCGCGTAAGGTTGTCATCAGCCGGGCGATGACCCGCGAGGATGGCGTTCGCACAAGCCCGCTCTGGTTGGCCTTCTCCGCAAGGCGTCGCCTCTGGGCCCATTGCGAGACGACCCCACTCTGTCCCGGAAAGCCCTTCGCTTTCATCTCCCGCCAGAGCGCCAATGCATTCCGCACGCCTTCATCCCAGCGGCTGTTGAGCCACGGCAGCCAGCTATCCAGAGAACTGGGCCGTGTCCGGAAGACATCGAGGCGCTGACCCCTCAAAACGTCGCGGACAATCTTCCGGCTATGGCCGGTTTGCCGGACGATTTGTCGAATCGACGTTCCCTTCTTCGACAGTTCCCGGATCGCCTCGTTCGTCTCCTGGCGGCGCAGATATCCCTCGTACTGCAGTTTCTCAGCATAGGTCAAAAGCTTGGGATCAACGACATTGCTGCCGACCGCCTGCCTGATCTGGCGCATCGACTTGCCGACGGCATCGAGAAAGGCCCGGCTGGAATTCTCCATCAAATGCCAACGATCAGCGACCTGCTCAGCATCAGGCAAAGCCTTCGCGATGGCCTCACCATAGCCACCGCCTCGATCGCGAGCGACGATTGATATCGACGGATGCTTGGCAAGCCAGGTCCGAGACGTATCCAGCGCACGATCCGGTAACAGGGTGACAGGCCTCCGCCGCTCCAGATCGCAAACGATCGTTCCGTAGGTTTGGCCGCGCCTGAAGGCAAAATCATCAATGCCTATGACGGTGAGTTCATTGTTCTGGTGAGCAGTGCGGCGGCGCACCACCCGCAGCAGCGTGTCGTTGCTCACTGGAACCATCAGACGAGTGGCGAAGGCCGCAGCGGGTCTGCCGCCGAGCGCCAAGCCGAGGTGGTGGACAATTGTCTCGAGCCTCTGGGTGCGCCGACCGTAACGAGCCAACACGCTACCATCGAACTGTTCGCTGAAGATGCGCCGTCCGCACAGAACGGCATCGCACCAAAGAACCTTCACTTCGTCTACGGCAAAGCCGGGCGGAGCGAGGCTCGTGCGCTGAAATCGATGTTGCATTGCTGATCCTCCGGTGAATCAGCAAAAGCGTCGCCCGCAACAGCAGCAAATGTGAGTCAGAGCCAATATTGGACGCCGATATGGGGTCAACTTTGCGCGCCGATTGACACTCCGCCTGGCACGCATGCTCCGCGCCGATCCGGCAACGATACGCCACACCACCTTCACAAATGTGGCGGAGTCGTCTCGGTGCCTGATTGCAAAGGGGGCGATACAGTCATGCTCAGCCTGTCGTCCCCCAGAGACGAAACCGAGGCTAGTTCTACGAAGTCAGCTTCTCGGCTGGCGTATCACCTGCACCCTTTGCGGTGCGTCGCTCGCTTACCTCGCCGCGCCTGGCCGCCGCTCTGCCTTCGGCAGCTACCATGCTATTGCTCTTGCGGGAGAGAGGCTGCTTCACAATGAGGCCGAACGCGGAGTCCGAACCTGGGCATCGTCAGCCAAGATCGCACAACTTCTGCTGATGCGACGAGGGACGAAACACAGCCTCGAAGACTATCAGCCCTGGCGCTACAGGGTGCTCGGCGCACTCATTCCAGATCTCGATGATGCTGTTGAACGGCAGAGCCTACAGTCGTCTGCAATCCCAATTCTGTCACTGCATCTTCGGCCGGCTCTGCTGGCCGGAGTAGCAATCGTTGAACGTTCCGGGCCCGAGATGCTTGAGTTGCTATGCGGGCAAATGATGGGGGAGAACAAAGCGCGCTTTAGGAGTGCCATCGAAGAGATCATAAGCAGCAGTACCTGCCGATCAACCGCGTCATCGCAAATGCAGTTGATTTGAGAATCTTCCTGGCACGATGCTCAAATTAACTGCCAAGCTGGATCAAAGCGACCGCATTCTCACGGTTAGGTGCCAAGCGACACATGCCGCAACGAGATAGAGTGTCAGGCCAACGAGCTAGTCGACAGACTAATGATTCCACGATTTCTTTCAGGCATTTGATCCAGCCTTTCATGGTCACAGCCTTTGCCTTTGAGTAGCCGAGTGCTACGTCCATCAGCGCTACTTACCTCGCCGGATAGCCGCTCCCCGATACCGCCAGTCCGCTCAAATCTCAACTGTTGCCATCTGTACCGACTGTTCCATGTTCTGACCCGCTAGCAAGAACGCATCGGCCATCTGTCAAGATGAAGCCCCGGTCACAAGCCCAGCTATGTCCCGCGTAGCCAAGATGGGAGTTGTCAGGCAGGATCAACCTCTGACACTGCTCACCTGACCGCCTGTAACCTCGGATGCATTCCCATACCTGCCCTCCAGGTTTCAGGAAAGCATTTCTTGGCAGCCGGATTCTTTCGCAGGTTTCGCCAGATCGCTGAAAACCCCTGCGGCACTGCCAGCCGCGCCCGCGCGTGGCTTCGACCAAATAGGCATTTTCGGGCAGCACAACCTTCTGGCAGGCCTCTCCTGCCCGCCTGAACCCGTATTTGCATCGCCAACCGGAGCCGTAAGTGGCAAAGGTTGGGAAAGCGTCATCAGGAACCACAACAGCGGCGCATGCGTTGCCGCGCGATCGAAACCCCCCTTCGCAAGACCATCCACTAGCCGCGGTGCGATCGAGAAATCCGTTAGTCGGGACCATGACCAACTCGCATCTATTGCCGTTCTGCCGAAAGCCGCGCCTGCAGTCCCAACCCGATCCCGAGGCATCAAGGTACCCGTGAGCGGGCACGGCAAGTTTTTCGCACTGATGATCAACCCGGTGGTACCCGCGGTCGCAGTCCCAACCGTCGCGGTACTGTCTTGCATGCGAGTTTTCAGGTTGCTGTAAGGTCTGAGCTCCGGAAGCTCCCGGAACAAGGACACCAAGTCCGAAGAGGAGGAAGGCCAGCGAAACGCGCTTGCCTGCTTTCGTCCACATCATGCTTGTCCTTCTCTTCAAATCATCTTGGGCTCCCACGATGATCCTCCTTTCATTCGGAGGAGACGCAGTCGCGCAACATGCCGGTGAACATAGCACCAGGCGCACGATCCGCACGCTGCCGTCTCGGCATACTGTGCTGCGCTCGCCAGCGGCCGGACGGAGACGCTTCACAGGCAGCGGACGAGCACCTTCTCGCCGCCTCTTGCAACTTGAACCTCGCTAGTAGGTGGGTCCAGGCACGCCCCGTCCAGCGGCTGCTTCAGCTGTCGAACAATGCTCCACCGGCGTTAACGAAAGGTTGGCACAAGCCGGAGGCCAAACATTTTGTAGATCGCGGGGCGCTCGCCGAAGGCCGTGCCTGCATCGATGAGAACGTCGGCTGCTCACAGTTTCGACCGTAATGCAGCGCGCCACCCGATCCTCAGGCACCTTACGTTATCGCCAACCGGCGCTCCGTCATCACCGCCTGATAATTGGAAAACAGAATTATCCCGCCGCCGAGGAAAACCCACAGATCGATGGCTTCGGCGTAGGCGTAGTAGCCGACGATCGCGGCCATCGGCACGCGCAGGAAGTCAATCGGCATGACGACGGAGGCGTCGAGACGTTTGAGTGCCTGCGCCTGGCAGTAATGGGCGGCGAGCGCACCGAGGCCGGCGAGCAGCATCCACGGGACATCCGTGAGATGGACGGCGCGCCAGTCGGTGAGCGAGGCCAGGAAACCGAGCGGCAGTTGGATGAGGATCATCCAGACGACAATGGCGCCTGGCGAAACCTGACGCGTCAGTTGTTTGACGAAGATCAGCGACAGACCGTAACCGGCAGCGGCGATCAGCACCAGCCCAGCGGCCGGATCGACCATACCGATGCCGGGGCGGACGATGACGAGGACACCGATGAAGCCGGCGACAGTGGCCATCAGCCGCGCCGTCGTCAGTCTTTCTTTGAGGAACAGAAACGCGAAAAATGCGACCCAGATCGGCATCGTGAATTCGAGCGCAAAGACGGAGGCGAGCGGCAGCAGGACAACCCCGATCGTCCACAGATACTGGGCAAAGAAATGCACGATATTGCGCATGAAATGCAGCCGGATCAGCTTTCCGTTGCGAAGCTCCGGGAGGAGGGCGCGGCCAAACAGCAAGATGACAAAGAGCCCCACGAGTGCGCGGAAGAACAGCACCTGCTGGATGGACAGCGTCGCCGCCAGTTCGCGTGAGCCAACCGACATGCCGATGAAGGATACCATGCTGAGCCCCATCCAGAAGAGGCCATGAGCGAACGCTGTGCGACGCACGTCCGGCGCAGGGAAGTTATTTGACATGCTCGATTGTCTTTCTTTTCTGGCGCAGTCGCGCGCCCTGTGCCGGGCACGCAACTTCCTATGTTGACCGGGCGGCTCAGGCAGCCGAGGGACCCGGATCGTCATGCCCATCCGACGAGACGGGGATCGGACCGTGCGCCTGGCTGATCCCGCCAGGCACGATGCGCAGCATGGGCTTATGCTTTAGGGGGACGGTTTGCCGGCCGAAAGCTTGGCGTTCGCGCCGCGACGCCTCCGGCTGGTATTCCACCTTGTGGAGCAGGATGCGCTCCTCGACGCCGTCGACGTTGGTCCAGACAATCTCCTGTCCTTCGCCAAGACCGAGAAGAGCCAGACCACGCACGGTCGTGATGGGGAGCACCATGCCGACCGAAGCGGCCAGCTGACCGGTTGAAAGCACTCGGGTGTCGCTTTCACCGCCGTTGACGCTGAAAGCGACCCGGCTGTTGATACTGGCAATCTCACGCGGGAGATCGTCCCGGAACACGACGATGGCCCTGTCGATCTTGCGGCGGATGAGCGGCACAAGCAGGTCGTAACGACCGAACGGATTGTCGCCCATCGCCTCGAGAATAGTAAAATCCTTTGTCGAAAGGATGAAGTTGTCGTTAGACATATCGCAGTTCTCCTTCGCTCCGATGCGGGAGCATGCACATGAACATGACCGGGAGATCCCCTGCCCGCGCGAGGCGGTGCAGGGGCAATTATCCTGCGATAAGGCAGCCTCCATATAGCGAAAGCCGGCAAGGCAGCGGACAAGCCATCATGATGCAGCCCGAAATTCCGCGCCGGCCGGCAAGGATGCAGAGCTTGCGGGCGCCTCAACGCTTTCTACGGTGAGGCGATGGGCGCGCCCGTCTCGGGCGATCCAGTCGATCGACTGCCCGGTAGAAAGGCCGATCAGCGCTGCGCCAATGGGAGTGAGGATCGAAACCTTGCCGGCGGCAATATCGGCCTCGCCGGGAAAGACGAGGGTTACGGTGCGGTCTTCACCGAGATCGCTGGTAAAACGGAGGGTGGAGCCCATTCGGACCACGCCGACCCCAATCTTGCCATCCTGAACAATACGGGCTCGGTCGAGCTCTGCCAGGAGTTCTTCAGAGACTGCCGGATTCCGCGCAGCATGCGCCTCCGCAAGCCGCGCGAGACGCTCGTGGTCGGATTGAGTGACCGTGATGGCCGGCTTGCGATGAGATATCTTTTCGGGAGCCATTGCTGGTGTCCTCGCTGAGCGCGGCTGCGTCATAGCAACTGCGGTGTCGGATGTGATGTGAGATGAGATGACTGTCGCTTCTGTGCCTGCTTCAACCACACTGCGGAAAGCAAGCCTGCCCCGCGACCAGGGCGCGACGCGACCTGGCCGGGGTCATATGCCTGCGATAAGGCATGCCCGCTTAGAATTGTTATGGCGCTTGGTCAACATAGATTGAACATGGCCTCGATAGGCGGCGAAGTCAAGCAAGGCAGGCTGCGGCCAATTTGGCGTTAGCTGCCGCGCAAGAGCGGATCGTCAAGCGCAGGGTTGTAGAACAGCGAGAGCATCAGGCTTTTGGCGATGCGCTCGGCGGTTGCCATGAACCTGGTCTTGGTTTCCGGCCGCGAGCAATGGCGTCGAGGGCTTCGGAAGCCAGCGCCAGCCATTGATGAAAGAGGTCCGCCGTCATCTGGACAATGCCGAGGTGCGCCTGGAACGGCTAGGCGCCGGAGGACCAGAAGGCGGTCATCTTTCCATGTTCTGCGGCCAGCGCCCGGCAGCCGTGCGTCAAACAGAAACCGAGTTCGGCGCGTGCGCGCACGCGCTGATAAAGTGCTTTGGCGAGGCGTGCTATGAAAGCCTCGACGCCGATCGCCCTCATCTCAGCGCTCGCATGTTCGTGGATGGTGGCGGAGTGTGCTGCTCTGGCGGTGAGATCGGAATGCATGGCGTCGGCCCTGTTAGATCCGCCCAAGAAATAATGGAGGTTCGCAAGCGCACTGGCTAATCTCTCGGCGGCTCAGATCATTCTTGCGGATTCATCAAATCACGCCGAGTGCATCCATAGCCTGAGCAACGCGAACGAAGCCTGCGATGTTCGCCCCGAGCACATAATCACCGGGCGCGCCGTATTCCTCAGCTGTCCCGGCGCACGTGTCGTGAATGTTGCGCATGATGTTGGCAAGCCGCGCCTCGGTTTGCTCGAATGTCCAACTGTCGCGGGACGCATTCTGCTGCATCTCAAGAGCAGAGGTCGCCACACCGCCGGCGTTGGCGGCCTTGCCTGGCGCAAAGAGGACGCCGGCCTCCTGGAAGAGGCGGATCGCGTCAGGCGTGGAGGGCATGTTCGCACCCTCGCCGACGGCGATTACGCCGTTCTCGACGAGCGTCTTGGCATCCTTGCCAGTCAGCTCATTCTGGGTAGCCGATGGCATAGCCACGTCACATGCGACATCCCAAATCGATCCTGCGTCCGCATTGACAAAGTAAACACCCTTACCCTCCCCCTTGGCGCGGAGGTAGTCGGAAATACGGGCGCGACGAACTTCCTTGATCTCCTTGAGGAGCTTCAGGTCGATACCATTCTCGTCCACGACGTACCCGGAACTGTCGGACACTGCCAGGACCTTGCCGCCGAAGGACTGCACCTTTTCAATTGTGTAGACCGCGACATTGCCTGAGCCTGAAACGACGACCCGCTTGCCGTCGAAGCTCTGCCCCTTCGTCGCCAGCATGGACTGAACGAAATAGGTGTTGCCGTAGCCTGTCGCTTCGGTTCGGGCGCGTGAGCCGCCGTAGAACAGCGCCTTCCCTGTCAGGACGCCCGCCTCATATCGGTTGGTCAGCCGCTTGTACTGGCCAAACATGTATCCGATTTCCCGCCCGCCCACGCCGATGTCGCCGGCCGGGACGTCGGTATATTCCCCAATATGACGATGAAGTTCCGTCATAAAGGATTGGCAGAAGCGCATGATTTCACCATCGGTGCGGCCTCGCGGGTTGAAGTCAGAGCCACCCTTACCGCCGCCGATCGGCAGACCGGTCAAAGCATTCTTGAAGGTCTGCTCGAAGCCGAGAAATTTGATGATACCGACATTGACGGACGGATGAAACCGAATGCCGCCCTTATATGGGCCAAGCGCCGAGTTGAACTGCACCCGGAAGCCGCGGTTGATCTGGACCTGCCCCTGGTCATCGACCCATGGGACCCGGAAAATGATCTGCCGTTCCGGCTCGCAGATACGTTCGATGAGAGCGTTCTCAAGGTAGCGAGGATGCTTGGCTATGACGCGCCCCAGGCTCTCCAGTACCTCTCGCACGGCCTGGTGGAACTCCTGCTCACCCGCATTTCGCCTCAGGACCTCCTGAAGGATCGGCTCGAGCTTTTCATCGACGTTGACCATTACTTGCACCACCTCTTGCCGCCATCTGATCCCAACGCGCAGGACGACGACGAATTAAGTTCTGGCTTCTCGATACCTACAGGAAGAATCGATCCGCTCAACTTCCTGCCCCATACAATGCATCTGATCGTTACGAAACCACAAAGAAGACCGCTCGTTCTTGTTCCCTCTGCAGTACCTCTGTTGCGACGACCTGTTACGTGAATTGGCTAGCCTAGGCTCAGGACTCATTGATCACAGCCAGAAGATTACGGTTGCAGTGATGCATATTGCCGAGAAGAAGGTGTGGGCGCATCGGTCGTAGCGTGTTGCGATGCGCCTCCAATCCTTAAGCTTTGCGAACAAGTTCTCGACCTTGTGGCGCTGTCGGTAGAGCGTCTTGTCGTAGGGATATGGCACCTTACGGCTGCGGCTGGACGGGATGCAGGGCTCACTCCCCTTCTGTTGCAATGCCTCCCTGAATTTCGTGCTGTCATAGCCTCGATCGCCAATCAGCGTTTTAGCTGACGGCAAGGCATCCAGCACGAGGCCTGCACCTTTGTGGTCACTCATCTGCCCCTCGCTCAAGAGCATGATGATGGGACGGCCGTCACCGTCGCAGACGGTGTGAAGCTTTGAGTTTAATCCGCCTTTGGTGCGCCCGATGCGGCGGGGAACAGCCCCTTTTTTAGCAGACTGGCTGCTGTCCGGTGGGCTTTCAGATGGGCGGCATCAATCATGATACGGTCGGGCCTGGGTCCTTCGCTGGCCAAGGCCGCGAAGATGCGATCGAAGACGCCGAGCCTGCTCCAGCGGATGAAGCGGTTGTAAAGCGTCTTGTGCGGACCGTATTCCCTGTGCGCATCCTTCCATTGCAGGCCATGCTTGATAACGTAAACGATGCCACTGACGACGCGCCGATCATCAACGCGTGGGACGCCGTGTGTCAAAGGGAAATACGGCTTAATCCGCGCCATCTGGCGCTCGCTCAATAGAAACAAATCAGTCATCACGGCCTCCTTCTGGAGACCGTGAATCACATCTCAAGCCAAATTAATAGGTCCTGAGCCTAGATGTACCGTGCCGCAGGTTGCCGCGGCAGATGCCTTCGTTACATCGAAATTCCAGGCAACGTGCCCTGCGCCACCACCAGCAGCCGCTCACCCATCGATCTCGGTTCAGGTGAACAACTAGCCAAATTCCATTCCGCGTGGTAGATATCCCCTAGCAGCCCTCGCAGATTGGGATGCCTGCGTCGCTAACCTGTCGTTCGCTCAGAAACCCATGATTCCTATAGTGCCAGCGACCACATTCGATCTGCTTGTGGCGCCAGACAAGCTCGAGCCAGAAAATTCCTTCACCAGCGACAAGAACGGGATGCCACGCGAACCAAGGGTTCCACCGGTCCGGCAGGTCTGGAAGGTACAACATGATCTGCTCCGATCATCTAGACTTGCTGATAAAACAGGGCGGTTGCCGCGATTGAAAGCGCCAAACTCTTCTTCACGTGAGACTCGCACAGGGCTGCGGCTAGGCAGCCCGTGGTGGTGATCAGGGTACCGATCAAAGGGCCATGTTGCCTATAGGCTGTCGACAGTGCGGTGAGAGCAACGGAGGTCGCAACAGTAGCAACAGCGAGAGGCGGCGGCTCCATCTTCAGGCGCGGATCGAAGATCGCAACGAAGTGAGCCCAGGTGAGGCCAATTGCGGTGACAAGCAGCAGCGGTTGAATCAGAGATATCATCCAGACGTCCACGGCCTGCCTCACACCTCAAGGAACCGGGAGACGAAACTGCGTGACTTCTCTCTCACACAGCTGCTCTTGTCGGATATGATGACATCCATCGGAATGTCGTGTGCCTGAGGGTAGATCGTGTCCATCTTCTGAAACTCAAACCCAACACCTATGACAAGAGTCCTGGAGTCAAGCGCTGCAAGAGTGCGGTCAAAGTAGCCGCCGCCAAAGCCAAGCCTGTAGCCGTTGCCATCGAAACCCACGACAGGAGCGATTATAATCTCCGGCCGTCGTTCTTCGATGCGTACCGGAACCGGGATGTTGAAGAGGCCAGGCTCTAGCGGATCGCCTTTCAGCCAGTGGCGGAAGACCAACGGATACCCTTTCTTGAGGACTACAGGCAAGAGAGGGATCGCTCCCCCAGCCTGCAGCAGCGACATCCATTCGCGCAGATCAGGCTCACCCATGATTGGCCAAAACGAACTGACCGTCTTCTGCAAGGGGCGAGGCAGCAGAGCGTCCAGTCTACGACAGATCGCTTGTGTTCGCTGCGCCCGCTCCGCCAGTGGCCACTGCGCCCTCATTTCGATCAGTCGACGCCGCTCCACCCGCCGCCATGCGACGATATCGACGGGGACCGGATCGACCCCCATGTAGACTGGATCCACCTCGTGCATCAGACACGCAGGCGAAGCATACTCTGGATGGGGATCCTCGGGACGGTCGGACATAGAGAAAACCAATCCTTCTAGAGTACCCTTTTTCGAACGGGAGCCTTCATCAGGCCCTTGCTCGATTCATGCATTCGGAGAATAATAACCGATCTTAATTCCTGAATCGAGAGCAATAATTGCAACTGACATCACTCGACATCTTCCTAGCGGTTGCGGAACAGACGAGCGTCACGCGTGGCGCCCGTCAGCTCGGACGCGCCTCCTCCAACGTCACGACGCGAATCCAACAACTGGAAGAAGAGCTTGGAGTGCTTCTGTTCAGTCGTGAGGGGAAGAAAATGACACTGACGCGCGAGGGGCACCTGTTCTTGTCGTACGCCAAGCGCATTGCCGCGCTCGCTGCCGAAGCACGGCTGGCAGTAAAGCCGTCTGCAGGCGCAGGCGTCTTGAGGATTGGCACGATGGAAAGCACGGCTGCCAGCCGATTGCCTCCCGTTCTCAGACAGTTCGCCGATACATACCCGTCGGCCTATCTGCCGCTGACCATTGCAGCGACTCGAGAGCTAATCGACGGGGTGTTGTCGCAGGATCTGGACTGCGCCTTCATCGCGAGACCACCCATGGAAATGCAGCCGGATTGGCAAAAAAACGTCGACTTGAGCGGCCTTCGCGCAATTCCGGTCTATGAGGAGCGCCTTCTTCTTATTATGCCCGCGAACCATCCGGCCCTTGGTGGGCCGGATGAAGTTCAGTTTGACGTCTTGGCGGCGCTGGAGCCGGGCTGCACCTATCGCATCGTTGCGGAGAAGTGGCTTAGGCGAGCACGGTACGTGCAAACGCTTGAGATGACATCCTATCATTCGATTCTTGCCACCGTTCTAAGTGGCAACGCAGTGGGCGTCGTTCCAGAAAGCGTCTTGAACATGTTGAACTGGGCTTCCGACGTTACAAAACATGAGATCGCTCGTATCGAGACCGTCCTCGTAAGCAGGCCCGAACAACCCAGCGAGTTGTACGGGATGTTTGAACAGGTTGTTGTCTCGCAATCCTCAATCGGTCCGTCAGCACCCGTTCTTCCCCACTAGTTCCAGGTCTCTCCGCTGATGTCATTTTTCAAGTCACAGAAGAACCGAACGCGCTATCACCGTCGGATATTTCAACCAATCCTTTTGGGCGCGACGCTAAAGGATCGGCTTCTTGGCTGCCTCGGCGCCCTCACTGCGATTGCGCTAACAGGTTTGCTTTCGGGCTGGTTGTTCGGCGACAGTCCCAACCATCTGCCTTTGCTTGTTGCCCCGATGGGCGCTTCTGCAGTGTTACTTTTCGCAGTTCCTTCCAGCCCATTGGCCCAGCCGTGGCCGATCGTCGGAGGAAACACCATTTCGGCTTTGATCGGAGTGATTTCAGGCATGCTGATCGACGACCCAGTCATGGCAACGGGCGTCGGCGTCTCTCTGGCTATTGCCGCCATGTCGTTTACCCGTTGCCTTCATCCCCCAGGAGGTGCGGCGGCGTTGACTGCCGTTATCGGCGGATCGGCTGTCGCCAAGTGGGGACTTCTCTTTCCGTTCGTTCCAGTCGCCCTAAACTCGTGTATCCTCGTTGCATTGGGGATCCTCTTCCACAAGCTTTCTCGTCACAACTATCCGCACCTTGCCGCGCCTGTCGTGAATGTTCATCAAACCAGGGACGCGCCTTCGGATCAACGCCTGGGATTCGATGAGACGGATATCGATGCTGCCTTAAACAAGCTGAACGAGGCATTCGACATCGACCGCGAGGACCTCAGCAGATTGCTTCGGCAGGTGGAACTCGAGGCCACGGCACGATCGAACGATCACATCCGCTGCGAAGACATTATGTCGAGAGACGTTATTTCAGTCAGAATAGATCGCACCGCTGATCAGGCCCGTTGGCTGCTGCTCAAGCACAATGTCCGAACACTGCCTGTAGTCGGCGCAGATGGGCGACTGGCGGGAACAGTTGGCCTACGGGAGATTGCGACCAGGAACGGCACATTGGCAGAAATCGTCATGCCCGCTATCACGGCCTCCCCAGCAGATCCTGCTCTCGGCCTGGCCTCCGCACTGACTGATGGTCAGCGCCATGCAGTCATCGTTGTAGATGAACTGGAACACGTAGTCGGTCTCATTTCGCAGACTGATCTCCTCGCCGCAACGCTAAAGCAACTTCCTGTTCGCCAGTCGAGTGGCGAGAGGGCGGCCTAGCACGCATCACCGGGCCCTACGCCCGTCATGATGCATTTCGCATCGTGGTAAGAAGGCCGGCAACACCATATCATTCGAAGAACGCGAAAGAGATTTCAATGTCAAAAGTGATGTCACCGCGAACGATCTCGGTAGCTCAGGGTATCGCAGAAGACACGGCCTTCGGAGCGGTGACATCTCCCATCTATCTGTCGAGCACCTACACCTTTGAAGAATTTGGGCGGGCACGGCTCCACGAATACTCCCGCACCAGGAATCCCACCCGGGATCAGCTCGCCAGGACCCTCGCCACTCTTGAGGGAGGAACGTCCGCAATCGTGACCGCATCAGGTATGTCTGCCTTGGACCTGGTGCTCTCGATACTGCGGCCAAACGATCTGCTGCTGGCACCACACGACTGCTATGGCGGCAGTTACAGGCTGATCCAACAGAGATCCGAGCGCGGCCACTTCAAGGCCGTCTTCGTCGACCAGAACAACAACACCGCTCTTCAGGAAGCCATGGAGCACCGGCCTCGGCTGGTTCTTGCCGAAACTCCGTCGAATCCGTTGATGAGAATCGTCGACATTGCAGCCATAGCCGCCATGGCAAAAGCTGCCGGAGCCAAGCTAGCAGTCGACAATACATTTCTTTCCCCGGCGCTGCAGACCCCTCTTCTCCTGGGCGCAGACTTTGTCATTCACTCGACCACCAAATATCTCAACGGTCATTCAGATGTCGTCGGCGGCGCACTGGTAGCAGCGGATGGCGGAGACGGCGAAGAGCTTGCCGCCTGGGCCAATATCACAGGCGTGACGGGATCCCCTTTTGACGCGTATCTCACCATGCGAGGGCTAAGAACACTGTTAGCGCGGATGGAAGCACAGCAGCGCTCCGCGGAAGCCATTGCCAATCTATTGGCAGCTCATCCCGCCGTAGCGAAAGTCAATTATCCCGGCCTTGCGACCGATGCGGGCCACACACTCGCGTCATCACAGCAAAAGGGCTTTGGCGCGATGCTGAGCTTCGAAATCAATCTTGGGGAGGCTGGTTTGCGCGCTTTTATTAGCTCCCTGAGCCTGTTTACCCTGGCGGAATCCCTCGGCGGCGTCGAAAGTCTGATAGCGCATCCTGCGACGATGACGCACTTGGGAATGGGCGCGTCGGCGCGCTCTACAGCCGGAATATCAGACCGTCTGCTCCGGCTATCAGTGGGACTTGAAGATCCTCACGATCTTATGGAAGACCTTCTGCAAGCCATTGATGCCGGCCTGGTGGAATACGCAAGATAGAAGATCAGCCGGGAGGAACCATCTTTGAAAGCCGAAACTGCAACATATCTGGCCTTGGCTGCGGCAATCCTTCTGGAGGTCGTCGGGACGACCTATCTGCAAAAGTCAGAGCAGTTCACCAAACTCATGCCAACGCTGATCATGGGGCTGTGCTACGGAGGCGCCTTTTACTTGCTGTCTCATGCGCTTAAGACCATGCCCGTCGGCATCGTCTATGCCGTCTGGAGTGGCCTGGGCATTGTTTTCATATCATTGATTGGTCTGCTGGTCTTCAATCAGAAGCTCGACGTCCCGGCAGTTGTGGGTCTAGCGCTCATTATTGCTGGCGTCGTTATCATCAATGTTTTCTCGCACTCGGCAGCGCATTGACCACGGTTCTCATCATCTCCAACGTTCGCAGAACGCACGACGGTGCGGGTGAGGCACCAAGTTAAAGCGGCTGTGTATGAAGGTAGCACTAGCCCGGCCTTCGCAGCTAGCGGCGTTTTGCTTGTTCCTACCGCCCTGCGAGCCGCCCAGCCGTATAAATGTCTGGGCGTAGTCATGATGTCTAGCAGGTGTGGATGCTCGGGATATCGCGCTGCAGGGCTTTCGAAGGTGGTGCTGCCTAGATTTGACGACGTCGCTGCTGCAACCTACTTTCGCGCCGGGCCATCGTCCTCAATCCTGGGCAGGAACCAAGCAAGAAGCCCTGCGAGCGGCAGGAACGAGCAGATGCGATAGACGGTTGCGATATCATAGCTGTCTGCCAACCCTCCTAGAATGGCCGCAGCAATTCCACCGAGCCCGAAATTTAGCCCATAGAAAAGGCCACCAATCAACCCGACGCGGTTTGGCAACAGATCCATCGCGTAGATCAAGATCGAGGCGAAGGCGCTGGCCATGATCAGGTTGATGAGAACGGTTAGGGCTCCCGTCCAGAAAAGATCTGCATAGGGTAAGAGCAGGGTCAGTGGCAGCGGGCCCAAGACCGATATCCAGATGATTCGGTAGCGACCAATCCTGTCACCCAAGACGCCTCCGATCAGCACCCCGGCTGCTGCGGCGATGAGAAAGATGAACAACATCATCTGGGATTCTGGAATTGACAGATCGAAGCGGTCCATCAGATAGAAGGTGTAGAAGGAACGAAAGCTCTCGCTGTAGGCATTCTTGGAAAACATAAGAAGCGTAAGGACCAGCAGGCCAAGCCCGATGGTGAATGGAGCCAACGGGTGAGTGCCAGGAGCTCCTGCAGTGGATGATGCTCTCAAAGCAGCAAATTGCCGGCTAATTAAGTTATGCTGCGCCCCAATCCAAATCATCAGCGACATCGCGGCAAGGGTTGCCGCCGTGAACCAAGCAAGGCTTGATTGCCCAAATGGCACAATGACTAGGGCAGCAAACACAGGTCCGAGTGCGCCGCCTGCTTGTCCTCCAACCTGGAAAACACCTTGTGCCAATCCCTGCCGCCCGCCCGAGGCGTAGCGTGCCATTCGGGTCGCCTCAGGATGAAAAATCGACGATCCGATCCCGATCAGCGCAACGGAAACAAGTATCAGAGCGTAGCTTGAGGCGAAGGCCAGGCTGAGCAAGCCTGAGAGCGTGAATACCATCCCCAAGACCGGCGAATAAGGGGCCGGAGTGCGGTCCGTGTAATAGCCTACAACAGGCTGCAAGAGAGAGCCCGCGATCTGGAAGGTCAGTGTGATCAAGCCGATTTGCACGAAGTCGAGCTGATAAGCATCTTTGATGATTGGATAAACCGCCGGAATCAGCGACTGGATCAGATCGTTTAACAAATGTGTGGAGCCGAGAGCGAAGAGGACGGCCATGTGGGTCTTTGGCCTACTCGTTATCAAAGACATTGTTAAACCATTTCAGCGACAAGGGAAAGTTGGTGGGCATCATAGCTATACTCGCTCCGTCAAGCAGTCCATCCTCTTACGCAACGACCGAAAGAACAGGCTGCGATGGTGTAGCCGACTTTGTTCGTCGTCCTCGACACCTGAAGGACCTCAACATATGGAACACTGGCATTTTGGGCTTGTCAGAGCAAGAAAGCCCGTCCCTCCATCCGGTTCGAATGAACGCCGCTCAACTTGAAGTCGCCTGATCTGTTCATTGATTGTTGCGACCGGGAGCCAACTATCGGCGTCGGCCATAGCCGCCTTGAAGGGGATCCAAACCTACAACCCCTGCCCTTGGTACCACCGTGCAACAGGTTCCGTCGGTGAGCAGGGAACTTAGGCTGCCGGGGCTGGACGATGTGGAGCCGGCTGGCTGCTATACCTTCTGAGCAAACTGCGAATGCAGATACCTGATCAGATAGTCCGGAGGCGGCCCCAAGCCCTCATTGAGACGGGAAGCCGCCGTTGAGGTTGAACGAGATGGCATCTCGCTATGCGGCAGGACGAGCTTCTTCGCCTTTAACTGACACGGACCGGCGCCGCGACGTCGTACCGAATCCGCAATTCGAAGCCCATGGAGCCTTGAAAGTATCCATCCTCAGCAGCTTTCGACACAGTTCCTATCCTCGGAGATTTCCGTCTTTGTCTGGAGCTTCATTCTCAGGTGCCCCGGGGCCATTCTGGCTCACGTCCTTCCCTCCCAAGGAGGTATCTCTCCCCTTTTCCCTTTTCTTCAGTAGCGTCCTCGGCACCTCTATATAGGCAATCGCCCATAGAGCCGCAGCGAGAAAAGCAATCAAAAAGAAGCCGAAGAACAACGTGGAGACCACGGTCGCATCCTTCTATCTAGGCCAGCTTCTCCTCCGGTCAGAAGCTGTACCAGTTCAGATTATTTCTCGTTCCGCCCATGCCCCGAGCCGGCCCGCGCCTACAATTCTCGGCTAGGGCCACGAGTAGCCGTCCGGAACCACTTGCCCTGAGAACGCCGTTTCGGTCAGACAGAAGCCGGCAATTCCCGTCACAACCGTTAGAACGATTGGCGGGCGACGAGACAGCCTTCCAGCACGTCGAGCTACCGCGAGAGGATCTTCCGCCTCAAGCTTCGTCCGATGCGTCGCACACGACTGCGTCGCTCGCCGATCACCGCTCCGATGGTGAGGCCTGTTACTATTCCAATAACGAGACTGATGACGACCTCTGCGCTCCCAAGATCATGGATTTCCATGCTGCGTCCTTGCATTGATCGCAGGTCGTTCCGTCACACCGCTTCGTGCGTATGAGAAGAGGGTGTCGAAGCTGCACTGCAGAGGCCGGGGCCACATCCTTCTATCGACGTGAACATCACACCGGCATCCTCAAAGGTGCGACGCAATTGCGCCGCCGTCGACCTATGCATGCCATGCCGGGCGCCTTCGAAGTCGCGGATGGTGCTTCGCGACACAGAAGATGCATCTGAGAGCTGCTGCTGCGTCCAGTCGAGCAGTCCCCTGGCCGCTCGGCACAGAGCCGGCGTCAAAAATAAATCTTTAGCAGCTTGACCCATTGCAGCTCCACATCCAATGTAGGATATAAACCAAATTGGGTGATTTGCGAAGCCCCCTGAAAGGACTGACGGCATTGGGATAACCACCGAACCTGACCTCCTTGCATTGGTGATCCTTCTCCCCTTCGTCGGCAGTGTCGTTATCGGTCTGTCGCTACGTACAGACTCAAAGCTCTTTCCCGCTTCAGTTTCTGCATTTGTGGCCGCAACAGTGTTGATTGCCACTGCGGCTCTCTATCCTTACGTTACCCAGGGGGGCGTGGTTCGCTTCGAGCTGGAATGGCTGCCTCAGTTGGGCGTCAATCTAACTCTGCGGATGGATGGCCTGGCCTGGCTGTTCACCATGCTGGTGGCCGGCATCGGACTGCTGGTGGTACTGTATGCGCGGTACTACATGTCCACCAACGATCCTATCCCGCGCTTTTTCTCGTTCTTCCTAGCGTTTATGGGCTCAATGCTCGGGATCATCCTTTCCGGCAATGTCATCTTGCTTTCGATCTTTTGGGAACTGACAAGTCTGTCGTCTTTCCTGTTGATCAGCTACTGGCACCATAATTCGGCGGCCCGCGATGGGGCCAGGATGGCCCTCACGATCACTGCGGCAGGAGGCTTCAGCCTGCTGGTCGGATTGTTGATCCTCGGCTCCATCGTCGGTAGCTACGATCTCGACGCAATCCTGGCAGCGAGCGACAAGATCAAGGCGCATCCGCTTTACCTAACAAGCCTGGTCTTGATCCTTATCGGTGCCTTCACCAAGAGCGCCCAGTTTCCCTTCCACTTCTGGCTTCCAGCGGCAATGGCCGCGCCGACGCCGGTCTCGGCATACCTCCATTCCGCGACGATGGTGAAAGCCGGGGTCTTTCTCCTGGTGCGCCTTTCACCTGCCCTGTCGGGCACCTACGAGTGGTTCATGCTGGTCGGGCTTGCAGGGATCTCAACCATGGTTCTGGGTGCCTATTTCGCGATGTTCCAGCGGGATCTGAAAGGCCTGCTGGCCTATTCCACCATAAGCCACCTTGGTCTCATCACCACGCTCTTGAGCCTGGGGAGCCCCTTGGCGACTGTCGCGGCAATTTTCCACATGGTGAACCATGCGACGTTCAAAGCTTCCTTGTTCATGGCCGCAGGTATCATCGATCATGAAACGGGCACGCGTGACATGCGCCGGCTCAGTGGACTTTTGAAGTTTCTACCGATCACCGGACGGCTCGCCATGGTGGCCAGTGCGGCCATGGCCGGCGTGCCGCTTCTGAATGGCTTCTTGTCGAAGGAGATGTTCTTCGCTGAGGCGATGGAAATGCATGCCTACTCCTGGCTGGATACCGCGCTTCCCTACATGGCTGTTCTGGCGAGTGCCTTCAGCGTCACCTATTCCTTGCGCTTCATCCACTCCGTCTTCTTCGGGCCACCACCTGTCGACCTGCCAGAGGCTACGCCACATGAACCACCGCGTTGGATGCGCTTCCCCATTGAGTTCCTCGTCCTCGCGTGCCTGGTGATAGGGATTGTGCCCAACCTGACGATCGGTCCGTTCCTGCGGGTGGCGGCGTTGAGCGTTCTGGGCCAGTCGATGCCCGACTACAGCCTGTCTGTCTGGCATGGGTTCAACACACCGCTGCTGATGAGCCTTCTGGCGCTGGTGCTTGGGTGCGCCATCTACTTTGTGTTTCGCAAAACCTTCATCAGATACGAGGATGGCCCCCCGATATTCAGGCATCTGCGTGGCCAGCGCTTATTCGAACGTTTCCTTGTAACCGTTTCCTGGCGCTGGGCGCGGTATCTGGAGTCTCGGTTTGGCACCAGAAATCTCCAGCCTCAACTGCGATGGGTTGTTTTCCTGGGTTTCTGCGCAGCACTTGGACCCTTGTACGCATCTGGGTTTCAACCCCGAATGGTGGCTCCCTCTGGTGTAGATATTCCTTTTTCAGGGATGTGGATACTTGGATCCTGCCTGGCCGTCGGCACTGCCTATCTCGCAAAATACCATCGACTGGCTGCGCTGGTGATGCTGGGTGGCGTGGGACTAATCGTATGTGCAACCTTCCTCTGGCTATCTGCGCCGGATCTAGCTCTTACCCAGTTGTTGGTTGAGGTGGTGACAACCGTGCTCATTCTGCTCGGACTGCGCTGGCTGCCGAAGCGGACGGAGGAACTCAAGGACGATTTGACATTTCGGGCAAGGTTTCGGCGGTTTCGGGATTTCGTCTTGGCAGGAGCTTGCGGCGTCGGCATGGCTTTTGTCGCCTACGCTGTGATGACGATGACGGTGCCCGATGCTATTGCCGCCTACTTTGTGCAAAACGCCTATACGCTGGGCGGTGGCCGAAACATCGTCAATGTCATCCTCGTCGATTTCCGTGGTTTCGATACCTTCGGCGAGATAACGGTTCTCGGCATTGTTGCTCTCACGGTCTATGCGCTCCTGCGTCGCTTCCGTCCCGCACCTGACAGCATAGACCCCCCTGAACAGCAAACCGTGCAGAGCGTGTTCGATCAACAGCAGCCAGATCGTTCGGTGGGCGACACAGCGCGAGACTATCTGCGCGTACCGTCAGTGATTATGCAGTGGCTGTTCCCCGTGGTGGTCACCTTCGCCATCTATATCTTCATCCGCGGTCACGACCTCCCTGGCGGGGGCTTTTCAGCGGGGCTCACCATGTCCCTTGCGTTTTTGCTCCAGTATCTCGCTGGTGGGACAAAGTGGGCGGAGGAGCGTGTGCGTATACTTCCTCTCCGCTGGATGGGATCCGGCTTGATCGTCGCAGCGCTCACGGGCATTGGGGCATGGCTTCTCGGATATCCCTTCCTGACATCGCACTCCCGGTACCTGGACTTGCCACTGATCGGCAAGGTGCCAGCGGCGACCGCAATGCTCTTTGACCTGGGCGTTTTTCTTCTGGTGGTCGGATCCACTGTGCTGATCTTGATCGCTCTCGCCCACCAGTCCATCCGGATCAGGCGGCAGCGGCCGCTCGATCCGACACACGAGGCAGATGGCTAATGGAACTGGTCTTGTCCATCGCGATCGGAATTATGACGGGATGCGGCGTCTGGCTGCTTCTTCGCCCGCGAACCTACCAGGTCATCATCGGCCTTTCATTGCTTTCCTACGCGGTCAACCTCTTCATATTTGGCGTCGGCGGCGTGAAATCGGATGAGCCGCCGCTGCTGGTCGATGGCACCTGGAACTTCAGCATCAGTGATCCGGTTCCGCAGGCGCTGGTTCTCACAGCCATTGTGATAGGGTTTGCGACGACTGCATTGTTCCTTGTGGTCCTTCTGGCCGCCCGCGGGATGACCGGCAGTGACCATGTTGACGGCAGGAACGATTCAAGATGATCGCCTGGTCGCAACACCTCATCATCCTGCCGATCCTTCTTCCGCTCCTCACGGGCGCAGCTTTGTTGTTCATTGCGGAGCGACAGCGCGTCGTCAAAGCAATGGTCAGCCTAGCGAGCACAATCGCTCTTGCAACCCTTTCGCTGCTGCTGCTCGGGATCTCTGCGAACGAGGGGAATTTTGACGGGGTCTACCTCGTGGGCAACTGGGCGGCCCCGTTCGGTATCGTTCTTGTCCTCGACAGGCTATCGGCTCTCATGGTCGCTTTAGCGGCAGTGCTGTCGGTTCCGGTCCTGGCGTTCACTCTTGCACGCTGGCATTCAGCTGGTGCCCATTTCCACAGCCTCTATCAGTTCCTTCTCATGGGGTTGAACGGCGCCTTCCTGACAGGCGATCTGTTCAATCTGTTTGTCTTTTTCGAAGTCATGCTTGCGGCTTCGTACGGGCTGCTGTTGCATGGCTCCGGCCCGCTTCGCGTCAAGGCTGGCCTCCATTACATCGCAGTAAACCTGGCAGCCGCGCTGCTTTTTCTGATTGGCGTGAGCCTGATTTATGGCACGGCAGGGACGCTGAATATGGCAGACCTTGCAGACCGGATTCCAACGATCGAACCAGACCGCCGCATGCTGATGGAGGCTGGTGTCGCCGTTCTCGGCGTCGCATTTCTGGTCAAGGCCGGCATGTGGCCTCTCTGCTTCTGGTTGCCGAGTGCCTACAGCGTCGCCGTCGCTCCCGTGGCTGCTATTTTCACTTTGATGAGCAAGGTCGGGATCTACATTATACTGAGACTGACGATGCTGCTGTTTTCCGACGGTCCGTCCGTTGGCTTCGGCTTGAACGTCCTGCTCTACGGCGGAATGGCTACAATTGCGTTCGGCACCATAGGGGTCTTGGCTTCGCAGGGGCTTGCTCGGATTGGATCATATTCCGTGCTGGTTTCTACCGGCACATTGCTCGCTGTCATTGGGTTAAATGATGCCGCGGCCACCTCCGGCGCTTTGCTCTACCTGGTCAGCTCGACACTGGCGCTGGCTGCTTTCTTTCTGCTCGTGGAACTGGTCGAACGATGTCAGGTCGCCGGTGCTACTGTCCTGGCAGTGACCATGGAGGCTTACGGAGATGCAGATGAAGACGCTGAAGAGGAGCTAGAGGGCGTCACCATGCCCGCGACCTTGGCCATGCTCGGCGTCTGCTTCGCCGCCTCCACATTGCTGCTGTCGGGCCTGCCCCCGCTTTCAGGTTTTGTAGCCAAATTCGCTATGTTGTCGGCAATGATCGGGACGGGTTCCATCGGCGTTCCACCGACAGGCGCTACTCTGGCTGTGGCGGCCCTTACCATTCTGGGCGGCTTGGCGACCCTTATTGCGCTGACGCGAGCCGGCATCAGGACGTTCTGGAGCGCGATTGAGATCACGGTTCCACGCGTACTTGTGGTCGAGGTGGTTCCGGTGATGGTGATCCTGGTGTTGCTTGCCGGCCTCAGCGTCTACGCAGGACCGGCTCTCAACTACATGGAGGCTACGGTCCGCGCTTCAGGCAAACTGCAAACCTATATTGATAACGTGATCAACAAAGAGCCCTTGGCGTCGCAGGCTCATGGCGCTCTTGAGGAGGGTGGAGGCTAGTGTTTCCCTATCCAGTTCTCACCGCTTGTCTGCTAATCATGTGGCTGCTGCTCAGTGGGTGGAGCCTGGGACAGTTTCTGCTCGGGGGAACTGTGGCTGTTTTCGCGTCATGGACGATGGCCTCTCTGAGGCCGGACAAGCCGAAACTACGCAAGTGGTACCTGCTGCCGAAACTATTCGGCATAGTGATGTTTGACGTTATCAGGTCCAATTTGGCGGTGAGCTGGATCATTTTGAGGGGACGTGCCAGCGGCCATCGGTCGGCGTTTATCAATCTCCCCCTTGAAATCGATGATCCAACCGCACTGGCGCTTCTGGCCATCATTTTGACCAGCACCCCGGGCTCGGCATGGTTGGAGTACGACTCCCGTCAGCGCTCTGTCCTTATTCATGTTCTCGACATGGTCGATGAGGATCAGTGGCGCCACCTCATTAAAGACCGCTACGAAAGACTGCTGCTGGAGATCTTCTCATGAGCGCTATCATCATTTTTACGGCCGTCAGCCTCGCTCAAATCATGCTGATGATCGCAATGGCTATTGCGTCGGGACGTATGTTTTACGGACCGCGGGCGCAGGACAGGATCATTGGGCTTGATGCACTCTACGTAAACGCAATGCTGCTTCTGGTTACATTCGGGATCGGGACCGGGCGGACGGTGTACTTCGAAGCCTCGTTCGTGATCGGGCTCCTGGGGTTCGTCGCAACCGTCTCACTTGCGAAGTTCCTGATGCGAGGAGAGGTGATCGAATGATCTATTCTGCCAGCGATATTCCTGTGTGGGCCGCACTCGTGATCGCCTTTTTCCTGCTCGGCGGGGCCGCGCTGGTATTGATTGGCGCGATCGGCTTCCTGCGTATGGCCACTTTCTACGAACGCCTGCATCCACCCACTTTGTCGACCAGTTGGGGCACGGGCGCGATCATGCTCGCTTCGATCCTCTTTTTCAGCATCAGCGGCGGGCGACTGGTCGCACATGAGGTCCTGGTCGGCATTTTCATCACCGTGACAACGCCCGTGACGTTCATGCTTCTGGCACGGGCTGCCCTGCACCGGGATCGGTTCGAGAGGAACCCGAACGTCCCCGGCAAGCACAGCAGCGACACCGGCAAACCAGAAGTTGAGCCATAGGGTACTGCTGGATGCCTTGGTGACGGAATTATTTCATTCGCAAACCATAACCTGCAACAAGGAAACCAGTGCCCACGACGATGTAGAACGGGGAGCCGTTTTGATACACCAGATAGCTCCCCCAAATCGCGATCATCAATCCCATAAGAGCCACGGCCACTGCTAGTATCTGACGGGTGGCAATCGTCGTTCGCAATTTATTCCAGTTCATGCTTAGATCCTAAGGCAAATCAAAGAGGGTGGGCCACCTTCCAGGGCTGAACGCGAATTTTGAGTGGACGGTGCCGAGGCGCCGACCAGAACGAACCGCTCCACAGGAACGTATGCATGATAAAACTGCCGCAGACGCGACTCCAAATTTCAATTGGTCTAACCGCGTGCGCGGCCATGTCTTTCCTACTCAAGTTGATGCGTGCCATCACGTCGGATGAAATAGCAGCTGAACAAAAGGTTTCCGTGATGGTTCCCGCAGAGACTTTCTTTCCAGCGACGACGGAGTTCGTGCGGCTAACTGGTTGCTTGCTACTTCTGCTTATCTTGCTGGTGCGGCTGCGCCAGCACCGGTAATAGGTGAGACATCGGCTATACGAACTGAGGCCGATTTACGCGAAAATGCAATAAACAGCGGGTGACTGTCCAGCTGATGCCGTGAAGACCGGCGGCTTCTGAACTACTGCGGGGCGAGTGACTTTTGCTCTGCGTGATGTCGTAGCCGAGAAGCTGACACCTTTCGTGGATGCACTCAGGTTCTGGCGAACGTCACTCTGGCACATTGCCATGCCGTCGGAAGGCGGCGTGACTCCATCAGCTCACAGTGAGAATCTCCATCGCTACTGCCGCCAGAACAGCGGCGTCAATAGTACCAGGACAGTGAGGATCTCTAGCCGGCCGAGCAGCATCAGCAGTGAGAGGAGGTACAGTGCCGGATCGCTTATGGTGGAGAAATTGCCGACCGGTCCGATGATCGGGCCGACTCCGGGCCCAACATTAGCAAGGCAGGTGAGTACGGCTGAAGTCGCGGTCAAGAAGTCGTAGCCAAGCGCGCTCATGATCAGACTGCCGACGGCCCAAAGCGCGAGGAAGAGGCCGACGAAGAGGAATACTCCACGCTGAGCGTCGGCATCGACGGTGATTGCGCCATAGCGCACCCGATAAATCGCGTTCGGATAGATCAAGCCTTTAAGTCCGCTCCGGATCATGTTGAACATGATGACGAAGCGGTAGGTCTTGATGCCGCCAGCGGTTGAGCCGGAGCAGCCGCCAATTGCCGTGGCGAAGAAGGCGACGGCGACGGCAAATGGCCCCCACAGCGTATAGTCGTCACTCGCAAAGCCGCCAGTAGAAAGGATGGATGCCATGTTGAAGAAGGAATGGATTAGGGCGCTGCCGAGATCCACATCATTGCGCAGGTGGTGGTAGACAGCCAAGACGATTGAGATCACCACGAGGTATCCGACGAAGACGATGATCTGAGGATCGCCGAATGCATTCCGCCGCTGGCGTATAGCCAACAGGATCATTACCGAAAAGGGCAGGCTGCCAAGCGTCAGGAAGATCGTGCCAATGACAAGTATCCACTCGTTGTCGAAAAAGGCGAAGGACATGTCATGCGTGGAGAAGCCGGCAGTTGCCACCGTCGACATGGCATGGTTCAGCGCATCGAAATGGCCCATGCCGGCGAAGTCATAAGCGATCATGCAGACGAGGGTCAACAGGACATAAATGCCGAAGAAGGCACGCGTAAAGCTCGCCAGCCGTGCAAATGGCTTCTCGCTGCGGTCGGACGATTCCATCTTGAAGATGGACATGCCACCGACCTTGAGGAACGGCAGGACGAAAAGGCCCAGCGCAACGATACCGATGCCGCCGAACCATGCCAATAGCGACCGCCACAGAAGGATGCCGCGCGGCAGCGTGTCCAGACCGACGATCACGGTCGAGCCGGTGGTTGTAATTCCCGAGACAGATTCGAACAAGGCCTGCGCGAAGCTCAGTCCGTAATCTGCTAGGTAGAGCGGAATGGCACCCACCAAAGAAAACAGGGCCCACAGGAGGTTGACCATGAGATATGCTAGACGTTTGGTGAAGACAGGCGGCGCGCCGCGTGTCGCCAGCGCCGTCATCAGTGACAAGCCACCGACAATGCATGCCGAAAGCGCAAAAATTTGCCAGTCCTCGTGCCCATAATAGAGATCCACGACCGCCGGTAGGAACATAGCAGTTGCGAGATAGAGACCGCAAAGGGCTGCCAGGTAGATCGCGGGCCGAAGAACACTTGCGTTCAAGATGGTGTTTCCCGAAATTTCTTATGGCGCTGAGATTTTTCATCTTGCAACCGCTATTGCATAGCGGGAGGGCTTATCGATATCAATGAGGATAAAGCGCTGGGTCGCTAATGGTGGAGTAGTTGCCGGCTGGACCAACGATAGATCCGAGGCCGTGGCCTACATATGTTTCTTGAGACCGCTCCGGATCTGTCACTAATGATGCTGTTAGGCCGTGTTGAGATCCTTGACCGTGTTGGTGCTTGTGACTCCGCTCTTCTGGCGTCGCTAAGCTTTGCCGGGCTCGCCGGAGCACAGCGGGGCGTAGAACCGCCTCATATCTACTGCCCACAAAACGGACGCTGGCGGTTACTACGGCACTCGCTAACGCCGTAATGCGGCTCGATCGCAGTGAGGTGCGGGTGGACGGGAGAACACCGCTCCTCCAATCTATCGAAGATGAAAAGTCTGCTTGTCTGAGTTGAAATCGACAAGTACATTTCGTCTCCGCGCCGCAAACCGCGTGGATCAGATACTGGTGCCGGGCCCCTCTGGCGAGAGTTTATCGGCTCTCTCGCGATGTCGGTACCGCCTGCAAGAAAGCCGGCGGACTTCGAACTCATGATAATCAACCTATTGGTCTGCAGCGAAGCCAAGGATGGCGTCGCTGGAAACGTCTTGTCGCATCAGTTTCTCTCCCCGGAGGCACGGGCATGAACCAACCCCAAACACACACCTCGCTCTTTGGCTACCTGAAGTGGTCGATCGTCGTCACGGTGATCGGCCTTCTGCTGGGAGCCCTGCTCGGATGGCAGACCACCGGCACGATCGGCGGCATGCTGACCATCTTCTTCATCTGCGCGGTGCTGGCCGTGCTGGAGATCTCGCTCTCCTTCGACAACGCCATCGTCAACGCGAACAAGCTGAAGGACATGACACCGGTCTGGCAGAAGCGCTTCCTCACCTGGGGCATTCTGATCGCCGTCTTCGGCATGCGGATCGTGTTCCCCCTGCTGATCGTCGTGGTGGCTGCATCGATCGGCCCGATCGACGCAATCGTGCTCGCCGCCAGCCGGCCGGACGAATATGCCCGCATCATGAACGAGGCGCATCTGCCGATCGCTGCCTTCGGCGGCACCTTCCTGATGATGGTCGGCCTTACCTACTTCTTCAACCACGAGAAGGACGTCCACTGGCTGTCCTTCATCGAGAAGCACATGTCGCGCTACTCGACGATCAAGGGCATCGAAATCGCCTTCGTCCTGCTTCTGGTGCTGCTCTTCTCCAGAATGCTTGACGGAGACGATGCATCGACCTTCGTGATGTCGGCGATCTATGGCCTGCTCACCTTCCTGGCAGTGGAAGTGGTCGGGGGATTGCTGGACGCGTCGCAGCGGACGATGACGGAAGCTGCCCGCGGCGGTCTCGGCGCCTTCATCTATCTCGAAGTGCTGGATGCCAGCTTCTCCTTCGACGGTGTCATCGGTGCCTTCGCCCTGACGCAGAACCTCTTCGTGATCGCCATCGGTCTCGGCATCGGCGCCATGTACGTCCGCTCGATGACCATCATGCTGGTGGAGAAGGAAACGCTGACGCACTATCGCTACCTGGAGCACGGCGCCTTCTACGCGATCCTGATCCTGTCGGTGATCATGTATGTCCAGACGCTCTATCACATCCCGGAAGTCATCACCGGGCTTGGTGGCGCTACCCTGATCGGCATCTCGCTGTGGTCCTCGATCCGCTACAACCGTCAGGAACTGCAGAGGGAAACGGATCTCGCTCGCAGCCAGATCTGACGTCAAAGAGGGCCTTCGGGATCCTCGGATCCGCAAACAACCCGCCGAATGTTCGGCGGGTTTCATTTGGACCTGGTCCGCGTCTCGAAGAACGAGCGCGGTTGTGGTCGGTACAGGGTTCTGTAAATTAACGGCCTTTGTCCGTCTCGATTTCGGCGTTAAATTGCTTATCAAGCCCGTAGTTGCGCTCTGGTATAGACGTGAGATCGGCGTGAGGCCGCCACGGGCGCCCAGTTCAACACAGCAAACCAGATGGTTTAGGCTGAGGAAATCATCGCCGAGGATGAACCGTGTTCGGTTGCTCCGCAGTGCTTACGCCCAACATCCACAATCGCGCTTAATGCCGGCAAGAGCTTTTGACCGAGCGGCGTCAAAAGATACCTTCCGGACATCGACGGGCTCGCCTCGAAGGTGCGGGAGACAACTCCTCGGGCCTCCAGATCCTTCAGCCGCTGCGAGAGAACCCGGTTCGACAAGCCCGGAATATCAAGGCGCAACTCGCCGAATCGCTGGGGGCCGCTGCGAAGGTGCCAGATGATGTGCGGCGTCCATGCCCCGCCGATCATCGACATGCAGGTCGTCAGCTCCGTGGTTTCGGCAAGCCGCTCGCTTCGATCAATGCTATGTATTCGACCCAAGTGTACGCCAGTCATAGTGCAAAATCCTACTGAGGTATTTGTCTTTCGATCGGGCAATTTGCAGCACAACTGCATCAGGGTTCAACGCACCCTTCTCCAGGTTGCCCAGGATACCAGGAAGACCGAAAGGATGAGCGTGTTCGTTGCTATCCCGACTGCCACGACCGTCGCGAAATCGCTGGCTGCAGGTGCAGCCTTCGCTGTCGTCAGCGGCAGCAGTATCGCGATGAACATCACGCCGAGGCCCAAGGGGACTGCCATGCCCGTCGCAGCGCGTGTCCTGAGCGCGGTCAATAAAAGGAAGAAGATCAGCCCGATGCGGAACGGATCCATCAGTTGCGACGTAAAGATTTCCACGGCTTTCAGATCTCCATGGCCTGGAGGAGCTCCAGAACCTGCAAAGACGAGGCATGGCGGCCTACGAGCCGCCATGCCCTTTGTGCCTTGTGCGAATGACGCAGACGCCCAAGGCCATTCCGGTCCTGGCATCGTCCGTCATGCGCGAGATTTGCTACTGGTTACTGAGCGGTCCGCACGGTGGCGAGCTCTGCAAGCTGGCTTTGCCGGAATCGAACACTGAACGCGTGGTCAAGGCCATCTCGATGCTCCATACCAACTACTGCCAGACATTGCGTGTGGAGCAGTTGGCAGACGTTGCGCGCATGAGCCCATCGTCGTTTCATGCGCACTTCAAGGCGCTGACTTCAATGACGCCTTTGCAGTTCCAGAAACAGCTTCGGCTCCTGGAGGCGCGGCGCCTTATGGTCTCCGAAGCCGCCAACGTAGCCGAAGCTTCCTACAGGGTGGGTTATGAAAGTGCCTCGCAGTTCAGCCGCGAATACTCGCGCAACTTCGGCATCCCGCCAAAACAAGATGTGTTGAATCAGCAGCGACTCTACCGCGAGTATGCAAGTCGGACAGTCCGGTGATCCAGCTTCAGGTTCTTCACGCGACGCCGATCACGCGATCGAGAATCCCTCCTCGCGGGCGATCTGATCTAGTGCTTCGTTCAGGCCGACGCTGTTATTACGAGCCATCAACTTGGCTCGGCGTTTGAGCTGGAATATTGGTGCAGAAAGCTTCATCAAAAACCTCCATTGCGAGCCAGACCGCAACCCCTCCTAATGCGACGCTCGAACAGATGGTTCGACGAGATATGGTCACCCTACATGTGAAATGCTTCCCCGAAAGGAGGGGGGAGGCTTGGGTCTAGCCTGTGCCTGACTTTTAATAAGTTGCGCGATTCGTGGCAAGCGCTGATGACGCAACGGGGCCGACTGCCGTCATGGCTCAAAAGCGCCAACAGCCGACAAGTTAGATTTGTACGATCTTCCTAAACCTCAGGACGTTCCGGCGACAGTTTGTAGCAAAGCTGCCACGAAATACCGAAACGGTCTTCAACGAAGGCGAATCTTTCGCTGAAGCCGTAGTTGTCGGCAGGCATCATTTTCTTTCCATCAACGGATAGGGCTTCCGCCAGATGCGCCACCTGATCGCTCTCGGTGCAATCGATCCAGAACGAAAAGGACGGCGTGAAAGTGAATTGGTGGACCGGAGGGCTGTCATTGGCCATCACGGTTTGGCCTGCGATGCGTATGAGGGATGTAAAAACCTTACCTGCCATCTGATCGTGCTCATCGCCATAACGGGTTAACTGCTCGATCTCTGATCCGGGAATCGTGTTCACATAGAAGTTGATAGCCTCCTCGCAGCGACCCTGGAACATAAGAAAAGGTGTGGCCTTCATTGCCTCTCTCCAAAGCTTTTGCGGTCAAACGTCACATGCAAAGTAAGGCCGACGTTCAGGAATTGAAAGCACCGTGGGCCGCCACTGTGGGATTCGGGCGGCAACCCTTCGTCCGCTTCGGGCCGACTTCGGTCAAATGTCAAATCTGCGTTGTTATGTCTCTGGGAGCTGTCTAATCTTCGAGAGATGTGGGCACACTTCTTGGCAACGAGCGTAGTAGCCGTCGGACTTTTGATACCCGAGCTGCGACGCCTCGGCAAAAAGTACGGTGTTATCTTTTCCGCAGCAGTTGGCGGCTGTGCAGTGTTGCTCGTGTCTGGGTGGCTTCTTGCATCGTTCCTGACCGCTTCCGGCCTAACCGGGATTTTTCCCACCCTCAGATCATGGCAGCTCGCCTTGACTTTCATCCTACCGTTGTCTTCCTTCTTGTATGCACGGCGTTACTACTCAGTCACCCCCATTCTCTTCCCATCCGGGATCGTTTTCGCGGCGGTGAGCATGGTCTTCGCTGGGATCGAGTTTAGCTACGCCTACTAAGGAAAGCCCCTCGACCTGAATCGCCCCTAACCCGGTCGCCTCTGCGCCATGTGTGGACGGCTACAAATGGATCACAGGCCGCAACGGACTATAATTTTGAGGTCGGGAGCCCCGCCCATGAGCTTCTCGAAAGCGGCCTGCGCGCCGCCTAGCGGCACTGTCGAAGATACGATCCGCTCGAGATCAGCAGCCAGGGCCGGAAGCATTGATACGGCCTCCTGAAACTCCGTCTTCGTATAGACCCGGGTACCGAGGATATGCAACTCGCGAAACGACAGCACCTGTAGATCGATGGGCTGGGGTGCCTTGTGTATGGAAACAATGACGACCTTTCCGCCGACCCTGACATTCGCCACCGCAGCACTGACGGCGGCGCCGACGCCCGCACATTCGAAAACGATGTCGAAACCCGCCTTGCCGTGGAGCGGCGCCGTTAGATCTTCGCCTGCCCCTACTGTTTCAAAACCCAAGGCTCGTGCCGCTGCGAGCCGTTCATGGTTGGTATCGGAAACCACAATCCGAGCGACAGACTGGCTCCTTAGCAGGATGGCAAGGGTTATGCCGATAGGCCCAGCCCCAATTATTGCAACGCTCTCGCCCCCCTCGATGCTGGCGATATTCGCTGCATGAACACAAACAGCGACGGGTTCCGCCTGGGCTGCAATCTTGGCCGGTAGATCCTCTGCCACAGGGTAGAGCAGATCCGGGGCCAAGCGAACCGACTGGGCCATGCCGCCCGGACTGTCGATGCCGACAAGGCGAAGGGTCTCGCAGATGTGCTCGAGACCGCTGGTGCATGCGTAGCAATGACCGCAGGAGAGAAGCGGGTAGCAGACGATCCTCGTGCCGACAGGCAGCCCGCCGTCGCTTGCCGCCTCTTTAACACGGCCGACGAACTCATGCCCGACGACGAGAGATGGCCTGGAGCGCGGATGCTTGCCGGCATAGATCGTAAGATCGGTACCGCAGATGCCACAGGCTTCGACCTCGACCAGAGCCCCCTCGCCCTTCGGCATGGGGACGTCTTCGAGGCCGATCCTGCCTGCACCCTGGTAGACAACTGCGCGCATGTTTTTACACCGTGTTTGATTTGTACCGTCCACCAGCGGTCGAGACGGGATGAAACGCTGGGCCGAGCGCGGCTATTTCATTCTTCAACAGATATCTCGTAGATAAAGCCATTTGGCGGCACTGTAGACACCGTGCCCGCGTTCGGACACCGTGCTTCTGGACAAAACCGTTGCGATACTTACGAACCGCTCCCATTTGCAGCGCGACCTGAGCGGCGCCTGACAATCGCGGCAATTAGCGGATACGACCATACGATTAGCGTCACGACACCGAGCGTCCCTGAAATCGGACGGTTGAAGAAGTTGATGTAGTTGCCGTTCGCTTTGATGATCGAAGACATGAAGTTCTGCTCGACCACCTGCCCCAACACGAGTCCGAGAATTAGCGGTGCCGCCGGATACTCGTTTTCCTGCATGATCCAGACGAGAAGGCCGATAGCGAGAACCACCCACAACTCGAATATATTGTTACTAACGGCATAGGTGCCGTAGATGCAAAGCAATAGGATCAGCGGATAAAGGATCTGCTCACGGACAGAAATGACGAACCGGCCAAGATAGATGGAGGCGATGCCGAGCGGGATCAAAATGATATTTGCCAGCAAGAAGATGATGTAGATCGCGTTGACCATGTCAGCCGAATTGACGAAGACAAGAGGCCCCGGTTGTATTCCCTTGAGGATCAGCACACCGACGACGATTGCCGTAATCGAATCTCCCGGAATGCCAAACACCAAAGTTGGCACATAAGAGCCAGACAGAGCGGCGTTATTTGCTGAAGCAGCCCCCGCCACGCCTTCGGAAGACCCCTTGCCGAATAGCTTCGGTTCACGGGCGAAGCGTTTCGATACCGCATAAGTCACCCAAGCCGCAATGTCGGCTCCGGCGCCTGGCAGAGCACCGAGAGAGTGCCTATAACGCCACCCCGGGCGATATGTTTACGCTCGCGCCAAAGCGATGCCGCGCTTGGATATGGCCGACCCGTAATTTTAATCGAAGCATCAAGGCTGCTACCATCGAAGCCTGAGGCCTTTCGGAAAATTTCGGCCAACGCGAAGGCGCCGATCATCACCGGAATAAATCCAATACCCCCTTGGAGGTTCATGTTACCGAACGTGTACCGCTGGGTTCCGGTGACGAAATCAAGGCCGACGACGGACAGAAACAGACCTAGCATCAGCGAGATCCAGCCTTTGAGCGCGTCATCGCCTGCCACAAGAGTGGCGCAGGACAGACCAAGCAATGCGAGCCAGAAATATTCGTAGCTCGAGAAGTTCATAGCGAAATCTGCCAGGAACGGCGCGCCGAACATCAGCACGATCGTGCCCATGATGCCGCCGATGGCAGAGGACATCACCGACATCCCGAGCGCATCGCCCAGACGGCCAGAGCGCGTTAAGTCATTCATGTCGCTGGTATACGCAGCAGATGCTGGCGTTCCAGGAATGCGCAGGAAGGCGGCGGGAATGTCGCCCGCGAACATCGCCATACCGGAGCAGGTAATGATCGTGGCGAGTGCAGCTACCGGCGAAAGCGTAAATGCTACAGGCACCAGCAATGCTACGGCCATGGTCGCACTGAGCCCTGGAATCATGCCGACGAAGAGCCCAAACATGGCCGAGACGAGCATTGTCACGAGCACATCGACCTGCATCACGAGGGCAAGCCCATCAAGAAAACCCGTCATCCGATCATCTCCTCTAGAATGCCCTGGGGCAATGGTATTCCGAGCAGGTGACTGAACAGGATTGAGACAACCAACCCCGCTGCGACGCCGACAATCGCTGCGGTGAGCGGCTTAACTCCGTAGAGTAGACAATGCGCGGTCACGATGACAACCGCTATAATCATTGAGCCCAGCACCGGTGCAAGTACTGCATACGCGATAATAGCAACCGGTATAAACGCGATCAGCGCTATCTGTGGCGGTGAAGAAACCCATGCAGGCATTGCAACGTCCCCTGCGTTGCGCCAGCCGCGCAACGCGATCACGCCGCCCAAAACGGCCATGATGCTTCCGATAATCGTTGGAAGAAGTTTTGGGGAGGCCGCGCCTGCCGAAACGTGAAAGCCTTGTGCCAGCAATGCAATGGTGACGCCAAAGATTGCAAAGGCCAGGCCCGTCCAGAAGTCGGGCAGGCGCATTGTATTACTCCTTGCGCTGGGCGATGCCCAAATCGTTCATGATTGTACCAACCTGAGTGTATTGCTCGGTCAGAAACCGTCCGAAGCCCGCTGTATCAAGAACGCGGATGCCAAATCCTTTATCGTTCATGAACTTCACGAAGTCTTCGGAGCTGGCCACCTTGACGACAGCATCGCTGAGTTTCTTCTGGACGTCCGCAGGAAGCTTTTGAGGTCCAACCACCCCACGCCAGGTGCCACCGCTGAACGCTACGCCCGTTGCCTCTTCGGCAGTCGGTACGTCCGGAAACGCTGCGATGCGCTTTTCGGCAAACACGGTCAGCGGCTTTGTCTTCCCCGCCTGCATCATCGCGATGCCTTCAGGTAGCGAAGACAAAACGACATTTGAGCCCCCTGCCGCCAGTTCCTGGAAACCGGGTGCAGCACCTTGCGACGGCACGAGCGTAACCGAAAGCGGATCGACTCCATTTGCTTTCAGGAACCCGGCAAATGCCAGGTGGTAGGCTGCGCCTGTGCTCGTGCCGGTCACGGTGTAGGTGCCGGTCGGCTTCGACTTGATATCCGCGAGAGCGGATTTGACATCCTTCCAGTCACCAGACGTCGATACGTGGAAGGCGCCAGAGTCAAAGTTCACAAGAGCGATTGGATTGAAATCTGTCGCCTTGTACTGGCTCTGGCCAGCCCAATAGAAACTTGCGAGCTCAGCTGTCGCGAATCCCAACGTATAGCCATCAGGTTTAGTCGACAGCATTTCCGAATGGCCGATTACGGAACCGCCGCCGGGCTTGTTGACGACGTTGACCGAAACACCGAGTTCCTTCTCCATACCGCCGGCAAGAAGGCGTGCAATCGCATCCGTACCGCCGCCAGCGGCCCAAGGAACGATGAGCGTGATTGCCTTCTCCGGATATTCCGCAAGAACTGTACTTGCGGATACGCCGAGGACGGCGGCCGATATGATCAGTGATTTCATAAATGGCATTGGTTTCTCCTCCTGTATGCCTTGGTCTATTCGATCAGCTTCGCGACCTTCATTTTCTCCGTCGTGAACTGGATCGTATCGAGCATTGCGCGCTCGGCGGCCGTTGGATCACGAAGCCGTATGGCTTCAAGAACCGCCAGGTGATTACTGAGATTGGCGCGAAAATTTTGCATGTGGTTGGCGGTGACCCCGAACAGCACCCCGAGGATGCTATCAATCGCACTATCGAACGCCTGCAGGATCGGGTTGCCGGTTGCCTTTAGTATGGCGAGATGGAACTCACGGTCGGCTAGTACCGCTGCCTCCGCGTCGCCACGAAGGGCTGCGTCCTCCATTTGTGCGTAGGCAGTCTCGATGTCGATGATCTGCAACCGCGTCGCCCGTTTCGCCACAAGAGCGGCCGACGCCGGCTCGAAGACTCGCCGTGCCTCGTCTATCGCTTCAAGAATGCCCGGGGTCATGACCTTGCTGTCGATCAACCAGCGAAGCACATCACGACTGAGCGTATTCCACTCCGAGCGATTGGTGACGGTCGTTCCACGGCGGGGTGCGGTCGTGACCATGCCGAGGCCGGCCAGTGTCGAGACCGCTTCGCGCACCGAAGACCGTCCCACGGAGTATAGCTCCATCAGTTCAGTCTCGGTCGGTATCGTCTGTCCGGTTGTAAGACGGCCGGCCGCAATATCGGCGCCGAGCCGATCAAGAACATTATCCGAGCGACGTATCCGCGCGGTTACGGTCATATCAGACGTATCCTCCCAATTATGAGATGATTTTTCACATTCATCTGATGATTGTCAACTTCTTTTGTGTTAGCGTTCGTCATTGCTGGAAAAAGAGCCGACAGACGAAGGCGTCGGTCTCTCTGTTTTCAGCTTCTATGAAATTGTTGGGGTCGCACTGAAGCAATCGACCCGACAGCACCAAGGAGGAAATCATGGAGAATCTGACCCCGGAACAGATGGATGCGGAAACCATCCGTCGGATGCCGTATCAGAAGCCGCAACCTGAGGGCATGCTCCCTGACCTGGTCGTTCCGGACGCAATTCCCAAGGATGATCGCATCTGGGTTCCGCAGTCCGAAAACGTGTGGTTTCGCCCGCTCTGTCTGAACCGCTCCGCCGGTTACTGGATGAACCTGCTCAAGGTCCGCAAATCCGGCGTGCTCAGCCGACATCGTCATCCAGGCCCGGTTCACGCCCTGGTACTAAAGGGAAGCTGGCGCTATCTCGAACATGACTGGGTCGCGACAGAAGGTTCGTACGCATTCGAACCCCCGGGCGAGATCCATACGTTGGTAGTCGACGAGGGCGTTGAGGAGATGATCACTTATTTCCAAGTAAACGGCTGCATGTATTACGTTGACCCGTGGGGTAACAACAACGGCTACGAGGACGTCTTCACCAAGATCGACATGTGCCGAGCACATTACGAGTCCGTCGGGCTGGGACGCGACTATGTTGAGCAGTTCATTCGCTGATTGGTCTTCTGCCCTGTCCATTCCGGGCTCTGCAAGGTCACGGATGGCAGGTGCTCTCATCGACGCATTCTGTTTTCATTGCACGAGAAATTACCATGACATTCCAAACGGATCTCTTCTCCGGAAAGGTCGCCCTCGTCACCGGCGCCACCACGGGCATTGGCGCAGCAATTGCCACCCATTTAGCCGAACTGGGGGCGACCGTGGTTGCCGCGGGGCTAGGCGCCAACAAGTTTGAGGGCCGGTCGGAGCTAAAACTCTCCGCACAGGAACTGGACGTGTGCGATCAAGCTGCCGTCACATCTCTGGTTGAGGACCTCGATCGTATTGATATCGTCGTCAACTGCGCGGGCGTTATCCGACGCGCCGAAGAGCATCAGATTGACGTCTTCGAAGAGGTATTGTCGATCAACCTAACGGGAACGATGCGCGTCTGCTCGGCTGCAAGATCCAAACTTGCAGCCTCCGGCGGAAGCATCGTTAACACAGCGTCGATGCTGTCCTTTTTCGGTGGTGGGCTGGTTCCTGCATATAGCGCCAGTAAAGGCGGAGTTGCGCAGCTGACAAAGTCTCTTGCAATTGCCTATGCAGCGGAAAAGATCCGAGTAAACGCGGTCGCCCCGGGCTGGATCGCAACTCCGTTGACCAAGGCCCTGCAGGATGACGCCGCTCGTTCGAAACCCATTATCGACAGAACGCCCCTAGCAAGGTGGGGCCGACCAGAGGATATCGCAGGCGCTGTTGCATTTCTTTGCAGTCCCGCAGCATCCTTCGTTACCGGCGTAGTCTTGCCCATCGACGGCGGATATCTAATCAGCTGAGGTAAGTGCAGTCTCGCCTAAGGAATGCGGGTCAGCACCTTCCCGTGCTGGTTCGGTTCATCCGGCACATTCAGCGTCGAGCGGGCGGCTATCCCAGGTGCCGATGCATGACACCTAAGGCGCGGAAACGCCATGAAGTCGCCGGTCAAAAGAGGGCTGTGACGAAACTGGGGTGCTCTCGTTCTGACACAAGGATCCGCCGAGGAGCAGGAGCGGCCCTCGATCGTTTCTGGCGTAAACCCGCCATCGAGCTTTGACCCGACTTTGGCTTAGGCGTCTCGATGCTTCTTCGCCTTGAACGGAATCGAACCATCGACCCCTGCCTCGGATTCTCTAGCAATTGAAATTTCGACGATTTGATGCACGCGGAACGCTGGTCATGGCATTAGCCGCCCTCTTATTCAACTTACCGAGGTGGCGCCGAAAACGCTCGCGACAGCGATATCATTGTAGGCTTCTTCATCCAGCATCCCTGGGCCTTTCGCCGCCGGCAACAACCCATTCCATCCGGAAGCATTCCTATCAAGGCCAACAAGGAGGACGTCTCGCACCTGGTGCCGGCGGGCGAGCTCGGGCTTGGCGACGCCTTGAAGACGGGAAGCGATCGCGTTGTACCTTGGAGATGGCTTCTGGAGGCTTCCGTTGCTTCCTTGCGACAAAGTCAGTAGCGCGGGGCAAGAAGCCCGCTCGCCATTGCACGGAAAGCCTCAACGGCCTTCGGAAGCACGGCTGCAGCATCGTCGCTCGCTGCAACCCAGAGTGCCGCGTTAAGCGCCGCCCCACTGATTAGTCTGGCAGCGGCCTCGGCATCGAGCGGCTTCATGATGCCACTTGCCACCAACCTCTCGACGGCTTGCTTGGTAACCTGGAGGCAGTTGTCCTGGCTTGGCCACTTCGAAGGGTCACCAAGTACGGCTGGCCCATCGAGCAGAACGATGCGCTGAACTTTGGGATCAAGCGCCATCTCGATATACGCTTCTCCTTCCGCAAGTAGACCCTTCCACTCGTCAGGCTCGGATGCGCCGATGTGCATCGCACGAGCAGCCATTTCAGAGTCGATCTGATTGACAACAGCGGCCAAAAGCCCCCGTTTGTCTCCGAAGTTATGGTAGAGAGCGCCCCGCGTCAGACCCGCCTCGGCTGTCAGTTCATCCATGGAGGCGGCGGCATAACCTTTCTCGGCAAATGCCTTGCGTCCAGCCGCAATGAGCTTTCTCCTGTTCTCCTCCATGGTTTCCGCACGCTTCTTCGCCATCACATCCTCATTCACATACAACGCGTATTAAGTTTGACATACGGTTCGTATCTGTATATTTAACATACTGATCGTATCTGAACCGTCGCAACTTTGGAAGTCGCCCTAGCTCGGCCTTTCCATTAGCGGCATGAGAGGAAGACTATGAACGAGCGTAAAGCAATTTTTCCCGCCAACAGGCATGCACTTTATGAGCAGCACGGATATTCAGCCGCAATCCAATCCGGTGATCTGCTGTTCGTATCGGGCCAGGTGGGCAGCCGCGAAGATGGGACGGCGGAGCCTGATTTCTCCAGGCAAGTCCGGCTCGCATTCAGGAACCTTGAAGCGACGCTCGAAGCTGCAGGCTGCACCTTCCAAGACATTGTCGACGTTACTACGTTCCACACGGACCCGCAGAAGCAGTTCGACGTCTTGATGCCCATCAAGGAGGAGTACTTCGGGATGCCCCCCTACCCGAACTGGACGGCCATCGGTGTCACCTGGCTCGCTGGCTTCGACTTCGAGATCAAGGTCATCGCCCGCATGCCAACAGCATCTCCGGGTAAGAACGGCTAACTCGCATAGTCCCTCTAGACGGAGTCTCTCTCATGCATTCTCTCATCGTTGTTGCTCATCCCGAACCGGCGTCCTACACCCAAGCCCTGGTCGAACAGGTTATCGCTGGGCTGAAGGAAGACCCGGAGAATACCTTTGAAGTTGCCGATCTGACCGCTGAGGGCTTTGACCCTCGATATTCGCCAGCCGATTATTCTGCGTTTCGTGGAGGTTCACCTCCTCCCGCTGATGCTGTCGCCGAGCAGGCAAGGATAGATCGGGCTGACCTCCTGATCATGATCTTCCCCGTCTACTGGTGGTCCATGCCAGCCATCCTAAAGGGTTGGATCGACCGCGTGTTCACTCAAGGCTGGGCCTATGTCGATGCCGATGGTGAAGAAACGACGCGTCTTCTTGGTCGACTGTCGATCCAGACAATCGCTATCGGGGGAGCGACGCGGCGAACCTACGAACATCGAGGATACGCACAGGCAATCCAGACACAGATCAACGAGGGCATCTTTGGCTATGTCGGCGCTCGCATGGTCGGATCAGAGCTACTGCTGCCGCTAGACACAGCGTCCTCCAAGGCTGCGCTCCAACGGGCTCGAGAGATCGGGGCAAGCCTCAGCTCCGCTATACAAGACGCGGCACTCATTTAGCAGATGCAGGGGATAAATCGAGACCGGTGATTTCTCTGAGATCGGACACGGGTTGTTAGGTCAGTGCAGTCCATCAGCATCGCTATGTTCGGAGAGGCAGCGATGGCGGTGGAATGGACGATCACGATCGAGGGGAAGAACGAGTTCGGCGACGTTTGCAAGAAGGCCGTTTGTATTGACAAGAGTTGGGAACGTCTGTTTGACGGCGGCATTAGCCTGTCGATTGAGGACGGCAAGACGATCATGACGGCGCTGCAAAGCGCAGTCGTAGCCCCATGAGGCAGAGACCTACTCCCTCTTTCGTCGTGTCTGCCCGGATTGCCACACATTTTGGCCGGTAAGGACTACACATCACGCCGGATCCGAAGCGTCTTCGGCACAGTGGCGGTTCGCAATCCTCGCTGGATGCTGTGCCGGGATTGCCATCCGGGTGTCGCTTTGCAGTTAACCGTAAGAATCTTGCCCCAACATTTTCAATGAGGTAGCGCGGCATCTAATCTGAGACGCGGCAGTTAATTTGAGATTGTTACAGGTATTTTGGCACTTAACTTGCGAATTTAGTCGCCTGCGATATCTGTGACGTATTCGATGATTTCCCGATCGCTGCGGCGTAAACAGGAATCCGTATTAGCCATGTCTTCAATAGCTTAGCAGCTAGCGCAAGCAAACCAGGATTGCCTGAAACTAGCAACTAATTTGCCACGGCGCTTGCCGAAAGTCTCAGATTAAGTGCCAAACGAAATCCAAACGCCCGCATTCTTGCGGTTAACTGACAAACGACAACTGGCCTTTGAAGCAAACTGTATGCTTGGGCCGAATGTCATTAAATAGTTAGGATGTGCGGTTAGGACAGGTCGCGGTTAAAGCCTATGGAGAGACCGATGAAAACGATCCTGAGAACCAAAATAACAAACATCAACACTCAGGATTTTGAGCTTCATGTCTATTTCGTCTCCACGCGCGAGGAAAAGCTCGCCGCGTCATAAAGCAGCCTTCACCGCAAATCACGCACATCAAGACGGGCGCAAAAAGCGTCTGAACAAGTTTCTATCCTATTATCGGCCGCATCTGCCGCTGCTGATGGCTGATATGGTGTGCGCGATTATCGTCGCGGCGGCTGCCGTCGCGCTGCCAGTCTGCGCCAACATCGTGATCGGACATCTTGTCGAGATGCAAGATGCGGCATCCGCCCGCTGGCAAATCCTGGCCATGGGGGGCGTCATGCTGTGCATCGTCGCGACCCAAATGGCCGCGACCTTCTTTGTCGACTATCGGGGCCATCTGATGGGTGCCCGGATCGAGGCAGATATCCGCCAGGAGCTTTTCGATCACTGCCAGAGGCTCTCGTTCAGTTTCTATGACCGACAGCGTGTCGGTCAACTGATGAGCCGGATTACCGGGGACTCGCTCTGGCTGGGCGAACTGTTCCACCACGGGCCGGAAGACTTGTTCATCGCCATTCTAAAATATGGCGGCGCCATGCTAGTGCTTTTCTTCATCGATCCGCCATTGGCGTTCGTGATCCTTGTCCTCACTCCGTTCGCGGTCCTGTATTCCCTTTATTTCAATCGGCGCATGCAGCACGCCGTCGAGGCAAGCAAGCGGGTAATTGCCAAGGTGAATGAAAGGGTGGAGGATTCGCTAGCAGGCATTCGTGTCGTTCAGTCCTTTTCCAACGAGGAGATCGAACGCGCACGTTTCTCCAAGCTCAACCGGCGATTTCTCGACAGCAGGGCAGACGGTTATCGCAGCGAGGCGTGGTTTTCGGTTGGGACCGAGGGCTTTGCGGCATTGCTGCTGCTTCTGGTCGTCCTGTTCGGCGGACTGCGCATCCTTGCGGCGGAACTGACGATCGCCGAGCTTCTCACCTTCCTTCTGTGCGTCGGCGTCCTCGTTGATCCCGTCAAACGGTTGGCGAATGTCGTACGGCTCTGGCAGGAAGGCTACACGAGTTTCGTTCGGGCGATGGAAATCCTGGAGGTTGCGCCGGAGATAACCGATCAGCCTTCAGCCCTTGCGCTGAAGGAACCGAAGGGCGAAATCCAGCTTCTGGATGTCGGTTTCGGATATGGTGACGGGCCGGATGTGCTCAATTCTGTCTCGCTCACCATCCGCCCGGGGGAATTCGTTGCCTTGGTCGGCCCCTCCGGCGTCGGGAAGTCCACCCTATGCGCACTGCTGCCGCGCTTTTACGATGTGAGACTAGGATCGGTCCGGATAGATGGCCATGACGTACGTGATCTGACGCAGGCGTCGTTGCGGCAGAATATCGGCGTGGTCCAGCAGGATGTTTATCTGTTTGCTGGTTCCGTCGCCGACAACCTCCGTTACGGCAAGCCGGGCGCGACGGATGAGGAGGTCGAGGCTGCGGCTCGCGCCGCTTACGCACATGACTTCATCATCGCTCTGCCGGACGGCTACAATACGGATATCGGACAACGCGGTGTAAAGCTGTCGGGAGGGCAAAGGCAGCGATTGACGATTGCCCGTGCACTCCTCAAGAACCCTCCCATTCTAATCTTCGATGAAGCGACAAGCGCGCTCGATAATGAAAGCGAAAGAGCCGTGCAACAGGCTTTGCTGAAGCTTTCGAACGGGAGAACAACGGTGGTGATTGCTCACAGGCTTTCAACGATCCGACATGCACACCGTATTCTCGTCCTCACTCATGAAGGGATTGTCGAAGAGGGAACACACGATACGCTGATGGCCAGCGGTGGCATTTATGCCGGCCTGCATGGTCTACATGCCAGTATTTGATGGCTAAGTTGGAGCGGCAGGAATGCCGCTCCAACTGCGCTGGCCGCAGTGGCACCGAACCCGGACCCACGCAGTTGTCGCGAAACTCCCGATTGGAGCGAGACTTGTTTTCCTGACTTTTGCAACGTCGCAAATTATGGAATTTTGCGGCAGCCGCAATGTCCGGTGTTGGCGCTTCCGTGCCATTCGGCAGTCGGCCTCAGCCGGACAATGGCCTGTTCATCAAATCATCAATTGTATGAGGCATGAACGAGCCGACAAAGGTGGATGAACCGAATGCTGATCAGAGACGGAACTCACGGTGACTTCGAGAAGCTGCAAGCTATAGAATTGGCCTGTTTTGAAACTCTGCGACAGGCTGGTGCGGTTGGCGGGGACGCCGCTGCCACTAGTGTCGAGGAGTTGCAGCGTTTCCTTGATGAAGACATGCTGCATGTCGCGTGCGATGAAGATGGTGCTGCCGTCGGCTATTCGGGAGGATATGTTGTTGACGGATACCTTTACATTGCGGAGGTGGATGTTCTACCCGCGTGGCAAGGAAGGGGTCTCGGTCGAAGCCTCATTCTGACCTTGATCGAGGATGGTCGGCGTCGACCACTTGCGGGTGCGACATTGACCACAGACCGCTTTGCGCCCTTTATCGCTCCCTTCTATGCGAGGCTGGGCTTCCAGCTTCTAGAAGGCGATGCTGTTCCTCGGCACCTTAGGAGCAATCTCGACCGACAGGTTGCAAACGGGCTTGATCCTCTCCGTCGAGTAGCGATGGCTTTGCTGTTCTAGCTGTACTGGGCACACGGCCGGTATTGGCGCTTCTGCGCCATGACGGCCGTCGGCGCATCATTGGCATGGCGGTGCATGTCGGAATGGCTCAGGGCCTGGCGACCTGCCCTATCACATTGACGAGGAATCGAGCGGCGGTGAGGGCGGTGAGGCTCCCAAGGTCCGCTGGCGGATAGAATTCCACCACATCGAACCCAGCTATTCTCGCACGGTTCCCCACCCCGGCGATAATATCGATTATCTGGGTGTAGGTGAGCCCGCCCGGTGAAGGCGCTATCACACCAGGCATGATGCTTGGATCCAGGCCGTCGCAGTCCAGGGTGATGACGACGTTTGCACCCTTGGGGATATGTCGAAGAGCGGCTTCAACACCTTGCGAATGAACTTCTCTTGCAGTCACAATTCGACTGCCATAAACGACCGCTGCTTCAAGTTCTGCGAGACGAGCACTTCCCACCCCGCGCATCCCGACCTGAACGATCCCCGCAACGTGCGGCATCTCGCTTGCCCGGCGCATCGGGCTGGAATAGCCGTAACGTTCACCGCCTAGTTCGTCACGCCAGTCGATATGAGCATCGATCTGCAGTACCCAGATCGGTCCATGATCAGTGAAGCCAGCTAAGAAAGGTATCGGAGTGGAATCGTCTCCGCCGAGGAGAATGGGTACAGCTGGTAGCGCCAAGATCTCGCGCGTCTTCCGCTCGATCTGGGCTCGGTTCCCCTCATTGTCTTCCATAGTCGTGCCGAGGTTTCCGAGGTCGATGCATGAGTTAGGATATCCGTTGAAGAGCGGACCTCCTAAATCGAAATCCCAATGCTCAACCAGTTCGGCGTCCTCTTGGCTAGCCGCCCTGATCAAGTCGGGAGCCAAGGCGAACGCGCTGCTGTCCTTTCCGGGGTAGGTGCTGCCATGACCAGCACCGAACATCACCGCCTTGGGCAGACGACCGTCGGGAAAGTGCTCAGGAAAGCCAAGGAAGCCGGACATGTTTTCTCCTCATCGCCCGCACAGCACGTACAACCGATGTGCCATTGCGGATCTGCATCGAGGATAGGAGGAAGACCCCATCAGTCAATGAGGATGAGCTTCTTCGCTCTTGAGCGGAATCGAACTCTCGACACCATGTTTGTCTTCGCCACTTCGAATCAGATCAACTCCTTGGCTTTCGAAGCGGACGACAGCCTATTCTCCAAACGGAAGTTCAATTTCTTCGCGGTTCTTCTTTGCTCCCTCGATCAGGGCCGTCTTGAATCGCTCGGCATCTTGTGCCGGCAGTATTCCCGCCCCGGTTCGTATACCTTCCTGCCACGCAGGTCCGCGCTCCCAAGCTTCGTTGTAGACTAGCGCCAGGTCGGCGGATCGCCTCGTCTGCTGCAGGGCTTCAAAGAGCAGCGCAGCTTGACGAATGTCCTTGTCTCGCTTCGCCGGCCCCTGCCCGTCAGTGTGTCGGCGGCTGGCGACGATGAGCTTGTGGACCGCATACCGGGACGGATCAGGGACGACGACTGGGACACCGCTTCGGTGGAGCAGCATCGTTCTGACTGGATCCCTGATGAGGAAGTCGAGAAAGCGCAGCGGATCCGCGCTGGCCCCGCCGAGGGCGGGCATCTTCGCCGGCTGGTCGATGTAGTCGTCCGAACCACGGTTCGACGTCAGGAATTCAACCCGGTAGCCCTCGGCATTCTGAAACGCTGACGAGGCCGCGGATCCTGATCGATGGGGAACTGGCCGGAAGCTGGCGTCGACGCCCTGCAGCAGTTCGATGATCGGAGGCAGGCTGTCTTCAACCTCCCGGCTGATGGCGTAGTCCTGAGCGATGTCCGCGTCGCCGGTCAGGATCGCAGCCATGGGAAGGCGGACGCCCAGCAGTCCTGAATAGCACTGGAAGGCCACCGTGCCGATGAGAACACCCCGGAGTCGAAAGAGACCGCCGTCGGCGAGGGCCTCGACGATGTCACCCGACATGGCGTCAGGGGCGATCATCCCGCCTTCGCGGGTCAGGGTATTTACCAAGCGCCTGCGAGCGCGTAAATCGTCCTTGTCCCGCTTATGATCAGCGACGCGCTGCGATATATCCGGATCGTCGGCAGGACCGACGTAACGACGTTTCGTACCACCGTGTCCATCCGGAATGTCGAAGTACCAGTATTTGCGACCCTTGATGTTTGCGGGGGTGAACCGACCCTCCGGAGGGAAATCGGCCGTCCAAGCGGCGTCGAGCGAGCGTTGACCTAGCTCGGCAAGCATCGTCTGGTACATGAGGTCAACAGACTTCATAAGCTCGATTCCATCGTTATACTGTTTTTCAAAACCAGTATAACCGGCGATAGGATAGCGGGCAAGGTGGGATGGTAGCGATCGCCTTGAAAGGAATCGAACCTGCGACCCCGATCATGGCCTGTCCATTACGAGTCAACGTGGAAAACCATTTCAGACGCTTAGAGGCAGCGCCGCCAAGCGTAGTCGCAGATCTGCATGTGGCGGCGGCTCCAAGGGCATCGGATCGACCCATGGCGCCGTGTACCCGCGACCTCGGACCTCAGCACCAACTGTCCCCCCAAAGAACTCTCCTTAAGGTCATCATTAGGTGGATACGGCTCCCCAGATGGCGTTCTCGAGTTCCAACTGGGTAAAAGGCTTTGCGAGCCGCGGCAGTTCAGCTCCAGGCGAATTAGCCGCGAGTTCGGCATAACCGGTGGCCAGCAAGATAGGTAGATCGGGCTTCAGCTCACGAACCCGTGCTGCAAGTTGAGCGCCTGTCATTTTGGGCATCGAATGATCTGTGAGCACCAGATCAAATTCCTCATCTCTGGACAGGGCTCGAAGTGCTTCCTCACCTGAGTGCGCTTGAACCACCTCATGCCCAAGGTCTTCCAGCATCAATATCGTATTCGTGATGACCAATGGATCATCATCAACCACCAGCACTGTCAGGGCCCGATCAGGGTGCGAAACCACCTGGGGGACCTCCACCGCCGGTTGTTCGACAACTTCAGCCACTGGAAGCCACATCTCGGCCGTTGTTCCTTCACCCTTCGCTGAACGAAGGCGAAGCTTCCCCCCTGACTGCGCCATGAGCCCCTGAACCATCGGAAGGCCAAGCCCGGTGCCCTTGCCGATGCCTTTCGTGGTAAAGAACGGTGCCATCGAATTTTCTAGGGTCTCGGCGTCCATTCCCTCCCCCTCATCGGTGACGGAAAGACATACATAGTCGCCTGCAGCAAGCTCCTGGATCTCCCCTTTCCGCACCGAACGTTTACGAGCGGAGATGGTTATCATACCTCCATCCGCCATAGCGTCGCGCGCATTGACTGCAAGATTGAGCAGCGCACTCGCAAGCTGGTTAGGGTCGGACTGCACTGGCGGCAGCCTCAGTGGGAAGTTTAGGGATATTTCAACAGTGGGGCCGATCGATCGTTGAAGGAGTTCAGCCATGCCCCTTACGAGATCTGGGACATCAACCGTCTCCAACTTCAGTTCTTGCTTGCGGGAAAAAGCAAGCAGCCTTTGCGTAAGCGAGGCGCCGCGCTGCGCGCCCTTGATGGCGTTGTCGATCATTTCGATGACATCTTGACCAGCCAGTGCTCGCTTACGAGCAATTTCCAGGCTCCCAAGAATGGCCATCAAGAGATTGTTGAAGTCGTGCGCTACGCCACCGGTCAGTTGCCCAACAGCCTCCATCTTCTGCGCCTGGAACAGTTCCTGCTGTGCTTGCTGGAGCGCTTCCTGCGCCTTCCGTTTCTCAGTGATATCGCGCGTTATCTTCGCAAAGCCGAGCAGCGATCCATCATCGGCGTAGATGGCATCGATGATAACGTTGGCCCAGAACCTCGTACCGTCTTTGCGGACGCGCCAACCTTCCTTCTCGAAACGCCCCTCTTTTGCCGCCGTTTCCAGCGCTGTGCGAGGAAGATCGATTGCCCGATCCTCCTCCGTGTAGAACTCGGAGAAATGCTGGCCGATAATCTCTTCAGGCGTGTAGCCCTTGATGCGCTCGGCACCAGCGTTCCAGCTTGATACCTTGCCTTCCGGATCAAGCATGTAGATGGCGTAGTCCGTTACGCCTTGAACCAGAAGACGAAACTGCTCTTCGCTTCGTTTTAGGATTTGCTCCGCGTGCTTCCGCTCAGTGAGGTCGCGGGTAATCTTGGCGAAGCCGAGGAGCTGACCATGGGGATCTCTGATCGCGTCAATGATGACATGCGCCCAAAAGCGCTCGCCGTCCTTACGCACCCGCCAGCCCTCGGCCTCAAAGCGCCCAACTGATGCAGCCGTAGAAAGCGCCTTCTCTGGCACCCCCGCTTCCCGATCCTCAGGCGTATAGAAACGTGAGAAGTGTTCGCCAAGGATCTCTTCTTCCGTGTAACCCTTGAACCGGTTGGCCCCGGCGTTCCAGCTGCTGACATGCCCGGCCGTATCCAGCATGTAGATCGCATAGTCAGTGATGGCGTCGACAAGCAACCGATACCGGCCGTCCAAGGCGTGATCCATTAGACCCGGTACGTATGCTGTCATTGCTGCCCCTCTCCGCGTCAAGCTTCATCAGCTTCAGCAGCGGGATGTAGCAGGGCAGTCACGTAGGGCAAGGCCTCAAACGCGCCGCAGCCCAACGAAGCGGTTGTGAACCTCTTCCGGGCCACGGCCCACGTAACCTACGTCAGCTTTGGTTTCTGTGGCGCCTCCAGCGGACAATCACACTTTGCATCGGCCCGCAAAAGAAAAGGCGGGCTGTGATGCCCGCCTTCGATCCATCTGGTGTTGGCTGTCTAGAGGCCTCAGAACTCCTCCCAGCTGTCGTTGCTAACGGCTGCGGCTGTTGCGCTCTTGCCGGTAAAGGCGCGGGCGATCTTGTTCACCATCCCGCGGGCAGGTGAGTGTGCCGGTGCCGCCTGCATGCTTGCTGCGACCGGAGCTGTGCGACGTGGCGCACGGCTGGACGACGCGCCGCCCATCTGGAACTGTGAAACGAGTTCGCGCAGACGTCCTGCCTCGTTAGCGAGCGTGGCGCCGGCGGCATTTGCTTCTTCCACCATAGCGGCGTTCTGCTGGGTCACCTGGTCCATCTGGTTGACGGCCGTATTGACCTCGTTGAGGCCGACCGACTGCTCGCGCGACGAGGTGGCGATCGCGTCCATGTGCTGGTTGATGGTGACGATATAGGCCTCGATCGTCTTCAGCGCTTCGCCGGTGTCGCTAACCAGCTTGACGCCGCTGCCGACCTGCACCGAGGAATTGCGGATGAGTTCCTTGATCTCCTTGGCAGCCGTTGCCGATCGCTGGGCAAGTTCGCGCACTTCCTGGGCGACGACGGCAAAGCCCTTACCGGCTTCTCCGGCACGGGCGGCTTCGACACCTGCGTTGAGTGCGAGCAAGTTGGTCTGGAACGCGATATCGTCGATGACCCCGATGATGTTAGAAATTTGGTTCGAGGACTGCTCGATCTTGCCCATGGCATCGACTGCGTTGGCAACAACGGCGCCGGACTGGCGGGCGCTTTCGTTCGCCTGAATGGCCACAGTGCGAGCCTCTTCCGCACGCTTGGAGGAATTGGCGACGTTTGTCGTGATTTGATCTAGCGCCGCTGCGGTTTCTTCAAGCGATGCCGCTTGCTGTTCCGTCCGCTTAGACAGGTCCTCTGCACTTTGGCTGATTTCGCGCGAGCCGCTATCGATCGAGCTAGTCGATCCAGCAACTGAGGTCATCGTCTCGCAAAGCTGAGCTACCGCCTGATTGAAGTCTGACCGGAGGCTCTCGAACTCTTCAGCGAAGGACTGCGACAGCTGGAAGGTCAGGTTGCCAGAGGCAAGCTGCTTAAGACCATCGGCTAGCCCTGATGTCGCCTGTGCCATGGCTTCGGCACGCACGTGCTCCTCTTCCGCAGTACGGCGGCGCTGCTCTTCGGACTGCGTCCGCTGAGCGTTGGCCTCCTGCTCCAATCGGCGGTTTTCGATGGCATTGGCGCGAAACACTTCAACCGCTGCCGCCATCTCGCCTATCTCATCTGTGCGACCCGCATAGGGAATGGCCGTATCGGCATCGCCGCCAGCAAGCCGTTTCATTGAGGCTGTGATCGCCTGAATTGGCCGGATCATGGTGGCGGATAGCATGCCGAGCGAAGTCGCTATGATAACCACGGTGGCACCAAGACCGATGATGATGCTCCAAAACGTCCAATTGGCGGCATCTGCAGATGCCGCAGCACGTTCATCGAGTAGCGACGCCTCGTCGCTCGAAATTTCCGCTGCGATCGCACGGATGGAATCCATGTAGCTCTTGCCAGCGCCCGAAATCTCCATGGCCCGAGCCTGCTCAATAGTCGCGGCATCACGCATCAACGCGATCTCCTTGCTCATGACTTCGTTGCTCCAGGCATTCACCTGAGCGTCGAGATCTGCAAGCCTCTTCTGTTGCTGTGCGTTATCCGCAGTAAGGCCTTTCGTCAGGTCAAAGGCAGCCCGGAATTGCACTTTGCCCGCCCTTTGAGGCTCAAGGAAAGCCTCGTCCCCTGATAGCAGATAGCCCCGCACGCCGGTTTCTTGATTGACCATTCCCGCGATCATGTCGTCGACTGCTCGAAGGACCTTATATGTATGCTCGGTCCAGCGAGTCGCTTCCTGTTGAGTGCTCGATGACTTGATGCTGATCAAGTTGACCGCAAGGCCAACGAGAAGGATTAGGCTGAACGCAACGACAAGCTTCGTCATCGTCCGTAGATTTGCGATTAGACCGAGCACTGCACGTTTTCTCCTGTATCTGCATGATGCTCTTTCAAAAGCATCAGGAGAGCTGGGGCGCACGACTGCGGATCCAATCTCTCTTCGCTTTCGAAGACAATTACCTGTAGCTCGGGCGCATTAATTTAGCGTTTAGTGTAGCAAGATGTAAACGCGGCGCGGCGTTGGGCGATTATCTTAGACCGGCGATTTCATCCCTCCTTGGAAGCCTGGCAATTGTCAGCATGTTCAGCTTCCGGAACTCGACTGCTATAAGTTGAAGCGGGCAAAACGGCCCGCTGGCTCGCGGAGGGCCTATCAGAACAACGGAAGATCGCTTGGGTATTGGTAGCCGACCGCGTTTCCAGAGATCGTTCCAGGTGCATGATTAACCGGCGCGAGTCGGAGAGTTCGACATGAACCTGGAACAGGCCCTAGCCGCCTGCAATCTCGTCGCCATCCTGCGCGGCATAACCCCCGATGAAGTCGAAGAGGTGGGCGAGGTTCTCGTCGAGGCCGGCTGGCGCATCATGGAAGTGCCGCTCAACCCACCGGATCCGCTAAAGAGCATCGAGATACTGGTGCGGCGGTTTGGCGATCAGGCTGTCATTGGTGCCGGTACTATATAGTCGCCGGCACAGGTTGCCGATGTTGCCACCACGGGGGCCAAGGTCAGCATCTCGCCCAACGCCAATCCCGCCGCCATAGAGGCCTCGCGACGCGCGAATATGATCAGCCTGCCGGGCGCCGCCATCCCGACGGAAGCTTTTGCAGCCATTGAGGCCGGCGCGAGCGGCATCAAGGCCTTTCCGGCGGAGGCGATCCCGCCGCACGTGATCAAGACATGGAAGGCGGTTCTACCCAAGGACATTCCGGTTCTTGCCGTTGGAGGCGTCACGCCAGACAACATAGCAGACTTCTTGAAGGCGGGCGCGGCCGGATTTGGCATCGGCGGGTCCCTCTACAAGCCGGGAGATGATGCGGCGAGTGTCGCTGCCAAGGCGCGGCGGTTCATCGAGGCAGTACACAGTCGATAGTAGTCTTCGCTTGATAGAAATCGACCTACGACCCTGCCCCAATATACCTTCTGCGTAACAGATGCCGTTGGTGAGCAAGGAACTTATGCTGTCGGAGTTGGACAAACTGGGGCTAGCTGGCTGCCCTGCCTCCTGTCCCATCTGCGGATGCGGAACCTGACCCAGTAGCCCGGAGTCGGCTCAAGCCGGACAAAAAAGCCATCATGTTGGGCAATTGCGAAAGTATCGAAGGCCCCAGCGAGCGTTGTTTAACTAGATTTGCAAAGCAACAGCCTCAGGAGGCTTCCAAGGTTGGCGAGAATCGGTAGTGCAGCCGGACACATCCTTTGTCGAGCGCCTTCGCGCTGATCAAGTTCGGACTTGTTCTAAAGCCAGTCAATGGAAATAGAGGCCGACCCCCACCGAGCAGTTCTGGGATGATGTAAATCTCGATTTCATCGAGCGCGTCACGTTCCATAAATGCCATCTGAAGCATCCCTCCGCCAAGCATCCACACGTCACCATCCTCGAGCGCGCGAAGCTCAACTATGAGCTCATCCACATTCGTTCTGACCTCAACTGCGCCTCTAGGATCTTCGATAGGGCGTGAGGTAACGACAATGACGCGTTGCTCCCCGTAGGCCCAGGGCGTGCTTTGGTTAGCAATGAAATCATACGTGCTACGGCCCATGACCACTGTTCGGATGCCCTTGATGAAGGTGCGGTAGTCATGCTCGCTTAGATCCATCTCGTCGTACTTGTAGAGCCAGTCCAGGTCATCGTTCTGTCCCGCGATCAGGCCATCCAGACTGGCGGCTATATAACCCACGATCTTAGCCATCGACGTCTCCTTGATTTATAAATGAATATGCGTTTATATAAAGCGATGGCTAGGCACAAGACAATCCCTGACGAACAGGTCCTCGGCACGTTGTTCGAGCTGATGATGCACACAGGACCCGACGGGCTGACGTTCGTACGCGCGGCACAGGCCTCAGGCCTGGCAGCGGCAACCTTAATGCAGCGTTATGGAAAACGTGAGCGCCTGGTTGAGGCGGTCCTGCTTCAGGCGTGGGACCGCCTGGACGCGGAAACGGTGGCGGCGGACAACGAAGAGGCCCTAACACCTGAGGGCGCAATCAAGCTTCTGTTGCGGCTGATGCCTCCAGACACGGCAGAACGCAATGCCACTGATGGACTTCTTCTTCTGCGTGAGGACATCCGCAACCCCAAGCTTCGTGCAAGGGGTGCTGCATGGGGTGGCATGCTTGCATCGGCGTTAGGGCGGCGGCTGACGACGGATCGACAGGAGGCCGATCTGCTAGGCTGGCAGATGGCTGCCCTCTGGCAGGGCGCCCATACCTGGTGGGCTTTCGATCAATCCGTCCCAGCAGATCGTGCGATCCGGCAGGCACTGGAGGCTTGGGTGCAAAGGCTTTAACAGGCGAAGCACGCAAAAGTCATCGACCCCAGTCCTAAACTCCACCTCACGTCCTCCAAGGCACCTTGCTGCAGAGACCTGCGTCGGCGACGGAAAGTGCCAGTTCTTGCGCGCCTCAATGGAATTGACGCAATGACAGCTTGCCATATGGTGAACTATCACTTATAGTTCACCATATGGCAAACAATCAAATTTCGCTCGACGCTGCATTTTACGCGTTGTCAGACCCAACTAGAAGGGCGGTGCTCAGCCGCTTGGTGAGGAATTCTGCTCCGGTCAAGGAGCTGGCCGAGCCATTCAGTATGGGGCTTCCTTCCTTTCTGAAGCATCTGCGAGTGCTTGAAGAAAGTGGCTTCATTATTTCTGAAAAGGTTGGCCGAACTCGTACCTGCCGAGTCAGGGTCGAGCGCTTGGTGGAGGCCGAGTCTTGGCTTTCCGAGCAACGCAAGCTTTGGCAGGCGGCGACGGATCGCCTTGCTAATTATGTCGAAAACCAAATGCCAGGAGACGGAATTGATGACTGAAAAATCTGAACTGATCATCTCGAAGTTCATCGAAGCACCTCCCGCGAAGGTCTGGAGAGCATGGTCGTCTCCGGAACATCTTGCGCAGTGGTGGATTCCGGAGCCTATTGAGTGCCAAGTGGTCAAGCTCGACTTGAAACCTGGCGGAGGTTTCGAAACGCTCATGCGCGAGCAAGGCGGTGACTTCAAACCGCATGTTGAAGCTTGCTTTCTGGAGATCGTGCCCGAGAAGCGCATGGTTTGGACGACAACATTGGCGGAAGGCTGGCGGCCAATCGAGCCGTGGCTTGCGCTTACCGCCATCATCGAGCTTGAACCACAGGGTGCGGGCACTCTCTATTCGGCCCGAGTCCTACACAAAACTGCCGCCGATAGCCTGAGGCACGAGCAGCTAGGGTTCCAAGAGGGATGGGGCACGACGCTCAAACAGCTCGCGGCATTCGCTCAGGGTTTGTGATCGCGTGACCACGGCCAGCAGGCGAGTGTGACGTCAGTTCACGCGCTCGTCTTGCGGGCTGCTTAATAAGTGGTTTCCCTGCTTGAAGTTCAAGATCATCGCAATGTCTCCTGTTGACGCAAAGGAGGCGAGGTCGCCAGATCATGTTGACGTTATGCTACATTAATTAGTCCTGTATCGGCATTGCTTGACAAGGTGTACCATCTCGGAAGGGAGAAGCGCCAATGTTCACCGATCCTAGCCAGTGGACCAAAATTCGCCGAAGCATCCTTGACGGACGCAAGTCGATTCGAGAGGTGGCGCGAGAAACTGGTATAAGCCGAGGCACCATCCGCAAGATTGTCGACAACGCCAGGCCAGTTCCGTTCAAGCCGCGTGAGAAGAGGTTTCCCAAGCTGGGTGAGCATATCGACGCGATCAGGCAGAAAATCCAAAAGGAAGGCGTATTCCCTGCTCCCCCCTTATCTGCGATGAGCGTCTTCCGTGAACTGGAAGCTCAATATGACTACGTGGGAAGCTACAGCGCCGTCCGCGAATTTCTTCGTCACGACGCTCCTAAACGAAACGACTACTGGGGATCGACCTACGATTTTTTGATTTCTCTTGACCGCAAGCGCGGGATCGCGCTCCTGCGTAAGTTATCGACCACCAATCCGGTAGTTGTTTCTAAGATTGGCGCAAGAAGAACGGCCGCAATTGCGGTCGAAATTGCTTCGAATGCGATCAAAGTCAGTGAGCGCGAAAAGCGTCGCCTGGCTTCTGTCGAGTGGATGAGAGCGGTACTCCACAAGGACATTCAAGTCTCGGAGTTGGGCTTTGTCCTTGAACCCGCATCTGACGCCGTGAGCATTTTGGAGAAGATACATTCCGGCCGCCTCGCTCACCGAAACCGGGGAATGGCCGTGCTGGCGAGGCATCGCGGCATTACCTGTAAGACATCATGCGAGTTTCTCGGGATCAACAAGCAGACACTGTTAGGCTATCTTCGTAGTTACAGAACTGGCGGAATCCCGTTGTTGTTTGCGCCAAAACAATCCGGCACGAGGAAGTTTGAAAACGAGACGCTGAAGCAGGCCGTGTTCAACCTCTTGCATGAGCCCCCCTCGAAATACGGCATTAACCGCACCTCGTGGATAATGCAGGACCTATCGAAGACGCTGAGGGAGACAGGCAACCCTGCTTGCCCAGAGGTTATTCGAAAAATCACCAAGTCGGCCGGGTATAAATGGCGAAAGGCCAGGACAGTTCTTACATCCAATGATCCTGAATATTCAGCCAAACTACAAAACGTACAGAAAATCCTTGGAAGCCTTGGCTCGGATCAGGCCTTCTTCTCGATTGACGAATTTGGCCCTTTCGCTGTTAAGATGAAACCCGGACGGATGCTCGTTGCTCCAAATACCCAGAGAGTAGTGCCACAATGGCAGAAGAGCCGAGGTTGCCTTATCGTAACGGCGGCGTTGGAGCTTTCAGGCAACCAGATCACGCACTTCTATTCGACAAAGAAAAACACTGACGAAATGATCAAAATGATGGAGATGCTGATCAGCCAGTACTCCGATCGCTCAAAGATTTATCTTTCTTGGGATGCTGCGTCCTGGCATATATCGAAGAAGCTAGAGCAAGCTCTCGATGAGCATAATTCAGTGGCTGTCTCCAGAAGCCTGCCAGTCATTGAGACCGCCCCGCTTCCTGCTGGCGCACAGTTCCTGAACGTTATCGAGTCGGTATTCAGTGGTCTCGCGAAGGCTATACTTCATAACAGTGACTACGAAACCGTTGAGAAAGCAAAGGAGGCCATCGACAGGTATTTTTTGGACAGGAACCTACAATTCAAACAAGCACCACGGCGGGCCGGAAAGAAAATTTGGGGACAAGAGCGAACACCTTCAGTCTTCTCGACCTCGAATAATTGCAAAGACCCTCGCTTCCGATAATAGCTCACTCACAACAGCGCTCTGCTGGTAAACATAATTTCCTGACGTTGTGCTACATTAAATGGAACAAGAATGTTGGTCCGCTGTCGGTCCAAAGCCGCCGATTGCAGGGATCGGCCTGGCCACAGTAGGAGAGCCCGGCGATCTTCACCAGGTCGAGTAAATGAACTTGCTACCATTTTGGCCTATGGCCGCAAACTTCCCTGTCGCTTTATCGTACAAAACCCCATCTCGGGTTTCGGTGTACTGTTCGCGAAATTGCGGGATCACAGACGTGCTGTCGTAAACAACCCTTCCACTCGCACTTCCATCACTGTTATATTCAGTCGTACTTACCAACCCCGCTTTGAAGCCAAGGTCAGCGATATTGGTCTCCTGCATGAGGCTTTCGATCGCGTTCATGGTGGCGGTCGTCGCGAACTTTGCCGCCATGGCACTGGCAGAGCCTCCGGCGTGGATCGTCTATGCGCCGCTACCCCCGCTCTTTCTCCTGACGTTGACTGGGCTCTACATGTTCGTTTTGCCATATCTTGCACCGGGGCGAGGGACGGCGCGAAACTGACTTGGCAGGTCGGTCACTCCAGCGTCAACGATCTCTTGGGTGAGAGCCCTTGCGTCGGCCCGAGCTTTCCATTCCGTAGCAAGGACGGCATAGACGTATTCATCTCCCCACACGTCGTTAAAGCGATCATTTTGGATCAGATGAGCCTCGCGACGTAGGCCGAGGCGCTCAACGACACCGACCGATCCCGTGTTTGCCGCATCCAGCCGCGCGAAAATCCGGTGAAATGAAAATGAGGAAAATCCGAGGCTGATCATCGCAGCGACGGCCTCCGTCGCATATCCCTTTCCGGCGAAGGCGGGATTGAAGATGTATCCAACCTCTCCTTGTAGTGCATTCTTGTTCGCCAGCTTCAACAGGACTTCCCCAAGCAGGGCCCCATCAGCCTTCCGCTCGACAGCCAGTCGGTAAGTATCGCCGTCCTGCTGGAATGACTCGCACAGGATTTTTGAGAACTGCTCTTCGAGGGCCCTTCCCGTTGGCGGTGCGGCATAGAGATAACGATAGACGTCCTGTCGAGAATGGTACGCAGCGTAGTCGTAGGAATCGCTGGCGATAAAGTTGCGCAATAGGAGACGGTCTGTGAAGAGCGGCATCTGAGGTTCCTGAAACTGCATCAAGCCTCCGATCTGGATGAGTTTCCGGTGCAGATAGGGGGTTTTTGCAGCACCGCAATGTCGCCGCCTGCTCAAAGTAGCTCGAGCTGGCGGTTTCAAGAGGAGCTTCGGCTTATTGACAGGACTCAACCGCTCTGGTGCGAAGCGGGGGACGGCTCCCGGCCTCCTCCCAGCAACATCCTAATCAAATATTTCGGCTGTCGAGCCGATCCGAAGTCGATTTCGTATCTGGCCTTACCTCCAGTTGTCATAGGAGCCGCTGTTGCAGAGTCTCAAGAATGGGCGGTGGCTCAATGAGCTCACAAAGGCAAAAGCATCGGATATCGAACTTTCAGGAACGACTGACGCCAACACTGATTTTTGGCGAAAAACCCACTATGGCTTTGTCCGCGACAACGGCCACTTCTACGCCTTCCAGGCCCGAAGGCGATTTCACCGCCCAGGTTCGGGTCCAGGCACATTTCGAACATCTCTATGATCAGGCAGGCCTCATGGTCAGGCTCGATGAAACACGGTGGGTTAAGACAGGGATCGAGTTCTCACTGGTCCGCCTCTGCCCATTCCCAAAGATAGATCGTTATCTAGTCCGCCCCATGTGCTGCACTCCCGAACGTGCAGGCTTAGAGGTAAGGTTTAGCGAGTGGCAACTTGGGCAGGTCTTGCAAAGACCTTCACGACTTGTCGTGGCCGCAAGAGCGCTTTATTTACGCTCCGCTGCTTGCAGCGATTGGCAATCTTGCGGATGTGCTTCCAGAGGCTGGTGAGGACGTTCTTGCGATGGTTTAAGCCACCAAGATCGGCGGGTACTTTCACTTCCAGCGCGTCTTGGCCCTCTAATGTCGTGATCACAAGCAGGACGCAGATGTAACCAAGCGTCTCGTTATTCATGAGCCACCAAAAAAAATGAGCTCACGGTTACCCGGAGCCCATTAAAGTATGAAGGTTATAGAACCTCCAGAGGGGAACAACAGATGCGCGGAACTGGGAGGAAGCCGCGTGTGCATCTGCTTTGCGCTTTATGCGCGTTTTTTGACCAGAAGAACAACATTTATTGTGCAGTGCAGTTATGTCTATGCTTCATTGCTCCTTCCGCTGCGGCGTTCTAAGCCTCCGTCAGCGTGATCAGTCAGGGGAATGGCGGAGATGGCTACAGCAACTGCAGATCGCACCTTCCTCGGTATCGGGCTCGCATCGGCAGGATACGCTTGCTTTGCCCTTCAGGATGCAGTCGTAAAGCTGCTGGTGTCATCCTATGAAGTTCCGCAAATTCTCTTCATGCGGAGCATCATCATCGTGATCGTGACGGGTATTCTTGCAAAGCACTTCCGTCACCCCTCGATCATGAAAAGCAAGCACAGAGGCACCTTGGTTCTGCGGGCTGCTCTCATGCTCGTGGCATGGCTGCTCTTCTACAACGCAGCCCGTTATCTGGGCCTGGCGGAGTTGACGACACTCTACTTCTCCGCCCCGATCATCGTCATCTTGCTCTCGATCCTCATCCTCAAGGAGAAGGTAGGAGCGGGTCGCTGGATCGCCTGCGTCGGGGGCTTCCTTGGCGTCCTCATTGCCGCGAACCCGACACAGTCCCCAAACCTGCTTCCAGCTGCGATGTGCGTTGTGGCTGGCTTCTGCTGGGCATGGAGCACGGTGCTTGTCCGCCTGGTCAGCAAGACCGAGACAACGCTCGTCCAGATGTACGCGACAAGCCTGCTGTTCGCTTTTGCTTGCGCCATCTCCTTTCCTTGGATTTGGGAGACGCCTGACGGCACCGGTTGGAGCCTGATGATCGGGCTGGGCGTCATTGCGACGATTGGACAATACCTTCTCTACGAAGGCTTCCGCCACGCTCCGGCCTCGGCTCTCGCGCCTGTCGAATACACTGGGCTGATCTGGGCGTTCGTCTACGGCTATGCCATCTGGGCCGAAGTCCCTGCAGCCTACGTGTTCATCGGAGCAGCACTAATCGTAGCTTCAAGTATCGTGCTGGTGATGTTCGAGCGCCGGCAGCTCAGTAAGTCTGCGACGCCTCTTCTGGTCAGTAACAACGAGCCGAAATAGACACGTGAGAACGGAGTTACATGACGGCAGTCGGCCCGAAGCGGACGAAAAACCTTCCACAAATCGTTATGATGTCTGGTTACTGCCAGCCGATAAAGGTAGGTGAATCAAATGCAGATTAGACGCGCGGCTGCCAATGACTTTCAAGCGTTGCAAGCTGTGGAATTGGCTTGTTTTGAAACCCTTCGGGAGGCTGGCGCAGTGAGCGGCGTCCCGCATCAGGCCTCAGGACACTGAACAGCCGGACGCTCACAGCTTCCTGGCTCCCCATCAACAACATTCCACCTTTGTGATGCTGGGATAGATGATCCGTCTTTCATCAAGAAGCACAGCGCCGTCGGTTAGATTAGCTGGAGTGGCTTTTCCACCGTCCATCAGATGAAAAACCTCCGCGCCCCGCTGCAGAAGGTGGTCACCGATGATCCTCCTATAGCAGCGCCACCACACGCTTTCTGCACACATGATGGCGCAGCGTGTTGAAGCTCCCAATGCAACAAGTTGCTCTAACCCGTGCCGGAATGGGTCTGTGAGTGCATAGTCCGCATAATTGTGGAAGCTGCGGTTGTTCCAGAACGGGTTCACATCCTGGTCGATCGACTTCTGCTTAGAGCGCCTGCCACCCAGTTCGGGGATAGCGAGATAGCTGACCTGATAGGGGCGCAAGGCATCTACCAGCGCTTCCTCGTTGAACTGAGGGTTGGTCCGTGATCTCCTGATTGAGCGCACATCCACGACCGCCTTAACCTCGCCCACTCTCAGCAGCTCCACAAAATCCGGGATCGAATGCGTGGAATGGCCAACTGTAAAAAAGGGCGGCCTTCTCTCGATCGATGAGGCAAGGCCCCGCTCTTGTTGCTCTATCGTTTTAGCGACGTGCATCGTGCGGGGCCGTCTCGTCACGAAGCCATAGGTGGCATCGGCTTCTTCGGCGTACTGTGAAGCCGGGGATCGAGTTGAGCGAGTTCCTCTACTCGTTCGCCAAGAGGCTGCGGGTCCGCCAGGAATTCGAACTCACCCTTGCCGTCCGGTGAAGTGCCCGCAGCCCACGATCCCCGCTGGCTCTCCGTTCCATCGGAGCATCTCCAGTATTGGTACGCGACCTCGGACTTCTCGCGGTCCTGCGGGAAACTGAAGGGAGCCGGTGTCTGCTCAAGACCATCGGCCTCAAGCTCCTTGATGGCGGCGAGCCATTGGTTCTGGTGCATCGTGTCTCTGGCGATCAGGAAGGAGAGCATGTCGCGCACGCCGGGATCGTCGGTCATCTCGTAAAGACGGCAAACCTGAAGCCTGCCTTGAGACTCGGCTGTAAGATTGAACCTGAAATCTGCAAGAAGATTTCCGGATGCGATGGTATACCGAGAATTCCAGGGATATCCGACGCTATCCGTCGGCGTTGCTCCCATTCCGGAAACGATCGCATGCTGCGGGTTCATGCCGGCAAGAATGGCATCTTCGACTCGGGCACCGCCCATGACTGCTCCGATCACGGAATCCTTGGCCGCATCTTCCTGCGTCTCGACCGGAGAGGTCTCGAGAAGTCTTGCGATCATCGTCGCCAGCATTTCCACATGAGCGATCTCTTCCGTGCCAATGTCGAGAAGCATGTCTCTGTACTTTGCTGGCGCACGGCAGTTCCAGCCTTGGAAGAGATAGGTCATCATGACGCTGATCTCGCCCCATTGGCCACCCAGCACCTCCTGAAGCTTCTTTGCATAAATTGGGTCGGGCCGCTCCGGCCGAGCGTTGTATTGGAATTGGTTCGTCCTAAAGAACATCGGCTCTCTCCTCTTTCCGGCACCATGCCAGAGCCTCCCGAACATGATCGCGCCATTCATGTTCCGTGCCGGAACAAAAAACGAAAGCGCCGGTTAGCGGACCGTTGCGGCCGGAACCTTTGGAGGAGGGAATGGTGAAGTCCGACGATCAGTTGGAACTGTTGCAGGAAGCGCTGTATTTCGCCCAGCAGGCGGCGGCAGGTGCGGCCGCTGAGCTTGAGGGCGAGTTGACCGAGCTTAACAATGCAGATGCTCGCTGCCGACTCCTTGTGGCGGAGCGGACGGTAGAGGAGATCGAGGCTAGAATTGCGCTTCGCCGGATGAAGCTTTCAGGAAGGAAGGTCCACTAGCGATGGCTGATGCTCGATCAACCGAAGAAGTGTTTGAGGATCATTTGCGCCTCCGTGCAGAGGGAAAACTGGAAGAAGACCTGGCCCGAAATTACGACCACCAGGTGGTGCTACTAACCAACTCGAAGATGAGCGGTCACGATGCATTACGCATCTCCGCCCGACGCCTGAGGGAACAATTGCCTGGGGCCCATTTCAGCTACCAGGTAAAGCAGGTGCATGGAGCCTACGCGTTGCTCATCTGGTCGGCCACGTCCTCGCGCTTTGATGCTGACCTGAGCCCCTGAACTTCCTCCAGATTTTGGTAGAGTCCGTCACAACCAGGAGACGGACGAATGAAGCGTTCACGGTTCACGGAAGAACAGATTATCGGGATATTGAAGGAGCAGGAGGCGGGTGCGAAGACAGTCGATATCTGCCGCAAGCACGGCATCTCGGATGCAACCTTCTACAAGTACAAGGCGAAGTATGGCGGCATGGAGGTGTCCGATGCCCGCAAGCTGAAGGCGCTTGAGGACGAGAACGCCGCGCTGAAGAAGCTGCTCGCCGAGACGATGTTGGACAATGCGATCCTGAAGGATGTCGCTTCAAAAAAATGGTGACGCCCGATGTAAAGCGGGATGCGGTGGTTCACGTCTGTGCGCAGCATGGAGTGAGCCAGCGTCGGGCGTGCGAGGTTTTGTCGGTGGATCGGTCGAGCATGCGATATCGCAGCGTGCGGCCAGACGATGCATCCATCCGTGAGGCGATGAAGAAGGTCGCGTCAGAGCGCCGGCGCTTCGGCTACCGGCGTATCCATGTCATGCTTGACCGGCAGGGGATCGTCATGAACCTGAAGAAGCTTCGGCGTCTCTATCGGGAGGAGAAGCTGACGGTGCGCGAGCGTGGCGGCCGAAAGCGGGCCTTGGGGACGAGACGTCCTCTGGCTCTGCCGTCGCGTCCCAATGAGCGCTGGAGCCTGGACTTCGTCAGCGACGCCTTCACGGACGGCCGCCGGTTCCGCGTGCTGGCGGTTGTAGATGACTTCACCCGCGAATGCCTGTGCCTGGTCGCCGATACATCTCTGTCGGGAGCACGGCTCGCCCGCGAGTTGGATAGCCTCATCGCCAGGCGGGGAAAGCCGAGAACGATTGTCTCAGACAACGGGACAGAAATGACCAGCATGGCCATCCTCAAATGGTGCCAGGAGACCACGGTCGAATGGCATTACATCGCCCCCGGCAAGCCGATGCAGAATGGCTTCGTCGAAAGCTTCAACGGCAGCTTCCGCGACGAGTGCTTGAACGAGACGCTGTTCTCGTCGCTCACTCAGGCCCGCGCCGCCATCACAGCATGGAAGGAGGACTACAACAGGAACAGACCCCACTCATCGCTGGGCAATATCACCCCCAGCGAGTTCGCAATCAAAATGGCTATGGAAAAACAGGCCGCATAAGGCCAGATTGAAAACCCAAGACTCTCCCGAAAACTGGAGGGAAAGTGGGTCTCAGGTCAATGCTGTCGAGGGAGCAGACAGCTTCGTCATTGAGAACGGCAAGATAGCCTTCCAGTCCATCCACTATACTCTCCGAAGCTCCGATTAAGGTGGTGGAACCGAGCGCCATAACGGAATTATCGCCTGAGAGGACGGTGAGGTCACTTGCGATGACCGAGTTGGATTTCATCAGGAAGCATACCCACCCGGTGTCTGTAGGACAGCTCGCCCCCTTTCCACCCGGTGTAAAGGATGAGAGCGAAGATCAATATAGATGCCCCCAGCCCCCAAGGGACCACCGCAGGAGGCCCGTCTGACCAACGGAGCAGGAGACTGGCAACAGCCACGACAACAGCAACGATATTTCCAATCATGTGACGCCAAGCGTCACGAAGCGCTCGAATCTTGCGATTGCCGAGAAAGTCGACCAAGCCCGCTACCGCTGCGATCGCTGCAGTAAGTAACGCCACGAAAAGAGCCCAGAATCCAGCAGTTGCCCAAAGAGGGTCGGCACTCCACCAGAATACGAGATCGCAAAGGAGCGTGGCAACAAAGAAACCGATCGGTAGTGGGACCAGGAGCGGATGCAGGGGATGGCCCTTGATCCGAGCCGTTGTTGCAAGGCCAGCAAGCTCGCGGTCGCTCATGACGTGTCCTCCATAGTTCGATCCTGCAACTAAGCTCCATCGTTCTAGTTCCAGAAGAACAGGTATAAGCAGATGATGGCCACCGACGGTGCAACGCTGCCGTACCCACTCTCGAACCCAAGCCGCTGTTACATTGAGATGGAGGCGGCGGCTCACCGCCAACCGCCGTCAAACTGCTAGGGGCAAACGCGCATTCTGGAATGGGAAGCCCTCGTCGTCGGCCAAGCTTCCTACTACTGCTCCTGGACGACGTGCACGAGGAAGCGGCACCGCGCTAGAGCGACGCCTGCTGGAGCGGCACGGCATGACCCCAGTAGCCCCCATCTCATAAGGAATGGCCTCAGTGCGTCGGTGACATCTGCTGAGAGACCGTAGGCGATAGCCGTCGGTGAAACGCGCCCACCTGTTTTCAGTCCGTAGGCACCCTCACACGGTCGCCCCACCTTAGCATCAAGGAGCACTAAGCTGCGTAGCTTTCACAGCTTTGCGAGATCAAGAACGCCTGATAGGAAATCCGATACGTCGCTCGTATTCCTGCTCCGGTACTCCGTAGGAGCCACTTGCGACATCTTCCAGCTTCTGCCTGTCGACAATTCGGATGTTTCCTCGCGTCGCCTTGATTGCGTGGAGACCCTCCAGGACATGAATCTCGTTGGTGACGCCTGAGCGACGGACGCCGAGCATCAGCGAGAGGAATTCATGCGTGAGTTGCAGGTCATCGTCCTGCAAACGGTCGTGGCACATCAGCAACCAGCGAGCCAGCCGCTCCGGCATGTTGTATCGGGCATTTGCAAGAGCGGAATGGGCAAGCTGCAGTTCGCAACAATGGACATATCTCAGAAGGAGATCATTAGCAGACGGCACCTGTTCAACCATTGACAGAAGCGTTGCGGCTGGCACGGAGATACCGCTGCCTGCAACTTGCATGAAAGCCTTGTTCGGCGTCTCCTCGACTTTCAGGAGAACGTGGCTGCCGCCCATGCCTTCATAGCCGATGTGACCGACCTCGACGGACTCGTCTTCAGAGTTGGTGGCGACCAGAGACGCCAAGCCCCGTTCCAGGAAGTAGACCAGGTCTGTCGCCACATCAGGAATGACGAGATCGAACTTCAGCGGCAGCTCGACCCGCTGCATAACGGGTTGCAGCAGAGCGTAGGCTTCGGGTGCAAGTGCCCGCAGAAGAAGATTTGAAACATCAGCTTGAAGAAGGTCGGACATATCCCAGCCTCGGCGGGATTGAGCCCGATCTCATGCGACGTATGGCGAGGCGTGGCAATATTAAGCTTACGCGCCAAACCGGCTTGATCGGCCAAGAGCCGAAGTTCTTTTGTGCGGTTCTGACATTTCTATTCGGCGACTGCCCTTGCCGCAGCAAGCGAAGGCTGGTCGACGATCTGAACAGCGGCCGAGAACGAGAGCACCATAACGGTAAACCCTTGTTCATCAGTGACGTTCATCAGCCAGGACGAGACGTCAGTCTCTTTCAACAAGGAACCCTTGAGCCGCTCTGCGATGGTCTCGACAGCCTCGCTACGAGCGCTAGCCAGATCAGGATGTTCTGACCCTACGGTGTCTGGGAGAGAAATGCTGTCGTGAAGATTGAAGAAATACCGCATCATCTGTCGGTTGCTCCCGTGCAGGCAAGAGCAAAATAACGGTCTCTCAGCCACCCGCGCCTGTTATCGATGGCGGTGATGAAATGTTAATGACACCTAATATAGTTATAAACAAGGCTGACGTCTTGTCATCAGGCTTTGGTCGGAGAGGGTGCCTTTTGGGGTAGCCATACGACCGCCTTAGCGAAGCTGCTTTGTAAGCTTCGCCCATACAGGTTGGCCGTCAGCTCCTCCAGAACCTCGCGGAAGGTGATGGTGTGGAGCACTTCGCCAGACGAATTGGTGATCTCAATGGAGATAGGTCGGTTCTCGTCCGACCTTTATGTCCTCGGCCATGATAGCGGGCGCATCGGTTTTCGGCTCGTTCACCTCAGAGACCAAGTCTAGCAGTTCCGACCCGTCCGGGTCTTCGACCAGGGTCATGTTGTTTCGCATGTGAAAGAAGTAGCTGACTATCGCGTCCAAACAGATTCCGCAGGTTCAGGTTCCGCTCTCGCAGAAGGGATTTCGGGAGTCAGCTATCCGGTGATGGGGACAACATTCGATGGTCCTGAGGTCCCGCTGCCGATCAGTCGATCATACTCCTGCTCGGGTCTACCATAGGCATCCCTTGCGAATTCTTCGAGAGCAGCTCGGTTTCGGATGAGGATTCGCCCTCTTTCCGACCGGATGAAGCGGTTGCCCTCAAGAACATGCAGCGCTGTCGTTACGCTTGGGCGACGGACTGCGAGCATCAGGGAAATATAATCATGTGTGAGGTACAGCTCATCCCCATCGGCGCGGTCGTGACACATCAAAAGCCAGCGAGCTAAACGCTCATCAACAGGGTGGCTGACATTGGACAAGGCGGTATACGAGACCTGAATTGCCAGAGCCTGGCTGTAGCAGGCGACGAGGCGAGCGAACGGTGGGCTACCCTCCATCGCCTTCAGGAAGCTCGCGTAAGTGATGCGGTGACCGCTGCCCGCGCTCTGTATCACAATCTCATGAGCGCTGACGTCAGCACCCACTGCCGCCAGCACAGGCGAAAATCCCTCTCGCCCAAACATGCCAGCCTCAGCCTTGTTTCCCTCAGGCGAGACGGCCACAACCGAGCCGATGCCACTATCCGGGAAATAAACGTAGTCGATCGGACCGTTGAAAGCGGCGATGACGAAGTTCTTGGGTAGGTCGATGGCGATCAGGTCGCGGCTGAACTTCGCCAGCTCTTCAGGTTCTAGCTTCGAGAGCAGAACGTTTCGCACGGACGAGGAATGATTCGGTGACATAACGGGTCCCCCTCTTGCAGGCGGGAGCACGTAGTAACCCTCAGCCGTCAGCGCCTACAGGATCGGTTGCCGACGATAATCCAGACGTTGGTCGCGCTCCCAAAAAGTCAAGGGTTGCTTAAGAAAGGTGACGTCCGCTTGTGGCGCGAGAGAGACCACCGGCTGTCGCCGATGGTCAAGAGCCTATAGCTCAATTTGCTCCGCAATCCTGAGCGCATCGTCCACCTCAACGCCGAGGTATCGGACCGTGCTTTCCAGCTTCGTGTGACCGAGCAAAATCTGGACTGCCCGAAGATTGCCCGTCTTCTTGTAAATCTGCGCTGCCTTGGTTCTCCTCATGGAGTGAGTGCCATAAGCGCTGGTGTCGAGCCCGATGGACGCGACCCATCGGTGGACAATTCGAGCATACTGCCTCGTCGACAGATGCTGCGACGTCTTCCGGCTGCTTGGAAACAGATAGCTGCTGCCATTCCTTCGAACAAATGGGAGCCACGCCGTGAGTGCGATCTTGGTCTGTTCGGTGACCTCGAACTGTACGGGCCGCTTCGTCTTCTTTTGAATGATGGTCGCCCGATCCCGGATCGAACTACCTGACCACAAGTCCTCAACCCTCAGCTTGACGAGATCGCAAGCGCGAAGCTTGCTGTCGATGGCAAGATTGAAGAGCGCCAGTTCACGGATCGCGCCGCTCATTTCGAGCCGAACGCGGATCGACCACACGTTCTTTGGCTGCAATGGGCGCTTCTGGCCAACGAGGATTCCCTTGTTCCATGGATATCGATCACGCAGTACAGCGGTGTCCATACCAAAGCCTCCGCCACTCCTCCCGCCGCGTCGCCTCCATCAGGCAGCGGATTGTAGCACATCTCGTCGCTACTCGGCCCGAAGTTGTCTTCCGACGTGCACCATGGGGCGACAACCCGCCCATTCCTCCTCTGCGGTGCTGCTCAATGTATGAACCGCTTCAAAGCACCAAGACCAGTAGTAGCCAACCGGAGGCGACTGTTCGGAGCACCAGCTTGTGGATGGGCGTTTGGGAAGACCCGGCGTTCCAGACGCAGTGCCAGATGAAGATATTATATGGCAGTGGAAGAAGGATGACGACCAGCGTCATCCATCCGGGGTATCCGTAAGCGGACAATGCTAGACCCGTCGCCAGGCAAAAGACGGAAGAACAGGTTCCGAACAGGAGCATATCCCTCCAGAACATGACATACAGTCTAGCCCTGCCGGATAGCCTGTCTGAGAAGAACCTCATCCCGACATGGTGTCCGCCGCACGCCCCCGCCTGATCCTCACCTTGTCGATGTTTCTACCGTCGAGTGAGACGATCTCGTATGTGAGGTCACCATAAGGGATTGTCTCTCCTTCTTTTGGCAAATGACCTAGTCGCCATAGGATCAAGCCCGCAAGCGTCGAGTAGCGATCAGCATCGTCCACCAGGTCGACATCAAGCAGCTTGGAGACGTGACGGATGTCAATCCAGCCGTCGACGAGCATGGAGCCGTCTTCGTCATGAACGACGGTTAGTTGCTCTTCGTCGTCATCTGCGAAATCACCAGCGATTGCTTCCAGCAGGTCAGTCGGCGTGACCATGCCCTCCATTGAGCCATGCTCATCCATAACGATAGCTACCTGTAGAGGCGACTGGCGCAATTGCTCCAGCAACCGCAAAGCGCTGACGCTCTCATGGACCACCAGGGGCTGTCGAAGGGACCGCGTGAAGTCGATCTTGCCAGTCTCGATGAGGTCTCTCAAAAGGTCCTTGGCAAGAGCCACGCCAAGGAATTGATCCATGCTGCCCCGGGCAATCGGGAAGCGGGAATGTCCCGTGTCAATGATCTTCCGTCGCAGCTCCTCGTCGTCGTCATCCATGTCAAGCCAATCGATATCCAGTCGAGGTGTCATGATGGACTTCGCGGGACGGTCGGCGAGTGTCAGCACGCTTTCGATCATCTCGTGCTCTGCCGGAGTGAACAGCTCACTTTCAGTTGCGCGTTCGGCAATAACATCGGCCGTTTCGCCGAGGGATGCTTCAGGTCGCCGACTTCCAAGCAAGGAGAGCACGGCATCCGCAGTCCTTTCTCGTAAGTCGCCGGTTGTCATGACGCGCTCACGATTGCGACGGCCGACCTGGTTGAAGGCTTCGATGAGGACCGAGAAACCGATCGCGGCATAGAGATAGCCCTTGGGGATATGGAATCCGAGGCCTTCCACGATCAGCGAGAAGCCGATCATCATCAGGAAGCCCAGGCAAAGAATGACGACAGTCGGATGCTTCGATACGAACGCCATAAGCGGCTTCGAGGAAAGCAACATGACGCCAACAGCAATGATAACGGCGATCATCATTACGGAGAGATGTTCGACCATGCCGACCGCTGTGATGACGCTATCGAGCGAGAAGACGGCGTCCAGCACGACGATCTGCACGAGGACTTGCCAGAAGACTGCGTGCTCGATCTTGCCTTCCTTCATCCCTGCATGCCCCTCAAGGCGCTCATGCAACTCCATGGTGCCCTTGAACAGCAGGAAGAGGCCCCCGAAGATCAGGATCAGATCGCGGCCGGAGATTTCCATCCCGGCTACAGTGAACAGTGGGGCGGTGAGGGTGACGATCCAGGCGACGGAGGCAAGAAGGGCGAGCCGCATGCCCAGCGCAAGGCCAAGACCGATAAGCCGGGCCTTCTCGCGCTGATGGGGCGGGAGCTTATCGGCAAGGACGGCGATAAAGACGAGGTTGTCGATGCCGAGGACAATTTCGAGCACGACCAGTGTGGCAAGACCAGCCCATGCAGCGGGGTCGGATATCCATTCGAATATCATTGAATTAAGAGGCCGCTCTTCTGAAGCGGGCCAATCCTTGTGTTGTTGATGGTAAAACGGGGAAAGCAATGTGGGAACGGAACCTTGTCGATAGCGGCAGGGTCCGTTGCGCAACTTGCACGGTGGCGAGGGGGTATCTCACCCAATCGTCGTCGGTTCGGGATGCTGGCGCGACTATCCGGCTCCTCAGGCATAAAAGAGCCTTCCTGGATCAGACGACGCCAAGAGCATGTCTTCGACTGGCGGACCCACCCTTCCTCGGACAGGAACGAGAGCGCCAGCAGGGGGCGAAGTAAGTACCATGGTAGCTTTCTGGTCGAGCATTGAGCCGCCGGAGCTTGGGAGGATGGAGGCGTCCGGCGGCCCAACTCAGGGTACGAGGTCAGATATCCTCGTCACCGCCGAAGTCGAAGTCGTCTGTGGGAGCTTCAGCATCAGGCTCCGCCTCGGGCTCAGCGGCCTGAGCCTCGTTGCCGCCCATCATGCCCATGATTGCGTTCCCGAGCAGGACGCCGCCGGCGACGCCCATAGCAGTTTGTGCCGCGCCAGCCAGAAAGCCGCCACCACGTTGCTGAATTCCCTGCTGACCTCCGTTGCCCCAAAGTGACGGAGCTGGGGCAGCCCCTCTATGCGGTGACGGTCGAGGAGCCGTGCGGGACGGCTGTGAGCTACTGCCGAACATTGAGGAAAAAAACCCACCGCCTTGAGATTGGCCGCCAGGCGCTATCCGTGACTCAAGCTCTTCGATCCGACGCTGGGCAGCTTCAAGTGCCTGCTCCTGCACGACGATGGTCTGCGCCATATAATAGGGCGCACCTGGCTGTTCTCCGACCCGTTGCTGAATGAAGCGTTCAGCTTCGACGTCGCGCTGGCCAGATTGCTGCTCGACCTGAGCGAGCTTGGTGAACAGAGCTTCGATGGCCTGTTGGTCATTACGATCCATCAGTTGTCTCCTTGGGTAAATGAAACTTACTCTTCACGCTGGCCGGTGAAGTTGAGCAGCAACTGGAAGATGTTGACGAAGTTCAGGTAGAGCGACAGGGCACCAAAGACCGCGATCTTCTGCTGTGATTCCTGGTCGAAGTTCTCTGCATATTGTTCCTTGATGTTCTGCGTATCCCAGGCGGTCAGGCCGACGAAGACGACGATCCCGATCACGGAGATGGCGAACTGCAAGGCGCTTGACCCAAGGAAGATGTTCACGATGGACGCAATGACGACGCCGATCAGGCCCATGATCAGCAAAGAGCCGAACTTCGACAGGTCTCGCTTCGTGACATAGCCGTAGAGGCTCGTCGCGCCAAACATGGTGGCTGCGATGAAGAAGGTGCGGGCGATGCTAGCACCGGTGAAGACGAGGAAGACCGAGGCAAGTGACAGACCCATCACCGCGCAGAACGCCCAGAAAGTCATCTGAGCAGTCGAGGTCGACATCGTCTGAATGCGGAAGGAGAAGAAGAAAACGAACGCAAGTGGCGCTAGCATCACCACCCACTTGAGCGGCGAGGAGAAGATCGGAACGTAGAGGGCCGGGGTAGTCCCGACTATAAAGGCGACGAGCCCTGTCACCACGAGGCCGAGGCCCATATAGTTGTAGACACGCAGCATGTGCTGGCGAAGGCCTTCGTCAAAGGCAGCGACCGAGGTCTGTCCGAAGCCGCTGAATCGGTTCTGGTTGGGATACATGATGATTTCCTTGGAGATCAGTAGAGGGAGTTCTTCAGAGTTTCCGCCTCATCGACCAATCCGGTTTCGGGCGCACTTGAAACGACGGCATAGGCGACATCACCGATCTGCCACCATGCGGCTTCAGCACCGGACAGGTTGATGTCGGCTACAGGTTCAACGGCAAATGTGCCGGGTCGGCTGGCAAACAGGGAAATCAATGTGTCGTCCTGCGTCCGTACGAGTGCCTCTACGCTGAAACCGAACGCGGCGGGAAATACCTGGACATCAACAACCTTCCAGCCCTCAGGCAGTTGAGGCATGACGATCCCGGTTGCTGAACGGATGTCGGCCCTGTCGTATGCTTTCACCTCTGGTTGCGAATGCATCTGGGCACGAAGGAGCGATGTCGTATGGGCACGAAGAGCTTGTTCTACGAACGCGGGTGGATGGGCGCTGGCGTTCACATCGCGAGTCCCCATGGATGTGTTGGCAAACCATCCTGCCGCCACGAATAGCGCAACCGTCGCGGCCTTTCTAACGTTCGACCACATCCGGGCCTCGGAAAGGCTCGACTGGAGACGTTGCGCCACCCGGCGTGTCCGTGGCGCACAGTCAGTGTCATCTGACAACATTGCGAGTTTGAGCGTCGTGCCCATACTCAAGTCGGCCATTACGCGAGCGGCAACCTCCGGGTGTGCCGACAGCCAGCATTCGACACGAAGGCGTCCGGCAGCGTCCAACTGACCGTCCACATAAGCTTGGATGTCGGTCTCATTTTGCGAAATTAGTTCAGTCATTGCTGCCTCCGACGACCCTCAGATGCGTAGGCCTCGCTGCGCTCTCCTCAAATTCCCGAAGTGCCGCTCGTGCCCGTGAAACACGAGACATCAGCGTTCCAACCGGGACGTCCAGGATTTGGCTCGCCTCTTGATAGGTGAGTTCCTCCACTGCAATAAGGTGGAGCGCCTCGCGCTGGTCCTGCGGGAGGTTCTTGAACGCTTCGCGAACCTGGGCGAGCCTGATGCCGTGTTCCTGGTGAGGAGGGTAGGATGTCTCCGCGTGCGACTGTGTCTCAGCCTCGCGACGTCCGCGAGCTGCGGCTGTACGCATTCGATCCACATAGTTGTTGTGCAGAATGGACATCAGCCATTTCCGGAGGCTTTCTCCCCGCCGGAAGGTGGAGCGCCGCTCATAGGCGCGTAGAAGAGTGTCATGTACCAAGTCTTCTGCGTCTGCGGCATTGTGGGACAGGGAGTGCGCGTATCGCTTTAGGGCCCCAAGTTGGCCAAGGACGTCAAACGTGCTCTTCCTGTCACTCATACCCCGGTATACGGAGCAGCAGCGAGATGTCTTGCATGCAAGTGCAGATTTTTTTTCAGAGTCGTCATCCCGGCACGTCAGCGATAGACCAAGCGATGCCGCCTGACCCTGCTAATTGCAATCCGGTTGACGAGTGAACTGAAGTTAGAAGACCTATGTCCGCTGTTGGCGTACACCCTACGATACTCCCCGGTCCTTGCGGACACCTGGACGAGTGGCTGGCTCGATCGTAGCCATGTCTCCAAAATGACGCAGAGCCGAGCCTTCATGTCGTATAGCAGGAAGTGAATGTGCGGTGCCGTACCATACCACTTGTCGCATTGACACCTCAGTCCCGGAGGGAATGAATAGGGCTATCGGAGGTATCATGATGATGCAAAAGTCCGTCTACACGCCGGAGCAGATCAAGCGCCTTTCAGAAGCCCATCGCATATTGTGCGCTGACCGCCTTATCGATCCACACAGTCTGCAAGGCCGCGAGGTGGCAGGACTGCTGCTGGACAAATGTACGGGCGACGAGCCGAATGATGTGATCATGCGGCGCGTTGCGCACTAAACCTTTAAGGGGCGTTTCTTTATCCCTTGCGAGCCGACGCTCTCTCTTGTGGAAGATTGCGCTGCCACGGCCGAATGCTGACGTTGGCATCAACTGCTGCCGCGATGAAGGCCTTACGAGCTATGTCATCTGTGGTCTTGCCTTCAAGCGCGTCCAGACACTTCTGCATCGCATTTAGCCATTTAGCACCTCCGATGACAGGCCACCGATAGGCCAATGCTTCGGCCGCGTGTTCGGTTCGGCCTATAAGCTGGAATGAACCCATTGACCCTGTCTGGACCTCGATCGGAACTTTCCACTCGCTGCGCATCACACCACACCCACTCCGTAGGCAACATTTGCTTCAACATGGACGGTAGGATTCAGGCACTATCGGCTAACCCGCCGATGAGTTCCCTTCGCTGAAGGCGCTGAAAGCACCACAACTACTTCGTAATGATTGTGGTGGCAGATGGCAGTAGGCTTAGCGGGTGATCAGCGAACGCCGTGCGTTCATGAGAAGTTCCTGCTCGGTAGCGAAGGACCCCAAGAGCCGAAGCATTTTGCGTTCTTCAACGTCATCAAGCTTGCTGCGGCGAGCAAAGGCGCTCACGCACAACTTCTTTTTCGCAGCATCATGGGCCGCGTCGGAAGGCACAGTATAAGATTTCATATCTCACCCTTGTACGACTTCGCCAGCGGAGTGGAGTCAGAAGTCTCTCTGCGCCTTATACAGGCAATGCTAATAAAATCCGTGTTGGTCAGATGGCGTACCATTCACGTCCGCATGCTGATGCGCTCAGGAGCAGAGGACGGCAGCGCAGCACCTTCCCGGTTCCTACCAAGACCTCAGAAGGATCATGATTCATTTCCTCGGAACAGACGAACTGTCAGAGGCAGTCGAAGCTATGATCGCCCGTCTTGGCATGACTGCTTTTGGCGCGAAGCGGAAGACGGCAGTCGGCCCTTTTATGGTCATTTAAGCCGTCCGGCTAAAAACGCGACAACTGCCAGAAACTGGACCGCCACCGCCAATATGAAAATGGCGGGGTCGGAGATCGTCCGGGCGATGCCGAACAGCGCGGGAGCGAGAGCATAGATCGCCTGGCTCAGAGCCACGATCAGCGGCACCACTCGGGAAACATCGGCTTTGTCGAATTCCACCTGAGCGATGAGAGGCGGGAGCGATGTGGCATTGCCAATGCCGAGGCCGAAAAGCAGGATCCCGACAACTATTGCAGCAGCATTTTCTCCGGCCGTCGTCAAAAGCATCAGGGTGCCGATGATCTGGACGCCATAGCTTGCGGACGCGATCAGGCGGCGGTCCGCCGAAACCGGCATCAGCCAGCCGATGCCCGTGCGCCCGAGGATTGCCGCAACGGTAGCCCCTCCCATCAGCAGGCCCGCCGCCTGTGTTCCGAAGACCGGAACCATGATCGAAAACAGATGGGCCAGCAGCCCGATCTGCGCAAACAACCCGGCAGCCATACCTGCTGCCAACGTCAGGAAGCGGCGGTCGCGCCACAGCAAAGTGCCTGCTGAGGGCGGAGCAAGTGATGGAGCCGTCGCCTCGTGGTTCGGCCGTGCTCCGTCCGGAAATTGCCCCAAAAGGTCTGGAGATTTGGCGAATGCCAGAACGGACAAGGCGGTCACAGTGGTGACCATGGAGATGCCGACGATGACGGCTGCCTGTGCAAACCCGCTCGAGGCAATGAGCGTGACCCACAGGGGCGAGAAGACGACGCCACCCACACTCGCGCCATTGTAGGCCATGGATAGTGCTGCCGGGCGGGCGCGGACAAACCAGGGTGCGATAATGGCATTCACCGCGGCAGCGCCCATCGCAACCCAGCCAGTTCCGCTCAAGAGAGCGGCGGCAAATAGCTGCCACGGCTGATCGGCAAGAGACCAGCCGACGACGCCGATGGCGAGAAGAACCGCGCCGGTGACGGTGAGCGAGGGAACACCCGCAAGCCGATACAGTCGCGGAAGGTTTGCAACGACCGCTGCGCCGACCAAAAAGTGCAGCGTTACGGCAGCCGAGACAAACGCGACGGACCATCCCGTTCGCTGGACCACCATCTGTAGGTAGATCGGTGGTCCGTAAAAACCGACACCCCAGCCAAAAACTGCCAGCACGAAGGTCGCAGCGACCACATGCCAGCCGAAGAAGGTTGCCGTCGTGGATGGTGGGCAAGATGTCATGACCTGAGCTCCAATGGGGACAGCCCCTTATGGCAGCTTCCCTGAAACGAAGTTTCGGTCACGATCGAAGTGTTGGCGCATTTTGCGGCTAGTTGCGTAAGTCCCACGACCGCTCTCGGCCGGATGAGCTTGTGCCGACTGCAGTTGACGTTTCCGCTGCAGAATGAACTTTGCGAACAAGCGAATGCAGTTATGTCCTGGCTTCGGTGACGTGCCAGAGCACGCCCGACGGGTCGTGGATGAACCCAACGATCATTCCCCAATCCTGCAGGGCGGGCGGGGTCGGTGGCTTCGTTCCGAAGCGATCAGCGACACGTTCCGGATCGTAAATGCTCCACCAAACGGTTGCGTCAGGAACGGTCAGTTGCATCACGAAATTTTCCGCCAGCTCCTTCACGTAAAAGTTCTGTAGGATGAAGCTGTCATTGCCGCTCACCATCACGGCGATACTCGCGTCTGCGTATCTCGTCTCAAAGCCAAGAGCCTCATAGAACTGCCTCGACCTTTCATGATCAACCGATGGCAAGAATGGTCGAAGCATGAGGCACCTCGGTGAGCTGTTAGAATGATGGCCTATGTTGAGCCATCTGGAACTCCGGAGCAAGCCAAACTGACCATGCCAATTCTGGAAATTGTTCGTTCCTGTAAGGCTATTTCTCCTACTGTCGCACAGGCGACCTGAAGTCTCTGAGACCGATGTCGGACGCTACAAAGACGCCCCATCACGACAGGCTACTAGAGGAGCGGTCCCGAGGCACGCCGCGGAGTAGGCCGCGTCAGTCCTTTGGTCTCGGCAAGGAGTGATCCTTGAGAGGCATTTGGCCATTCCATCAGCCACTTGTGGCGCCTAGCTGCCTCCTGCAGCTCCGGCAAAGTCCTATTCCCTTCGCGAAAGAGATTGATGAATACTTCTGCCGCGATAGCTGCTTCAGGAGATTGCCTGTCGACGAGACGCTCGCGGCACCATTGAGCCAACGCGGCCTCTAAGATCTTCAGTTCAGCAGGACCAAAAGCTGTTTCGAAGAATTTCTTCAAGTCATTTCTCCCGATCCGGGCCAGCAGGTATGAACAGCCCATTGGCATTTCAAGGGACGGACCGCGTGCTGGCCTCCCTCTATGCCAACATCGCGGTGTGGCGCCTCATCGCAGGCAGGACGAGGGAAATATGCGGGGTGTCGATGATTGGTTTCAACAAAGCCGCAGCAGCTTACCGTACTGTTCCCATTCGAAAATCTTATCAACTCGGTACGAGCAATCTTGCGTCGTCAATGCCTTCTCCATACGGAAGGGAAGCATCTGGAGTTGTAGCAATGGCATTGGAAATCGAGCGCAAGTTTCTGGTCGTGGACCAGTCATGGCGGACCCTGACTGGGAACGGGCGCCATATTCTTGATCACCTGATCGCGCGGTTTGATCTGGGTAAAGCTCGCATCAGGGTCTGTGAAAACAAAACGACCCTAACTATCAAGAGTGCTCGCCGCGGATTTTCTCGATGCGAGTACCATGTTGAGCTAACAGAGGCCGACGGACAGGCAATGATAGCGGACTTCGCGAGGGACCCCGGGTTGGAAAAGATCCGTTACGAAATTCATATCGACGATGTTGTCTGGCAGGTCGACGAGTACCTTGGGCCGTTGCGGGGTCTGGTCACGGCCGATGTCGAACTGCCGTCCGAGGATCATCGTTTTGACAAGCCGGATTGGGTGGGCGAGGAGATTAATGGCGACACTCGCTACAGCTCAAGCACGCTCTCCGCCGCAGTTGAAGCGGTCCAATCAATGCGGCCTTAAGCTAGGAGCATCTTTCCTAAATCGCCGCGGCTGAGTGACGGTGTGGCTTGAACAATCTCCCAACAATTCGCAGGTCGAGCGTCAATACTTCCTTGCTGGAAGGACCCGCGGCATTCGCCTAAAGCTGAGCTCCTGATCAAAGGTCGACATCGACCCATATCGCGGCGTGGTCGGAGCCCGCGTCCTGCTTGCGCCTCAGCTCCTCGTAGACCTCCCAACGTGCCGGACGCGAGCCCGGCCACATCCCCCTGCGAAGCACCCCGCCTTTTTTGACCCGATCGAACAGCTTCGGCGACAGAAGAAGATAGTCGATCTTGTTCGACGCGTTGCATAGACCGTAGGTGCCGGGATATCCGCCGTCATCGAAGGCCGGGTGCTCAAAGGCGTCTTTGAGGTCGCTCTCGGCTAGCAGCGGCTTCAGTGGGTCGCTGTCTGGCGTGTCGTTGAGATCGCCAATCACGGCAATGTGCTCGTTGCCATCCGCAATCAGCGCCTCATAAATCACCTTCACCCGCTGCGCCTGCGCCTTGCGTCTGCCGTTGGATGCGGTGATGCTGCCGTAGCCTTTGCTCTTGAAGTGATTGACCATCACGACGAGCGAATTTCCCGCTGGCGTCGTCACATAAAATGCTGGACAGTCGCGGGAAAAAAGGGGGTCGCCATTCGCGGCGAGGTCGTCAACATGGCTACGCATAAGGCCGATCGGATAACCCTCGCGCGTGACCAGTCCGACATCGATACCGCGTTCGTCATTGCCATCGATCACCATCACATGGCGAAAGGGTGTGCCGCCCATGGCGCGAATGACTTCTTTGTTAAAGGCGGCAAGCACCGGACGGCTTTCCGCCTCGACTACGCCAAGGACGTCTGCTTCCACATCCATCAGGACGCGCGCGGTGTTGTGCATTGCATGTTCATTGATCGGCTCGTCGCGCAGTTCCAGTGAGCCGACCCAGTCCGCGCGGCCATCGGCGACAACCTCGATGCCGCCTGTCCTGGGCCTCCTCACCAGACCACCACGGTTACGACGCAAAATAACGAACGGCCCGGTATCGGATTTCTCAAGGCCGAGTTCGATCATGAGCTCGGCCATCTTGCGCTTGATCGCATCGGTATAGGCGATTTCACCCAGAAGCGCATTGAGGGCTGCAAACTTCTCCAGGATCGGCTTGCCGTCCTCCCAGGTGTCCAGGTTCATCGCCTTGGCACGATCGAACAGGTTCTCGACATTGTAGGCCGCAAGCCGCATGGCCGCCCTCCCATAGATGATCTGTGCTGCCGGGTGTCGTGCTCGTGGCAAAGATCACCTTGGCCGCAAGTTTCATACGCTATGCTGGCACCTGGCTGACTGCACAAGATCCCGGTGTGTCGACTTGCCCTGAAGTAAACAAGTCATCGCCACGCGCGTTTCGATCGGGCTACTCACTCTGCCGGAACCATCTCCCCGGTGGGCGGCAGACCGCGTTTCTCGGCCGGCGAAACCACCGGGGTCCGGGCTATACCGCTGCGGTCGACCGAGGCGCGCTCGTCGACGATGCGCTGCACGAGGTTCTCGGCCCGCTCCATCGAGCCGAGCAGCGCCAGCAGCGCGCCCTTCTCCCCGGCCTGGATGTCACCTTGGCTCAGAACCTGCCACCGCAGGTCCTCGAACGAAGGCAGCGTCGAGTGCCCTGACGGCATGCGCGGCTGCATGGTAGGATCGAGCAGAACGCGGTTCAGCGCCTGGTCCACATGTTCCAGTCCCTGGTCGAGGACCCGCACTGCCGCCGTCGAAAACGGCTCGCGTTTCACGCGGCGCGCAATCTGATACAGCGTTTCGGAGAGAGACGATGTGAAGTCGACTTCCTCGATCATCGAGGCAACGAGGTCGAGCTGGTCACGCGACAGGCCGTCCTGGAACAGCCGGGACGAAAAGGCGCGTATTTCACGCGACAGGGCGTCAGTGGCAGCCGCGTGTTCGGTCGGGTCGGTGGGCGCGCCCTTCTTGTTGCGGGCAACATCGAGAAACACGGCCCCGGCCCGCAGGTGCCGCTGCGCCTCTTGCTGGACAGCGGGCAGCGCGGTGTTGAAGTCGGCGGCGGCGCTTGCGCTGAGATACCGTGGAACCGAGTAGTCCTCGATATTCTCGGCGCTGGTGTGGCCGACACGGCTGAGAACCCGTTCGAATGTGCTCACGAAAGGGAACAGGATCAACATGTTGAAGATGTTGAACACGATCGAGAAAACACCGACCGCGATGGGAACGCCGGGGAAGGTCTCCTGACCATCGACGATGATCGGCGCGCCGGGATCAATTCCCCACATGTTCAGGATCGAGCTCAGAACCCAGATCGCCGGGAAGAACAGCGCCAGGACGACGGCGACGCCGATGAAGTTGAAGCTGATATGCGCATAGGCCGCGCGCTTGGCGTTCTTCGATAAATTGAGCGAGGCCATCCACGAGGTGATGGTGGTGCCGAGGTCGGCGCCGACGGCGAAGGCAATCGCGGTTTCCCAGGAGAGGATGCCCGAAGCGCCGAGACCCATCACGATGCCGATGGTTGCCGACGACGAATGGATGAGTGCAGTGATGCCGGCAGCGATCATCACGCAGAGGACCACCCCGCCGAAGCTGGAGGCATCGAGGGTCTGGATGACGGCCAGAACCTCCGGCATGTTGCGCATCGGCTTGAGCCCGCCGGTCATCAGGTTGAGGCCGTAGAAGATCAGAGCGAAACCCATGCAGGCCAATGCGACATTGCGCAGCCGGTCATTCTTGGCAAAGCAGTAGACCAGCGCGAACAGGCCACCGAACAGGAGGCCTAGAGGGCCAAGCGGCAGGGCAATCAGACCATTACCCAGTGTCGTCCCGATGTTCGCACCCATGATGACTGAAATTGCCGAGCGCAGGCCGAGCACGCCCGCGTTGACGAGACCTACGGTCATGACAGTCATCGCGGTGGATGACTGGATGATGCCGGTGATCAGCGTGCCCGCGAGCACCCCTTTGACCGGCGTACCGGCCATTCTGGCCAGCCACTCGCGCATCTTGTTGACAGAGAGTGCTTGGATCCCGTTGGCCATGAATTCGAGACCGAGCATGAAGATGCCCAGACCCCCGATCACGGGAACGATGATCTCCTTGAAAAGATCAACTTCCACAGTCCTACCTCAGCTAAGCGCGACGCGCGGTTACGAATTCTGGTCAAGTCGGGTCGCCCAGAGCCTTTCGACAGCCTGGACAGCCTCGGGCGGAAGGGCAACATATCCAAGCTCCTCCGCCTGGCGGGGCGCTTCGGCGTAAAAGTAGCGAAAGAATGCGAGCGCCCGGTCGGTCTCGGCCGTTCTTTCAGCTCTGGTCACGACATATACAATGGCGGTCATCGGCCAACCGGCACCGTTGATGGCGACGGTCTCGGCGGACCAGTCGACGCCCGCGGCGGCGGCGGCGATGGTTTTGGGCGTGGCGGCGACGCTGGCGCCGTTGCCGTCGATCAGGTTCACCACGGTCAGCCCGGCGCGGCGGGCCTGGCCAATCTCGGCATAACCAATGGCGCCCTCGGTGGCTGCTACCGAGGCCACCATACCGGTGCTGCCATCCGTCGCTTCGCCCACTGGCCAGTCCAGTTGCGCCGCATGACCTGCAATCCAACTGTCGCTTTGGGCCAAGTAGCCGGTGAAGGTATAGGTGGTGCCGGAGCCTTCGCGGCGATAGCGCACCTCGATCAGCTGGTTGGGTAGGACGGCACCACTGTTCAGCGCGGCGATGGCAGGGTCGTTCCAGTTGGTTACATTGCCCGTATAGATCGCGGCGAGGACATCAGCGTCTAGCGTGAGCATTCCCGACGGAAGGTCAAGGTTGACCACCGGGGCCGCGGCGCCCAGCACCAATGGGAACTGCATCCGGCCCTCGGATGCCAAGTGGTCTGCTGTCGTCGGCACCTCCGTGGCCGCGAAGTGGACCGCCGGGCTTGCCAGGCGGATCAGGCCGCCAATGGACCCCACTGGATCGTAGTCTAGAGCCGAAATCGACCCGGCCCAATCAGAGCTTTGCCCCTCCCGCGTGGCCGGGTCGATGCGGTCGGCCGCGAGATAACCCTGATAGGCTGTCGAGACACTTTGCAGAATGGGCTGCACCAGGGTGGACCCGGCGCCCATCAGGCGACCTTCCTCGTTGGAGCCAGCGGCTGCAAAGACCAGAAACCCCAGCCCCGCGAAGGTCACCGCCGCGACAGCGATGCGCCGTCCCAGCGGCCAAGGCTGGCGCACCACGGCAACGCCGTCATTCCCGGACGCGAGCATATATGCGAACTCCCGATTCTTAGTCAGCAGCACTTGCAGTCTTCAAAGGGTTACCATCGGGCCATGACGGGTTTGTGAACCAGTCAGCGGGTAACTGTAAGTAGCCTAACCGGCCGATCGTCACGAAATCTTCTCCGCGCTATTGCCGAACCGCCATCGGGCCGTCGGTGCGGGCGGCAAACAGGCCGGAGCAGCTAAAGAACCTCGAACGGCGTGGGCTACTTCTGAGGACCATCGAGTTGGTTCGATACATGCGAAAGTCGATCAGTCTCCCGTTGTCCCAGAAGAGGGTGACGTGATCGTGGAGCTACAGTGTAGGTGGCCGCCATTGGAAGCAATGCCACATCGCCGGAAGAGATACGCGATGTGCTATTGACGGCCGCTGGCATGATCCGGGATATGCACGTGCTGGATAAGAGGGCGGAGCGCCGCCTAGTAGGAAGCCGCTTTGCTTCAAGCACCTCAAGTGCACGATGATCAAGTTGAGCAAGAGCATCTGACATAGCAACAATAAAAGCGCTTCAGTTTTCGCTGCCTCAAAATCGGGAAGCTCTGCTCCCGCCGGAAGAAAATCCCTCTCCTTAGCCAGCTCCTAGGCGTCGGCTAGCCAACATTTTGATTAGCCTGAATGGCTGATCTGGAGACAGGAGCCGGCTGTCAGCTTCGAGCTGTCGAGGCGCAGCAGTGGCCGCAAACGCTAGCGTCGCCCCAGATCGGTGATAGCGCTTTGCAAGATGCTCGGCGGTCCTGGATGCACCTTCAGCAGAACCGTTCGACCCCGCTTAAGACCTGCCGGCCAAAGCACCCTCCACGGCCATGAGGAGCCGGGTCTCGTCATACGGCTTATCGAGCACGTCATCGAACATGTCAGGATGGGACCGTCCGATGCTCGCCTGTGCGCCACTCACCAGGATAATGGGGATGGCGGAGAGCTCCTCATCTGCCCGCAAGGCCTGTGCGAGTTCCAGCCCGGTCATGACCGGCATCATGAAATCAGTGATGACGAGGTCCGGCCGTCTCTCCTTCACGAGCGAAAGTGCCGCCTGCCCGTGTGGCGCAGCGGCCACTTCGTGGCCAGCGTCTTCAAGCATGATGCTCAAAACATCAGCTATCAGAAACTCATCTTCCGCAATCACGATTATGGCCATGTCAGATGCTCTCGTTTCCTCGACATGACGCGGTCACGTTGGAAGGGGCGTTGCCAGTCCTGTAGCGGCATTGACAACGGGTGGAAGCGGAACATCGATCCTTAAGCCCGTGTTCCCGAAGCTGACTTCGTGGATCGCAGGATCGAAGGCGCTGTCTCTGACTTTCAGGACCGACAGCGCCTTCTTGTATCGAGACTCCGCCTCGATGTGGCGTAGCATGACAAGATTATCGATCAGGCTGGACAGTTCCGATCCTGGTGCCGTCAGCGTCGGCCCGAAAAGGTCGCGGAGTTCCCAGGTGGCTATGGTCGTGACCCTAAGTCCTCGCAGTTCATTGGTCAGAGCGGAGAAGAATTCGGTCATCCGCGGCTGATAAACGGCCGCACGTTGAAAGCCACCTAGACCGTCAAGGAAAAGCCTCTTCACCTTGCGCTGCCTGAGCGCCTGAAGAAGCTGGTGGCCCAGCTTGTCCAGCAAGTTCTCAGTCATGGGCTCCCAGATGATTTCCAGGTCACCCGCCTCAATAGGACCTTCGATGTCCACCCCCAACGCCCTGGCCTTTGCCCGTAGGCGGGTGGGGGTCTCATAGAACCCAAAATGAAGTGCCGGTTCGTCTTTGCTGGCCTTGGCAAGGAAGCTGAGGCCGACGGCGGTCTTGCCTGCGCCGGAGGGTCCGAACACCAACGTGACAGAACTTGATGGTAGCCCGCCGCCCAACAGGTCATCAAGTCCTTCAACACCTGAAGCTACTGCCGCCAACGAAGGCTCATCCTGGGTAGATGGACTTCGAAGTGCCGCCTCAAGGCGAGGGTAAGCGGTGAAGCCGGATGATGTGATCTCGAACTGGTGGAGCCCTCCCAGCGCGGGGCTCCCTCTAGACTTCTTCACCTGAAGCCGCCTGACCGAACGTACGCCCGGGACTTCCTCGTGGAGTTCGATGACACCATCAACCATAGTGTGTTCCGGGCTGTCGTCCGCAAACCTGGTGCTGGTCAGGAAGAGCACGCTGCATCCTACGAAGGCTGCCTGGCTCTGAATTTCCGCAACAAAAGTCTTAACATCAAGCGGGGAGTCTGCCCGGTCTCTGGCATTCAGCAGTCCGTCGAAGACCAGCAGTGTCGCGCCTTGCCGGGCGATCTCCTTGCGCACCAGCTCGACAACGGCGGACAGACCACTATCACGAAGCGTTTGGAAGACGCTCACATAGGATAACGTCACTCCAAGCTGACTGCGGTCGAAGAAATCGAGTGTCCCCAGCACCTGGAAGAGCCGATCATGGGTCTCCGCCAGGAGCGTTATGTACAGAACCTTGCGTCCTGCCCCGACGTTCGCAAACGCGACTTGGTTGGCCAGAATCGTCTTGCCCGCCCCTGGCTGCCCCTGAACTATGTAGGACGCACCTTCGATGAAGCCGCCGCCCAGTATCTGATCAAGGCCGCTCACGCCGCTGATGATCCTCGGAAGAGATTGTGTCACTTGGATTTCCCGCCTGTTCCCCGCACTACACTAGGGTGGCGAGCCTGTTTTGCAACGGCCTTTGCCTATCTTTCCCCCGGCGCCAAATCTATGTACTGCTTTATTCATGCAATCAGCGACAAGGGCACAAGACTGATGACATCTTCGCCCGGCATCCGGATGTGAGTGCGGCTTCTCCCGAGGCTGGTGAGAGACGCGTCGCCGGCGCAAGCGCGCTGGCTGTCGCACCTTACGATCCCAAAGAGCTGCTGGCCTCAATCGTTGAATCTTCGCAAGACGCGATCATCAGTAAGACGATCAACGGTATCATAACGAGCTGGAACCGCGGTGCCGAACAGCTCTTCGGTTATCGGGCCGAAGAGGTCGTTGGAAAGCCGATCACGATCCTTATTCCGGAGGATCGACTGGATGAAGAACCTGCCATTCTTGCAAAGCTCCGCGCTGGTCAGAAGGTTGATCACTTCGATACGATACGTCGGCGAAAGGACGGCTCGCTCCTCGACATTTCGCTGACGATCTCGCCCTTAAGGGACAGTGACGGCACCATAGTCGGTGCTTCCAAGATCGCTCGCGACGTCTCCTCCAGAAAGCGTGAAGAGGAGCGGCAACGCCTGCTCCTGGGAGAAATGCATCACCGGGTGAAGAACCTGTTCGCTCTCACCAGCGGTTTGATCACTATGGCATCGAAATCCGCTATATCGCCAGAAGAGTTGGCCAATTCGATGAGGCAGCGGCTCTCGGCGCTGGCTGCTGCTCACGATCTAACTCTAGTCAGCCTTGATGGCCCGCAAGAGCGCGGCGAGGGTGCCACGCTGCATCAACTGATGGAAAAGGTTGTGGCTCCGTACCAGGATGAACCCCGGCAGCGCATTTCTCTATTGGGTCCTGATTTCCCTGTCGCGCAGGGCCACACCACTAAGATTGCGCTCCTCTTCCACGAATTGGCCACTAACGCCGCCAAGTACGGCGCGTTATCGTTCCCCGATGGCCGAGTAGCCATCACGACCAAGGCTGTTGACGATCAGATCATTCTTGCCTGGAAGGAGACGGGCTGCCCTTCGGTTTCGGAGCAAACCTCCTCGCCAGGTTTTGGCACAAGACTGATCGACTCAATTGCCAGAGGCTTCCCCGCTACGGTGAATAGGGAGTGGGGACCAGATGGTCTGTGCGTTACTTTCGAAATCGCCGTTCGCACTCTTCAGCCGGGAAGTTCTGTAGGTCCAAGTTGAGGACGACGCGGAAGCGCAGGTAAGACCCTGCCAAGGCAAGGTGCTGATCGAAGCAGTAAAGGAACACCATCCGCGTCCGACAAGAAAGATATTTCTCGGGCAGCGTTTCTCAGCGTGATCCTCGACGGAACACGATCCTAAAGACACTCAGACTTTGCACGACATCACCATGGGCACGAGGGATGAGGGTGATTAGTAGCTCTGTGGTACCTGCTCTTGAAAGGAACGGAACCTGCGACCCCTGCCCTTGTATACCCCCTGCGTTGTAGGTCCCGTGGTGAGCAGGGAACTTAGGCTGCCAAAAACGCCGCATCAAACCGACCTGCAATATATCTTATGCTCATAGAAGCCTCTTTGAACGTCAGCCCAACTGGTGACGTTCTGCCCAGATGCGGTGCATCGGCTTCGTGAACCTGCATGGCATACTGAAAGCAAAGACCGTCGCGGTCCCGGATGCGTTTGATCAAATGCAATCGAAAAAATTCATCGGAGGTTCTGCGTTCAGACCGTAATCACCTTCGGGGGCTCATGAAGGTAGTGCGGGAATGCCTGATTTTTACACCATCTACCTGCTTGTCATTCTCTTCGGACTTTCCAACTGTGTAATATGGGGTGCGATCGCTTATCGCTATCGCGACCTCTCCGCCGCCCGCTACTGGCTTTCCGCCAGCGTTGCCGGCGTCGCGGGCGGGCTGATCCTGTCGAGCCAGGGTAATGCCGGCTACCTTCTGCAGACTGTTGGAGGTAACACAGTCATCATTCTCGGTTTTTGGCTGAATTACATCGGGCTCCGGAAGCTTCACGGCGATGGTCCCAACCTGATCTGGACTCTGCTGTTGCTAGCGGCCTGCCTGATCGGGATGCTGGCGACCTTCCACCTCTGGTATGGTCGCAATCCCCTTTATACCCTGTTGCAGTCCCTGCCCTTGTTCCTGACTTTTCTCTATCTGCTCAGGAAGTCCCGGCTCGAGCTGGGAGCTGGGATCACCTGCTCTGCGGTAGCTGTCGCATGCATTTCCCACTGGGTCATTGCTGGCGGCAACATCCTGCTCCTGACGGGAATAATGCCGACTCTTGAGTTGAAAAACGCTGCGGCAGTCGACCTCCTTGTGTTCCTTTTTGCTGCTGTCACCTGGAATTTCGGCTTCCTGATTTCCGTCATCGATCACCTTCACCGCGACGTTGAGCGGCTTGCGAATGAAGACGACCTGACGGGCCTGGCCAACCGACGACTGTTCATGAAGCATCTTGAGGTGGCATGTGGCACGGGCTCAAAGAAACCTTTCAGTCTGATGCTCTTTGATCTTGATCGCTTCAAGACGATCAACGACAGCCATGGGCACGCGGCAGGGGACGCTGCCTTGAGACACGCAGCGAACGTGTTTCGTCACCACTTGCGGCCAGGTGACGTGTTCGCACGGCTGGGCGGCGATGAATTCGGCATACTTTTGCCGGCGACCGGAGACGGAGAGGCAACCTCCATCGCAGAGCGGGCTATTGGGCATCTCAAAGCCTCGCCCTTCCGCTGGCGAGATGTTTCCCTCAATATCACAACCAGCATTGGAATAGCCTCATTGAGGAACAACGCCGTGCAGCCTGATGTCATCATGGAAGAAGCGGATCGGGCGCTCTATGAGACAAAACGGCGAGGCAGAGACGGCTTCACCTTGCATACACTTGATCAGGGACGCAGGCAGTCTGGCAAGGTGATCGGATTGGAACTTGGCGCCTTTCAAACCCCACGCGTATTGAATGCCATCAAATCGTAGTGCGTTGATCGCCAGCGGGCAAATGGCTCCGAAGTCAACTGAGGGCTAAAGCCGGAAGGGATGGAAGCAGGTAAGACGGTGACGCCTTGAAAGGAATCGAACCGCCGGCCATCAAGTTCGCAGCAATTTCTTTGGTTAAACGAGACGTTGAAGATGTGTCAGCGAACTGGTGCACCACAGGTCTTGGTGGGCCCCCGTGGATGACTCCACCAACTTCCTTGTATGCGGCGCTTGCGATCAACTTGACGATCTTCCGCCAACCTTGTTTCATTCGGTAATGTTGAAGGCCGCAAACGCTGTGCAGATGAAGATTTCCATCGACGAGATCGAGCCAGGCATCTGGCGCCGTCTGGTCCTTCCGGCCTATTGGAACCTGGAGCATCTGCATCTCGCCATCCAGGCGGCATTCAACTGGTGGAACTATCATCTCTTTGAGTTCCGCATCGGTGGCCTGCGGTTTGGGGAAGTTGATATCCTGATGGAGGATGCGAGCGATGACGATCCTCGTGTCTTCGATCACAGAGATGTTCGCTTGCTGGATTTCGAGGAAGGCGCTGTCTTCAGCTACCACTACGATTTCGGGGATGGCTGGCGGCACACCGTCGCGATCGAGAAGTTCCTGACGATCAGTCCTAATCCCAAACACGGGACCTGTGTCGCTGGCGAGAGGGCCCGACCGCCCGAAGATGTGGGCGGCGTGTCGGGTTATGAGCAATTTCTAAAGATCATCGCCGACCCGGAAGATCCAGAATACGCCGAGACCATTCGGTGGTGCGGTGGCTACTTTAATCCCGAATGGTTCGACCTTCCCACCGTGGAAAAGGATCTGCGTAACGCTTTGCGCTCGAACGCCAAACGGCGCCTGTATCAACCAAAGCCGAAAGCCGTTCCGAAGATATGAGCAGGTGAACCGCCCTGAAGGGATCGAACCACGACCCTCCCCTGCGACGGCGAATAAGCGGGCCTCTTCACCAGATCACACCGAGCGGGTGACGCCGCCATCGACGCGGATGTTCTGGCCCGTGATGTAGGCAGCACCCTCGGAGGCAAGGAAGGCAACCGTCGCGGCGACCTCGGCACTCGTGCCATAGCGTTTCATCGGCACGCCCAGGCGGCGTTCATCCGTCGCTGCTAGGCTGTCGATCCATCCGGGCAGGACGTTGTTCATACGGATGTTGTCGGCGGCGTAGGTGTCCGCAAAGATTTTCGTGAACGATGCGAGCCCTGCCCGAGCAACGGCTGACGTCGGAAACATGGAAGACGGCTCGAAGGCCCAGGCGGTGGAAATGTTGATGATGGCGCCCGATTTCTGCTCCTGCATGATTGGTGTCACCAGCCGCGCTGGTCGCACGACGTTGAGGAAGTAGACGTCGATGCCTGTGTGCCAATCCTCATCCGTCAGTTCTAGAATCTGCTTTCGGGGACCATGGCCCGCGCTGTTCACGAGCGCATCGATACGACCCCATTTTTCTACCGTCGCATCGACTAGGCGTTTCAGGTCATCTGCTGACTGATTGGAGCCCGTGACACCGATGCCGCCAAGTTCCTGGGCCAGTGCCTCGCCCTTGCCGGACGAAGACAGGACCGCAACCTTGAAGCCATCGGCAGCAAGACGGCGGGCGCTTGCTGCACCCATGCCACTGCCACCAGCCCTTATGATTGCTACTTTCTTTTCCGTCATGTGCGTTTCCTGCTTTCTTGGCCGACGGCGCTGCACGTCCTGGTAGGAAGTCGTTTCTTACAATCCGAACGCGGCCTGGTAACTATCCGTGACCACAAGGCCATGGATAAACTTGCGGGTGAAGCCTACGGCAAGCCGGAGAAACAATACCGCCAATTGATGGGAACCGATTTGCAACCCTTTTGCCAGCAACTGCCGCTGTGCCGTAAGACGGTTCTCTTCCCACCGAGAACGGATCCGATTATCAATTTTTCAGCATGTAGAGACGAGGTCACTAAGCCGAGTCCGCCGAAGTCGCGTAGTGACGTAGTGACGTAGCGGATGTGACGTTTCATATCATGATGTACGGGGTATACGGCAGCCCAAAAGGGGTGGAGTAAGGGGTGCGGATTGGTCCCACCGCGTCACGCGCAGCACGCGAGTGATTGCTCCTTCAAACACCAACGCCTATCGAGCCGCTGATCGTGTCAGCCAATACCTGATACGCTCGGTGATCTACGACCCAAACCTCGATCAAAATCCCGACGAGATTTTCTTTCGCACGATCCTGTTCAAGATTTTCAATAAAATCGAGACCTGGGAGGTCCTGACCGAGCAACTGGGCGCGCTCACGTGGAACGCGTTCAGGCCCGCCGCGATCGATAAGGTCCTCTCCAAAGCTCAGCAGAATGGAGGCCGAATTTACTCTGCGGCCTATATCATGCCTCCCGTAAGATTGGGGCCTACTGACGGGGTGAAGCACCGCGGACATCTGGCTCTTCTTGAACTCATGATGCGGGAACGGGTTTATGAACGCATTCAGGAAACTCAAAGCCTGAAACAGGTCTACGAAATTTTGACGGCCTTTCCGTCGATAGGTCCATTCCTCGGCTATCAACTGACGATCGATCTCAACTACTCGTCGCTGATCCATCATGAAGAAAGTGACTTTGTCGTCGCCGGCCCCGGAGCTCTCGATGGCATTTCAAAGTGCTTTGTAAACACCGACAATCTGCAGCCTGCCGATATTATTGAGTTCATGACTGACCGCCAGGAACTGGAGTTCGAACGTTTAGGTCTGAACTTCAAATCTTTATTCGGCCGCCGCCTACAGCTCATCGACTGCCAGAACTTGTTTTGCGAAATCAGCAAATATTCACGGGTGTCGCATCCTGACATCCATGGGCGAGCCGGCCGCACCCGCATCAAACAGGGTTTTCGCGAGCACGGCGACGCGCCGCGACCGTTCTTCCCGCCCAAATGGAATCTCACCGTGCCGACAGGTCTCAACCTGACGCAATGACGACTGCGGCTGCAGCGTTCTGCGTATGAGTAATACTCAGAAGCCAGGACTTGATCTGCATCTCCCTAGCCCGGAGAGCGGCTTGGCCAGAAAGATAGATGGTGGGCTGACCGGCTGACGCGCGAATTTCGATCTCCGTCATAGCCGTGCCCTGCTGAAGACCACCAAGTACTTTCAAGACAGCCTCTTTGGCAGCAAAGCGTCCGGCAAGCCGGGCCATTTGGCTCGTGCTGTGCTCGGCTTCGGAGAGCTCGAATAAGGTAAATACTCGGCCTAGCACGACAATATCGTCTAGGGCATAGAGTGCGCGAAACTGCGGAAGCTCTACAAGATCGAGACCGACACCGATAAGTATCACGCGTTAACGCGCCGCACTCTTGCGCAATTCCGGGTCCGTGATCTTATCAATGGCTTCACGGCGCTCTTCTGAGGCCCTCTGAGCCTTCTGCAGGATCACTTCCATCGCCGGGCGATGTTTCTCTATTGCAGTCGAAACCTTTTCGCCGGATCTCGGTGGGCCGCTGCGAGGCGAAAAACTTGCACTTTTCCAAGCCATTTCATTCCTCCATCTCTTTGAACCGGTCTGCAAGCATACCGAAAAACTCCTTCACATCGGTTTCGATGCTGGTGATCATCGTACCAACAGTTTCGTCTTCCGGCAAATCCCGACCACCATCTATTTGCACTACGAAGCGTACAGGTCCATCACCAATGGAAATGGGTATGCACAGGACCCATTTCAAATCACTTCGTAGAGCCTTGCGGCGCAACCGATGTTCCGGAGCTGTTAAACTGAACTCCGGAGACAGAGGGGCGAGTTCGAACCAGCTATCGCCAGTCCTCCAGGCCTGCCCTGCCACCGTTCCGTCGATTGGGATCAACATCCGTTCATCGTGGTGGCTTTCATATCCGGTTGAATAGCGTAGCCGCAAAGACCGTGTGTGTCCGACGTCCGGAATTGCAATCGCCACCCGGACCTTCGGGTTGCGCTGGTCGAGTGCCGCTTCGATAACGTCGTCGACGAGCCCTTTGGTGAAGCGGCAAGCCTCGGCGTAGGTTTCAGGGGTTTGAAAGAGCCATTTGTCCAACTTGGCTGTTGCCGCCGTTTCCGCATCGAGGACCTCCTTAACGGCCCTATCGACGGACAGATCAAACTCGAGAAGATGCAAGCTTGTTGAAAGTTCGAGCCGTTCAGCTTGGCCGGCAGCACGAAGATTAAGTTCGGAAGAGCCGAACAATCCGGTTTGAATAAAGGCACCTAGCCAATTTAACCGATTAAGGATGCGCCGTTCCGTGGCTGTCTGGATCTCGACGGCGAGGGTGATGGCATCCGGATCAAGTTCACGCTCTTCATCAAACGACCAGGCAGGTAGGTTTGAGACAATCCCTCCGTCCATATGCAGGTTTTCGTCAATGATCAGCGGTTCGAATATGATCGGAAGGGAGATGGAGGCAGCGACCGCATCCGCTACCGGTACATTCGGCGTTCGCTCAGGAGAAAAAAGCTCCATCTTCCCGGTCGTCAGATTGGCGCTTACGATCTTGAGGATCGGCCGACCGTCGCGGCCAAAGTCGCCCATCCGAACGAGGCGTCCCGGTTCTGATGGGAACATTCGCTGCTGGAGAAGGATGCCGAGGGCTTCAGAAAACTCCTGCGATCTGGCGAGTCCTGACAAAAGCGACGTAGCAACGCAACCAAGAACAATAATTAGCGCAGTGAAAATAGCTGCGGCGAGATAAATTTTGCCCAGTGCCAGAAACGCGCCGACCAAGATAAGAGTGAGTGCAACGCTGGCCAGCGAGACGCATAAAATCGTCGGCAACATCGGCATGGCAGTGCGAAAAATCCAAACTTTCCACCATCCCCATCTCCCGAACAGATGCTTTGCCTGCTTGATCGAGGGCCTTATCTCGCCAAGCCGCGAGATGACGGAAGATTTGTCGAGCGGGTTCAAAAGCTCATCTGCAGAGAACCCCGAGGCCTTTAGTGTAGCAACCAGAGCTCCAGCAGATGTGCCAGAGAGCCCTCTGAAATCAACACCCTTTGCTTCCAGCGCTCTGAGAGCGCCAAGATGAATCAAGGCCTTCGCACCGCCCCCGGCAAACGCCACAAACATTCGATGGGTCAAAGGCTTCCACTGCTCGTTTATGATGTTGACCGGTTTTATCAAACAGAGGTGGAGAACGGAACTAAGAAGATAAACGCTGCCGCCTGATCATCACATAAAACCCCACGCCCGAAATCTCCCCCTGCCCGTCATCTCTCTGAGGCCTAGCTCCAAAACCATCCGCCGCGCCGCCTGCGGCGTGACGCTGAGCGTCTTGGCCACCATCCCGGCCGACACCAGCGGCCGGGCCATCACCAGTTCGACCAGCTCCGGCAGCTTTGATGAAGTCCGCCGCCCCTCCAGCTTTCTTTCCATCAGTCTTTTCGCCAGCGCCAGCCGGTCGTGCTCCTTCAGCCCGGTCTCGGCCGCCGCCATCAGGCCATGGGCGATGGCGAGCAGCCGTGTCTCCCGATCGCGATGGCGGCGCCGATCGACGGGAATGGTTTTCAGGCCGAGGTTGACCGCGGCCAAATGGGCGCCGGTGGTGATGCCGGCCTGGCGCAGGATCGAGGCGGCCAACAGCCGGCCGAGCCAGGGCGCGTGCTGCAGCACGGCAAGTTCGTTCCAGGCATCGAGGGCTAGGATGGCCCTCAGTACCGCCGGCATGTCCTGGATTTGCCGCAGCACACCCCGCCATTCTTCCAAGCGCCCGTCTTCGTCCCAATCCAGATCATAAACCAGCGGGTCCTTTTCCCCAGCCCGGGCCGAAGCGCGTTTGGCGGGGCCTGGCTTCTTTGCCTGTTCAATGGCCGCGGCGGAGCGCGCCAGGACTGCATCGATGGCGGCCAGTTCCGCATCGAAGGCAGTGGCGCCATCATGGCCGTCGTCACCGTCCTCCTCACTGCCCTCTGGCCCCTCCCCTCCTCCGTCGGCCACCTCACCCGCGGCGGCTTCATCGGCCACACCAGCGCCTGCATCTCCCAAAGATGCCACGGCCCACGGCCGGCGCAGGCCGCGCAGGCCTTCTTCCGACAAAGGCCAGCCTGGTTTCTGAGACGCGATGCGCCGGCGGGTTCGCAGAACGTCGCGGGCAATGGTGAGTTCGTGGGTGGGGGTGCGGATATCGCGGGTGGAGTCGTGGAGGACGAGGTCTTCGAGGTGGACGAGTTCGCCGTCGATCCACAGGGATGCGCAGGCGTCGGTGAAATTTTGGCGTTCGAGGAAGCCGGGTCCGACGGGCGAGCGGGCGATGCGTTCGTCGAGGCGGGCGAGTGCGCTGCTGGCGTCGGAGACGGGTTTCAGCAGGGTGTGGATGGGCAGTTTCGCGAGATCGTAAGTCATTGTTTTCATGGTAAACGATGTCTTACACGAAAGCTAGTCGTACACTAAGGTTCCCCACATGGTATAAAGAAGCCCGTGGCGGCTCGCCACCGATAAGTAACCCTTATCGGAAGTGTTACGTACGTCACGCTTGTACGCTCAGTGCAGCGGTGGTATCAATACCCTCAAAGCAAATTTCGGAGGTCCCTATGCCCCAAACAAGCTACAAGATCAGCGAAGCCCGCAAGAAATTTGCAGAAGTTCTCGAGCGCGCCAACCAGGGCGAGGAGATCGTCATCATGCGCGGAAACGAGGTTTATGCCCGTATCGGTCCCGCAGCCGGCGGCGGAAAGCGTCCTTTTGGCCTGCTGCGCCACCGTGGCCTGCCCAATGACCTGTTCGATACCACCGATGCCGAGCAGGCCGCGATCGACGCTGGCGATTGGAATGACGATACCGGCGTCTGGCAGGGCAAATCCAACAGCAACGAAAGTTCGCAATGAAAGTCCTGCTCGACAGCCATGCCGTCTACTGGTGGACGATCGGCAGTGATCGCCTGTCCACGAAGGCACGATCACTGATCGAGGACAAGGCAAACTCTATCCTCGTCAGTGCAGTCACGTTCTATGAGCTGGACAACAAGATGCGCCTGAACAAACTTGATCTCAAGCCCCAGGAACTGCGGGCAGCCGTCACAGAAAGCGGCCTGCAGACTTTGGCCATCAGCGATCTGCATGCCGAACTAGCCGCAAGCTTCGATTGGGATCACCGCGATCCGTGGGACCGCATTCTCGCCGCCCAGGCGCGGCTAGAGCATTGCGCCTTCGTCTCGACCGATCTGGCGTTCGACGCGATCTTGCATGAGCGGATCTGGTAAAGGGCCGCGGCGGTGAAGGTATTCGTAGAGATTGTCGATGCAGCGGGGCGACTTGAAGAACTGATCGACCTTGTCTTACGCGAGGATGAGGTTGTCATCTGCCGAACAGGCGAACCCGTTGCGGCAATCGTACCCCTTGTGCGGAAAGACCAGGGTACGATTGGCGACGTCTGGGCGCTGGCGGCCAGGGGGAGGCCTGCGAGCAATGACCAGACGTCGAACCACGATGAATGTTACGACGAGAACGGGTTGCCGACATGAAAAGCTCGCCGTCAGCTTCGATCGAAAACCGCACACAGACGTTGGACACGATCGCTGCGGTGCTGCCCATCGAACGCCGCGACGAGCTGGCGGAGCTGCTTACCGACCAGGATGTCGAAACGCTGCGTCACCTGGTCAACCAGGGCATGGGCGTCAACACGTTACGCGCGCTCGCCTCCGACCTCACCTATCTGCAGGCCTGGTCGCTGGCGGCCACCGGATCCTCGCTGTCGTGGCCGGCGCCGGAGGCGCTGCTCCTGAAGTTCGTCGCCCATCACCTCTGGGATCCGGAAAAACGCAGGACTGACCCGCAGCATGGCATGCCGCTTGCGGTCGAGGAGACACTTCGCGACCAGGGGCTTCTCAGGGTGGAAGGTCCGCATGCCCCCGATACCGTTCGCAGGCGACTGGCCACATGGTCGACGCTGACCAAATGGCGCGGGCTGAATGGTATGTTCGCCTCCCCTTCCCTCAAGTCGGCCATTCGACTGGCTGTACGCGCCACGCCGCGGCCACGAAAACGCAAAAGCGCAAAGGCTGTCACGGGCGAGATTTTGTCGAGACTGCTCTCGACTTGCGCAACAGATGGTCTGCGAGACGTCCGCGACCGGGCGATCCTGATGGTGGCCTTTGCCTCCGGCGGGCGCCGGCGCAGCGAGATCGCCGGGCTGCGCAAGGAACAGCTCACCGTCGAGCCACCCATCCCTGTGGACGGCGCCCGTCCCCTCCCCTCACTGTCTATCCATCTTGGCCGCACCAAAACCAGCGGCGCCGACAGTGACGAGGTCGTCTACCTGGTCGGTAGCCCGGTGGACGCGCTCAATGCCTGGCTTGCCAAGGCCAGGATCGACCGTGGCAGCGTGTTCCGAGCCATCGATCGTTGGGACAATGTTTCGAAGCGGGCGCTCGATCCCAAGGCGATCAATGACATCGTCAAGCACAGAGCGACGATGGCGGGCTTGGAAGCGGCTGACTTCTCCGCTCACGGTTTACGTTCCGGGTACCTGACGGAAGCCGCCAACCGAGGCATCCCGCTGCCTGAAGCAATGGAGCAGTCCCGTCACCGCTCGGTTCAGCAGGCCTCAAGCTATTATAACAACGCCAACAGGAAGGGCGGTCGAGCAGCCAGGTTGCTGGTATAGTGCTGAGCGGGCCGATGACGCATGCTGACGGTCGAACCGCTCACTTGGCCCGTGAACGGATTCACGCACGCCCCAGCCGCTACATAGAAGCCATGTCATCCAGAAGATTCTGTGCCAACTCACTGATCGCCACTTCCGCCTCCTCAAAGGTCCAGCCAGCCTGTTCGGCCCGTTTGGCCAGGCTGAAGAGCACCGGAGACATAGTACAGCTCGCAGCCTCTACGATGTTATCTGGCGTCAGTCCTTTCGCCAGGTCAAGAAACGCCTGCTCTAGCGCTTCCTGACAGGCGATATCCCGATCAGGATAAGGGCCTGTCGTCCGAGGCCTGCTCAACTTCGACATCTATGTTTGACCCTGTGGTGTTAATTGCAGCTGCCTTGTCTGTCAGCAGCCTCTGCCGGCGGCTTCGGGAGAAGTCACCGTATATGGCGCGTAACTCGCGTAAGGTAATATGTCCCTCTATCCACTCGTCCACCGCCGCGCGAAATCGCCCATCGGGCTCGAAGGTCCTACCATGCGCGTTTAGACGGTCGACAACCCGACTGAATATTGCGCGCCGCTCGTCGGACGTCATTTGTGCACCTCCCGGACTTAACGAAGATAGCGGAATTGCTCTTCAGTGGCAGCTAAAATGCACCTGCTCCGCTAGCCCGGTCCGGCAGATGTCGTCGTTCATGCTTCGGCCCAAAACGCCTGGGCGGGCGACGCTGTGCCGGCGACCTGTCGTCGTACCTCGTGCGATGGGCGCTTACATGCTTCGCTTCTGCTCCCTAGAGGAGGAGAACGGCGATAGCTCGCAACCATTTCGATCAGCGAACGGCTGCGAGACGCAGATAAAGAGACTGGCGCACGTACGCCGCACAAAAGCGCCGGTCTCGTTATCCGCTCACATGGTAAAGAAGGACTGTATGACTGACGAAGTAGCCACCGAAGACGTGTCGATTGCAAGCCGTACAGATTTTGCAAATTGGGCAATTGAGCGTGCCCAAGCCATCGTTGTGCAGCAAGTCGGCGACCTTGCACTTGCAGCGCGCGGCGTGAACAAGCCTGCCATAGCAGAGGCCGGAAACGCGCTCGGGCAGTCCATAACCGAGGCACTGCTTGAGGTGTTTGACGGCCTTCTCGAAGATTAGCAACAACGTCAGCCTATGCCGGTCCGGATCGACCATGACGCATTCTTCCCCTACCCGCCGGTGGTCCGCAGTCGAGTCATCAGCATTAGACCCGAATTCCCCTCGCTGGCCACTGGCGCGCGTTTGGCGGCAGTGACGCCCCATTGCTCATCCCTAATGCCGTTTCGAGTCTGGCGAGTCCCTATCTCCGTCCTAAACCACGCTTGCAACTCCCCTGTTTCCCATGCATTCTTTCCCAAGTACGTTGGGGAGACAGTCATAACGCTATGGGGGAGAAACCGACCGCCAGTCTGTCGCCAGGACATCAACGGCTCATCGGCTATGCCCGCGCCTCGTTGAACGATGGAGTGGATGGGCAGATGGAGGAGTTGCGTGCCGCCGGCTGCGACAGGGTATTCGAAGAACATGGTTCCGCAGCCTCTCGCGTCTATCCCGCCCTGAACCGCCTGCTCGGCGAGCTTGTTGCCGGCGACGTCCTCGTCGTTGTCCGCCTTGATCGTCTCGCCCGTTCCGTTCGTCATCTCCTGACCGTCATCGAGGATCTTCAAAAACGCGGTGTTCACTTCAAGTCCATCCGCGACCCGATCGACACCTCTGCGCCACAAGGCCTGTTTGCCCTTCAGGTTCTTGATGCGGTCGCACAGCTTGAACAAGCCTTGACCACTGAGCGCACCAAAGCCGGCATCAAGGCGGCAAAGACGCGCGGCAAGCTGCCAGGTAATCCCGGCCTGCGGGAACGTCGGCCGGAGGCTATCCAAGCAGTCTCAATGGCTCGTGAGAAACTCTATATCGACAAGCTCATCGCATCCGAGGCGACATGGCTGCCACTGGTGCAGCAACTGCGGCCGCGCCACAGTTGGGAGAACGTCGTGCGGGTGCTCAATCGCCGCGGCCAGGCCTGGACCGTTGAGCGTCTTCGCCGGGCCGTTCATCGTATGGTGCGTGAAAAGCGCGTCGAAGAGGAGCTTCTGGTCCGGTCGCCACGTCGCGAGCCTGGCGACCATTTGATGACACTGGTCGCGGCGATCACCGTCGCCGACCCACATCTCTCGCTTCGCGAGATCTGCACCCAACTGGAGCAGATGGGCGAACAGCCTGCGCGAGGGGCCACGAGATGGCAGCCCTCGTTGGTCCGGGCTCTCCTGGACGAGGCAATGCGTTTTGGACTGATCCCCCGCTGAGAAGCCACGCATGGCGACCAACTTCGAGGTTCCGTTCCTGCCGCTGACCTTTGAAGCGAGGACGCGCAAGAGTTCCGTCCTGACAACTCACCTCGGACAAAACCCCCAATCCGATCAAGGCGCGTCCACCCCGGATGGCTCGCAACATGTCTGCTCCTCAGCCGAGGGGCTACCGCGCCTGCGGGATCCCACTCGCGGCAATGACAGACGTGGAAGTATGCTCAGACCGGCACACATGGAGGTGTGTGACGCTGTCATCGTCGATCATCAGGTGCTTTCGCCTCGCGTGACAGGAGTTGACTTCGCTACCGACTGTTGACGGTCCCGCCTGCCGTGATCGGACGCGATAAAGGTCGCCGCCCGCCTGACCCCGCGCCAGAGTGGCCGACAACCTGATGCTCGCACGTCTAGTTGGCATGATGAGCTCGCAGCATTCTCCCAGGATGATGTCGCCACCATGAGCGTTCGGCGAACAGACCAGCGGCCGGGCCCTGCCGCCGCGCCTGAAGTGCACCTCGTTGAGGCGATCAAGCGGTCCCCTCCCCTGGCCTACCGCTAAATTCCTGTCGCTGCGGCGTGGGGCGCACCACCACCGGCGCCCTGTCCAGCCAAAGGCGGCGGGATATTTCTGACGTCCAGGACAAACCGCGTGACCAACGCCTGCCCCATAGCGATCGCCTCCGAGCCTGCGAGACCACGTGCAATCCCGGCAGATACACCAAGCCGCTGCGACCTTTCGAAGATTGCACCCTCCTTTGTCACCGCTACAACGAAACTCTCCATCTCCTGGTTTCGCGCGGGGATGCGACTGGCAAGGCACAGCTCCGCAGGCCTCCTGGCGCTTCAGGACACGGGCCACCTGGGAGGATGAGGCGAGCGGCCATATCCGCAGGCGGCATGGGTTTGGCAAGCAGCCGTACCACGCACGGTCCGTGCCGCAGACAAGTACAGCTGAAAGACGCCAAACCGATATCGGGCCAAGTGGCGGTAAAGATTGGTCAGCGGGAACGCGGGATCCTCCGGCACGCAATTGGTCCAATGGACACATTGGCAAAACAACGGGCAACGAGCCCCCCCCCCCCCCAACACCGGCAAGAAGTCAATATCTAGCCTTGCGAAACCTATCGGGAGCCCGTGACGAAAGCGGGGAAGAGAGAGGCAGGCGGATGAACGCGCGAGGCCGAAAGGCAATCGCTGCTTGGGCACCGCCGATAAGAGACGCTCGATTGCCGGGCCGCTTGACCGCAGATGTCGCCAGAGGCATAGAAACGCGCGCACGCACAACCAGATCGCGCTGAGTTACCCTAGACCAGAACTCCTTGACGAAAGGCTAAGGCGGACCCCATGGAAACCACGCCAATCGGAAACCGAACGGATTTCATCCAATGGGCCATCGAACGCTCCCGCGCCATCGTGGTTGAGCAGGGTGGCGACTTGGCACTGGCGGCACGCGACATGGACGACAGCAGAATTGCAGAGGCAGGAAATGCGTTGGGGCAAGCCGTGGTAGACGCGCTCCTGGAGGTCTACGACGGGTTACTAGAGGACTGACGCTCGCACAACCTCCCTCTGTCGCTACCCAGTTTTCGCCCTCCAGACGCCCTTCGGTCCGCCGCGGCCCTTGCGTTCGCCCCGAGAGCTGATGCAGCCGCAGCGGGATTGGGTTGACGCGCCTGAGACACGTGCCTGCGTCGCTTACGGCAACACCCGTAGCTCAGCATCTTAACTGGTAACGCCGACGGCAGGCCACACGCCGCGGCGACAACGATTTCGCCATGCGCCTCAAATGGCAATCAGCGAGAACCACGCCGCATCCCGTGGCAGCGGTCGCCATTCCAGAGGCAGGGGTTGTACATGTACAACTGGTGCCCGCTTCGAAGTTGTACATGTACAACTGCTTGCTCTCAGGCCTGCGCAACCTGTCCGCCCTCCGCATCGCCAAGGGGCAGACCCAGACGCATGAACGACCGTCAAGGAGGATTGGCAAGGGCTTTGGAAAGGCGTTGTACATGTACAACTGCAGCCGCTGGAGCCCCGATTGACGACAAATTCCTTTGCACGAATCACGTAAATCAGGTCTATTGAATCAGCGCATATCGCATCCCCCAGCTTGAAAATGCGCAGATCCCCAAGAGGACACCATGACAGTGGCACCGAAAGCCGAGTACCAGTCGCTTCGCTCGATGATATCTGCGGATGCAGCTGAATTGTCCCGACAGCTACAGGCTCATCAACTGCGCACCTACCCTCCGACCGCCCAGAAGGGGATCCGGCAATTCACGCCTGCCGAGGCGGCAGATTTCATCGGCATCCACCAGGGCTACCTCAGGCAGATCGTCGCCGACGGGATCGGTCCGGAACCGCAGGCCAACGGCCGGCGTCTTTATTCCGCCCAGGACATCGAAGCTCTGCGACAGCACCTCGATGAGGGAGGGAAGGGGCCGCGCAAATATATCCGTCACCGGCGGGAGGGAGAAAAGCTTCAGGTCGTGTCGGTGATGAACTTCAAGGGCGGCTCGGGCAAGACGACGACGTCAGCTCATCTCGCTCAGTATCTGGCATTGCGCGGCTACCGCGTCCTGGCGATCGATCTCGACCCGCAGGCCTCTCTCTCGGCTCTGTTCGGCCATCAGCCGGAACTGGATGTCGGCGAAAACGAAACCATCTACGGCGCGATCCGCTACGACGGCGACCGCCGCGACATCACCGAAGTCGTGCGCGCCACCTATACCCCCAATCTCCACATCATCCCGGGCAATCTGGAGCTCATGGAGTTCGAGCACGAGACGCCGAAGGCCCTGTCGAAGCGCACAGACAACAATTCGATGTTCTTTGCCCGCATCGGTCTTTGCCTTGAGGACATCGAAAGTGCCTATGATATCGTCGTCATCGATTGCCCGCCACAGCTTGGCTTTCTGACCCTTTCAGCACTCTGCGCCGCCACCGCCGTGCTGATCACGGTCCATCCGCAGATGCTCGATGTGATGTCCATGAGCCAGTTCTTGCATATGACCGGCGATCTTCTCGATGTCGTGGAACAGGCCGGCGGCACCATGGACTATGACTGGATGCGCTACCTGATCACCCGGTTTGAACCCAACGACGGCCCGCAGTCGCAGATGGCTGGCTTCATGCGCTCCATCTTCGGCAACCGCGTTCTCGACAACACGATGCTGAAGTCGACGGCGATCTCGGATGCGGGGCTGACCAAGCAGACCATGTATGAAGTCGACAGAAGCCAATTCACCCGTGGCACCTACGACCGCGCGCTGGAATCGCTAACGGCGGTCAACGGAGAGATCGAAGACCTCATCAAGCAAACCTGGGGGCGCAAGTAAGACATGGCACGCAAGAATGTTTTCGGAGTGGACGTCGAGCCGGCGGCAAAGCAGGAGGCAACGGAGCATGCGCTGCCGCCTTTGAGGCCTCTGGCCTCGCTCGAGCGGCCGTTGAAGCGGGCAGGTCCTGTCGGCGCTCTGTCGAGCTCGCTGGGCGGAATGTCGGAGAAAGCCAATCGCGCCGACGAACTTGAACGGCAGCTGGCGCTTGGACAGGCTATCGTCGAGCTCGACCCGGAGCTGATTGACAGCTCCTTCGTCGTCGACCGGCTGTCAATCGTACCGGCTGACCTTTCCGTACTGGCCGAGCAGATCCGCGACAACGGCCAGCAGGTGCCGATCCTCGTGCGCCCACATCCAGATCAGCCGGGCCGCTACCAGGTGGCCTATGGCCACAGGCGCCTGGCTGCCGTGCGCCTGCTGGACCGGAAGGTGAGGGCGGTTGTCCGCGATCTCAGCGACGAGCAGCTGGTGGTCAGCCAGGGCCAGGAAAACAACGCGCGCACCGATCTTTCCTTCATCGAGCGATCCTATTTCGCGTTTCGCCTCGAGCAGCGGGGGTTCGGCCGCGAGATCATCATGTCAGCCATCGGCGTTGACAAGGCGGCGCTGTCGCGGATGATCTCGCTTGTGGAAAGCTTGCCCGCGCCGCTGATCGAGTTCATCGGCGCCGCGCCCAGCTATGGCCGGACCCGCTGGGCGGAACTTGCCGAACTTCTCCAGGATCCCGCCAAAAAAGCCAAGGCGCTGGACACAGTCGCAACCTCTTTCTTTGCAGATCTCGCCTCTGACGACCGCTTCCAGGCGGTCTACGACCTTATCCGGCACATGAAGTCAAAGCCGCGGGCGCAAATCTGGCAAACGCCGGATGGGGCCAAGGCCGTGCGCATCACCGAGACCGAGGACAAACTCAATCTGGCATTCAACAAGATGGCCGCCGGAAATTTCGGGGCGTTTGTCGAGGCAAGACTTGAGGCGCTTTATCAGGAGTACAGCCAGGCCGCACCTAGCCGCACGTCATCCAACCGATGATGGCTGACGGCGACAGCGGGGTGCTGTTGCCAGGCCGGCGCGGCCGTTGAATGGACGTCGGCCCCACGCCTGAAAGCAATCCGTCTGCGCCAGCCATTGATAATCGATCTAGAGCTCTTCGCCTCTGCAGCGCGACGGCGCGCGCAATTGCACAGGAGGGCAGGGGCAGGGAACTTCAGCCGCAGGACACTCCAAAGGCCCGATTTCACTGTCTGTACGGCTGACCAGGCCCAGCGCAGGACCCTCCCTGGTGCCAGTGCACGCCAGCCCTCACTCCTTGGCAGCATCTGGATAAGGTTTATCATTTATTAACGCGCAGATCTGCCATCCGACTTCACACCGCTCCCTAATCGCAGTCCTGCCTGTCTAGCGACGCTGGAACTGACAGTTACAGTCCCGGAGTCAGCGGCGGCAAGCCGGACGGGAACTTGCCACAGGGCCAAGCGCCAGATCGCGCGGCATCTAGCACGCGTCGTATTCCGCTTCAAAAGCGTCTGGAACGCGCGATGGAGGTCCCACGCCTGCACAGCGCATCGCGACCACGCCGCAGCCGATCAACGCCGATCACCGTCACGAACGAAATGCCCCATCCCCGCGGGGAAACCTGTGCAGCAGGATGGGTTTGCACCCCGTGTGTGCCACCAGGTGCCATACCAGATCCTCTCGCATGGGAACTGCTGATCTTCTGATCATGGCCACGCAACCACGATCCGCGGGTGTGATCAGGCGGATTCCACCCGCATTTCCTAGCAGGGCACATCGAAGATCGACAGCAGGACCATGCTGGACGAACGGGTGCGGAGCATCTGCTGGGGCAGGGGGAGCTGGGGCAGGGGGAGTTGCTGCATCCCGTCTCGAGAGGTCGCATGGCACAATCGTTAGCCCTTTCCTCCCTCCACGACGTGGAGAAGGTGGTCGATCCCCTCACGTCCGAAGGACAGGCCAATGATCTGAGGGGTGCGAGGAAACGAAAGCAGTCGCCGAGCATGAACGAGAGCCCGCCGTCTTCGACGAAACCGCGACGGGCACCGAGGCCGGATCCATGCCGGTAGGAAAGACGGTCTTACTCCCCGGACGCCTCCGTCGCCTGATGATGCATGGGGTGAAGGTGACGGCCGGCCCACTCCGCGGCGGGGAGGGGGCCGCTTGGAACAGCCATTGTCGGCGAACATCTGGTGATGGTTGCCGAGGCGATATGCTCTTACCCTTTGCGACCGCCAACGGTCGTCCCCGCCGGCCTTGTCTGATCAACCACAGTGGGTCTACAGATCCAGCCGGAACTGAGCATCATGCGTCGCGCACGCAGTCATCAAAGACGAGAGGCTGACGCCAAGCAAGCGCACGCCTTTCGACGCCGGAAATTCCTGCCCCAGTATCACCTGGCAGATCCCCGCCAGCTCGTCGGCCGAAGCGATTGGCAAGGGCATCGAGCGGCTTCGGGTGACCTGGCGGAAATCGGCGTATTTGATCTTAACCGTCACTGTGCGCCCGCTCAATCCATTGCTCCGGCAATAGCTCCAGACCTTGTCGACCAGCGGCGCTAGATTTTCCAGCGCCTGCGAGAGCTGGTCGATATCGCTCGAAAACGTATCCTCCGCCCCAACAGACTTGCGGATACGGTCGGGCTTTACCGGCCGCATGTCGATGCCCCTGGCGATGCCGTAGAAGTATGGTCCGGCCTTGCCAAAATGCTGCTTCAGGAGTGCAAGCGGCTTCGCCTTCAGGTCAGCGCCGGTTTCAATTCCCAGGCGAAGCATTTTCTGCGCCGTCGCGGGCCCCACACCATGGAACGCCTTTACCGGCAGCGCCTCGACGAAGGCCGGGCCGTGTCTAGGCGGAATGACGAACAAGCCGTCCGGCTTACGCTGGTCGCTTGCGATCTTTGCAAGGAACTTATTGTATGAGACCCCGGCTGAAGCCGTCAGCCCGGTTGCGGATCTGATCTTGCTGCGTATCTCGTCGGCGATTTCCGTCGCAACGTCCATGCCTTTGAGGTTCTCGCTGACGTCAAGATAGGCCTCGTCGAGAGACAGGGGCTCGATAAGAGGCGTGTATTCGGCGAAGATCTGCCGGATCTGCTGCGAGATCGCCTTGTAGACATCAAAGCGCGGCTTGACGAAAATGAGCTCGGGGCATCGGCGTTTTGCTGTTACCGATGCCATGGCAGAATGGACCCCGAAACGTCTCGCCTCATAGCTGGCTGCAGCAACGACGCCGCGCGCCTCACCACCGCCGACTGCCACCGGCCTACCGCGCAGGTCAGGATTGTCGCGCTGCTCAACAGAGGCGTAAAAGGCATCCATGTCGACATGGATGATCTTGCGGACCCGCTCCAAGGCCTCCTCCCGCTCAACCACTGTCACTTCCACATGGAACGCATTTGGGCACCCACATCAATCCTCACGTGACGGGCACTGCGCTCGCCAGCGCTGGCACTGACCAGCGGCCAGGCGACCGTCTCGAAGAACTGCAGGAGTGTTGCGGGGATGAAGCGGGTGCGTGAGGCATAGACGTGGCGATCGCCCTGACTGTTTTGCCCCCCGGTGAAGAAACGCTGTGGCGTGAGAAGCGTCAGACTGTCCCGTGCTCTCGTCATTCCGACATAGAGTAGGCGCCTTTCCTCTTCGATCTCTGCCGTCGTCCCGGTGGCAAGATCGGAAGGAATGCAGCCGTCAACGCAGTTGAGCATGAACACCGACCGCCACTCCTGACCCTTGGCCGAATGGATGGTCGACAGGATCAGATAGTCCTCGTCGAGCAGCGGGACGCCAGCCTGATCGCTCGTGGCATCGGGCGGATCAAGCGTCAGCTCGGTGAGGAACCGCTCCCGGCTGGAATAGCCGCCGGCGATATGCTCCAGCTGCAGCAAGTCGGCCTTGCGGGTGTCGGCGTCTTCGTGAATCCTATCCAGGTGCGGCTCGTACCAGTCACGCGCCAAGGCGATCTCGCCCGGCCAGCCCGCCTCCGCCTTGCGCAGCGTTGCAAGCAGCGTCACCAAGTGGGGCCAACTTTCGCCGCTCCTCGGCGGTGGCTGCATTTCCGCAAGGCTCATGAGAGGTTCTGGATCCGCGGCCATGGTGTCGAGGATCCTGCCAGCGGTTTGCGGGCCAACGCCCGGGAGCATCTGCAGCAGGCGGAAACCGGCCACGCGGTCCCTCGGGTTTTGGGCAAAGCGAAGCACCGCCAGCAGATCCTTGACGTGGGCGGAGTCGAGGAACTTCAGTCCGCCGAACTTAACGAAGGGGACATTGCGGCGCGTCAGCTCCACCTCGAGGCTGCCGCTGTGGCTGGAAGAGCGGAACAAAACCGCCTGGTTCTTAAGAGCGACTCCAAGCTCCCGATTGGCCAGCACCTGCTCGACGACATAGGAGGCCTGGTCCGCTTCGTCCCTCACGCTGACCAGCAGCGGCCGCTGCTCGGAGGCGCGCTCGGTCCACAGGTTCTTGGTAAAGCGCTCCCGCGCTAGATCAATCACACCGTTGGCCGCAGCCAGGATCGGCTGGGTCGAGCGATAATTCCTGTCGAGCGTCACCACATCGGCGGGGCGCGGCGAAAATTCATGAGGGAAGTCTAGGATATTGCGGATCGTCGCGGCTCGAAACGAGTAGATCGATTGCGCGTCGTCGCCCACGACAGTCAGGCCGCGCCCTCCAGGCTTGAGCGAGAACAGGATCGACGCCTGCAGGCGGTTGGTGTCCTGATACTCGTCGACTAGGACATGGTCGAAACGGCTGCCGACATCATCGGCCAATTCCGGGTCGGACACCATCTGCGCCCAGTACAGCAGGAGATCGTCGTAATCGAGGACGTTCTGGGCCTGCTTTGCCTCGACGTATCCCGCAAACAATGCCTTCAATTCAGGTTCCCAGTTGATCGCCCAGGGATAAGAGGACTTTAGAACCTCCAGAAGCAGTCCCTGCGAGTTGACGACACGCGAGTAGATCGCAAGACAGGTATTCTTGGTCGGGAAGCGGCTTTCGGTCTTCGACAGTCCCAGTTCATGCCGCACCAGGTTCATCAGGTCTGCGGCATCTTCGCGGTCATGGATGCTGAAGTCGGCGTTAAGGCCGATCTGCTGGCAATACATCCGCAACAGCCGCGCCCCGATCCCATGGAAGGTCCCGGTCCAGGTCAGCGCTTCGACCATCGGCGCGGCTTTGTCCCCAAGCACCTGCCGGCAGATCCTCTGGACGCGGCGTGCCATCTCTGCGGCTGCCCGGCGCGAAAAGGTCATCAACAAGATGCGTCGCGGGTCGGCGCCGTTGACGATGAGGTGTGCAACGCGATGGGCCAGTGTGTTCGTCTTGCCGGAGCCTGCACCGGCAATGATCAGCAGGGGTCCACCGATAGCTCCCCCTGGCAGGCCAACGCCGTGTTCGACCGCCTGCCTCTGACGATCATTCAGTTTATCAAGGTATGTGGCGGCCATCCGTTACTCACTTTCAGGATCACAGGCAGGTCCAGTCCGCTCGAACAAAGATAGAACATAGCGAACTTGCCGCCTTGTGGGAAGCCACACGCCGAGCGGGCCGTTTGCCTCGATCCCTTCCGGCCTCCTGCGAAGCCGGTGCTCACTCTTGCCCTACGCTTTCGATCAAGAGACACGACACATACCCCGGTCTCGTGCTCGCCGGGCGGTCGAGGGGCGGAAGCGTCTCAAGTCACCGGCTTGCCTTGCGGTGACGATGGAAACGGGAACGCCATCCCGCCCCAGACCCGGAAGGGTAACAGCTGTTACTTTTCCGCCGCTCCATACCGCGTGTCGGCCAGTCCGAACAGACTGCGCTCGAGGTTCAGCTTGCCATCGATCGCCCGGTCGATCATGGCCCGGAAGTAGCCGCCGGGCCGGGTGATCTGCTCCGGATCACGGATTGCCTTTTCCACCACCGTCGCAAGGATCGCGGCAGCTGCATAGAGGCCAACCTTCTGCTGGCCGTCCGCCCAGCCCGCTTCCGACAGGCCGATCATCCTGCGCAGCATCTCGCCGGCGCGGCCAAGGGCGGTCCAGCTATCAAACTGTTGAGCGATCATTGACTGCGCCTCGGGGCAGGCGGCCTGGATCAAGCCAACCGAAACGGATGCAAGAACCTCATTTTGAATGGCGTTCGCATCGCGGTCCTGGCCACCAGTTGGAGCTTGCCGTCGACCCTCGGCTTCGCCAGGCTTTTCCTCGAAAGCCGTTTCGGCCGCGGAGCGGCCGTTCTTCCGGTTGGTGTCCCGCTCGTCAGAGCGGGTCCGTTGTTCTTGCTTACTTTCAGAAGATGGTTTGGGGGTTGTATTAATATTAGAGGTGACGCCGATGTCACCCTCGCCTGACATTTCAAACGGCACATGTTCGGGAGCTAGCCGATTGATGGTCCGCTGGTGCAGATCCCTGACCCGTTCGGCCCGCTCAAAAAGAGAAGCTCCGCTCGCGGCAATCGCTTCGAGCTCCGACTTTGCTGTTGCTGCTTCGTCGGGATAGGTGCTGCAGACGTCCTCAATCGCCCGCGACAGACGCGCAATGTCCCGCTTGGCCGCCAGTTCCGCAGTCAGGCGTCTGTGGTATTGATCAACCGCCTGCTTCAGCTCATCAACCCGCACCCGCGCGGGCGTGAAATCGATACCGTAGCCGGCGACGACTTCACCCGCTCCATTGCGATAGATGAACCGGCGTCCTGTCGAGCTGTCGCGGTAGGCCGCAATTCCTGCCTCGACCAAGCGGCGCAGGCATCGGATCACAGTGCGCTCAGAGCGCATCGTGTACTCGGCAAGCTTGGCGTTGGAGATTGCCACGACCGGCCGGCCGGGGCCCTTCCAGTCCTCCGCTCGCGAGAGACCAAGCAGGATGTCCATGACGTGATAGGTCGTTCCGTCGATGCCAAGAACGGGGGCGGCCTTCTTCAAGAGCAGCGCCATTTCCGACTTGTTGGTGTCGGGAACATCATTGGCCATGGCCAGGCGGGCGCTGGCGGCAATGGCAGGGGTGACGCGCCGAAAAGACGCAACGGACGATGTTTCAGTCATAGCTTTCCCCGCTGCAGATCCGAAGACCGCAGTCCGAAATCGTGAATCTCAGGAAGCCACAGGATCGCGAGGCGCAAAAAATCGGTCTCCGCAAGTTACAGAGACTTGATTCATCCGCTCGTCCGTCTTAGAATCAGTTTGTTACAGCTGAAGTTGACGGTGCTCGTGTTCCGTTGGCTAGTGGTTCAAGGGCCTCCCGATTGCAGTCGGTGGGCCCTTTTCCATTTTCCGGCGACTAGGTCATCGCAGAATTCCTTTTCTGCTCTTTGTGAAACTCCTCGACAAGTTCGGGCAGCCGTTGCAGCAGCCAGTCCGAAAGCCCAGGAAGGCGGTTGTCGGGGATGGAAATACGCGTGGCGGTCTCGGTTCGCCTGGCAAGCAGGATCACACCGTCGGCGACCTCCACGTCAAAACTCTCCTGTGTATTCCGGACCGACGGATCGAAGGCCTGCATGACCAGCGCAAACCGTTGGTCGCTTGTCCCCTCCGACCACACGGATGACGCCCTTACCTCGGCGAGCCCTTGTTTCTGGCTGCCGCTCAGGCTCCGGTTGTGGATTAGCGATCCCAGCCTTTCCCACTTTGGCCGACCAACGGACGGCGCAGGTCCAATCAGGCGGATGAGATCCTCGGGGATCAGTGCCGCCGTGTTCGTAAGGATCGATATATAGGCGAGCCTTTGTCCCTCCTTGCGGCCCAGCGCATCGGAGATCAGTTCGCGGGAGTATCGCCGCTCCTTGAGCTTCAAGGCGAATAGTGCCTGCTCGATGAAGGAGAGGTTGAGACGCTCGGAATTTTCAATCCCTTGCGAAACGACCAGTTCTTCATCGGTCATTTCCCGTACGATCGCCTTGACAGGCCTGTTCAAGACCTGGCAGGCGCGCAGCCGACGGTGACCGTAGGCGGCCTGATAATGACCGGGCTTTCCTGCTATCGGCCGTACAAGGATCGGCAGCTTTTGCCCAGCATCCTTGATGCCATCGACAAAGGCACGGAAGGTCTCATTGCCCTCGATGTCCAGCCGGTCGTTGACGAATGACGGCACGATCCGATCCGGATCCAGCTCGATGATCGATTCCGCTGCTAGCAGTTGATCATGGAGACGCTTGTTCTCCTCCTCAATGGAGACAAAGGCACGGTCCATCGACTTGACCGCCGCCGAGCCAATACGGCGCTTCTCCTGCTCGTCGGGAGAAGGAGCATTGTGTTTTGCCAGCACGTCTGGATCGGCGCCGGCAAACAGGCTTTTCATGCGCAGGCTGCGTTCTTGTGGATTTGTCATCACCTGCCCCACACGTCTTTGATGTGAAGGAAAATTTCGCGGTTGACGGAATCGACGGATTCCAGCGCTCGACTGAGCGTATCGCGCCTGACGCTTCCCCGCGACAGCTCGTAGAGGCTCTTCTTCTCAAGCCCGGCACTTGCGATTGCCGTCGTTTCAACGACAGCCGGCGCCAGCACATCCTCGCGGAACAAGGAGCGCAGCAGGGTCACCACGTTCACCTGGGGTCCATCGTTGGGGTTGTGTCGTGTAATGACATAGCGAATGAAGTCGTGGCTGAGGGTGCCTCCGCGCTCGTCGATGACCGCCATGAGATCGCTCATCATGGCCAGGAACTGGTTCATGCTGGCCACATCGATCATCGCCGGATGGATTGTGATCAAGAGCCCTGTCGCAGCATACAGAGCGCCGAGCGTCAGGTAGCCGAGTTGCGGTGGTGCATCGATCAGGACAACGTCGTAGTCTGCCTCGACGTCATGGATGACGGCGGAAAGCCGGCGGAAGAAAATCTCGTCGCCCCGGCCGTATCCTTCTGCAATCGCACGCGGCGTTTCGTGCTCATACTCCATGAGCTCCAGGTTTGCCGGGATCAGGTCGATTCCATCGAAATAGGTTTTGCGGATAACGTCTCGAACGGAGCGCCTGCTCTCATCGTAGCGAATGGCTGCGTAGACGGTCTCGTTTTCATCCACATCAAACTCTGGCTGGTAGCCGAACATGGCAGAGAGCGATGCTTGAGGGTCAAGATCGATAGCAAGAACACGAAGGCCTTGGACTGCAAGGTAGTGTGCCAGATGCAGCGTCGTGGTGGTTTTGGCCGAGCCGCCTTTGAAATTGGCAACGGCGATGACCTGCAGCTTTTCCCCGCTCTGCCGTCGCGGAAAAAATTGCATTGCCTCGGCCGGACGCTTGCGCGCCAGGTGCTCTCGAATTTGGTTCACCTGGGAGAGGGTATACATGCGTCGGCCGTTGTCGCGTCGGTCCGGTATGGCGCTTTCTCCGTCCAACGACATCTGCCGCAAGGTCGACTCCGCAATGCCCAGCAAGGCTGCCACTTCCCGTGAGGTGAATGTTTTCAGAGTCTTGGCAGCCGCAGGTTCATAGAGCCGCTCGCGGATCGACTGCAGCTGTGCAGACAACAACTGCGATTGCCGACGGATTTTTTCCGCCGACGATTCTACAGGTTGACTATGCCGCTGCTTCGCTCTCATTTCGCCTCGACGGTTTTTGCGTGATCGTCAGTGATATTCCGTCGAGGGAGGGTTACCTGATTCCGACCATTCGTCAAACACGGCTTCTTGAAGTCAACAACATATGGATCCTCACGACCAGGCCCAAGATCGTCTGGTCGAACGAATTCCACATTCTATCAAGGACTTAGCCGAAGTGGTGGAGCAGGGAGGAGCTTCTGCGTCCAGTTGTTGCCACTCCAGGCGGAGCACCACTGCTCGTGTGTGCCCGCGGCGCGACTC